>NZ_VSSB01000002.1:0-613259 GCF_008122505.1 Agromyces mariniharenae | reverse complement strand
GGCTGCTCTTCGGACCCGCCGTGCTCGGCTGGATCCAACCCGGTCCCTTCGCGCAGGCGTTCTCGGACTTCGGGCTCGCGATGCTGTTCTTCCTCGCGGGCAGCGAGATCGACTTCCGCGCCATCCGTGGCCGGCCCATCGGTCGCGCCGCGATCGGCTGGATCGTCTCCCTCGCTGCCGGCTTCGGCATCGCCGTGCTCTTCGCGCCCAACCTCGGGGCGGCGGCCTTCATCGGCATCGCGCTGACCTCGACGGCCCTCGGCACGATCATGCCCGTGCTCCGCGATTCGGGCGACCTGCGCACGCCGTTCGGCGTCGCCGTGATCGCGCTCGGCGCCATCGGCGAGTTCGGCCCGCTGCTGGCCATCTCGCTCTTCCTCAGCGGCCGTTCGCCCCTCGTGGCGACCCTCGTGCTGGTGGGCTTCGCCGTCGTGGCGGCCGCGGGCATCTGGCTGGCCACGCGCGACGTGCGGCACCGGGTGCACCGCGTCATCACGGCCACCCTGCACACGAGCGGCCAGTTCGGCGTGCGCCTCGTGGTGCTCGTGATCATGGCGCTCGTCACGCTCAGCCTCGCGCTCGACCTCGACATGCTCCTCGGGGCGTTCACGGCCGGCGTCATCTACCGCCTGCTGCTGTCGGGCGCTCCGAAGCACGACATCGAGATGATGGAGAGCAAGGTCGAGGCCCTCGGCTACGGGTTCTTCGTGCCGATCTTCTTCATCTTCACGGGCGTCACGTTCGATCTCGACGCGCTGCTCGCCGATCCGCGCACGCTCGCGCTCGTGCCGATCTTCCTCGTGCTCCTGCTCGTCGTGCGCGGGCTGCCATCGCTCATCGTGGCGCCCGTGGGTTCGAGCGTGCGCGACCGAGCTGCCATCGGACTGTTCGGGGCCACTGGCCTGCCGATCATCGTCGCGGTGACGGCCATCGGCGTCGAGGCGGGCGACCTCGCGAGCGGCACCGCCTCGGCGCTCGTCGGCGCCGGCATGCTCTCGGTGCTGCTGTTCCCGCTCATCGCGCTCGCGCTGCGCAGGCGAACGCCGGATGCCGCGCCCCGGCCGCGCGAGGACGACGCCTTCGTGCCCACCGAGGGGTGATCCAGCACCGCCCGGTATGCTGGCGTGGCCGGCCCCCGTAGCTCAGCGGATAGAGCAGCAGCCTTCTAATCTGTCGGTCGCAGGTTCGATTCCTGCCGGGGGCACCGTCACGCCGAGGCGTCGTAGCGCAGGTCCGCCCGCTCACGCGGTCGGTGCCGAGCCGCGAAGTCGCGCTCGTTCGGCGCCCAGACGTCGTCCCACACGGTGACATCCGCGTCGCCCCGCCGCAGGTCGCGGGCGCGGCCGCGCTCGGTGGCCGTGTCGAGGTCGACGTCGACCCAGATGCGCACGTCGAGGAGGCCGTCGAGCTCGTGGTGGAACAGGCCCACCGCGTCGACCACGAGCACGGATGCCGCAGGCAACGGCTCCGCGGGCCCCAGCGTGCCGGTCGCCCAGTCGAGCCGGCGGAACGTGCCCGGCCGTCCGGCCCGGAACGGCTCGAGCACCTCCGCCCGGAGACGCGTGCGATCGAACGCAGCCCAGTCGGCCGATCGCTCGCGCGTGAGCTCGGGATGGAGGAAGTCGTCACCGCGGATGCGCACGCTTCCGGGCACCTCGTCGAGCAGGCGACGGGCGAGCGTCGACTTGCCCGCGCCGCCGTAGCCCGAGACGCCCACGACGATTCGGGGCGACCGCGACGTCGCCGACCGGATCGCCTCGAGCACCTCGTCGAACGTCGCCACCCGGCCAGCCTATGGGCGCCGCGTCGAAGGGCCGTCACGGTACCGGCGTCGACGGTCGGCTGTCCGACGCCCCCGGTAGACTCGCCGCATGGCAACCTCGAGTGACCGACTGGTCTGGATCGACTGCGAGATGACCGGCCTCGACCTCGAGGTCGACGAGCTGGTCGAGATCGCCGTCGTGATCACGGACTACGACCTCAACCCCGTCGACGCCGGGCTCAGCATCGTGATCAAGCCCGACGCGAGCGCGCTCGAGAACATGGGCGAGTTCGTCCGGGCCATGCACACCGAGTCGGGCCTCATCGAGGAGATCCCCAACGGCGTGAGCGTCGCCGAGGCCGAGTACGAGGTGCTCGAATACGTGCTGAAGCACGTCCCCGAAGAGCAGCGGGCTCCCCTGGCCGGCAACTCGATCGGCACCGACCGCGGGTTCATCGCGAAGTACATGCCGCGGCTCGACTCGCACCTGCACTACCGCAACGTCGACGTGTCCTCGATCAAGGAGCTTGCGAAGCGCTGGTTCCCCCGCGCCTACTTCAACTCCCCCGCCAAGAACGGCGGCCACCGCGCGCTCGCCGACATCCTCGAGTCGATCCGCGAACTGCACTACTACCGTCGCGCCATCTTCGTCGCCGATCCCGGGCCGTCGAGCCAGGAGCTGCAGACGCTCGCCGCCGCCGTGGTGGACGAGTTCGAGGCGAAGGTGTAGTAGTCTCTTACAGTTGCCTCGATCGCCACGGCGGTCGACACATGGTGGGTATAGCTCAGTTGGTAGAGCGCCTGGTTGTGGTCCAGGAGGTCGCGGGTTCAAGCCCCGTTACTCACCCCAATCGCCTGGTCGCGGTACGGTTCGAAGATCAGGTCGCGGGTTCAAGCCCCGTTACTCACCCCAAACGCCTGGTCGCGGTACGGTTCGAAGATCAGGTCGCGGGTTCAAGGCCCGTTACTCACCCCAATTCGTAGCGTCACTTCCCCGCCACCGACGGGAGCAGTCGTGGAACTCGATGGTGAAGCGTTCGAGGCCCTGGTCGTCGACGAGCTCGACCAGCTGCCCGACGACATGGTCGACGGGCTCGAGAACGTCGTGTTCGTCGTCGAGGATCGCCCCGAGGACGGCTCCCTCGACCTGCTCGGCCTCTACGACGGCTATGCGCTGACCGAGCGCGACCGCTACGGCATGGGCGAGATGCCCGACCGCATCATCCTGTACCGGGACCCGCTCCTGGCCGTCGCCGACGACGAGGAGCAGCTCCGTGAGGAGATCCACATCACCCTCGTGCACGAGATCGCCCATTTCTACGGCATCGACGACGACCGGCTGCACGAGCTGGGCTGGGCCTGACCAGCCTCCGGTTACGCTGAACGCATGACCTCCCCCGGCCGGATCATCGGCATCACCGTCGGCGCGCTCGCCATCCTCGGCATCGGCGTGTACGGTCCTGCGATGCTGCTGGGCCCGCTCCCCGACGTGACGGTGCGGCCGGCCGCGGCGGCCGCCGCCCCGGCCGAGGTTCCGGCGCTCACGCTGCCCGAGACGGGCGCGAGCGCCATCGCGGTGGTCGGCGACGACGGCACCGCCGAGACCATCGCGACGGCCGGCGACCCGGCGGCCGTGCCGATCGGCGGCGCCGCGAAGCTCGTGACGCTCCTCGTGACCCTCGACTCGCTCCCGCTGCCGGCCGACGGCCCGGGTCCGGCCATCCCCATCGGACCCGAGGACTACGTCGACTACCTGCGGTACTCGGGCGAGGGGTCACGTGCGGTGCAGGTCTCCCCGGGCGAGACCTGGACCGAGCGCGACGTCGTGCGGGCGATCCTGCTCGCCTCGAGCAACAACCACGCCGACACGCTCGTGCGCTGGGCGTTCGGCTCGCCCGACGCCTACGTCGAGGCGGCGAACGCGTGGCTGGCCGAGCAGGGCTTCACCGCCACGCGCGTCGACGACGCCACGGGGCTCTCAGGCGACAACGTGGGCACGGCCGACGAGCTCGCGCGCCTCGCCTCCCTCGTGCTCGCCGACGACCAGCTCGCCGCCATGCTCGACGACCCCGAGGCGGCGCCGCCCGGCGCGCGCGTCGTGCCCGACCTCGTCGGCCGGGCCGATGACGGTGCCGTGCGGGCGATCACCCGCAGCTTCACCGACCAGGCGGCGCTGAGCTACGTCTTCACGACCGAGCTCCCCGCCGTCGAGGGCGTCGAGGGCCTCCGTCGCATCACCGGTGCGATGCTGTTGATGCCCGACTACGAGACGCTCGACCCGGCCGTCACCGCGGCCGTCGACTCGGCCGCCGCCGCCTCGGCTCCCGTCACGGTCATCGCCGAAGGCACGCCCTACGCGCGCGTCGTCGCGCCGTGGGGCGACCAGGCCGAGCTGGTCGCGTCGGTCAGCCGCACGGATGCCGCGTGGGGCTCCGCTCCGGGCGAGGTATCCGTCACCGTCGACGACTTCTCGACCGCCCCCGAGGGCCGCGAGGTGGGCCGCGTCTCGGTGGCGACCGCGACCGGCGAGCTCGCCTCGCCGCTGCGGCTCACCGGCGACATCAACGACCCGGGGCCGGTGTGGCGGCTCACGAACCCCGCGACGGTCATCGGCGCGTTCCTCGCGGGTCAGGCGTCCTGACCCGACGGCGTCACCGCCTGCGAGGCGGAATCAGTCGTTGTCGTCCTCGTCGAACTCCACGGGGTCGGAGTCGTCGGCGTCGAACCGGAAGCGCACCCGCAGCTGGCCGTTGACCTGCCGCTCGTCGACCGCGTCGTACCAGAACAGCGACTCGAGGCCGTCGACGGCGGCCATCATGCCGACGCGCGACTCGGCCTTGCCGCCCACGAGGACGCGGTGCTCGAACTCGCCCTCGAGCGGGCCGTCGATGAACTCGGCGACGTACTCTGCTGGACCCGTGTCTGCGCTCATGGCACTACGTTATCCCTCACGCTCCGGCGTGCACAGCCACCGCGCCCGCAGCGGTCCCGGGCTCGATGCGCCCGTCGGGCGCCGCGCGGAGGCGCACCGTGGCTCGACGTTCGGGCGACGTGCGTCGCACGTGCCGCCGCCACTGCCGTTCCCAGAGCTCCCAGTACGGGTCATAGGTGCCCCGGTCGCGTCGGAGCGCCCGGCGCTTGCGCGTCGCATCCGCGGCGTCAACCCACACGTGCACCGCGTCGATGGCCGACGCCCCGGCGGTGAAGGCGCCGCACCCCTCGACGACGAGCCCGTTCCGGCCCGGCCGCACGCGCTCGAGCACGCCGGGCGCGTCGCGGGCCCAGTCCCAGCGGCGCCAGCTGCCGACGGATCCGCGCCGGGTCGGCGGCAGGAGCGTCCGCGCGAGGTCGGAGCCCGCGCGCTCGAGCCCGGTCCACCCCGGGTAGACGTCGTCCAGCCGCACGAGGGTCGGCGGCGGACCGGGCCAGCGTTCGATCACGGCATCGGCCAGCGTGGACTTGCCCGCGCCGCTCGGTCCGTCGATGAGGACGACGGGCGAGCGGATGCCGCGGGCCGCCGCGAGCACGGCCGCGATCGCCGAGGCGGCGGGCTCGCCGTCGTGCGCGCCGACGGCTCCCGCGCCCGTCTCCCGTGGTGCGGCGTCAGGCCCAGATGACATTCCAGCTCCCCGTCACGACGGCGACCGCCGCCGAGAGGGCCGCGACGAGGCATCCGACCGCGATCACGACCCACTCGCGCGCGCCGAAGTGGGCGACCCTCGCCCACGTCCGCTCGCCGGGCGCCCCGAACCCGCGCGACTCCATGGCCGTGGCGAGCGTGCTGCCGCGGCGGATCGCGAGCACGAGCAGCGCGAAGGCCTGGCCGAGACCGCGACGAACGACGCCGTGGTCCGCGATCCCCCGCGCGCGCCGGGCGAGGCTGAGCGTGCGCCAATCGTCGATCGATGAGCCGACGAGCCGCAGCGCCGCGACGGCGCCGAGCACGAACCGGGCGGGCAACCGGAGCGTCTGCGCCAGCCCGTCGGCGAGGTCGGTGGGGTCGATCGTGAGGAAGATGACGACGGCCGGCAGCGCGATCGCGATGACGCGCAGGGTGGTCGCGACGCCGATCTGCACCGATCCCTCGGTGACGTGGATCACGCCGAAGTCCCACAGCACGGCGCCCGACGGCGCACCGTACAGCACCATGCTGATGCCCGTGAGCGGGGCGGCGATCCAGACCGGCAGCGTGCGGCGCGACCACAGCAGGTGACCGAGCCCGACCGCGGTGAACAGCACGAGCTCGCACGCGATCGCGACGGCCGCCGATACCGCGTCGAGCGTGAGCACGAGCACGATGCTGAGCGGCACCGTGGCGGCGATCTTCGCGACGGGGTTGATCGTCGCGAGCGGCAGCCCCGGGCGGATCGCGGCGATGCTCATCGCGCACCTCCGCTCGACGGCAGCGGCACCGCGCCGAGCTCGAGCCGTCGGTCGGCGATCGCGTCGACGAACACGTCGTCGTGGGTGACGGCGACGACCCCGACGCCGTGGTCGCGGAGGTCGACGATGAGGCGCGCGAGCTCGCGCCAGGTCGTGGCGTCCTGCCCGAACGTCGGCTCGTCGAGCACGAGCATGCGGGGGCGCGTGGCCAGGGCGCTCGCGACCGAGAGGCGGCGCTTCTCGCCGCCCGACAGCGTGAACGGGTTCGCCTCGGCGAGCCGCTCGAGCCGCAGGACGGCCAGCAGCTCGTCGACGCGGCGCTCGCGCTCGTCGGCCGGCAGCTTCAGCGCCCGCGGCCCGACCTCGAGCTCCGCCCGCACCGATCCGGTGAGGAACTGGTGCTCGGGGCTCTGGAACACGGTGCCGATTCGCGTGAGCAGGTCGCGCGAACGCCAGCGCCACGGCTCGCCGCGGAGCCCGCCCGCGAGCTCCGCCGACGGCTCGAGACGTCCGCCCTCGGGGCGGAGCAGGCCGGCCAGCGTGAGCGCGAGCGTCGACTTGCCGGCGCCGTTCGGCCCCGTCACCGCGAGGATGCCGCCCGCATCGACCGTGACGCCCACGCCGCGCAGCACGGGCGCGCCCGGAACGCGGGCGACGTCGAGCCCCTCGGTCGTGAGCAGCGGATGCCGCGCCGACGCATCGCGCGCCGGCGCGCGCCACGGCACCTCGTCGGGAAGCCACACCCCGGCCGCCCGGAGCTCGGCCCCGCGTTCGGCGAGCACCTGCCCGGGCGCGCCGTCGGCGAGCAGGCCCCCGCCCGCGCCGAGGACGACGATGCGGTCGACCGCGGGCAGCCAGGTGGACACCCGATGCTCGATGACGACGAGCGTCGCACCCGTCTCCTCGGCGACGCGCGCGACCGCGTCGCGCACCTCGCGCACGCCCGACGGATCGAGGTTCGCGGTGGGCTCGTCGAGGAGGATCAGCCCCGGCCGCATGGCCAGCACGCCCGCGAGGGCGAGCCGCTGGCGCTGGCCGCCGGACAGGTCGGCGGTGGCATGCTCGAGCGGGAGGTCGAGGCCCACCGCGCCGAGCGCCGCCCGCACGCGCGGCCAGATGTCGTCGCGCGCGACGCCGAGGTTCTCGAGGCCGAACGCCACGTCGTCGCCGAGCCGGGCCATGACGACCTGCGCGTCGGGGTCCTGCAGCACGAGGCCCGACCGGCCGCGCGACGCCGCCGCCGGGCGCCCGTCGACGAGCAGCTCGCCGAGGACCTCGCCCTCGTCATCGCCGCCGAGCACGCCCGCCATGCCGTGCAGCAGGGTGGACTTGCCCGACCCCGAGGCGCCGAGGAGCAGCACGCGCTCGCCCGGTCGGATCTCGAGGTCGAGGTCGTGCACGGCGGGCAGGCGCCGCCCGCCGTGCCGCCAGCCCCAGCCCCGGGCGACGACCGACGCCGCGCCCGACGACGACGCGTCGTGCGTCGCCACGTCAGACCGTCCGGAGCTCGCGTCCCGCGGCGAAGCGGTCGAGCGCGCCCGCCCTGGCGAGCCCGCGTACGGCGAGCCACGACAGGCCGCCCGCGATGACCGCGCCGCCGACGACCGCCGAGATCGTGTAGACGATCGCGAACGTCGGCGCCGCACCGGCGTACCAGAGGATCAGGTCGTTGATCGCCATCGCGAGGCCGGCGCCTGCGCCGGCGAGGAGCGCGACCGGCAGGCGCCAGTTGCGATACAGGAAGATCGCGAAGACCAGCTCGGCGCCGAGGCCCTGGACGAGTCCGGCCTCGATCGTCAGGAGGCCGCCCCACTGGCTGCCGATGAGCGCGGAGACCACGGCGGCCACCAGCTCGGTGTAGATCGCGGCGCCGGGCTTGCGGATGATCAGGGCGCCGAGCACGCCGGCGATGAGCCATACGGCCGCCGGTGCGGCCTGCAGCCCCGGCAGCAGGGCCTCGATCGGTGCGGAGATCGGCCCCCAGACGACGCCCCAGGCCCAGAATACGACGCCGACGGCGACGCCGATGACGCTCGCGACGACGATGTCGACGACCCGCCAGCGGAGTCGACGCTCGCCGGAGCGCGCGGTGGAAGCGGATGATGCGGTGGTTGCGTGCACTGTCGTGCCCTTTCGGTTCGAGGAAAGAGGCACGGGAATTGAGATGCGCTGCCCTCCCTGCGCTGGCATGACCCAGATCAGGTTCGACGGTCGAAGGTTGAGAACCTTCCTCTCAGCCCGGCTCACCGGACTCCCGTGTTCGACACCGAGTATACGCGCGACGACGAGTCCCGACGTCGTCGCCGGGACCGTTGGCGCCGGTCAGTGCTTCAACGCGCGGATGATCATCTTGAGCGCACGGCCCGTCGCCCAGACGAGCGGTGTGGCCACGAGCAGCAGGCCGATCACGTTCGGCTCGAAGCGCACCTCGCCACGGCTGCCGACGTATGCGCCGAGCGGAATGGACACGCCGCCGCCCCCACCGCCGCTGCCCTCGCCCTCGCCCTGCAGCTCCCTGCCGACGTTGCCCCCGCCGCTGCCGCTGCCGCTGCCGCCGCCGAAGCCGTACGCGCCGAGCGCCACCGGGATGATCTTGGTGCCCTCGACATCCACCGTGTCGCCGTACGAGGTCTTCACCCCGACGCTCGAGACGGTCCCCGCCAGATCCAGTACGAGTTCAGCCATGCGGGCCACGCTACTCGCGGATGCCGCGGCCTACCACCCCCAGCCGGCGGCTGCGGCCTCGGCATCGTCGTCGTCGGGCCCCCGGCTCGGTCGCTCGGATCGTCGCTCGCCGCCCGGGCGGACGAGCGTGGCGGGCCGCACGGCTCCCGTGCCGAACTTCGCGGTGACCTGGTCGATCGTGCGCTCGGCGTCGCGCCACTCCTCGTCGGGGTCCCACAGCATGGCGCCGCCGCCGCTCGGCCTCAGGTGCTCGGCCCGCACGCCGATGAGCCGTACGCGCTCGCCGTCGCCGATGAGTTCGCCGAGGGCGTCGGATGCCTCGTCGTAGATGCGGCGCGCGACATCCGTCGGCTCGGCGAGCGTGCGCGAGCGCGTGACGGTGCGGAAGTCGCCGTAGCGCAGCTTGAGCGTGACGGTGCGGCCGACGAGGCCGGCCTTGCGGAGGCGAACCGCGACGTTGTTCGCGAGCCGGAGCAGCTCACGCCGGATCTCGACGGGATCGACGAGGTCGTGTCCGAAGGTGTTCTCGTGGCCGATGCTCTTCTCGGTGCGCGTGGTGTGCACGTCGCGCGGGTCGATGCCGTTGGCGAGGCGCCCGAGGCGTTCCGCGAGCGCCGGCCCGACGGCGCGTTCGAGGGCATCGTGCGGCATGGCGGCGACGTCGCCGACCGTGCGCAGGCCCAAGCGGAGCAGCGACTCCTCGGTGACCCGCCCGACGCCCCAGAGCGCGGAGACGGGGAGCGGATGCAGGAACTCCACGGTCTGCGCCGCGGGAACGACGAGCATGCCGTCGGGCTTGGCCCGGCTCGATGCGACCTTGGCGACGTACTTCGTGGCCGCGACGCCGATCGAGCACGTGAGCCCCGTCTCGGCGCGCACCCGCTCGCGGATCGTCCACGCGATCTCGGCGGGACTGCCGTGCAGGCGCCGTGCTCCCGACACGTCGAGGAACGCCTCGTCGATCGAGAGCGGCTCGACGAGCGGCGTGAGCTGCTCGAAGATGCCCATGACCTGCTTGGAGTACGTCGCGTAGCTCGCGTAGTCGCCGCGCAGCACGATCGCGTTCGGGCAGCGCTGCAGCGCCACCGACATGGGCATCGCCGAGTTCACGCCGAAGCGACGGGCCTCGTAGCTCGCCGCGGACACGACCCCGCGGCCGGCGGTGCCGCCGACGAGCACCGGCTTGCCGCGCAGCTCGGGGCGCTTGAGCAGCTCGACCGAGACGAAGAACGCGTCCATGTCGACATGCAGGATCGGGGTCGCCGAATCGTCGACGGGGCCGGTGGTGACCTGCCTCGACGAGCCGTCCTGCTTGCTCATGCCCCGACCCTAGCGCCAGCCGCCGTCATCGGCCGGGCCCCGTGAACGCGCGACCCGGCCGAGGATCGGGACGGATCAGAACCCGAAGTCGCCGCCGCCGAAGTCGCCGCCGCCGAAGTCGCCGAATCCGCCGCCGTCGTAGCCTCCCGCGTCACCGGACGCGTCGGCTCCGGCATCACCCGACGCGTCGGCGCCGGTGTCGCCGCTCGCGTCGCCCGAGCCATCGGCGCCGGCCTCGAAGCTCGACGGGTCGGGCAGGAACGCCTGCGCGATCGCCGATCCGACGACCACACCGGCGACGGTGCCGAGCAGTGAGCTCGCGAACATGCCGCCCATCGAGGGACCAGCGACGCCCTGGCGGCGGCCCGCGGAATCCGCGTTCGCGAACGCGCGCTCGACGCTGCCGGGCTGGCGGAGCTCCTGCCGTGTCGCCGCGCGAGCGAGGGCGGACGGCTCGTCGGAGACGAGTCGCTCACCCGCCGGCGCCTGCTCCGACAGCGACTGGTAGACCAGTCGACGCTGCTCGGGCGTCAGCTTCGCGAACGCCTCGGCGTGCACGGCCTCGATCGACTCGGGCGGCGCGGTGCGCAGCAGGTAGCGGTATCGCTCGACGGCCAGTTCGTCCTCGCTGAGCTGGCGTGCGGGCGGAACGGGCCGGGCGGGCTGCTCCGCCCGGTCGTCGGTGCCGAACAGTCGGTCAAGGAAGCCCATGGTGTCCTCGTCAATCGTCTCAGGGGACCACCAATCTACGGGTGCCGGCATCACGTCGCCTGTGAGTCGACGGATGCCGCGGCGGCGCGCCCTGCTTGCCCTCCGGCGTCCCCTCCCGAATCGCGCTCGACGCCGAGCGCTCGCACGGCCGCGATCGTGCGACACTTCTCCTAGGCCAGCCAACGTCGGAGGCGCCGTGACCGAGTCGAGGGTGACGCATCCCGCAGCTTCCGCGCGCGGCGGATCCGCCCGCGATCCCGCCATGGACCTGGTGCGGGTGCTCTGCGTGGTGCTCGTGGTCGCCGGACACCTGCTCATGATCGGCGCCACGATCGTGCCGGGGCGTGGACTCGTCGTGGAGCGCACGCTCCTCGAGACGCAGTGGATCGGCCCCCTCACGTGGATCGCGCAGATCATGCCGTTGTTCTTCGTGGTGGGCGGGTTCGCCGGGCTCGGCGCGTGGCGGCGACTCGAGGCCTCGGGCGGCACGGCGTCCGACTACATCCGCTCCCGGATCCTCCGGCTCGCCCGCCCGTCGATCGCGCTCTTCACCGCGCTCGCGATCGGAATCCTGGCCATGCACCTCACGGGCGTCGATCCCGTCTCGATCCGGCTCATCGGCCTCGGCATCTCCGCGCCGCTGTGGTTCCTCGCCGCGTACGCCTTCGCGCAGGCGTACCTGCCCGGTCTCGCGACGTTCCACGCCCGCGCGCCGTGGTGGACGCTCGCCACGCTCGCCGCCGGGGCGCTGGCCTGCGACATCCTGCGGTTCGCGACGGGCTTCGAAGCGCTGGCGCTGCTCGACATGACGTTCGTCTGGCTGTTCGCGCAGCAGCTTGGCTTCTGGATCGCGGACGGCTGGTTCGCGCGGCGCTCCCCGGCCACGGTCGCGGCGATCGGCGCTGGAGCATACCTCGTGCTGTTCGGCCTCGTCGGCCTCGGCTACCCGGGCAACATGCTCGACAACCTGTGGCCGCCGACATTCGCGATCGTGGCGTTGGCGGTCGGGCAGACCTGCCTCCTCGTGCTGGCGCATCCTGCGCTGACCAAGCTCGTCTCGGTGCGCTGGGTGCGGGTCGTCGTCGCGGTCGTCGGTGCACGGCTCATGACCGTCTACCTCTGGCACGTGCCCGTGCTCGCGCTCGTCATCGGCCTGCTGCTGCTCACCCCGCTGCCCGCGCCCGCCGCCGGATCACCCGCATGGTGGCTGACCCGGCCGGCAGTGCTCGTCGTGATGGTCGTCGTACTGGCAGGGATCTCCGCGGTGCTCGGACGGCTCGAGCGGCCGTCGCCGGCGCCCCGGCAGCGTCCATCGGACTGGGCGACCGGGCTCGCGTCCGCGTGCATGGTGCTCCCGCCGTTCGCCGTGCTCGTCTGGGGGCTCTACTTCCTGGTCGCGGCGTGCAGCGCGCTCCTGCTGGCCGGAGCCGTGCTGCTGCTCAACCCGCTGCCGGCACGGGCGCGCGAGCGCGATCCGAGCGCGGTGACGCCCTAGGCTCGGCACGCCGAGGGCACGCTCGCGCCCAGGCGTGGTGCGGGCCGCGCGCATGCTCGCACCAAGGCGCGCGGCCCGGTGTTCGCCGGATGCTACGCGTCGGTCGCCGAGGCGCGCTCGAGCACGAGCTCGCGCACGCGCGCGGCATCCGCCTTGCCGTGCATGGCCTTCATGACCGCGCCGATGACCGCGCCGGCCGCCTGCACCTTGCCGTCGCGGATCTTCGCGAGCACGTCGGGCTGCGAGGCGAGGGCCTCGTCGATGGCGGCGACGAGCGCACCGTCGTCGGACACGACCGCGAGGCCGCGCGCGTCGACGATCTCCTGCGGCGAGCCCTCGCCCGCGGCGACGCCCTCGAGCACCTGCCGGGCGAGCCGGTCGGTGAGGGTGCCGGCGTCGACGAGGGCGGCGAGCTCGGCGACCTGCGCGGGCGTCGCGAGCGACGCGGCATCCGTGTCCTGGGCGTTCGCGAGGCGGGTGAGCTCGCCGGTCCACCACTTGCGGGCGGCGGCGGGCGTGGCACCGGCGGCGACGGTCTCGGCGACCTCGACGAGCAGGCCGCCGTTCACGACGTCCTGGAACTCGAGGTCGGTGAAGCCCCACTCGGCCTTCAGGCGACGACGGCGCGCCGCCGGAGCCTCGGGCAGGGCGGCCCGCAGCTCCTCGACGAGCTCCCGCGACGGCACGACCGGGAGCAGGTCGGGCTCGGGGAAGTAGCGGTAGTCGTCGGCGTCGGACTTCGGGCGACCGGGGCTCGTGGTGCCCGAGTCCTCGTGCCAGTGCCGGGTCTCCTGCGTGATGCTGCCGCCCTTGGCGAGGATCGCCGCCTGCCGCTGGATCTCGTAGCGCACGGCGCGCTCGATGGAGCGGAACGAGTTCACGTTCTTCGTCTCGGTGCGGATGCCGAGCTGCTCGGCGCCGCGCGGACGCAGCGACACGTTGGCGTCGCAGCGCAGGTTGCCCCGCTCCATGCGCGCGTCGGAGATGCCGAGCGCGATGGCGATGTCGCGGATGGTGGCGACGTACGCCTTCGCGAGCTGGGGCGCGTCGGCCTCGGCGCCGAAGATCGGCTTCGTCACGATCTCGACGAGCGGCACGCCCGCGCGGTTGTAGTCGACGAGCGAGTACTCGGCGCCGTGGATGCGGCCGGTGGCGCCGCCCACGTGCGTGAGCTTGCCCGCGTCCTCCTCCATGTGGGCGCGCTCGATCGGGATCTGGAAGACCCGGCCGTCCTCGAGCTCGACCTCGACGCTGCCCTCGTAGGCGATGGGCTCGTCGTACTGCGAGATCTGGTAGTTCTTCGCGAGATCGGGGTAGAAGTAGTTCTTGCGCGCGAACCGGCTCGACTCCGCGATGGAGCAGCCCAGCGCGAGGCCCAGCGAGATCGAGGAGCGCACGGCCTCGCCGTTCACGACGGGCAGCGAGCCCGGGAGGCCGAGGTCGACCGGCGCGACGAGCGTGTTCGGCTCGGCACCGTGGAACGCCGAGTTCGCCGGGTTCGGCGCCGGCGAGAACATCTTCGTCGTGGTGTTCAGCTCGACGTGCACCTCGAGGCCGATCACCGGCTCGAAGAGCTCGAGGGCCTTGTCGTAGTCCATCAGGTCGGCGCGGGCCATCAGACGGCACCCTCCTCGCTCGCGAGCATCTCATGGGTGGACAGGTCGGGTGCGCCGTCGAGGATCGGGGCACCCCATTCGGCGAGCAGGAGCTGCTCGAGCGCGCCGCCGACGTTGTAGAGCCGCGCGTCCTCGCGTGCGGGCGCGAGGAACTGGATGCCGACGGGCAGGCCGTCCTCGGGCGCGATGCCCGAGGGGATCGAGATGCCCGGGACGCCGGCGAGGTTGGCGGGGATGGTCGCGACGTCGTTGAGGTACATCGCGAGGGGGTCGTCGAGCTTCTCGCCGAGCTTGAACGCCGTGGTCGGAGCCGTGGGCGTCGCGAGCACGTCGACGTTCGCGAAGGCCGCGTCGAAGTCGCGCTGCACGAGCGTGCGCACCTTCTGGGCGCTGCCGTAGTAGGCGTCGTAGTAGCCGGCCGAGAGGGCGTAGGTGCCGAGGATGATGCGGCGCTTGACCTCGGGGCCGAAGCCCGCCTCGCGCGTGGCGGCCATGACCTGCTCGACGGTGCCGCCGCCGCTCGGCGTGACGCGCAGGCCGAATCGCACGGAGTCGAACTTGGCGAGGTTCGAGGAGGCCTCGGCCGGGAGGATCAGGTAGTACGCGGCGATCGAGTACTCGAAGTTCGGGGCGCTGACCTCGACGATCTCGGCGCCGTTGCGCTCGAGCAGGGTGAGCGCCTCGTGGAAGCGCTGGCGCACGCCGGCCTGGAACCCGTCGGAGTCGAGCTCCTTCACGACGCCGATGCGAAGGCCCGAGACATCCGCTCGCCGCACCGCCTCGGCCATCGACGGCCACTCGGTGGGGATGGACGTCGAGTCGTGCGGGTCGTGGCCCGCGATCACGTCGTGCAGGAGCGCGGCATCGAGCACCGTGCGGGTCACCGGGCCGATCTGGTCGAGCGAGGACGCGAGGGCGATCGAGCCGTAGCGGCTCACTGCCCCGTACGTCGGCTTCACGCCGACCGTGCCGGTCACGTGCGCGGGCTGGCGGATGGAGCCGCCCGTGTCGCTGCCGAGCGCGAGCGGCGCCTCGAAGCTCGCCACGGCGGCGGCCGATCCGCCGCCGGAGCCGCCGGGGATGCGCTCGAGGTCCCACGGGTTGTGGGTCGGGCCGTAGGCGGAGTGCTCGGTCGACGAGCCCATCGCGAACTCGTCCATGTTCGTCTTGCCGAGCGGCACGAGCCCGGCCTCGCGCACCTTGCGCACCGGCGTGGCATCGTACGGCGGCACCCATCCTTCGAGGATGCGGGAGCCCGCGGTCGAGGGCATGCCCTCGGTGACGAGCACGTCCTTCACCGCGATCGGCACGCCCGCGAGCTCGCCGAGCGGCTCGCCCGCTGCCCGACGGCGGTCGATGTCGGCCGCGGTCGCGAGCGCGCGCTGCGTGTCGACGTGGAGGAACGCGTGCACGGCGCCGTCGACGGCGCCGATGCGGTCGAGGTGGGCCTGCGTCGCCTCGACGGACGACACGTCGCCGGCGGCGAGGCGCGCGCCGAGCTCGGCCGCGGTCAGCCGGATGAGGTCGCTCACTGCTCCTCCCCCAGGATCGCCGACACCACGAAGCGCGAGTCGGCCGCCTCGGGCGCACCCGAGAGCGCCTGCTCGACGGTCAGCACCGTGTCGCCCACGACGTCGTCGCGGAAGACGTTCTGCATCGGGATCGGGTGGCTCGTCTGCGGCACGTCGGGCGTGGCCACCTCGCTCACCTTCTCGACCGCCTGCATGATCTGGCCGAGCTCCGCCGTGAGGTGCTCGATCTCTTCCTCGGTGAGCGCGATGCGTGCGAGGTTCGCGAGGTGGGCGACCTGCTCCGCACTGATTTCGGACATGCTGCTCCGTCGTGTCGGGATGGGGATCACCCGAGTCTATCGGTGCCGCTCTCTCCGCCGACGACGGGCACGGGTGTCGCTCCCTGTGCGAGCTTCAGCCGCGTCCAGACCGTCATGTTGATGATCACGGCCGCGATCTCGGCGATCGCCGCTTCGTCGAAATGGGCGAGCAACCGCTCGTGGAGCCCCGGGAACGCGACGAGGTCGTAGGTCGTGAGCCCCTCGCAGTACGCGAGCGCGGCCTTCTCGGCGTCGGTGAACACGGCGCTCTCGCGCCAGCCGGCCACGTGGGCGATCGTCTCGGCGTCGATGCCGATCCGTTCCGCAGCGGCGGTGTGCAGGACGAGGCAGTACGAGCAGGGATCCAGCTGAGCCACGCGGAGGCGCAGGAGTTCCGCCAACCGGGCGTCGATGGAGAGCTCGGCCGTGTAGCCGAACTTCGCGGCCATCTGCTTCGCGAGGTCGTGGAACTCGGTGAGGTCGGGATCGAATCGGGTGTTCTCGAACCGCAGGTGCTCGAATCGGATCGCCATCTCGTTGTCTCCCCTCCACGGGCCGCGACCCGTGCGCGGGCTGCGACCGTCGTCGGATGCCGCGTCAGCGCGGCTTGCCGAAGAGCCCCTCGCCGTAGCGGTGCAGGAGCTCGTAGGCGTCGGCGTAGGTGGACGGCTCCTCGGCGTCGGGCGCGCCGTACTTCGCGAGGAGCAGGCCGAGCAGGCCCCGCGCGGGCGGGCTGAGCGGCTTGTCCTTGTGCTGGTGCGCCGGATGCGGTGCCTCGGACTGCGGATTCGGCGGGATGTACTGCGGCGACGTCGACGGCCACGTGATCGGCGCCCGCGGCTCGCGGAGGTTGACCGCGTTGAAGAGGTTGTTCGCTCCGACGTCGCGTCGCGTGAGCGGCTTCAGTCCGTGCAGCCGCGAGAGGGTCGCGATGACGGCGGCGTGGTGCATCTCGTCGTGGATGACGGTGCCGGCGCGCGTGTAGGCCGAGACGGCGATCGCGGGCACGCGGCATCCGAGCCGGTCGAAGCGGAAGCCCATCTCGCCCTCGGACTCCTCGTGCGGGGGCGTCGCCGACGGCGGCGGGACGTGGTCGTACGTGCCGCCGTGCTCGTCGAACGTGATGAGGAACATCGTGTTGAGCGCGTTCGAGCCGTCGGGCGAGGCGCTGCGCTTGATCGCCTCGTAGATCTCGTGCACGAGCGCCTCGCCCGCGCGCACGTCGGACACGGCGGAGTCGATCACCTCGACGCCGTCGACGTCGCTCTCGCGGAGTCGGCCGAACGGCGGGTGGAAGTCGTTGTGGTTGTAGGTCATGCGCGGCTCGATGAAGGCGTAGGCCGGCAGGCGCCCCAGCTTCACGTCCTCGTAGAACTGGCTCATGGTCGCGAACCGCTCGGTGCGCCAGTACGGCTCGAGGACGGGCGCGTGGAGGACGCCGGTGAACGAGACGAGCTGGAGCTCGTCGAAGTAGATGCGCCACGAGATGCCGGCCTCCTCGAGGCGATTGAAGATCGTGGGCGCCTCGGGGGCGTCGAGCCACTTGTCGTACCCGCCGCCCGCCTTGTTCGTGACGAAGCCGTGCGACGTCGAGGCGTGGAAGAACGAGCGGTTGCAGAACGTCTGCGAGGGCACGGCGCAGTACCAGTTGTCGAAGACGGCGAAGTTCTTCGCGAGGGTCGACAGCACCGGCAGCATCGGCGGCGAGAACGAGCCCATGATCTGGCTCGCCTCGTCGATCGTGGGCGCCGTGCCCTTCCTCAGCCGCATGTAGTTGATCCAGTAGTCGCGCACGAACCCCGACATGTCGGCAGTGGCCCCGCGCCCTGGCGCGTTGTACGGCGCCTGCATCGACTCGACGAAGAGCTCGGCGTTCGTCGCCGGGTCGACGGTGTCGAACAGCTGCGTGTTGACGTGCGGGAACTCCTCGCCCGGGTCGGGGTTCGGGCGGCCCATGATCTCGTCGGTCGGGCCCTGGTAGACGTGCGCCGCCACGACCGTGCCGTCGGGCGCCGTGTTGGCGTAGTCGCCGAACGCGAGTCCCTCGAACGTCTCGCCGTCGGGCAGGTCGGACTCGGAGTACAAATAGCCGAGCAGGTTGTCGAACGAGCGGTTCTCGCCCATGAGCACGACGAGGTGGTCGAAGCCGGCCTGCTGGCGCGCGGTGAGCGGCACGAAGTCGTCGACGCCCTCGTCGAAGCCCATCTGGTGCCCGATCGCGGCTCCGACGGCCGCGCCGATGCCCCCGCCCACGACGGCACCGGCCGCCGCGGCCCCGCCGATCTTCAGGAAGTCGCGACGCGAGGTGGCGCGCGTCGTGTCGGGCGCGGCATCCGTGCTCGCATCTCCGCCGCCGTCGGGCGCGTCGGGCCCGCTCGGCTTCCGCTCGACGTCGTCCCCCACGCTTCCCCCTCCGCTCGGCGCCGCTCAGGTGTCGAGTGCGCCCGGCCCCTCGGTCACGAGCCGCGCGAACTGCGCGGCGTCGATCACGCGGATGCCGAGGGCCTCCGCCTTCGCGAGCTTGGAGCCGGCGCCGGGGCCGGCCGCAACGAAGTCGGTGTTCTTCGACACGCTCGAGGCCGCCTTGCCACCTGCCGCGATGATAGCCTCCTGCGCTCCCTCGCGAGAGAATCCGTCGAGCGAGCCCGTGGCCACGATGGTGAGCCCGGCGAGCACTCCCCCGGCCGCGGCAGCGGCCGCGGCGCCCGGTCCGGCATGCCCCGGCGTCGCGAACCGCACGCCGGACGCCGTCCACCGTTCGACGATCTCGCGATGCCAGTCGACGTCGAACCACTCGGTGAGCGACTCGGCGATGATGCCGCCGACCCCCTCGACGTCGGAGAGCTCCTGCACGGACGCCGCCCGGATCGCGTCGAGCGATCCGAAGTGGTCGGCGAGCGCCCGGGCCGCGACCGGACCCACGTGCCGGATGTTGAGCGAGACGAGGAGCCGCCACAGCGGCTTGGTCTTGGCCTTCTCGAGCTCCTCGAGGAGCTTCGTCGCGGCCCCCGACGGCAGCAGCTCGCGATGGGTCTTGCGAATGCCTGCACGGCGTCGCTCGGCCGCGTCCATCCGCTCGGTGCCGGGCGGGTAGGTCGCCGGCGCCCACTTCTGGAACGGTGCCCTGCGGATGGGCTCGCCCGTGGCCTCGTCGACCTTGACCTCGCCGGTCTCGGCATCGCGGACGACGACCTGGATGGGCACGAGCTCGTCGAGCGTGAGGTCGAACAGCCGGGCCTCGGTCTCGAGGGGCGGCGTGGTGGGAACGGACGGCTGCGTGAGCGCGGCCGCGGTGACCTCGCCGAGCGCCTCGATGTCGAGGGCGCCCCGGGAGCCGATGTGCTCGACGCGCCCCCGGACCTGCGCGGGGCACGACCGCGCGTTGGGGCAGCGGAGGTCGATGTCGCCCTCCTTCATGGGCCGGAGCGGCGTGCCGCACACCGGGCAGTCGGCGGGCATGCTCCACTCGCGCTGCGTGCCGTCGCGCAGCTGCTCGACGGCGCCGAGGATCTCGGGGATGACGTCGCCCGCCTTGCGGAGCACGACCGTGTCGCCGATCATCACGCCCTTGGCCTTGACAACCTCCTGGTTGTGCAGCGTCGCCTGGCGCACGGTGGAACCCGCGACCTTGACGGGCGCCATGATCGCGTACGGCGTCGCCCGGCCGGTGCGGCCGATCGCCACTGCGATGTCGAGCAGCTTCGTATGCACCTCCTCGGGCGGGTACTTGTAGGCGATCGCCCATCGCGGGGCCCGGCTCGTCGCGCCCAGCTCGTCGTGCAGTGCGAGCTCGTCGACCTTGACGACGATGCCGTCGATCTCGTGCTCGACGTCGTGTCGGTGCTCGCCCCAGTTCGCGATGAACGCCGCGACGTCGTCGACGGAGTCGAGCACCCGCGTGTACGGCGAGACGGGCAGGCCCCACTGCGCGAGCAGCCCGTAGACCTCGGACTGCGTCGCGACCGGCGGGCGATCCCACGCGCCGATGCCGTGGAGGTACAGCGAGAGCCGCCCCAGCCGGTCGCGCATCAGCCCGAGCTCGAAC
This sequence comes from Agromyces mariniharenae, assembly GCF_008122505.1. Classification (NCBI taxonomy): domain Bacteria; kingdom Bacillati; phylum Actinomycetota; class Actinomycetes; order Micrococcales; family Microbacteriaceae; genus Agromyces; species Agromyces mariniharenae. The sequence goes on along the minus strand of NZ_VSSB01000002.1, from coordinate 593,411 downwards.
GCGCTCTTGCGCTCGCGTCGCTGCCTGAGGCTGCCCGCAGCCGTGTTGCGGGCGTTCGCGAACTCGGGGAAGCGCACCTTGATGGACGCCTCTGGACGGCCCTTGGCCAGCTCCTCGGCCTCGTACGCCGCCTGCAGCTCGTGCTGTCGCCGGTTCAGCTCCTCGAAGTCGGCGGTCGACAGGAAGACCTCGCCGCGCACCTCGAAGAAGGGCGGGAACCCATCGCCCTCGAGGCGGCGCGGGATCGCCGGGATGAACTCCAGGTTGTCGGTGATGTCCTCGCCGACGCGGCCGTCGCCTCGCGTCGTCGCCGTCTCGAGCACGCCGTCGCGGAAGGCGAGGCTCAGCGCGAGCCCGTCGATCTTGAGCTCGCACAGCCAGTGCACCGGTCGCCCGGCGTCGCGCTCGACCTTCTCCGCCCACTCGCGGAACTCGTCGATGGAGAAGACGTTGTCGAGGCTGAGCATGCGCTCGGCGTGCTCGTGCTCGGGGAAGCCGGCGGTCGCGACGACCGCGCCCACCTGCTGCGTGGGGCTGTCTTGGCCGGCGAGCTCGGGGAATGCGCGCTCGAGCGCCTCGAGTCGATGGAACGCCACGTCGTACTCGGCGTCGGAGAACGGCGAGTCGCCGTCGCCGTAGTAGGCCAGACGCGCCCGGTCGATGAGGTCGGCGAGCTGCTCCGATTCGGCGCGGGCGGTCTCGAAGTCGGCTGGGATGTCGCTCACAGGTGCCATCCTATGAGGCCCCTCCGACGCCGCATCGGAAGCTTCGGGCGGGTGCGGGACGCGCGCGCCGGCTACTCGTCGTCGACGACGTGATCGACGCGACGGTGGTACCGCACGCCGACGACGCCGCCGAGGATCGCTCCGCCGAGGCTCACCACGGCGACCACCACGGCCGCGACGATGCCCGCGATGGTCAGCAGGTCGTCGGAAAGCGGGATGCGTCCGATCAGGTCCCGGCCGACGGGCTCGTCGAACAGGCCGAGCACGAAGCCGATGACCGCGATCACGATCCCGATCGCGATGGTCCACACCCAGACCGCGATGCCCTGGGCGACGCCGCTGAAGCGCGCCATGCGGCCGGCGACGTACCCGCCGCAGTAGTAGGCGGCGAACAGCACCACGAGCAGCGTGCCGGCGCCGATCCAACCGACCGTCTGGAGGTCGAGCGGGAGCTCGCGGGCGAAGAGCATGGGGTTGCGCACGTCGAGTCCGAGCACGACGCCGACGGCGGTGGCGATTCCGCTGAGGATGGCGAAGGTGGCCGTGGCGGTGAGCCACCCGAAGAAGGCGGAGCCGACCTTGACGCCGCCGAATCGCTCGCGCTGGCGTTCGATGACCTCGTCGGTCGTGAGCGTCATCGGGTCGGCCACGTCCTCCCACGCTCCGGGGCTGGAATCGATGGTGGCGACGGGGCGGGTCGAGGGCGCGAGGTCCAGGTTCCGGAAGGGCTCGGCGGGGTCGCGGTCGGGGGCGGCGGGGTACAGCGGGTAGTTCACAGGTTCTCCTCATCACTCGCTCGGCGCCGGGGGGAGCGCCAGCGTGAATCTACGCGAAGCGCCTCGCGACCGCGAGGCGAGGCGCCCCGGGCATGACGGATGCCGCGTGGTCGGCCACGCGGCATCCGCCCGCCGATCAGCCGCCGAAGCCGGCCCGGTCGACCTTGCGGTGGTAGTGCGTGCCCGCCTTGCCGCCGAGGATCGCGCCCCCCAGGCTCGCGATGGCGACCACGATCGCGGTGATGATGCCGGCCACCGTGAGGTCGCCCTCGCTCAGCGGCAGGCGCGGGAAGAAGTTGAGGTCGGCGAAGACGTCGAACCGGCTGCCGATCACCACGCCGAGCAGGGCGACGACGATCGCGATGACGAGCGCCCAGACCCAGACCGCGAGGCCCTGCGCCACGCCGTTGAACCGGGCCATGCGACCGGCCACGTAGCCGCCGCAGTAGTACGCCAGGAACAGGATGAGCAGGAGCGCGATCGCGCCGATCCAGCCGATGGTGCCGGCGTCGAGGCCGACCTGGTCCGCGGCAGCGTCCACGTCCTCCACGCCCAGGCCCAGTGCTGCGCCGGTCGCGGCGAGGAGCGCGGTGAGCAGCGTCGCCATGCCGAAGGCGGTGAGCCAGCCGAAGAAGGACGCGCCGATCTTCACGCCGCCGAACGCCTCGCGCTCGCGGGCGGCGACCTGGTGCCGCTCGGCGGCGAGATCCGCGGCGTGCGGCCGGGCGTGCACGTCGTCCTGGCCTGCGGCGGCCTCGCGCCGGTCGTCGATGCCGTCGCCGTCGCGATCGATGCCGGCCTCGCGGCGGTCGTCGATGCCGTCGCCGTCGCGATCGATGCCGGCCTCGCGGCGGTCGTCGATGCCGTCGCCGTCGCGATCGATGCCGGCCTCGCGGCGGTCGTCGATGCCGTCATGGTCTCGGTCGACGGCGACCTCGCGCCGGTCGTCGATCCCGTCGCCGTCGCGGTCGCGGTCGACGCCGACCTCGCGGCGGTCGTCGACGCCGTCGCCGTCGCGGTCGACGCCCGTGTACGCGGCGTCCCTCCGCTCAGCCGCGGGCATCGCGATGGTGTCGCCTGAGGCGGCGTTCGTTCGTTCCGAGGGTCGATCAGCGGGCTCTCGTGGGGTGCTCACGGTGGATCCTCTCGTCATCGGGGTCGCGCCATCGGGTCGGCGCAGCCGTGAATCTACGCGGCGGGACGCCCGTCCGCACAGGCCTTGACAGGCCCGCGAACGGTACTCCATGTGCGCGCGCGATCGCACCGATGACGGTGCAGGGACGCCGTTCGTCAGGCGTCGACGGGGATGGCGCTCACCGTGCGGTCGATGGTGCACTGCCCGAGCACGCGAGTGCCGACGTAGACGACCGCGGTCTGGCCGGGTGCGACGCCGTCGAGCGGCTGCCCGGGCGTGATCACGAGCTCGCCGTCGGCGACGACCGCCGTCGCGGGCACGGGATCGGCGTGCGCGCGGATCTGCACCTCGCACGCGAACGGCGTCGCAGGATCGACCGGCGGCATCCCGGCCCACGTGAAGCGCGAACCGGCGATCTCCGCCGTCGCGAGCGCCGCCTTGGGACCGACGACGACCGTGTTCTCCTTCGGACGGACCTCGAGCACGAATCGAGGCCTGCCGTCGGGCGCCGGCGTGCCGAGGCGGAGGCCGCGGCGCTGGCCGACCGTGTAGGCGTGCGCGCCCTCGTGCGCGCCGACGACGGCTCCGGACCGATCGACGATGTCGCCCGGCGCCTCGCCGACGTGCTCGGCGAGCCAGCCCTTCGTGTCGCCGTCGGGGATGAAGCAGATGTCGTGCGAGTCGGGCTTCTGCGCCACGCTCAGGCCGCGGCGCCCCGCCTCCTCGCGCACGAGCTGCTTCGAGGGGGTGTCGCCGAGCGGGAAGTACGCGTGCGCGAGCTGCTCGGCCGTGAGCACGCCGAGGACGTAGGACTGGTCCTTCGCCCAGGCGCTCGCGCGGTGGAGCTCGCGGTTGCCCGCGGCATCCGTCACGATCGTCGCGTAGTGGCCCGTGCAGACCGCGTCGAAGCCGAGCGCCAGCGCCTTCTCGAGGAGGGCGGCGAACTTGATGCGCTCGTTGCACCGCATGCACGGGTTGGGCGTGCGGCCCGCCGAGTACTCGGCGATGAAGTCGTCGACGACGTCGGCCTTGAACCGCTCCGAGAAGTCCCACACGTAATAGGGGATGCCGAGGACGTTCGCCGCGCGCTGCGCGTCCATCGAGTCCTCGATCGTGCAGCAGCCGCGGCTGCCGGTGCGCAGCGTTCCGGGCATGCGACTGAGCGCGAGGTGCACGCCGACCACGTCGTGGCCCGCCTCCACCGCGCGCGCTGCGGCCACGGCGCTGTCGACGCCGCCGCTCATCGCTGCAAGGACTCGCATCGTTCCAGTGTACGAAACCGGTCCTGAACGGATGCCCCGCGCAGGTCTCCTTCCCGAATGCAGGAAGATTCGAGCGACACGCCGTCGTGCTCGGGCGGACACGCCGCGAGCTGCACGGTTCTTCCTGAATTCGGGCGGCACGCGGGTCACAGGGGTGCTTGAGCGGATGCCCCGGGGCCCGATCAGCGACCGAACGACGTGAGCCGGCCGGCGAGGCCGGCCTTCGCCGCCTGCGCGTACGCGGCCGGCAACGCCGCGAGGAACGCGTCGACGTCCGCCTCGGTGGAATCGTGGCCGAGGGTGATCCGCAGCGCGCCGCGCGCGTCGGACTCCGACCGGCCCATGGCCATGAGCACGTGCGAGGGCTCGGGCACTCCCGCCTGGCATGCCGATCCCGTCGAGACCGCGACGCCCGCGGCATCCAGCAGGAACAGCAGCGAGTCGCCCTCGCAGCCCGGGAACGAGAGGTGCACGTTCCCCGGCAGACGCCCGTCAGGGCCCGGATCGCCCGAGAGCCGCGCCTCGGGCACCGCGGCGAGCGCGCCCGCGATAAGGCGGTCGCGCAGCGCCGACATCCGCCGCGCGTCGTCGTCGAGCCGCCCGTGCACGCACGTCGCCGCCGCGGCGAAGCCGGCCGCCGCGGCCACGTCCTGCGTCCCCGAGCGCAGGCGGCGCTGCTGCCCCCCGCCGTGGATGAGCGGCTCCACGACCGCCGACCGGTCGAGGACGAGCGCGCCGATGCCGGCGGGGCCGCCGATCTTGTGCGCCGAGACGCTGAGGGCGACGAGACCGGCGCCGCGCGGGGCATCCGTCGCCCGTCGCAGCCCGTGGAGGTCGATCGGCAGCTGCCCGTACGCGGCGATCGCGTCGACGTGCAGCGGCACGCCCGCGCGAGCCGTGAGCCGGGCGACCTCCTCGACGGGCTGGATCGTGCCCACCTCGTTGTTGGCCCACAGCATGGTCACGAGCGCCACGGATGCCGCGTCGCGGGCGAGCTCGGCCTCGAGCAGGTCGAGCCGCAGCCGACCCAGTCCGTCGAGCGGCACCTCGTCGATCTCGGCGCCCTCGTGCGTCGCGAGCCACTCGATCGTGTCGAGGGTGGCGTGGTGCTCCCCCGCCGGGACGAGGATGCGCGACCGCGGACGACCGGTCGGCGCCGACGCCTGCCGGCTCCACCACAGCCCCTTGATCGCGAGGTTGACGGCCTCGGTGCCGTTGCCCGTGAAGATCACCTCGATGGCGTCGGCGCCGAGCGTCGCGGCGATGCGCTCGCGCGATTCCTCGAGGAGCCGCTTGGCCTGCTGGCCTGCGCTGTGGATCGACGAGGGGTTGCCGACGACGGCGAGCGCCGACGTGAGCGCCTCGATCGCCTCGGGCCGCATGGGGGTGGTCGCGGCGTGGTCGAGGTAGACCATGGCGGACCTCCTCCCCCGCTCGGGCCCGTGCGCGGCACCTCGCGTCCGCGCGTGGGAGCGCTTGCACTACGAACTACTGTAGATCGCATGTCCGCGTCCGGCCCCCTGCACGACCTCGGCGTCCGGACGGGCGCGGAGGGCGGGGCCATCCGGGTCTGGTCCGAGCACGCGTCGTCGATCGACCTCGTGGTGTTCGCCGACGGCGACCTCGACTGGGCGGTCGAGCGCACCCCGCTCGTGCGAGACGGGCACGGGGTGTGGGAGGGCCGCTCGGCGAAGCTCGTGCCGGGTGCGCGCTACGGACTGCGCGTCGACGGCCCCCCGGGCGTCGAGCACGCGTTCAACCCGGTGCACACATTGCTCGACCCGTACGCGCGCGGCCTCACCGCCGCGGCCGACGGATCGTGGCGCGGCGTGGCCATGGCCTCGCTCGTCGACGACGGCTTCGACTGGACGGGCACGGCCAAGCCGCGCGTCCCACTCGACCACACGGTCGTCTACGAGGCGCACGTGCGCGGCTTCTCGAAGCTCAACACGGCCATCCCCGAGCCGCTGCGCGGCACGTACGCCGGGCTCGCGCACGACGCCTCGCTCGAGTACCTCACGGGCCTCGGGGTCACGACCGTCGAGCTGCTGCCCGCGCAGGCGTTCGTCTCCGAGGAGCGGCTGGTGCGGCAGGGCCGGCCGAACTACTGGGGCTACAACACGCTCGGCTTCTTCGCGGCGCACGCACCCTATGCGACCGCCGCGGCGCAGGCGGCGGGCGCGCACGCCGTGCGGCGCGAGTTCGCGGGCATGGTGCGCCGGCTGCACGAGGCGGGGCTCGAGGTCGTGCTCGACGTGGTGTACAACCACACGGCCGAGGAGGGCCGTCGCGGCCCGACGTACTCGTTCCGCGGCATCGACAACGCGTCGTACTACCGGCACGACGCCCACGGCCGCTACGTCGACACCACCGGATGCGGCAACACCCTCGACTTCGGGCACGCAGCGCCGCAGCGGCTCGTGCTCGACTCGATGCGCTACTTCGCCGAGGAGCTCCAGGTCGACGGCTTCCGGCTCGACCTCGCCGCCACCCTCGGACGCGACGATCACGGCGCGTACACGCCCGACCACCCGCTGCTGCGCGGCATGCTCGAGGACCCGGTGATCGGCGCCTCGAAGCTCATCGCCGAGCCGTGGGACGTCGGCCCCGGCGGCTGGCGGACGGGTGACTTCCCGGCGGGCTTCAGCGAGTGGAACGACCGCTACCGCGACCGCATGCGCGACTTCTGGCTCGGCGACCTGCGCCGCGAGCGCGAGACGGTCTCGGCGGGCAGCGGCATCGGGCGATTCGCCACGCGACTCGCCGGTTCCTCGAACACCTTCTCGCAGGAGCGCGGCCCGCTCGCGAGCCTGAACTTCGTGACCGCGCACGACGGCTTCACGCTCGCCGACCTCACCGCGTACGACATGAAGCACAACCTCGGCAACGGCGAGCAGAACCGCGACGGCGCCGACCACAACAACTCGTACAACCACGGCGTCGAGGGCGACACCGACGACCCGGCCATCCTCGCGGCGCGTCGGCGCAGCATCCGGAACCTGCTCGGCACGCTGCTGCTCTCGGCCGGCGTGCCCATGATCACGGCGGGCGACGAGTACGGCCGCAGCCAGCGCGGCAACAACAACGCGTACTGCCACGACTCCGAGCTCACGTGGCTCACGTGGCGCGACGACGAGCGCGATGCCGGCCTGCTCGCGACCGTGCGGCGGCTGCTGCGGCTCCGCGCCGAGAACCCCGCGCTGCGTCCGGTGCGGTTCGGCCGGTTCGGCGAGACGATCCCGAGCGCCTCGCAGATGGACTGGTTCAACGCCGAGGGCACCACCATGACGATCGACGACTGGAACTCGCCCGAGCAGCGCACGCTCCAGTTCCTCGCCGCGTCGACGCCCGAGTTCGAGGCGTTCAACCGCATCCTGCTCGTCGTGCACGCGCACGAGGAGGCGACCGAGGTCGTCCTCCCCGACCACGAGGGCGTCACGGGCTACTCACGGCTCTGGGACTCGGCCGGCGAGGAGCCGATCGACGACCCGACCGTGCATGCGCCGGGCGACGTGCTGGCGATCCCGCCGCTGTCGATGCACCTGTTCCGGGCCGACGGCGAGCGGCCGACGCCGCGCGCCGTACGCGCTTCCGAGGCCGAGTCCTGATGGCCAAGCGAGCGGATGCCTCGGCGGGCACGCCCGCGACCGTCGCGCTCGCCCGTGCGGGCGTCGTCTTCACCGCCCACGCCTACGAGCACGACCCCCGTGCCACCGCCTACGGACTCGAGGCGGCCGAGAAGCTCGGCATCGACCCCGACCGCGTGTTCAAGACGCTGCTCGCGAACGTCGACGGCGCGCTCGCGGTGGGCATCGTCCCGGTCGCGCAGCAGCTCGACCTCAAGGCGCTCGCGCAGGCGCTCGGCGGCAAGCGCGCCGAGATGGCCGACCCGGCGGTCGCCGAGCGCAAGACCGGCTACGTCGTGGGGGGCATCAGCCCGATCGGCCAGAAGACCGCGCTGCCGACCGTCCTCGACGAGTCCGCGATCCTCTGCGAGACGATCCTCGTCTCGGGCGGCCGTCGCGGACTCGACCTCGAGCTCGCGCCCGACGACCTGCTCGCCGTCACCGACGGCCGGTACGCGCCCATCGCCCGCGGGCGCTGACGCACGGGGGCGCGTGTCGCCGCGTCACGCGGCGACCGCGACGAGCCCCAGCTCCGCCGGCGACGTGAGCAGCGGATGCCGCGGCACCACCCGCACCGTGTACCCGAACGCGCCGGCGCGGTCGAGCACCACCGTGCCCGTGTAGAGCCGCGGGCCCGAGGCGCTCGCGGCATCCGTCGACCGGTCGGGCTCGAGCGTCGTGCGGCGCACGCCCTCGATCGACTCGTCGCTGCGGCTGCGGCCGTAGACGACCTCGACCGCGACGTCGTCGGGAGCGAGGCCGTCGAGCTCCACGTAGGCGCGCAGGTTGAGCTCGTCGCCGACGTGCGGCGACTCGACGCCGCCCGACTCGACGTGCACGACCTGCACCTTCGGCCACGAGGCGCGGACCCGCGCACCGAACGCCGCGAGCTCGCGCGCGCCGCGGTCGCCGTCGGCCTCGACGCGGGCCGCCTGCTCGGCCGCCGGGCGGTAGAGCTCCTCGACGTACTGGCGCACCATGCGGTCGGCGCCGAGCTCGGGCGCGAGGGTCGTGAGCGTCTGCCGCACGCGGCGCACCCACTCCACGGGCACGCCGTCGCCGTCGCGCTCGTAGTACCGGGTCGCGACGCGGTGCTCGAGGAGCTCGTAGAGGGCAGCGGCCTCGAGGGCGTCGCGCTCGCCGGCATCGCCCGCGGCATCCGCCGACGGGATCACCCAGCCGTAGTCGTCGCCCGCGTACTCGGCCCACCAGCCGTCGAGGATCGACAGGTTCAGGGCACCGTTCATGGCGGCCTTCATGCCCGACGTGCCGCACGCCTCGAGCGGGCGCAGCGGGTTGTTGAGCCACACGTCGCAGCCCGGGTAGAGCAGTTCGGCCATGCCCATGTCGTAGTCGGGCAGGAACACGATGCGCTCGCGGAGCTCTGGCTGCTGCGCGAACTGCACGAGCTGCTGGATGAGGCGCTTGCCCTCGTCGTCGGCGGGGTGCGACTTGCCGGCGATCACGAACTGCACGGGCCGCTCGCGGTTCGTGAGGATCGCCTTCAGCCGCTCGGGGTCGCTGAGCATGAGGGTGAGGCGCTTGTACGTCGGCACGCGCCGCGCGAAGCCGACGGTGAGCGTGTCGGGGTCGAGCACCCGCGAGACCCACGAGGGCGCCTGGCTGCCCGGATGCTGCTCCGCCCACGCCGCGCGCAGGCGCCGCCGCGCATCCTCCACGAGCTGCAGGCGCATGCCCCGCTTGACCGCCCAGAGCTCGCCGTCGCTCAGCGCGGCGCTGTTCCAGTCGGCGTGCTCGGTGTCGCCGGTGCCGAGCCGCGACTCCGCGAGCCCGATGAGCGCGGGGTCGGTCCACGTCGGCGCGTGCACGCCGTTCGTGATCGACGCGATCGGCACGTCGTCGGCGTCGAACCCGGGCCAGAGGTCGCCGAACATCCGGCGGCTGACCTGGCCGTGCAGCTTCGACACGCCGTTCGCGCGCTGCGCGAGCCGCAGGCCCATGACCGCCATGTTGAACGGGCTCGTCGCCGGGTCGGCGTCGGGCTCCACGCCCAGCGCGAGGGCGTCGGCGGGATCGACGCCGGGCAGCAGCGAGCTCGTGAGGTAGCGCTCGACCAGGCCGCGGTCGAACCGGTCGATGCCCGCGGGCACCGGCGTGTGGGTCGTGAACACCGTGCCGGCGCGCACGAGCTGCAGCGCCTCGGCGAACGAGCGCCCCTCGGCGATGTGCGTCGCGATGCGCTCGAGCCCGAGGAAGCCCGCGTGACCCTCGTTCATGTGGAACACGTCGGGGGCCGGGCCGCCGCTCAGTTCGGTGTAGGCGCGCACGGCGCGCGCGCCGCCCACGCCCAGCAGCAGCTCCTGGAGCAGGCGGTGCTCGCCGCCGCCGCCGTACAGGCGATCGGTGACCGAGCGCAGCTCGTCGTCGTTGGCGGGGATGTCGGTGTCGAGCAGGAGCAGCGTGATCCGGCCGACAGCGGCCTTCCACACGCGCGCGTGCAGCGCGGCGTCGTCGGGCAGGGCGAGCGTGACCTGCACGGGCGAGCCGTCGGGGCGGCGCAGCACCGAGAGCGGGAGGCCGTCGGGGTCGAGCACCGGGTAGCGCTCCTGCTGCCAGCCGTCGGGCGAGATCGACTGGGAGAAGTAGCCGGCCTTGTAGAACAGGCCGACGCCGAGCAGCGGCACGCCGAGGTCGGATGCCGCCTTCAGGTGGTCGCCCGCGAGGATGCCGAGTCCGCCGGAGTACTGCGGCAGCGCCGCGGTGATGCCGAACTCGGGCGAGAAGTACGCGACGAGCCGCGGCGCATCCGTGCCGAGCGACTGGAACCAGCGCGGCTCCGAGAGGTACTCGCGAAGGCCCGCCCGCTCGCGCTCCGCCCACTCGACGTACCCGTCCTCGGCCGCGAGCCGGTCGAGCCGCGCCGGGTCGACCTCGCCGAGGAACGCCACGGGATCACGCCGCGACGTGCGCCAGAGCTCGGGGTCGATGTGCTCGAACAGGCGCTTCGTCGGCTCGTGCCACGACCAGCGGAGGTTGCCGGCGAGCTCCTCGAGCGCGGAGAGCGAGCCGGGCACCACGGCCCGGACGGTGAACTTGCGGATGGGCTTCACGCGCTCCACCCTAAGTCGCACGCGTGTCGAATGTGTGAACGGCAACCCCGCGACGCGGACGCCCATTCCGCGCTACGGTCGGATGCGTGACGACCCACGCAGTGCAGGCCGGCCGCATCCCGGTGACCCGGGTCACCCCAGCCCTCCCCGACGGGCGGTGGAGACCCAAGGCGTACGAGGGCGAGGTCGTGCCGTTCCGGGCCACGGTCTTCCGCGAGGGCCACGACCAGGTCGGCGCCATGCTCGTGATCACGAGCCCGTCGGGCACGGTGCGCCACGAGCGGATGTCGCCGCTGACCGCCGGCACCGACCGGTGGGAGGCGCAGGTGCTCCTCGACGAGCGCGGCGTCTGGCGCTGGCACGTCAGAGGCTTCGACGACGAGGTCGCCACGTGGCGGCACGACGCCGCCCTGAAGGTGGACGCGGGCGTCGACGTCGAGCTCATGTACGAGATCGGCGCGCGCCTGCTCGATCGCGCCGCCGACGAGAAGGCGCGACCCGTCGCCGCCCGTCGCCGGCTCGCGGCGCTGGCGACCGCCCTGCGCGACGACACGATGTCGCCGGCCGAGCGCCGCGCCCTCATCGACTCGCCGGTGCTCGGCCTGTTCGCGGGCTGGCCACTCGCGCGCCTCACGAGCGACACGCCCGAGCACGAGATCCTCGTCGAGCGCCGCCGCGCCGGCGTCGGCGCCTGGTACGAGTTCTTCCCGCGTTCGGAGGGGGCCAAGCGGTTCCGCGACGGCCGCTGGAAGAGCGGCACGTTCCGCACCGCCGCGAAGCGCCTCGACGGCGTCGCCGCCATGGGCTTCGACGTCGTGTACCTGCCGCCGATCCATCCCATCGGCGTCACGAATCGCAAGGGCCGCAACAACACGCTCGACCCGGGCCCGCAGGATCCGGGATCGCCGTGGGCCATCGGCGCCGCCGAGGGCGGCCACGACGCGATCCACCCCGACCTCGGCACGCTCGCCGACTTCCGGGCCTTCGTGCGCCGAGCGGCGGCCCTCGGCATCGAGGTCGCGCTCGATCTCGCCCTGCAGGCCTCCCCCGACCACCCGTGGGTGGCGGAGCATCCCGACTGGTTCACCCAGCTGCCCGACGGCACCATCCGCTACGCGGAGAACCCGCCGAAGAAGTACCAGGACATCTACCCGGTCAACTTCGACGACGACCCCGAGGGGATCTACGACGAGGTCCTCCGCGTCGTGCGGCACTGGATCAAGCAGGGCGTGCGCATCTTCCGCGTCGACAACCCGCACACGAAGCCCCTCGCGTTCTGGGAGCGCCTCATCGGCACCGTGAACGCCGAGGATCCCGACGTGGTGTTCCTCGCCGAGGCGTTCACGCGCCCCGCGATGATGCAGGCGCTCGCGATGGTGGGCTTCCAGCAGTCCTACTCGTACTTCACCTGGCGGAACACGAAGCAGGAGCTCGAGGAGTTCCTCACCTCGGTGTCGCAGGAGACGGCGGACTTCATGCGGCCGAACCTGTTCGTGAACACCCCCGACATCCTCACCGAGTACCTGCAGTTCGGCGGCCCGGCGGCGTTCACGGTGCGCGCCACCGTGGCCGCGACCGCCGCGCCGCTCTGGGGCGTCTACGCGGGCTTCGAGCTCTTCGAGTCGGTCGCCCGGCCCGGCGCCGAGGAGGCCATCGACAACGAGAAGTACGAGTACAAGCCGCGCGACTTCGCGGCCGCCGAGAAGGAGGGCCGTTCGCTCGCGCTGTACCTCGGCATCCTCAACCGCATCCGCGCCGACCACCCCGCACTCGGGCAGTTGCGCAACATCCGGTTCCACAGCAGCGAGGACGACTCGGTGCTCGTGTACTCGAAGCACCTCGACGGGCGCTTCACCCCCGACGGCGTCGCCGACACGATCATCGTCGTCGCCAACGTCGACCCGCACTCCGTGAGGGAGACCACCGTGCACCTCGACCTGGCCGCCATCGGGCTCGAGCCCGGATCCCGCTTCGAGGTCGAGGACCTCGTCACCGGGCACCGCTGGGACTGGGGCGATGCGAACTACGTGCGACTGGACGCCTTCACGAGACCGGCCCACGTGCTGCACGTGGTGCGGGGGTCGCGATGAGCGAGCGGATGCCGCGCACCGGCCCCGCCGTCGCCGACGGCGAGCTCGCGGCGATCGCCGAGGGCCGCTCCTTCGACCCGCACGCGGTGCTCGGCCAGCACGGGTTCGACCTCGCCGGATCCCCGGGCGCCCACACGGTGATCCGCACGCGCCGCCCGCTCGCCGACCGCGTCGAGGCGCTCCTCGACGGCGGCGGCGTGCTCGAGCTGGAGCACGTCGGGCACGGCATCTGGGCCGGCGCCGGCGACTTCGGCCCCGTCGACTACCGGATCCGGGCCGTTTACGGCGACGACGAGTGGACGAGCGACGACCCCTACCGGTTCGCCCCGACCATCGGCGAGCTCGATCTCCACCTCATCGGCGAGGGACGCCACGAGGAGCTCTGGCGCGTGCTCGGCGCGCACTACCGCGAGCACTGGGGCGTCGGCTCGGGCGTGCGCGGCACGAGCTTCACCGTGTGGGCTCCACGAGCACGCGCCGTGCGCGTCGTCGGCGAGTTCAACCGGTGGGACGGCGCTGGCCACGCCATGCGCAGCATGGGCTCAGCAGGCATCTGGGAGCTGTTCGTGCCCGACCTCGAGCCCGGCACGGTCTACAAGTTCGAGATCCTGACCGCATGGGGCGAGTGGATCATGAAGGCCGACCCGATGGCGCGGCAGGCCGAGGTGGCGCCCGCGACCGCGTCCGTCGTCAGCACGAGCTCGCACGACTGGGCCGACGGCGACTGGATGTCGCGGCGCGCGCGGGTGAACCCGCACAACGAGCCGATGAGCATCTACGAGCTGCACCTCGGGTCCTGGCGGCCCGGGCGCGGCTACCGCGACGTGGCCGACGAGCTGATCGAGTACGTGCAGTGGCTGGGCTACACGCACGTCGAGTTCATGCCCCTCGCGGAGCATCCGTTCGGCGGCTCGTGGGGCTACCAGGTGACCGGCTACTTCGCCGTGACCAGCCGCTTCGGCTCTCCCGACGACCTCAAGCACCTCATCGACCGGCTGCATCAGGCCGGCATCGGCGTGATCATGGACTGGGTGCCCGGGCACTTCCCGAAGGACGACTGGGCGCTCGCGCGCTTCGACGGCGAGGCGCTCTACGAGTACGCCGACCCGCGGCGCGGCGAGCAGAAGGACTGGGGCACCTACGTCTTCGACTACGGCAACCCGCGCGTGCGCAACTTCCTCGTGGCCAACGCGCTGTTCTGGCTCGAGGAGATGCACGTCGACGGCCTGCGCGTCGACGCCGTCGCCTCGATGCTGTACCTCGACTACTCGCGCGAGGACGGCGAGTGGCTGCCCAACATCCACGGCGGCCGCGAGCACCTCGAGGCGATCGGGTTCCTGCAGGAGGCCACCGCGACGGCCTACAAGCGCAACCCGGGCATCGTCATGATCGCCGAGGAGTCGACCAGCTGGCCGGGCGTGACGGCCCCCACGAGCTCGGGCGGCCTGGGCTTCGGCTACAAGTGGAACATGGGGTGGATGCACGACACGCTCCAGTACGTCGAGAAGGACCCGATGTACCGGTCGTACCACCACCACGACCTGACGTTCTCGTTCCTGTACGCGTTCAGCGAGCACTTCATCCTGCCGATCAGCCACGACGAGGTCGTGCACGGCAAGGGGTCGCTGCTGCGCAAGATGCCGGGCGACCACTGGCAGCAGCTCGCGAACGTGCGCGCCTACCTCTCGTACATGTGGGCGCACCCGGGCAAGCAGCTGCTGTTCATGGGCCAGGAGTTCGGGCAGCTGAGCGAGTGGAGCGAGGAGCGCGGGCTCGACTGGTGGATCCTCGACCAGCCGACGCACAAGCAGCTCGCCGAGTTCGTCGGCGCGCTCAACCGCACCTATCGCGAGCAGCCCGCGCTCTGGCAGCTCGACGACGACTCCTCGGGATTCGAGTGGGTCGAGGGCGGCGCGGCATCCGAGAACGTCATCGCGTTCCTGCGGTACGACCGCGACCGGCGGCCCCTGCTGTGCGCCGTGAACTTCGCGGGCCGGCCGCACGAGGGGTTCCGGCTCGGGCTCCCCAGGGCGGGTCGATGGCGCGAGCTCCTGAACTCGGATGCCGCGGAGTTCGGCGGCTCGGGCGTCGGCAACCTCGGCGGCGTCGAGGCGACCGACGACCCTTGGGCCGGTCGACCGGCGTCGGGCGTCTTCACGCTGCCGCCGCTCGCGGCCGTGTGGTTCACGCTCGACGAGTAGGCAGCGCGGCTAGAAGAGCAGGTTGGCCAGGCGGCGCCGGGCGGCGGTGACGCGGGGGTCCTCGGTGCCGACGACCTCGAACAGCTCCACGATGCGCTCGCGCACGCGCTTCTTCCCGTCGGAGTCGAGCTTCGGGAACAGGGACAGCAGTCGGTCGAACGCGTCGTCGACGTGCCCGCCCGAGACGTCGAGGTCGGCGACGTCGAGCTGGGCGTCGAGGTCGTCGGGGGCGGATGCCGCGGCGTTCCGGATGGCGTCGAGCGTCCTGCCCTGCAGGCGCCCGAGGAGGTTGGCCTGCGCGAGGCCGGCGACGGCGAGCTCGTCGCGCGGATCCTGCGCCATCGCGGTGCGGTACGCGTTCGCGGCGGCCTCGTAGTCGCCGCGCTCGATCGCGTCGTACGCCTCCTGGTGCAGCGGCGGGAGCGGCTCCTCCACGGGCTCGGCGGGCTCGGTGCCCTCGGCCCCGCCCTCGGGGTCGATGCGCCCCGTCACGCCGTGCTGGCCGGCGAGCTCGAGGAGCTGGTCGAACACCTGGTCGATCACGTCGTCGGGCTGGAGGCCGGCGAAGAGCGGCACGGGCTGGCCGGCGACGACCGCCACGACCGTGGGGATGGCCTGCGCCTGGAACGCCTGCACGAGCTGCGGGCTGCGATCGGCCTCGGCGGCGGCGAGCACGAGGCGCCCCTCGCGCGCGCGCACGAGGCGCTCGAGCGTGCCGACGAGCTCGGTCGACTGCTCGCTCCACGTGGCCCAGAGCACGACGACGACCGGGACGGTGCGCGACAGCTCGAGCGTGGAGCCGAAGCTCGCGTCATCCGTCGCGAAGACGACCTGGTCGCCCGAAGCGGCGCCGCCCGCCGCCTCCTGCTGCGGCTGTTGGCGCTGCACGAGTGCGGAGAGGTCGACGGCTCCTCGGAGGCCGCCGGGCGGGGTGGGGTCGGTCACGGTACCTCCGATGCTCCGATCAGGCTCTCGGACCACCCGAGGAGCCGGATCTGCTCGTCCGAGCCGACGCTCGGCACGTAGAACAGCAGCTGCACGCCGATGACGCGCTGCACGCCCTTGGCGCTCTTCCCGGTGAAGCCCGACAGCGCGGCGCCCGGCGCGCCGGCCTCGAATCCGATGGTGCCGCCGTCGTTCGGGGTGACCTTCTCGGTCTGCTCGATCGAGGCGGTCACGAGGGCGCCGGAGTCGTTCGTCGCGAGCGCGACGACCGGGCTCTCGCCGACGACGTTCGAGAACGTGATGTCCGCGGTGGGCGGCAGCGCGTCGTTGATCGCCTGCTGGCCCGTGACGCCGAGCTGCTCGCGCAGCACGTCGCCCTCGGGGTCGAACAGCGTGGCGTACTGCGACGCGTCGCCCAGCAGCAGCACGTCGGCGTAGGCCGCTGCGACCTGGCCGGGCGGCAGCACGAGGCCCTTGAACTCGGGCGAGATGAGCGGGGCGCCGATCGACGCGGGCGCCACCTCGGGCACGTCGGCGTCGGGCGCGAGCGACATCGCGTAGGCGATCTTGTAGTTGTCGCGGGGGGCGTCCTGCTGCAGCACGAGCGCGGTGGGCGCCACCGTGGGGTCGTCGCCGTTGGTCGCGATCGTCAGCACCGTGCGACCCGAGGCCGGCCATCCTGCGACCTGCTGCGGCAGCGTGAGGGTGAGCGGCGCGGCGGGGATCGGCGTGGGGCCGGGCTGGTCGGGCAGGGTGTTGCGGATCGTGTAGTTCGCCATGCGCGCCTCGAGGGCGGGCCCGGTGAACCGCGCCGGGAGCGCGCTGCCGTCGCGCGCCTCGTCGGCCGCGTTCGTCGAGACGGCGACCGAGCGCATGATCCGCTCCATCTGCGGCACCGTGACGGCGGGCTCCATCTCCTCGGACTCCTCGGGCGCCTCGGCCTCCCCCGTGGGCGCGGGAGTCTCGGTCGCGGGCGCCGTCGACGCCGGAGCCGCGTCGAACGTCGGCCAGTAGTCGGCCGAGCACGCGCTCAGCGCGAGCGCCGGGATCGCGACGAGCGGGACGATCGCCACGCGCTTCGCGCGACTGATGGACCGGCGGCCACCGCTCGTGACCTGGTTGCGGCGCGAGGGCTTGGGCGCGCTGGGGAGCTTGCCCCGGTTGCGTCGCGGCCCGCGCGACCGGCGGTGGTGCACGAAGCCGGAGACCAGCAGCGCGATGCCGAGGCCGAAGACGAGGCCGCCGCCGAGGATCAGCGGGCCGGCCCACGGCGTGGCGTTGTCGAGCGGCCATGCGATCGCGAGGTCGTTCGGCGCGGGCGCGGTGCCGTCGCTGGCGAGCAGCACCGAGATGTCGTCGGGCACGTCGATCGTGGTCGTGACCTCGTCCTCGCCCGTGAACTCGTCGAGCCAGAGGTCGGAGCCGACGGGAGACGCCGCGGGATCGGGCACGGCCGGAGCGACCGGCTCGGCGGCCGGCGGCGTCGCCGTCGCCGTGCCGTCGGTCGCGGCATCCGTCGACTCGGGCTCGACGACCTCGCTCGTGAACTCGTCGGCCTCGGCGTCGTAGCCGACCACGACGTAGGGCTCGTCGCCGATCCACGCCGCCACGTCGGAGCTGCGGCCGTACGAGACGAAGACCGCGTCGGATCCCGAGACCGTGATCGTCTGCTTGCCGGGATGCGCCCCGAGGGCCTGGGGATCGATCACCGTGTACGCGGCCTCGTCCTCGATCTCGGTCGACAGCGAGACGCGGTCGGGCTCGAGGAAGACGGTGCGCTGGGCGATGCCGAACCCGATCATCACGGCCGCGGCGAAGAATGCCACGATTGCCAGGGCGAATCGCACGAACATTACCTCCGGTGCCGCCAAGGAGCGGCTTCGAACAAAGACACCCCACACTACCGGCGGTGTCTGGGAGGTTCCTAACCACCTCCTGAGCGTCGGGTCGGCCGCCATGCACCGCCGGCGACCGGCTCGCGCATCCCCCGCCGCCTGTGAACGGCGCGCACGGCGGATGCCGCGTGCCTCTACAATCGACACATCCCGCACGAGCCCCCACGAACGCGGGACAGAGCCCGGAGGAAGAATGGCCGTCGAAGAGACCGAGTTCACGCAGGTGTTCCGCGGATACGACAAGGACGAGGTCGACAAGAGCATCAATGGGCTCCGTCGCGACGTCATCAACACGAACAACCAGCTCGCCGAGCAGGGCAAGGAGAACAAGCGCCTCCTCGCCCGCATCGAGGAACTGACCGCCGAGCTCGAAGAGGTCGGCAGCCCCACGTTCTCGGGCCTCGGCACCAAGCTCGAGAACACGCTCCGGGTCGCCGAGGAGCAGTCCACCCGCCTCATCGCGCAGGCCGACATCGACGCCGAGAAGCTGCGTCGCGCCGCTGAAGACGAGGCGCACCTCATGCGCTCCGACGCGCACGAGCTCGCCGAGCGCACCCTCACCGAGGCGCGCGCGCAGGCGAACCGCCTGCTCGAGAACGCCCGCGCCGAGGTCGACGACATGGTCTCCCGCGCGCACGAGTCGAGCGAGCAGCTCCGGCAGGAGGCCGCGCGCGACGCCGCCTCGATCCGCGGGGCCGTCGCCACCGAGGCCGCAGAGGCCCGCTCCAGCGCGAAGCGCGAGGCGTCGGCCGCCGTGTCGTCGGCCGAGCGCAAGGCCTCGGAGATCCTGGTCGCCGCGAACACCGAGGCGAACGAGGCGCGCGCGACCGCCGCCGGCCTCGCGCAGGAGACCGAGCAGACCCGCGCCGAGGTCGCCATCGAGCTCGACCGGGCCCGTGCCGAGCTCGCCAAGGAGACCGAGCAGGCCCGCATCGACCTGGCCCGCGAGACCGAGCAGTCGCGCCTCGACCTCGAGCGCGAGACCGCAGAGGGTCGCGCCGACATCGAGGCAGAGATCAGCGAGCGCCGGGCGGCCCTCGTGCACGAGCTCGAGCAGGCCCGCACCGACCTCGACAAGGAGCTCGAGGGCGGTCGCGCCCAGCTCGCGCAGCAGCAGGAGCAGGCCAAGGTCGACCGCGAGCGCGAGGCCGAGGCCGCGCGCCTGAAGCTCAAGCACGAGCTCGAGCGCATCCGCGCCAAGCACGCCGCCGACCTCGACCAGATGCGCGCCGACCTCGCCCTCGAGCAGGAGCAGGCCCGCGCCGACTTCGAGGCGGAGTCCGAGCAGTCGCGCATCGACCTCGACAACCAGCTCACCGCGATGCGCAAGAAGACCACGCACGAGGTCAACCGACTGCGTCGCGAGGTCGAGAAGGCCCGCCTCGACCTCGAGGCCGAGCTCGCCACCAAGCGCGACGAGGCCGAGCAGGAGCTCCTCGCCGCCCAGCAGGAGGCGACGGCGCAGACCCAGAAGTTCCTCGACGAGGCGAACGCCGAGCTCGCCGAGACGAACTCGCGCACGGCGGAGACCCGCGCCGAGGCCGACCGGCTCGAGGCGAAGGTGCGCAGCGAGATCGCCGTGGTCCGCGACAAGGCCGACGAGGAGGCCCGCGACCGCGTGGCCGCCGCGCACGACCAGGCGCGCAAGCTCATCGCCGACGCCGAGGAGCGCACCCGTGCGCTCGTGGCCGACGCCGAGGACCGCCTCTCCCAGATCAAGATCGAGCGCGACGCGGTCGCGGGCTACTTCGAGAGCCTCCGCGGCGTGCTCACCCAGGCCGAGCAGGTGGCTGCGGACAACCGCTGAGCCGACGGGCGGCCGGCCCCATGAAGATCCAGAACGCGTTCCGCATCGGCCTCATCGGAACGCTCGGGGTCGGGGTCGGCCTGCTCATCCTCATGTCGATCGCGAGCCTCTCGACGATCATCGCGTACATCGGCGCGGCACTCTTCCTGGCCCTCGGCCTCGATCCGGCGATCAGCTGGCTCGAGCGCCGGGGGCTTCCGCGTTGGTCCGCGATCCTCATCGTGATGACCGCCGTCGGCCTCGTCGTCGCGGCGCTCGTGCTCGCGGTGGTGCCCATCGTGGTCGACCAGGTGAGCCAGCTCGTCGACGAGATCCCGTTCATCGTGGCGCGCGTGAACTCGCAGGACTGGATCGAGAGCCTGCAGGAGCAGTTCCCGCAGGTCCAGGTCGACGAGATCAGCCGCCAGGTCACCACTGCGGTGAACGAGTTCGTCACGAATCCCGAGAAGCTCAGCGAGCTCGCCGGCGGCGTGCTGCAGGTCGCGGTCGCGATCGGCGCCGGCCTCTTCGCCGTCGTGATCGTGTTCATCCTCACGCTGTACTTCGCGGCGTCGCTGAACAGCATGAAGCGCGCGACCTACCAGCTCGTGCCGGCCTCGCGGCGAGAGCGGTTCGCCGACCTCACCGAGCAGATCACGCAGTCGGTCGGCCGCTACGTGGCCGGGCAGGTGTCGCTCGCGGCAGTCAACGGGGTGCTCAGCTTCATCTTCCTGTCGATCATCCAGGCGCCGTTCCCGGCGGTGCTCGCGTTCCTCGCGTTCCTGTTCTCGCTGGTGCCGCTCGTCGGCACGGTGACGGGCTCGGTGATCATCGTGCTGGTCTGCCTCATCCCGGGGCTCGGCTCGCCCGTCACGGCCCTCGTGGCGGCGATCTACTACCTGGTCTACATGCAGGTGGAGGCCTACGTGCTGAGCCCGCGCATCATGAACCGGGCGGTGAAGGTGCCCGGTGCACTCGTCGTCATCGCGGCACTGGCCGGCGGGGCGCTGCTCGGCATCCTCGGCGCCCTCATCGCGATCCCGGTCGCGGCATCGTTCCTGCTCATCATCAAGCAGGTCGTGATCCCGCGGCAGAACGAGCTCTGAGCGGAGCGGCGGAACCCGCCGAGGGGCGTCGTGGCCCGACTCGGCGACGCAGCCCGACTCAGTCCGCAGGAGGGGCCGGCGGCGTCGCAATCGTGGGCGGCCAGGTGGTCGGCAACGGCAGCGCCGACGGGTTGACGGCAGCCACGATCTCGTCGAGCACGCGGCGGGTCTGCGACTCCCCCACCCAGAGGTGCCGGCCGCCTGCGACGTCGACGCGGCGCAGCCGGGGCAGCACCGCGAAGCGCTCCGCAGCCTGGTCGGGCTTCAGGTAGTCGTCGTGCTCGGGGATGACCGCGACGATCGGCGCGGCCGAGCCGTTCCAGCGTCGCAGTTCCTCGTCGGTCGTGCGATGCAGCGGCGGCGACAGCAGGATCGCGCCCGCGATGCCGTGCTCCAGCCCGTACTTCAGTGCGAGCTCGGTGCCGAACGACCAGCCGACGAGCCACGGGTTCGGCAGTCCTCGCGCCGCGACGAAGTCCATCGCCGCGGCCACGTCGGCCCGCTCGGCCACGCCCTCGCCGAACGCGCCCTCGCTCGTGCCGCGCGGCGACGACGTTCCGCGCGTGTTGAATCGGAGCACCGCGAGGTCGGCCAGCGCGGGCAGCCGCGCCGCGGCCTTGCGGAGGATGTGCGAGTCCATGAAGCCGCCGGCGGTCGGCAGCGGATGCAGCGTGACGAGCGTCGCGACCGGCGGGCGATCGACAGGGGTGGCGAGCTCGCCGACGAGGCGCAGGCCGTCGGCCGTGCGCAGCTCGATCTCCTCGCGGATCGCGGGCAGCTCGACGCCCGCGCGGATGTCGACAGGGGTCGTGTCAGGGGCGTTCACCGGGCGCCGATCCTCCAGCAGTGCGTGTGCCAATGACGCCGCGCCGCGAGGTCGGCGGCGTCGCCCAGCACGCCGTCGGCGCGCCAGGTGACGAGGTGCGCCACGCCGGGCGACACCTCGAGTCCGCAGCCCGGGCAGATGTAGGCCTTGACGGCCTGCGCCTCCGAGACGGGCTGCACGTTCCATTCGCGACCGCCGCGCACCTCGGTGCGTCGCCAGCCGGCGGTGAGCCGATCCACGTCGAGCTCGGGGTGCTCCTCGCGAGCACGGGCCGCACGACCGCGTGATCGGTTCGAGCGTGCCATGGGTTCCAGTCTAGGCGGGGCGCGGCATCCGCCAGCTCGTCG
This sequence comes from Agromyces mariniharenae, assembly GCF_008122505.1. NCBI lineage: Bacteria > Bacillati > Actinomycetota > Actinomycetes > Micrococcales > Microbacteriaceae > Agromyces > Agromyces mariniharenae. Next base: position 571,620 of record NZ_VSSB01000002.1, on the reverse strand, counting down.
ACCGCCGCCGGACGGCGCGGCGCAACGCACGTCGAGCGGACGTCAGCGCAGCGATCGGGGTGGAGCCCGTCAGTACCAGCCGACGTCCTGCGAGTGCGCCCACGCGCCGCACGGCGCCGCGTAGCGGCCCTGGATGTAGCCGAGGCCCCACTCGATCTGCGTGGCCGCGTTCGTCTCCCAGTCGGCGCCGGCCGTGGCCATCTTCGACCCGGGCAGGGCCTGCGGGATGCCGTAGGCGCCGCTCGACGCGTTGTAGGCGTTCACGCGCCAGCCCGACTCCTTGCTCCACAGCGCGACGAGGCAGTCGAACTCGGTCGACGGCCAGCCGCGCGCGGCGACGGCGCCGGCCGCGTAGGCCTGCGCCGAACCGGGGTCGGGGGTGATCGCCGGCGGGGCCCAGCCGCTCGACGCGGACGTCGATGCCGGTGCGAGCTTCACTTCGGGCTTCTTCTCGACGACGTAGCCCTCTTTGGAGACGTCGATCGTGTACTCGCCGTCGACGTCGAAGGCCTGCACCTCGGCGCCGCCGAACCGCTCGCCGCGCTTGGCGAAGTCGGGCGAGGCGGTGGCGCCCGAGAACGGGTCGACCACGTTCACGAGCAGGAAGCTGACCGACGCGACGAACGCGAACACGACGGTCGCGCCCTGCTTGACGGCGCTGCGCGCCGACGTGCGCGGTGCGGGGCCCGAGGTCGAGCGCGCCGCGGCCGGAGCGGCGACGGGAGTCGTGGAACGGCCGATGGACGGTTGACGCACGGGTGTCGTCGAAGCTTCGTTCCCGGAATGCCTGCCCACGATTCGTCGAGTGTATCGGAGCGATCGTCGCCGAGTCGAACCGGATGTCAACGGACGGCGAGCATGACGTCGACGACGGCGTCGAGCACGAGGTCGACCTGCGATTCACGGTACCCGCCGCGCTGGGTGGTGAAGACCACCGTGCGCACGTCGTCGATGGAGATGGGCCATCCGTCGCGGAAATAGCGGGTGAGCTTGTCGGCGAAGCGGTCCACCTCGCGCACGCGGTAGCCGAGCGCGAGCGGGCTGACGCGGTCGAAGCGCTGGCCCTCGGGGCGTGCGAGCCGGTTGGAGACCACCTGCGCGGTCGTGCGCGCCTCGCTGAGCCACGCCTCGCTGCCGTGCAGGCGAGCGGCGACCTGGCGCTCCTCGGCCGCGAACGCGTCCTCGAGGCGCTCGAGCGCCGCGTCGACGTGCGCCGTGGAGTACCCGCCCTTCTGCATCGCGAACGCGGTCAGGCGGATGCGCTCGGACGAGAGCGGCGGGTCGTCGTGACGAGCAGTGCCGTCGTACGCGCGACGGGCCACTTGCAGGAACTCCTCGACCTGGGCGGTGTTGTATCCCAGCTGAGGCTTTCTGGCGCGAGGGAAGGTCGAGTCCACCGGACCATTATCGCGGACGCTCAGCCGAAGATCCGGAAGGCCACGAACGCAACCGCCGCCGACGGCAGGATCGAGTCGAGCCGATCGAGGAAGCCGCCGTGCCCCGGCAGCCACGAGCTCATGTCCTTGATGCCGATGTCGCGCTTCACGAGGGACTCGGCGAGGTCGCCCAGCGTCGCCGTGAGGAAGATCGCGGCCCCGAAGATCAGGCCGAACCACCACGTGTTGCCGAGCATGAAGAGCGAGAGCAGCACGCCGGCGACGAGGCTGGCGCCGGCTCCCCCGGCGAAGCCCTCCCACGTCTTCTTCGGGCTGATGACCGGTGCCATCTTGTGCTTGCCGAACATGAGCCCGAACGCGTAGGCGCCCACGTCGGCGGCGACCGCGATGATGATGAACGCGAGGGTCCACCACTGCCCGCCCTCGGCCGCGGTCAGCACGACCGTGAACGTGGCGAGGAGCGTCACGTACCCCTGCACGAAGACGCCGGCCGTCAGGTCGCGCAGGAGGCTCGCGCCGGTGCGTCGCCGCGACGGCACCGCCTGCTCGACGAGCCGCCACGCCGAGACCACCACAATGGCGCCGAGCACGGCGAGCAGCTGCCCGCTCGCGCCGCCGTAGTACGCGATCGGGATCGCGATGACCGCGGCGGCCACCGTCGGGATGCGCGGGACGTCGAAGTCGCCCTTCCGCAGCGCCTGGCTGAGCTCCCACGCCGCGAAGCCCGCGAGCACCACGGCGAAGAGCATGAACAGCTCCTTGATCACCAGGAGGCTGAGCAGCAGGAGGCCGCCGAACGCCAAGCCGATGATGATCGCCAGGATCAGGTTGCGGCCCGTGCGGGCCTTGATCTTCTCCTGCGCCTGGTCGAACTGCGCCTTCGACGCCTCGAACTGCTTCTCGAGGTCGGCCTTGCGGGACTGCACTTGCGCGCGGAACTCATCGCGCGAGGTCCGTTCATGCCCCCCGGCGTCCGACCTGTCATCCCCTGGGACGCCCGACATCGTGCTCCCTCAGACCTCGAGGAGTTCGGCTTCCTTGCGCTTCAGCGCATCGTCGATCGCGTCGACGTTCGCCTTGGTGATGTGCTCGAGCTCCTTCTCGCCGCGGGCCACCTCGTCGTCGCCGACCTCGCCCTTCAGGGCGTCGAGGTCGTCCTTCGCCTTCCGACGGATGTTGCGCACCGACACGCGGGCATCCTCCGCCTTCGAACGCACGATCTTCACGTACTCGCGGCGCCGCTCCTCGGTGAGCTCGGGCAGGGTGACGCGGATGATGTTGCCGTCGTTGTTCGGATTCGCCCCGAGGTTCGGCATGTCGCGGATCGCCTGCTCGATGTCCTTCAGCGCGCTCTTGTCGTAGGGCGTCACGACGAGCGTGCGCGCCTCGGGGTTCTGCAGCGAGGCGAGCTGCGAGAGCGGCGTCGGCGTGCCGTAGTAGCTCACCATGATCTTCTGGAAGAGCTGGGGATTCGCCCGCCCCGTGCGCACGGTGGCGAAGTCATCCTTGGCGACTTCGACGGCCTTGTGCATGCGTGCGGTGGCATCGGAAAGTACATCCGCGATCACGGGGGCTCCTTCTGTTCGCTGCTCGGGACAGTCTATCGAGTGGACACCGGCACGCCGTTGCTCACGATCGTGCCGAGTTCGGTGCCGAGGATGGCCTTGGTGACGTTGCCGCTCGGCTCCATGCCGAACACCTGCATGGGCATGCCGTTGTCCATGCACAGGCTGAACGCCGTCGAGTCGACGACCTTGAGGCCGCGCTGCAGCGCCTCCTGGTAGCTGATGCGGTCGATCTTGTGGGCGTCGGGGTTGGTGCGCGGGTCGTCGGAGTAGACGCCGTCGACGCCGTTCTTCGCGACGAGCACGACGTCGGCGCCGATCTCGAGCGCTCGCTGCGCGGCGACCGTGTCGGTCGAGAAGTAGGGCAGGCCCGCGCCGGCGCCGAAGATGACGACCCGGCCCTTCTCGAGGTGGCGCTCCGCACGGCGCGGGATGTAGGGCTCGGCGACCTGCGTCATCGAGATCGCCGACTGCACGCGGGTCTCGGCGCCCGCCTGCTCGAGGAAGTCCTGCAGCGCGAGGGAGTTCATGACCGTGCCGAGCATGCCCATGTAGTCCGCCCGGCCGCGATCCATGCCGCGCTGCGAGAGCTCGGCGCCGCGGAAGAAGTTGCCGCCGCCGACCACGATCGCGACCTCGACGGTGCGCGCGGCATCCGCGATCTCTCGTGCGAGTGCGCTCACGACGTCGGGATTGACCCCGAGCGCTCCCCCGCCGAACGCCTCCCCGGAGAGCTTCAGCATCACCCTGCGCTTGCGTTCCGTCATCCCCGACCGTCCCTTCGTCCCCGTGTCAAAACTAGTGGTTCACCGGCCCCGACGCAGTGCCGGTGCCGGATGTCGCACGGCGTGCCACTCGGCCGCGGCACGTGGCGGCGGCATCCGCGCATGGAAAAGGGAGCCCGGATCGCCTGTGCGATCCGGACTCCCTCACCTCGACTTACGCGCCGACCTTGAAGCGAGCGAAGTCGCTCACCGTGAGGCCCGCGTCCGAGAGCACCTTGCCGACGGAGACCTTGTCGTCCTTGGCGTAGGGCTGCTCGAGGAGGGCGACCTGCTTGAAGTAGGCACCGAGGCGACCCTCGATGATCTTCGGCAGGGCGGCCTCGGGCTTGCCCTCGTCGCGCGTGATCTGCTCGACGATGGCACGCTCCTTCTCGACCGCGTCCGCCGGGACGTCCTCACGCGTGAGGTACTCGGGGTTCGCGAACGAGATGTGCTGGGCCACCGAGCGCGCGGTCTCCGCGTCGTCGCCGGCGTAGCCGAGCACGACGCCGACCTGCGGGGGCAGGTCCTTCGACGTCTTGTGCAGGTAGATCGAGAACTGCTCGCCCGTGACGAGGCGGATGCGACGGAGCTCGACCTTCTCGCCGAGGATCGCGGCCTCCTCGCTGATGACGTCGGCGACGGTCTTGCCCTCGGCCGGCGCGGCCAGTGCGGCCTCGACGGTCTCGGCGCGGGCCGCGGCGGCGGCGGCGAGCACGCGGTCGGCGAGGCCGACGAACTTGTCGCCCTTGGCGACGAAGTCGGTCTCGCAGGCGAGCTCGATGAGCGTGGCGGTGCCGTCGCCGTTGTCGACGGCGGCGACGAGACCCTCGGCGGTGGAGCGGTCGGCACGCTTCGCGTTGCCCTTCGCGCCCTTCAGGCGGAGGATCTCGACGGCCTTCTCGAGGTCGCCGTCGGCCTCCACGAGTGCGTTCTTCGTGTCGACCATGCCGGTGCCGAGGCGCTCGCGCAGGGTCTTGACGTCTTCGAGGGTGAAGTTGGCCATAGTTGTCTCCTGGACTTGTGGTCGTAGGTGGAGTGGATTACTTGGACTCGGCGGCGGCGGCGCCCTCGGCGTCCGCCTCCGACTCGGTCGCGGCGATCTCCGTCGCGGCCTCGTCGACGACCTCGGCCGCCTCGGCCTTCGCCTCGGCGACGGTCTCCGCGACATCCGCGGTCTCGGCCGACGCCTGCTCGGGGGTGGTCGCGCTGCCGGCCTGGAGGAGCTCCTGCTCCCACTCGGCGAGCGGCTCGACGGCCGAGACGTTGCCCTCGGCCTCGGGCTTCTGGTGACGCTCGATGAGGCCCTCGGCGGCGGCGTCGGCGATGATGCGGGTGAGCAGGCTCACCGAGCGGATCGCGTCGTCGTTGCCCGGGATCGGGTACTGCACCTCGTCGGGGTCGCAGTTGGTGTCGAGGATGCCGATGACGGGGATGCCGAGCTTCTTGGCCTCGTCGATCGCGAGGTGCTCCTTCTTGGTGTCGACCACCCAGAGCGCCGACGGAGTCTTCGACAGGTTGCGGATGCCGCCGAGCGACTTGTGCAGCTTGTCGAGCTCGCGCTTCTTGATGAGCAGCTCCTTCTTGGTGAAGCCGCTGGTGGTGCCCTCGAAGTCGAGCTCCTCGAGCTCCTTCATGCGCGCGAGGCGCTTGGAGACCGTGGAGAAGTTGGTGAGGAGGCCGCCGAGCCAACGCTGGTTGACGTACGGCTGGCCGACGCGGGTCGCCTGCTCGGCGATCGACTCCTGGGCCTGCTTCTTCGTGCCGACGAAGAGGATGGTGCCGCCGTGGGCGACCGTCTCCTTGACGAAGTCGTACGCCTTGTCGATGTAGGCGAGCGACTGCTGCAGGTCGATGATGTAGATGCCGGAACGCTCGGTGAAGATGAAGCGCTTCATCTTCGGGTTCCAACGGCGGGTCTGGTGCCCGAAGTGCACGCCGCTGTCGAGCAGCTGGCGGATGGTGACGACGGCCATGAGCCGTACTCCTTTGTTCTCAGTTGTCGCTCGCGCCGGCGGCGCGGAGCCCTGGTGCCCGGCACGGCTCCGCCTGCTCGGCTGGGAACCAGCGCTTCGCGGGACTGAGTGGAGTCGGTGGCCGAATGGCACGCGTAGTCACCCCGGCGGGCCGAGGTGCATCGGATACTCTACCACGGCACCCGTCCTCCCCAGCCCGCGCGCGGGCGTCGGCGGTCCCCGGTGCCACCGCATGCGAGCACGGATGCCGCGTGCCCGGCCAGCATCGGCGCATGACCGTCACCGCAGCCTCCTCCCCTCCTCCCGAACGCTCGTCAGCCGCTCGCCGGTCCCGGCGGATCGGCGCACTCGCCGCGCTCATCCTGAGCCTGCTCGTCGGCGCTGCGCTCGTGTCGATCAGCCCCGGCGCGGCCGGCGCGTTCGGACTCCCATCGGCCGTCGTCTCGGCTCCCCCGGCGGTGGCCCCGCCGGTGCAGTGGCGTTGGCCGGTGCCGCCGCCGATCCGCGTCGTCTCGCCATTCAGGGCACCGGCTTCGCCGTACGCCTCCGGTCACCGCGGCATCGACATCGTGGTGGAGCGGGGCGCGACGATCGTGGCGCCCGAGTCGGGCACTATCAACTTCGCCGGTGCGGTGGCCGGGCGGAACGTCGTCGCGATCGACCACGGCGGCGGGATCGTGAGCGCGATCGAGCCGGTCGACGCGCTCGTGAGCCGGGGCCAGGCGGTCGCGGCCGGCGACCCGATCGGCGTCGTGTCGGCGGGTGGCCATTGCGATTCGGGCTGCGTGCACTTCGGCGTGCGCATCGACGGGGAGTACGTCTCGCCGTTCCTGTTCCTCGGCGGCATCCCTCGCGCGGTGCTGCTGCCGTCCTGAGGCAGTGCTCTCCCGGCGACGCACCGTGCCGGGAGAGGCCCCGGGTCCGGGATTCCCGCCGACGACTCAGGCGCGCGGATGCGCCGTCCGGTAGCTCTGCTTGAGCCGCTCCGCCGAGACGTGCGTGTAGATCTGCGTCGTGCCGAGGCTGGCGTGCCCGAGGAACTCCTGCACGGCGCGCAGGTCGGCGCCGCCGTCGAGCAGGTGGGTCGCGGCGCTGTGCCGGAGGGCGTGCGGGCCGCCCGGACCGGAGCCGGGGATGTCCTCGAGGAGCGACGCGATCTGCCGATGCACGCTGCGGACGCCGAGGCGGCCTCCCCGCACTCCGAGGAACACGGCCGACGTCGTCGGCGCCGCTTCCGCACCCGCGACCAGGGCAGGACGTGCGGACTCGAGGTAGCGGTCGAGCGCGCGTGCGGCGGGTGCGCCGTACGGGACGACGCGTTGCTTCGCGCCCTTGCCGGTGACCAGCACGGTGCGCCGACGACGGTCGACATCGGCGAGGTCGAGCCCGACGAGCTCCGACACGCGCAGCGCAGCGGCGTAGAGCAGCTCCGCGATCGCGGCGTCGCGAACCGCCACGGGGTCGCCGTCGGCCGCGCGGGCCGCGAGCGCGGCCAGCGCGTCGGCGAGCGCATGCTCCGTGACCACGCGCGGCAGCGTGCGCTGCGCCCGCGGCGCCTTGAGCCGTGCGCCGGGGTCGGCAGCGATCAGGCCGCGCCGGTGCAGCCAGGCCGTGAAGCCCCGAGCGGATGCCGCGCGACGCGCGATGCTCGCGCGCGCGAGTCCGCGCTCGGTCGCCGCCCAGAGCCAGTCGCGGAGCAGCCCGAGCTCGAGGCCGGCCGGGTCGTGGACGCCGCGCTGCTCGGCGAACCCGATGAGGTCGACGAGGTCGGCGCGATACCCGGCGACGGTGTGCGCGGAGTACCCGCGCTCGGTGCGGACGTGCGCGAGGTAGTCGTCGAGGGCGCCGTCGAGGGTCATGACCCCTCGGGCTTGCGCGAGAAGCGATCGAGCCGGCCCTCGGGTGAAAGCCCCTCGACCTCCGCGAGGAAGGCCTCGCCGAAGCTCGTGACGACCGGGAAGGGGCCGAGCGGCACGACGATCGTGACGTGCGAGTCGTCGTACACGTGCACGACGTCGAACGACCGGCCACCGTCGACGCCGACGAGCTCGCGCGGCGGCGCGGAGAGGTCCATGGTGTACGCCGTGGCGCCCGCGACCGAGACGGGGATGCCGGCGAACTCGCCGTTCGTCGGGTAGTGCAGGTGCCCGCCGAGGATGAGCCGGATGCCGCGACCCCGGATCACTTCGGCGAGCGCGTCCTGTCCGCGCAGCTCGAGCACGTCCATGAGCGCCAACGGCGTCGCCAGCGGGGCGTGGTGCATCGCGAGGATGGTGCCCTCGGGCGCAGGCTCGGCGAGGACGCGGTCGAGCCATTCGAGCGAGGCGTCGTCGAGGGCGCCGTGATGCCAGCCGGGCACGCTCGTGTCGAGCGCGATCACCCGGAGTCCGTCCAGATCCACGACCTGGTTGACCGGCTCGTCGGAGGCCGGCTCGCCGAGCAGGCCCTCGCGGAACGCACCGCGCGCGTCGTGGTTGCCCATGACCCACACGACCCGGGCGCCCGACGACGCGGCGAGCGGATCGACGAGCTCGCGCACGCGCCGGTACGCGTCGGGCTCCCCGAGGTCGGTGACGTCGCCGGTGACGACGATGGCGTCGAGGCGGTCGCCGAGCCGATCGAGCTGGGACACCACCTGCCGCAGGGCGCCGACCGTGTCGGCGCGGCCACCGAGGGGCGCCCCGCCGTGGAGCAGGTGGGTGTCGCTCACGTGGGCGATGACCCGCCTCGCCGCCGGATACCTGCCGAGCTGCTCCGCCATGCCGACCTCCTCGCGGTCAGCCTATGGCGTGCACCGGATGCCGGCCCGATGGTCACCCGGCACGCCGCCGACGCCAGCCACGCGCGTCCCGCACGGCGACGCCCTCGGCCTCGAGCGAGCCGAGCACCGACATCACCTCCGTCACGGCCAGGCCGGCGCGACGCGCCACGTCGGCGAGCGGCCGCGGCGTGCGGCTACTCAGGGCGTCGAGGACGCGGATCAGCCTCGGGTCGGCGCGATCGTCGGGGAACGAGGCCGTCATGCCGCGGTCGCCGGATCCCGCTTCGCCGTCCACGTCGATGCCGAGCTCGCCGCTCCAGCGCGGTCGACCGCCGGCCGTCACGAGCTCGGCCATCTGGTCGGCGTCGACGACGCAGACGGCGTCGAACTCGCGCAGCAGCCGGTGGCATCCGGCCGAGGCCGGACTGGTGACCGGCCCCGGCACCGCGCCGAGCGGACGTCCGAGGGCGGCGGCGTGCCCGGCCGTGTTGAGCGAGCCCGAGCGCATGCCCGCCTCGAGCACCACGGTCGCCTCGCCGGCCGCGGCGATCAGCCGGTTCCGCTGCAGGAATCGCCATTTCGTCGGCGCCGCGCCGCAGGGCAGCTCGGCGACGACGGCGCCGGACTCGGCGATGCGCGCGAGCAGCGACTCGTGCCCGAGCGGGTAGTAGCGGTCGACCCCGCCCGCGAGGAACGCCACCGTCGTGCCGTCGCTCGCGAGCGCGGCGCGGTGCGCCATGCCGTCGATGCCGTACGCCCCGCCCGACACGATCGCGAAGCCCCGGTCGACGAGCCCCGCCGACGCCTCCATCGTCACGTGCTCGCCGTACCCGGTGGCCGCGCGAGCACCCACGAGCGCGATGGTCGGTTGCGTCCCGGCGAGTGCTTCGACACGACCTCGGACCCACAGGGCGAGCGGAGCATGCGCGCCGAGCTCGTCGACGCCGCTCGGCCAGCAGGCGTCGCCCGGCACGAGGAGTCGCGCGCCCACCCGCGCGGCCTGGGCGAGCGACGTGACGAAGCCCCGATGGTCGAGTCGCGGAAGCCAGCGGTCGCGCGCCGAGCTCGCCTCACGTTCGTCGAGGTCACCACCGGCCTCGACGACCGCGTCGACCAGCGCCTCCGCGGGTGCTCGGGCGAGCAGGCGCTCGGCGACCGCCGGCGCGCCCGCGGCGGAGATCGCGCGCCCGAGCACGCCGTCCCCCGGTTCGGCGATGAGTCCCAGCACTGCGCGTGCGAACGCGTCGAGCGATGGTTCCTCGCCGCGGCGCACGACGGCGAAGTCTGCCGCGGACTCCCGTGCGGCTTCGGTCAACAGCTTCACTGGTCGAATCCCCTCCTCAGGAACAGTGCGCGGCCGACATGCTCCCGGGTGGGCGCGACCGCGCCCCCGAGGTCGGCCAAGGTCCACGCCGTCTTCAGCACGCGGTCGTAGCCGCGCATCGTGAGGCCGCCGAGCTCGAGCGCCCGGTCGGCCGCGGCGCTCGCCCGACCGCCGGGATGCAGGCGACCGGCTCCGCGCATCCACGGGCCCGGCATCTCCGCGTTGGTGCGCCAGGGCGTGCCCCTGAGCCGATCGCGTGCGACCTCCCGCGCCGCGACCACACGGGCCCGCGCCTCGGCGCTCGACAGGCCGGGCCGATCGACGGCCAACCGCAGGCCGGCTGCCGTGATGCGCGGCACCCACACCTGCAGGTCGATGCGATCGAGCAGTGGTCCGGAGATGCGCCCGAGATACCGACGACGCATGATCGGCGTGCACGTGCACTCCACGCCCTTCAGGCCGTGGTTGCCGCACGGGCACGGGTTCGCCGCCACCACGAGTTGGAAGCGCGCAGGGAAGGAGGCCACCGAGTTCGCCCGATGGATGCTGATGGTGCCCGACTCGAGCGGCTGCCGCAGCACGTCGAGGACAGCCGACGGGAACTCGGGCGCCTCGTCGAGGAAGAGCACGCCGTGCGAGGCGCGCGACGCGGCACCCGGACGGATCAGGCGGCTGCCGCCGCCCACGATCGCGGCGGCCGTCGCGGTGTGGTGCGGTGCCTCGAACGGTGGCCGTACCGAGAGGGCGTCTCCAACCGAGCGGCCCGCGAGCGAACGGATCGACGAGACCTCCAGTGCCGCGTCGGGAGGCAGGTCGGGCAGGATGCCGGGCAGCCGGGAGGCGAGCATCGTCTTGCCGGCACCTGGCGGGCCGAGGAAGTAGACGTGGTGCCCGCCTGCCGCGGCGGTGAGCAGCGCGTCGACCGCGTCGTCGTTGCCCGCGACGTCGGCCAGGTCGCCGGCCGGCGCCTCGGTGTCGTCGCCGCGCGCCGTCGCCGCAACCGGCTCCACCGGTCGCTCCTCGAACTCGCCGCCGTGCCGGATGGCCGCCTCGAGCAGCGACGCGACGCCGATCACCTCGACGCCGGGCACGAGCGCCGCCTCGGCGGCGTTCGCGCTCGGCACCATCACGGTGTCGTGTCCGGCGCGCGACGCCGCGAGGACGGCCGGGAGGATCCCGTCGATCGGGCGCAGCCGCCCGTCGAGGCCGAGCTCGCCGAGGTGCACGACGCGATCGACGGACTCGACCGACACCTCGCCGGCCGCGGCGAGGCACGCCACAGCGATCGCGAGGTCGAAGCCCGATCCGTGCTTCGGGAGCGCGGCCGGCGAGAGGTTCACGGTGAGCTTGCGCGGCGGCAGCGGGCAACCGGCGTTGGTGGCCGCCGACCGCACGCGTTCCCGCGCCTCGGCGAGGGCCGCGTCGGGCAACCCGATGATCGAGATGCCGGGAAGCTGCGACGAGAGGTCGGCCTCGACCTCGACGATGGAGCCCGCGAGCCCGAGCAGGGCGACCGAGCGGGTGCGTGCCACCGGCATCAGCCGATGCCCTCGAGGTGCTCGATCATGGCGGGCGCCTCCGTCGGCGCGAGCACGGCCACGGCGTCGATGCGGATGCGGGCCACCGGGGCATCCGTCGCCTCGCACCAGGCCACCGCGAGGCGTCGCAGGCGCGCGAGCTTCAGCGGCGTGATGGCCTCGAACGGATGCCCGAAGTCGTGGGTGGTGCGGGTCTTCACCTCGACGAACACCGTGTCGCGGCCGTCGCGCGCGACGATGTCGATCTCGCCGAGCCGGCAGCGCCAGTTGCGCTCCACCACCGTCATGCCGCGACCGAGCAGGTGGTCGACCGCGAGCTGTTCGCCGCGCCGACCGAGTTCCGCGTTGTGGGCCATCCGCACCACCTCCGCGACCAGCGTGGCGGCGAGCGGGCGCACGGAACCGAGGTTCGACGCGCAGGTCAGACGGAACTCGGGAGGCCCTCGATTGTCGAGGACGAGTGCGGATCAATCGACGCGACGGCGGGATTCGAACCCGCGACGCACCCGATAGAGCATGTGCCCCGGTCCACCCGGAACGTCGCGATGCGGCGATGTTACCTTTTCGTTATCTTTCGCCGCGAGTCCTCCTTTCGGAGGACACGGAGGCCATTCGGCGAACACGAGGCCCCGGCCGAGGACGACATCGACGACCCGACGATTCGCCCGCGAAACCCGCAGCTCACTCGTCGAGCGCGAGCTCCTTGGGCAACTCGAACTCGCGCGTCGCGAGCTCCTCGACGTTCACGTCCTTGAACGTGAGCACGCGCACGGACTTCACGAACCGGTCGGCGCGGTAGACGTCCCAGACCCAGACGTCCTTCATGTTGAGCTCGAAGTAGAAGTCGTGCTCGGTGTCGCGGCGCACCAGCTCCACCTCGTTCGCGAGGTAGAAACGCCGCTCCGTCTCGACCACGTACTGGAACTGCGACACGATGTCGCGGTACTCCCGGTACAGGGCCAGCTCGACCTCTCGGTCGTAGTCTTCGAACTCGTCCTCATCCATCGTGGATCATCCTACGCCGAGCTCGAACAGCGCCGGCTCCGCCTCCGCGGGGCGCTCGTGCAGCCAGGTGTGGCGGTGCAGGTCGCTCGGCCCGTGCTCGTCGAGGGCGGCGAAATGGCCGCGGCTCGAGTACCCCTTGTTCTCGTTCCAGCCGTACAGCGGCAGCTCGTCGTGGGACCGTCGCATGCCGCGATCGCGATGCACCTTGGCGATGACGGATGCCGCGGCCACCGACGCGCAGTCGCGGTCGGCCTTGATGCGCGTCGACACCTGCACCCGGTGCTCGACCGAGGCGCTCAGCCAGTCGTAGTTGCCGTCGAGCAGCAGCGGCGTGCCGAAGGCGATCTCCTCCGCCGCGGTCAGCGCCGCGAACGCCCGGGCGCCGGCGAGTCCGAGGCACGCCATGATGCCGAGCTCGTCGATCTCCGCGGCGGATGCCTCGCCAACCGCCCAGCCTCGCACCCACGCCGCGGCGCGCGGCGCCATGGCCTCTCGCTTGGGCTCGGCGAGCAGCTTCGAGTCGCGGAGCCCCGCGGGCATGCGTCGCACCGTCGGATCGATGAGCACGAGCCCGACCGTGACTGGTCCGGCGATCGCCCCCCGCCCGACCTCGTCGCACGCGAGCACCAGTCCGGCGCCCGTGTCGAAGAGCTCGCGCTCGACCTTGAGGTTCGGGATCGCCGACGGGCTCATCTCAGCCGGCCCCCTCGTCGACGCCCGCGAACACCTCGGGGTAGTTGCCGAGCCACGCCCAGTGGTCGATCGGCCAGCTCACCACGAACGCCCGGCCCACGACGTTGTCGATCGGCACGAAGCCCTTGAGCGGCGTCTCGGTGTTGTAGCGCGAGTCCTTGGAGTTGTAGCGGTTGTCGCCCATGACCCACAGGGAGTCGTCGGGCACCGTGACGTCGAAGTCGTCGCGCGAGACCTTGGTCTCGCCTGGCGGCAGCGCCACGTAGGGCTCGTCGAGGGGCACGCCGTTGACGCTCATCTGGCCGAGCGCGTTGCAGCAGATGACGTGGTCGCCGGGCAGGCCGATGACCCGCTTCACGAGGTGGTCGTTCGAGTCGGGCGCCGACAGGCCCACGAACGCGAGGAACCAGTCGACCGCGGCGATGAGCGGCGGCTGCTCGGTCTCTGCGCGGGCCGGCAGCCAGCCGCCCGGGTCCTTGAACACGACGACGTCGCCGTGCTCGATCGGCGTCACCTCGGGCACCAGCTGGTTCACGATGATGCGGTCGTCCATGACCAGGGTCTCCTCCATCGACTGCGATGGGATGAAGAACGACCTGATGAGGAACGTCTTGATGAGGAACGAGACGAGCACCGCCACCAGGAAGATGACGAGCAGGTCTCGCAGGAAGAGCAGCGTGCTCTTCTTCCTGCGTGCCGATGTCGAGCCCGCGCGGTCGATCCGCGTGGTGCTGATTTCTTCTGTCATTTAACCGCCCGAGCTCCCCACCCAGTCTAGGGGTGGGGAGCTCGGGGAAATGACGCGATGGCCCGCGACGCGCGGACGGATGCGACGGATCAGCTGTCGCGCTTCTCCTTGATCTTCGCCTTCTTGCCGCGGAGCTTGCGCAGGTAGTAGAGCTTCGCGCGGCGGACGTCACCGCGGGTGACGATCTCGATGTGGTCGATGATCGGCGAGTGCACCGGGAACTTGCGCTCGACGCCGACCTGGAAGCTGACCTTGCGGACCGTGAAGGTCTCGCGCACGCCCTCGCCCGAACGGCCGATGACGACGCCCTGGAAGACCTGGATGCGCGAACGGTTGCCTTCGACGATGTTGACGTGCACCTTGACGGTGTCGCCGGGGCGGAAGTCGGGGATGTCCGACTTCAGGCTCGCGGCGTCGACGTGGTCGAGGATGTGCATGATGGTTCGCTCTCTGCGCCCGCCACCGGTCGAACGCGGATCATGGATTGGAAGTGTCTGGTGCCGCCCGCGCGATCTCTCGCGCTGTGCGTGCTCCCCGGAGGCAGAGTCCTGCGGCGGCACAATCCTCTATTGTGCCATGTCGCGGCGCCGCACGCCAAAGCGGGCCGACGGATGCCGCCGCCCGCCGCCTGCGATCAGTCGCGGACCTCGTGGATGATGATGACGTCGTCGCCGTCGTCGCCGTACGGCGGGCGTCGCGCCGACGGACCGCCCGCGGCATCCGCGCCGGACGCACCGGACTGCTGCGCGGCGAGCCGCTCGAACTCGGCCATGCTCGCCTGCACGCGACGCGCCCCATCGGACACGAGCTGCCAGATACTGCTCCAGAACGCGCCGATCGCCAGCAGGATCGCGAGCACGCTGAGGATCGCTGCGGTCTCACCGTAGAAGCCGACCCCGATGATCGAGAGGTGCCAGGCACCGACGACGGCGACGTCGACCCACGACACGGCGCGCTCGGCGCGGACGGTGGGGCGCGCCCACACGAGCAGCGCGATGATGCCGAGCGAGATGAACGCGACGGGCACCGTGATGATGAGGCCCAGCGTGCCCCAGCCGCCCCCGCCGTAGATCGCCCAGCCGACGCCGAGCCAGACGGGCAGCACGACGACGGCTGCGACCAGCCACCTGAGGAACGCCCGCCGGATGAGCATGCGAGAAGCGTATCGCCGCTCCCTGCGCGTCGGCCGGGTGTTCACTCAGGGCGGACCCGACAGAATGGAGGGCGGAAAGGGAAGAGCGTGATCGAACTGAGGACCCCGGCCGAGATCGAGCAGATGCGTCCGGCCGGCCGCTTCGTGGCCAGCGTGCTGGAGGCGACGGCGCAGGCCGCGGCCGTCGGCGTGAATCTGCTGGAACTCGACGCACTCGCGCACGAGATGATCCGGAAGGCCGGCGCCGAGAGCTGCTACATCGACTACCACCCCTCGTTCGGCGCGAGCCCGTTCGGCAAGGTCCTCTGCACGTCGGTGAACGACGCCGTGCTCCACGGCCTCCCCCACGACTACAAGCTGCGCGACGGCGACCTGCTCAGCCTCGACTTCGCGGCCGCCGTGGACGGCTGGGTCTCCGACTCGGCCGTCTCCATCGTGGTCGGCACTCCGCGCGACGAGGACCTGCGCCTCATCGACACGACTCGTCGGGCGCTCGACGCCGGCATCGCCGCCGCGCGCCCCGGCAACCGGATCGGCGACATCTCGCGGGCGATCGCGGATGTCGCGAAGGCCGAGGGCTACTCGATCAACACGGACTTCGGCGGCCACGGCGTCGGCCGCACCATGCACGGCGACCCGCACGTGCCGAACAACGGACGCCCCGGACGCGGACTGCCGTTGAAGCCGGGACTCGTCGTCGCGATCGAGCCGTGGTTCCTCGAGACGACCGACCGCATCTTCACCGACCCCGACGGGTGGACCCTCCGGAGCGCCGACGGCTCCCGCGGCGCCCACTCCGAGCACACCATCGCGGTCACAGAGGGCGACCCGATCGTGCTCACGCAGCGCGGCTGAGCCGTCAGGCGTCGAGCTCGACCTCGATCATGCCGCCCACCACGCGCGTGCGATAGGTGCGGAGCGCGAGCGACGCGTCGGTGAAGCACGCGCCGGTGCCGAGGTCGTAGACCTGCTTGTGCAGCGGCGAGGCGATCGTCGGCCGGTCGCCGCGCGAGCCGACGATGCCACGGGCCATCACGGGCGCTCCCGTGTGCGGATCGTGGTGGTCGACGGCGTAGACCTCCTCGCCGCCCACGCGCACGAGCGCGACCTGGCGGGCGCCGAGCAGCGCGACCTCGCCCCAGCCGGGCTCCAGGTCGTCGAGCTCGCACGTGCGCTCCCAGGTGGTCGTCATCTCGATCGTCGGCACCATGGCGGTCTCCCCTCGTCCTGCCGACGACGCTAGGTCCGGGGTGTTTCCCCCGCGGCATCCGGGTGTTACCTCGACGTGAAACTCCCCTCACATCGGCACCCATCGCATGTGCGGATGCGTGCCCACGCGGTTACGTCGCCGTAACAGGGCGGAAACGGGCCGGTCGTAACGTCGCCTGCATTCCCAGCCATGGAGGCCCCCATGACCGAGACCACCCACACCCCCGCCGGGGTCCGCGACGTCGTCATCGTCGGCGGCGGACCCGCCGCGCACCGCCTCGCGGACAGCCTGCACGCCCGCGACGAGGAGCGCACCCTGCGCGTGACCGTCGTCGGCGAGGAGCTGCACCGCCCCTACGACCGCGTGGCGCTCAGCACGAGACTGGCGGATGCCGCGGCCGACCTCACGCTCGAGCCCACCGCGATGTGGGACGAGGGGCACACCCGGCTCGTCACCGGCGAGCGCGTCGTCGCCGTCGACGCGGCCGCGCGCACCGCGACCACGTCGAGCGGACAGGTGCTGCCGTGGGACGAGCTCGTGCTCGCCACGGGCTCGAGCGCGCCGGTACCCGACCTGCCGGGGCGCGATCACGCCCGCGTCTACCGCACGATCGACGACGTCGACGCGCTCGTCGCCGAGACGCAGGAGCTCGCCGCGCGCCACGGACGGCCCGCGCAGGTCGTCGTCGCCGGCGGCGGGCTCCTCGGCCTCGAGGCGGCCGGCGGCCTCGCGAAGCTCGGCGCGCACGCCGCCGTGGTGCACTCGGGCGGCTGGCTCATGTCGGCCCAGCTCGACGAGGGCGCCGGACGCGCGCTCGGCCGGATCATCGCCGGACAGGGCATCGGCCTGCACCTCGGCACGCGGCCGGCCGAGGTCGTCGTCGAGGACGGCGCGGTCGTGGCCGTCCAGCTCACCAACGGGCGCCTCATCGCGTGCGACCTCATCGTCTTCGCGATCGGCATCAGCCCGCGCGACGAGCTGGCGCGCGACCTCGGGCTCGAGCTCGGCCCGCGCGGCGGCGTCGCGATCGACACCTCCTGCGCGGCATCCGTCGCGAACATCTGGGCCATCGGCGAGGTCGCGAGCTTCGAGGGCCGCTGCACCGGTCTCGTCGCGCCCGCGAACGCCATGGCCGAGGTCGTGGCCGACCGACTGCTCGGCGGCGCTGCGGAGTTCACGAGCGTCGACGACGCCACGAAGCTGAAGCTCTCGGGCGTCGACGTCGCGAGCTTCGGCGACGCGCTCGCCCGCACCGAGCAGGCGCTCGAGATCGTCTACGCCGACCCGGCTCGCGGCCTCTACCAGAAGCTCGTCATGACCGACGACGCGAAGACGCTCCTGGGCGGCATCTTCGTGGGCGACGCGTCGCCGTACGCTTCGCTGCGCCCGATGCTCGGCACCGAGCTGTCGGCGGAGCCCGCCGCCTACCTGTCGGCCTCGGGCATGGAGGCGCCGGCGGGCGACGAGCTCCCCGCGGCCGCGCTCGTCTGCGCATGCAACAACGTCACCGCCGGCACGATCCGCGATGCGGTGAACGGCGTCGGCCACGAGGAGGGCTGCACCGAGCTCGGCGCCCTGAAGACGTGCACCCGGGCGGGCACCCAGTGCGGCTCGTGCGTGCCGCTCGTGAAGAAGCTGCTCGAGTCCGAGCTCACGAAGTCGGGCCAGGCCATCTCGCACGCGCTGTGCGAGCACTTCGAGCTCTCGCGCCAGGAGCTCTTCGAGAGCGTGCGCGTGCTCGAGCTCACCTCGTTCGAGGAGATCATCGGCCGGCTCGGCACCGGCCGCGGGTGCGACGTCTGCAAGCCGGTCGTCGGCTCCATCCTCGCGTCGCAGCACGGCTCGTACATCCTCGACGGCGGCCGCGGCGGCCTGCAGGACACCAACGACCGCGCCATGGCGAACATGCAGAAGGACGGCACGTACTCGGTCGTCCCGCGCATCCCGGCCGGCGAGGTCACGCCCGAGAAGCTCGCGGTCATCGCGCAGGTCGCGATGGAGTTCGGGCTCTACACGAAGATCACGGGCGGCCAGCGCATCGACCTGTTCGGCGCCCGGCTCGACCAGCTGCCCGACATCTGGAGGATCCTCGTGGACGCCGGGTTCGAGTCGGGCCAGGCCTACGGCAAGTCGCTGCGCAACGTGAAGAGCTGCGTCGGCTCGACCTGGTGCCGCTACGGCGTGCAGGACTCGGTCGCGATGGCGATCAAGCTCGAGCTGCGCTACCGCGGGCTCCGCTCGCCGCACAAGCTGAAGTTCGGCGTCTCGGGCTGCGCGCGCGAGTGCGCGGAGGCCCGCGGCAAGGACGTCGGCGTCATCGCCACCGACCAGGGCTGGAACCTCTACGTCGGCGGCAACGGCGGGTTCCAGCCGGCGCACGCGCAGCTGCTCGCGAGCGACCTCGACGACGAGACGCTCATCCGCTACATCGACCGCTACATGATGTACTACATCCGCACCGCCGACCGGCTGCAGCGCACCGCGCGCTGGATGGAGGACCTGGAGGGCGGCCTCGATCACGTGCGAGAGGTCGTCGTCGAGGACTCGCTCGGCCTGGCCGAGGAGCTCGAGGCGGCGATGGCCAAGCACGTCGACACCTACGAGGACGAGTGGGCGGCGACCCTCGCCGATCCCGAGCGGCTCCGACGGTTCCGCTCGTTCGTGAACGCACCCGGCACGCCCGATCCGTCGGTCGCACGCGTCCCCGAGCGCGGCCAGTTCCGCCCGGCCACCGCCGAGGAGCGGGAGCGCGGCGAGGCCGTGCTCGTCGCCGGCGCCACGATCCCGGTTCGGGGGGCCGACGCATGACCGGCCGGGTGACCCTCGTCGGCGGCGGCCCCGGCCGCGAGGACCTGCTCACGCTCGCCGCGGTGCGGGCGCTCGCGGCCGCCGACGTCGTGCTCTACGACCGGCTCGCCCCGCACGAGGGCCTGGCCGAGCTCGCGCCGCACGCCGAGCTCGTCGACGTCGGCAAGCGACCCGGGCACCACGCCATCCCCCAGCACGAGATCGAGGCGCTCCTCGTGTCGCACGCCCTCGCCGGGCGGCACACCGTGCGCCTCAAGGGCGGCGACCCGTACGTCCTCGGCCGCGGCGGCGAGGAGGTGCTCGCGTGCCACCGCGCCGGCGTGCCGGTCGAGGTCGTCCCCGGCGTGACGAGCGCCGTCGCCGTGCCGGGCGCCGCCGGCATCCCGCTGACGCACCGCGGCGTGAGCCACCTCTTCACGGTCGTGTCGGGCCACGCCCCGCTCACCGACGCGGAGCTCGAGCACCTCGCGGGCCTCGGCGGCACGATCGTCGTGCTGATGGGCGTCAACTCGCTGCCCTCGCTCACCGCGGGTCTCGCGCGCGCCGGCATGCCCGCCGGGATGCCCGTCGCGATCATCGAGCGCGGCTTCAGCGCCGACCAGCGCACGACCGTCGGCGACCTCTCCGACATCGTCTGGGCGGCTGGGCGCGCGCGCGTCTCGTCGCCGGCCGTGGTCGTGGTCGGCGAGGTCGTGCGCCTGGCCCACGACGGCGACGCCGCGGCATCCGAGCTCATGGAACGCGCGGCGGGCTACGCGGCGGTGGCCGCGTGACCGACGTCATCGAGTGCGCGCCGGGGTTCCGGCCCGACCAGCTCGCCGGATTCCGCATCGGCGTCACGAGCGACCGGCGCTCCGCCGACCTCATCGACGCGCTCGCCCGACGCGGCGCGCAGGTCGTGCACGCGCCGACGCTGCGCATGACGAACGCGCTCTCCGACGACCCCGTCATCGCCGACACGCGCGCGATCATCGCGGCGCGGCCCGACGTGCTCCTCGCGACGACCGCCTACGGCGTGCGCCGCTGGTTCGAGGTCGCGGATGCCGCGGGGCTGGGCGAGGACCTCGTCGACGCGCTCGCCGACACGGCCATCCTCGTGCGCGGGCCCAAGGCACGCGGCGGCGTGCGAGCCGCCGGCCTCAACGACGTGGGCATGAGCGCGGAGGAGACCACCGAGTCCCTCATCGACGAGGTGCTCGCGAACTACCCCGCGGGACTCACGGTCGCGGTGCAGCTGCACGGGTTCCTCAACCCGTCGCAGCTCGACCGGCTGCGCGACGCGCACGACCGCGTGCTCACGGTCGAGCCGTACCGGTGGGTGCAGCCCGACGACGGCGACGACCGCGTCGACCGGCTCATCGAGGCGGCCTGCACCGGCGGCCTGGACTGCATCACGTTCACGAGCGCGCCCGCCGTGCACGCGCTGTTCGGCGCCGCGGAGGCGCGCGGCCGGTACGACGACCTCGTCGACGCGATGTGCGGGCCCGTGGTCGCCGCGGCCGTCGGCCCCGTCACCGCGCAGCCGCTCGTCGCCGCGGGCATCGTGCCCATCCAGCCCGAGCGCTTCCGCATGGGCGCCCTCATCCGGCTCGTCTGCGAACACCTGGAGTCGACGCGCGTCCTCCGGCTCGACACACGGCACGGGCCGCTCGCGCTGCGCGGCTCGGTCGTCGACGTCGACGAACGACGGGTCTCACTCGCCCCGGTCGCGCTCATGATCCTCCGCACGCTCGTGCAGGCCCGGGGCTCGGTCGTGGGCCGCGACCGGCTCGCGTCGGGCCTGCCGGGCACGAACGACGAGCACGCCCTCGAGGTGGCCCTCAGTCGCCTGCGGCAGACCCTCGGGGTGCCCGGGCTCATCGCCACCGTCGTCAAGCGCGGGTACCGCATCGATGTCTGACCACGACCTCACACGGACGCCCGTCCCGGGTGAGCAGGTGGAGACGCAGGGTTTACCACCGGACCGATCCGAGGAAACACGTCGCCCATAGCGTCGGCTGCACGAGTTCCACCACGTGACGACACCCCCCGGAGGCACCGATGACCGAGACCCTGAGCGCCGCTCCCCCGCACGGCGCACCGACGCAGGCCCCCGAGTCCACCGCGCCCGCCCTCGCCACCCGGCCGGGCCGCTGGATCGACAACTGGAACCCCGAGGACACCGCGCAGTGGTCCTCCCAGGGCCGCGCGATCGCGCGACGCAACCTGAACTGGTCGATCTTCGCCGAGTTCCTCGGCTTCGTCGTCTGGCAGCTCTGGAGCATCGTCGCCGTGACCCTCCCGGCGGCCGGGTTCGACCTCGGCACCGGCGAGATCTTCTGGCTCATCTCGATCCCGAGCCTCGTCGGGGCGACGCTGCGCATCCCCTACTCGTTCCTCGTGCCGAAGTTCGGCGGCCGCAACTGGACGATCATCTCGGCCGCGCTCCTGCTCCTGCCGACCATCGCCCTCGCCCTGTGCGTGTCGAACCCCGAGACGCCGTTCGGCGTGCTGCTCGCGGCCGCGGCCCTGGCCGGATTCGGCGGCGGCAACTTCGCCAGCTCGATGTCGAACATCACCTACTTCTACCCGCAGCGCGAGAAGGGCTGGGCGCTCGGCCTCAACGCCGCAGGCGGCAACCTCGGGGCATCCGTCGCGCAGTTCGTCGTGCCCATCGTGATCACCGTCGGCGCGGCCGCGACCCTCAACCTTCCGGTCGCCGGCTGGATCTGGATCCCGTTCATCCTCGTCGCGATGTTCGGCGCCGCCCGGTACATGGACAACCTCTCGAACGCGAAGGCCGACCTCGCGGGCTCGGCCGCTGCGCTCAAGGAGCCGCACCTCTGGCTGCTCTCGCTGCTCTACATCGGCACGTTCGGCTCCTTCATCGGCTTCGCGAGCGTGTTCCCGAAGCTCATCGCCGACCAGTTCCCCGAGTTCTCGACCATCGCGGTCGGGGGCACGGCGGTCTCGCTCGCGTTCCTCGGCGCGCTCGTCGGGTCGCTCGCCCGCCCCTACGGCGGCCGGCTCTCCGACCGGTTCGGCGGCGCCCGCATCACGATGCTCGCCTTCGCGGCGATGGGCACCATCACGGTCGGCGTGCTGCTCACGCTGCCGCTCGGCAACTTCTGGCTCTTCCTGGGCCTGTTCCTCCTGCTCTTCGCGGCGGCGGGCATCGGCAACGGCTCGACCTACCGCATGGTGCCAGTGGTCTTCGCAGTCCGCGGTGGCGGCACCGGCGACGTGTCCACCCAGCGCAAGGCGGCGGCGGCCCTCGGCCTCATCTCCGCGATCGGCGCGTACGGCGGCTTCCTCATCCCGCAGGCGCTGAACCTGTCGTTCCAGGCCACGGGGGGCTACGCCGGCGCCTTCCTCGGGTTCGTGGTCGGCTACGCCGTGCTCCTCGTGCTCACCTACGTCGTCTACGTGCGGTCGGGCCGCATGGGCGCGCACAAGATCTGAATCGAGGCCGCATGACCCGCCCCGCCGACTCGCACTGCCCGTACTGCGCCCTGCAGTGCGCGATGACCCTCACCCCGACGGATGCCGCAGCGGATGCCGCGACCCCGCCCGTGACGGTCGCCGGCCGCGACTTCCCGACGAACCGGGGCGGCCTGTGCAAGAAGGGCTGGACCTCGGCGGAACTGCTCCGCGCACCCGCTCGCCTCGGCGCCCCGCTCCTGCGGGGCGCCGACGGCGCGTTGCACGAGGCCAGCTGGGACGAGGCGCTCGACCTCGTCGCGACGCGGCTGCGCGGCATCCGCTCGGCGCACGGCGCAGACGCCGTCGGCGTGTTCGGCGGCGGCGGCCTCACGAACGAGAAGGCCTACCTGCTCGGCAAGTTCGCCCGGCTCGCGCTCGGCACGAGCCGGATCGACTACAACGGTCGGTACTGCATGTCGTCGGCCGCGGCGGCCGGCAATCGCGCGTTCGGCGTCGATCGCGGACTGCCGTTCCCGCTCGAGGACCTCGACGGGGCGTCCACGATCCTGCTGCTCGGCACGAACGTGGCCGAGACGATGCCGCCGTTCATCGGGCACCTCGCGGGCGCCCAGGCGGCCGGCGGCCTGGTCGTCGTGGACCCGCGCCGCACCGCGACCGCGCGGCTCACCGACGAGGGGAAGGGAATGCACGTGCAGCCGGCGCCCGGCACCGACCTGGCGCTGCTGCTCGGCCTCATCCACGTCGTGATCGCCGAGCGGCTCGTCGACGAGGCCTACATCGGTGCGCGCACGGTCGGCTTCGACCGCCTCCGCCGCAGCGTGGCGTCGTGGTGGCCCGAGCGCGTGCAGTCGGTCACGGGCGTGGCGGCGCTCACGCTGCGCCGGCTCGCGCGACGGCTCGCCTCGGGAGCCGGCACCTACATCCTCACCGGCCGGGGCGTCGAGCAGCACGTCGACGGCACCGACACCGCGACGGCCGCGATCAACCTGGCGCTGCTGCTCGGCCTGCCGGGACGCCCCGGCAGCGGCTACGGCACCCTGACCGGTCAGGGCAACGGCCAGGGCGGCCGCGAGCACGGCCAGAAGTGCGACCAGCTGCCCGGCTACCGCAAGATCGTCGACCCCGAGGCCCGCGCGCATGTCGCCCGAGTCTGGGGCGTCGACCCCGACG
Organism: Agromyces mariniharenae; assembly: GCF_008122505.1. Taxonomy (NCBI): domain Bacteria; kingdom Bacillati; phylum Actinomycetota; class Actinomycetes; order Micrococcales; family Microbacteriaceae; genus Agromyces; species Agromyces mariniharenae. Next base: position 548,085 of record NZ_VSSB01000002.1, on the reverse strand, counting down.
ACATCCCCGGACCAGGCGTCCCCGCGGTCGAGCTGCTGCAGCTGCTCGGGCAGTCGGGCGGCGTGCGCGCGCTCATGGTGCACGGATCGAACCTCGTGGTGTCGTCGCCGAACGTCGACGCCGTCCGCGCCGGCCTCGAGCGGCTCGACCTGCTCGTGGTGTGCGACTTCTTCCTCTCCGAGACCGCGGCCCTCGCCGACGTCGTGCTGCCGATCACGCAGTGGGCCGAGGAGGAGGGCACGATGACGAACCTGGAGGGACGGGTCATCCGTCGCCGCCGGGCGATCACGCCGCCCACGGGCGTGCGCGACGAGCTCTGGATCCTCGCGGAGCTCGCAGGGCGCCTCGACTGCGTCGCCGCGTTCGACACCGACCCCGAGCGGGTCTTCGAGGAGCTGCGCCTCGCATCCGAGGGCGGCATCGCCGACTACTCGGGCATCGACTACGCGATGCTCGACCGCGGCGACGCCGCGTACTGGCCATACCCGCGCGGCAGCGCCGGGACCCCTCGCCTCTTCGCCGAGCGGTTCGCGCACCCCGACGGGCTCGCCCGCCTCGTGGCCGTGTCGGTGCGCGAGTCGGCGCGCCCGCGGCCGGGCGACGACGAGGTGACCCTCGTCACCGGGCGGCTGCTCGAGCACTACCAGAGCGGCGCGCAGACCCGGCGGGTGCCCGAGCTGCTCGACGCCCAGCCCGAGGCCCTCGCCTCGCTGCATCCGGCCACCGCCGATCGGCTCGGCATCGCCGACGGGGACGACCTCGAGGTCGCGAACCACCGCGGCGCGGTGCACGTGCGGGCACGGCTCACGACCGACATCCGGCCCGACGCGGTGTTCCTCCCGTTCCACTACGGCGACGCGCAGGCCGCGAACCTGCTCACCTCCGACGCGGTGGACCCGGTCTCGGCGATGCCCGAGTTCAAGACCAACGTCGTGCGCGTCACGCGCATCACGAGCCCCGCGAGCGCCGCTCGCCGCACGGAAGCCGAGGTCCACGCATGAGCGCGCTCAGGATCGTCCTCGTCGGCTACGGGCCGGTCGGCGCCCGCTTCGTGGAGGAGCTGCTGCCGTCGGTGCGCAGCGGCGCCGTCGAGCTCACGGTCGTGGCCGGTGAGGACGTCGAGGCCTACAATCGCGTGCTCGTCGCCGAGTACGCGGTCGGCAACACCGACCTCGACGCCATGCTCGTCGGCGACCGCGAGGCGGCCGAGGAGGCCGGCGCCCGCGTGCTGCTCGGGGTCGCCGCGACCGCGATCGACCGGGCCGCGCACCTCGTGCGGCTCAGCACGGGCGAGGAGCTCGCCTACGACCGGCTCGTCCTCGCCACCGGATCGCGAGCGAACGTCCCGACGCTCGACGGGGTCGAGCGCCATCGCCGCGACCTCGCGTCGCTCGGGAAGTACGCGAGGCAGCTCGTGGCCCGTGACGACGACCTGCCCGCCGGCGTCACCGCGCTGCGCGACCTCGCCGACGCCGAGCGGGTGCTCGAGGCCGTGCGCGAGCGACGCCGCATCATCGTGCTCGGCGCCGGCGTGCTCGGCCTCGAGCTCGCCCTCGCGGCGGCCCACGCGGGTGCGCAGGTGTGCGTCGTGCACCACGGGCCGCACCCGATGCCGCGCAACCTCGACCGGGGCGGCGGGCAGGTGCTTCGGGCCGCGCTGCGCCGCACGGGCATCACGGTCATCGCGCACAGCCGCGCCGAGGCGGTGGCGTTCCGCACCGACGACGAGGGCCGGCGCCGGTTCGACATGCTCGTGACGGCCGACGGCAAGCAGCTCCGCGGCGACCTGCTCGTGCTCTCGTGCGGCGTGAGCCCGCGCAACGAGCTCGCGACGCTCGCGGGCCTGCGCACCGCCGTCGGCATCGTCGTGAGTCCGCGACTGCAGTCGTGGAGCGACCCCGACGTGTACGCGATCGGGGACTGCGCCCAAGTCGTCGAGCGCACCGAGGAGCTCGCCGGGCAGCGCGTGCTCCCCGGCGCGCCGTCGGGGCTCATCGGCCCGGGATGGCGCCAGGCCGCATGGCTCGCCGAGGCGTTCGCGACCGAGGCCGCGGGACGCGCCGGCGACGGCGCAGGCGGCGCCACCGGCGCCGTGCCCGCCGAGCGCGACCCGATCGTCATGCTCAAGGCCGAGCACATCGACGTCGTCGCGGTCGGCGACATCTCGGCCGACCCGTGGGACGACGACGCGCTGCACCCGCGCCGCCGCGTCTCGCAGTGGGCCGATCCCGAGCACCTGCGCTACGTGAAGATGGTCACCGAGGACGGCGCCCTCACTGGATTCGTGAGCGTCGGGATGCCGCGCACGGCCGCCGAGCTCACGCTGCTGTTCGAGCGCCGCGGCGAGCTCCCGGCCGACCGCTCGCTGCTCCTGCGCTTCGACGGGCCCGACTACGACCCGAGCGAGGACGCCGACGCGTTCGCGCCCGCGACGACCGTGTGCTGGTGCAACGGCGTCACCGTGGGCCGCATCGAGGAGTCGGCCGCGTGCGGCAACACGACCGTGGAGTGCGTCGGCCGCGACACCCGCGCGGGCACGGGCTGCGGCGGGTGCAAGACCCGGATCGCCGACGTGCTCGGGCGCGTCGCGGAGGCGGACGGGACGCCGAGCCTCACGGCGTGACCGACTGTGCCAGCGGTATCGGCAGTGCCTCGAGCGGCCGAGAGCGCGACCGCTCAGTCCCTCAGACGGGCTCCCAGTCGTTCGCGTCGACCGCTGCGTAGCGCTCGAGCACGAGCTCGACGAGCTCGTGCGGGGCGGGGCGGTCGGGCAGCAGCAGCGGCTCGGCGATGAGGTCTCCCCCGGCACCCGCAGCCGCGTCGTAGAACGTGCCCGGCGCGAGCAGGTAGGCGCCGACGACGACGCGCGTGCCCGGGTGCACCTCGCGGATCATCTCGATCGCGTCGGGCAGCCGCGGGATCGCTGCGGCGATGAACCCGACCGTCACGGGTCGGCCGAGGCGCTGGGCCAGCCGCCGCGCGGTCTCGAAGCACTCGCGCACCGCGCGCGGGTCGTTGGACCCGGCGGCCGCGAGCACGACCGTGTCCTCCTCGTCGAGCCCCAGGTCGCGGAGGCGTCGCGCGAGCACGGCGACGATGCGGTCGTCGGGCCCGAGCTCGTCGGCGAGCTGTGCGCCGCCGCCGAGGCGGTCGAGGCCGAGCGACAAGCCGGTGCGCACGTGGAAGCCGGCGGAGAGCACGAGCGGCACGATGACCGCGTCGGGCTCGGCGGCGGCCGCGAGGGATGCCGCGACGTCGCGGTTCGCGGCATCCACGAAGCTGATCGACACGTCGAGCTCGGGCCGCTCGGAGGCGACGGCGTCGACGAGCCGGATCACGGCCTCGCGGTTCTCCGCCGAGGGGGCGCCGTGCGTGACCGCGACGAGCCGGAGGGGGTGGATGCCGGGTATGTCCGCCGGCACGTCCGCACCGCTCGTCCCGACCATGTCCCGCCCCGCGCTTCCCGGCGGAATCCGGTCTCGCCGCCGGTTTCGACGCTATGCACGGCGTGTTTCGCAGGCGGGGCCCGCGTGTTTCCGGGACGTGAAGACTGCCTCACGGCCGCGCTGGGCGGCTGCGCGTCGGGCGGGCCGGCGGGGCGCAGGCGCGCCGACGCGGCATCCGATCGCGACCGTGTGGTGTCAGTCGTCGAGCAGCTCGGGCCGCACGCGCCGGGTGCGCTCGACCTGCTGCTCGTGCCGCCACGCGGCGATCGCGCCGTGGTTGCCCGAGAGCAGCACGGGCGGCACCTCGAGTCCGCGCCACGACGCGGGCTTGGTGTAGCTCGGGTACTCGAGCAGCCCGTCCTCGTGCGACTCCTCGACGAGGCTCTCGGGATTGCCGACGACGCCGGGCACGAGCCGGCCCGCCGCCTCGATCATGGCCATGACGGCCACCTCGCCGCCGTTCAGCACGTAGTCGCCGAGGCTGATGAGGCGCACGCGCATCCGCTCGCCGTAGTGGTCGACGACGCGCTGGTCGATCCCCTCGTAGCGGCCGCATGCGAACACGAGGTGCGCCTCGGCGGCGAGCTCGCGTGCGGTCGCCTGCGTGAACGGCTCGCCGGCGGGCGATGGTACGACGAGCAGCGCATCGGATGCCCCGTCGCCCACGATCTCGTCGAGCGCCTCGCCCCACGGCTCGGGCTTCATGACCATGCCCGCACCGCCGCCGTACGGCGTGTCGTCGACCGTGCGGTGCCGGTCGTGCGTGTGCTCGCGGAGGTCGTGCGTGCGGACGTCGATCAGCCCCGACTGCCGCGCCTTGCCGAGCAGCGACAGGTCGAGCACGTCGAAGAACGACGGGAAGATCGTGACGATGTCGATCCGCATGGGCCGACCCTACTCGGCGGGGTCGTCGGCGCGGTCGGATGCCTCGGCGTCGCCGTCGGCGGCCGACGCGTCAGGTGCGCTCGCCTCGGCGTCGGACGTCTCGCCCTCCCCCTCGGCGGGCGCCTCGGGCTCCTCCGGGAGCTCCTCGAACAGCCCGGCGGGCGGCGTCACGGTGAGCGTGCCTGCGGCGATGTCGACCTCGGGCACGATGGCCGACACGAACGGCACCATGACCTCGCGGCCGTGGGCCTTCACGATGAGCAGGTCTTGGGCGGGAAGGTGGTCGACGTGCACGACCTCGCCGACCTTGACGCCGTCGCGCATGACGGCGAGACCCACGAGCTGGTGGTCGTACCAGGCGTCGTCCTCGGGCGCCTCGTCGTCGACGTGCTCGACCCAGAGGATGGCCTTCACGAGGCCCTCGGCCGCGGTGCGGTCGTCGACGCCCTCGAAGAAGCCGACCGGGTGGCCGTTGTACCAGCGGAGCTCGCGGAGCGTGAGGTGCTTGCCGTGCCACGGCGACGACTCGGGCACCTGCAGCGAGAACTCCGCGCCCGGCACGAAGCGGCGCTCGGGGTCGTCGGTGTAGAGCTCGAGCTTGATGGCGCCCTTGAGGCCGTGGGCCTTGGTGAGACGGCCGACCCTGAGCTGCGTGCGAGGTGCGCGCGCCACGTCAGTCGTCGGTGTCGACGACGTCGACCCGCACGCGGCGACCGTCGGCGAGCGCGGTCACCAGGGTGCGCAGCGCCTTCGCCGTGCGCCCGGCGCGGCCGATCACGCGACCGAGGTCCTCGGGGTTCACGTGAACCTCGAGGACCTCGCCGCGTGCGCTCGACGCGGTGACGACCTTCACGTCGTCAGGATGATCGACGATCCCCTTGACGAGGTGTTCGAGCGCGGACTGGAGCAAGGCCTACGCCTCGTCCGTCGTGGTCTCGTCGGCGTCGGCAGCCTCGGCGGGGGCCTCCTCGGCCTTCGCGGGCTTCTCGGCCTTGGGCTTGAGGACCGGCTTCTTCGACTCGTCGGCGACGAACGCGGCCTTGGCCTCGGCGACCTGGACGGTGGACTTCGCGTCCTTGTCGCCCTTGAACTTGCCCCAGTCGCCCGTGAGCTTGAGGATCGCGGTGACCTGCTCGGTCGGCTGGGCGCCGACGGAGAGCCAGTACTGGGCGCGGTCCGAGTCGACCTCGATGAACGAGGGGTTCTCGGTGGGGTGGTACTTGCCGATCTCCTCGATCACACGACCGTCGCGCTTGGTGCGCGAGTCGGCGACGACGATGCGGTAGTACGGCGCCCGGATCTTGCCGAGGCGCTTGAGGCGGATCTTGACAGCCACAATTCTCCTGAAATGTTGTGAGGTGGGCGAACTGACAGCCGTGAGCGTGGGGTGCACACTCGGCGGAAGCTCTGATGAGGCTCTGCGCGCCGGATAGAGGGTCGGGCGGTACAGAACTCGACTGACCATTCTTGCAGATTCGCGGATGCCCCGCCAATCCGCCGGACGTCGATGGTCACGCCTGCGTCGACCGGTCCATGATCAGGAGCACGGGTGCTACGTGACATATTACACATTACTCCCTAGACTGCACTCATGTCCGGCGTGCTCGACTCCATCCAGCTCATCGACGGCGACACCCTCAGGCGCCGCGTCACGATGCGCGCCGCCATCCGCGCCATCCGGCAGCTGGTACGCGACGGCTTCGATCCCGATCACGATCCGGCGCGCGCCATCGTCGACGTGCCGAACGGCCAGCTGCTGCTCATGCCCTCCGCGATCGACGGCCTCGCCGGCCAGAAGCTCGCGACCGTCGCCCCCGGCAATCCCGCGCGCGGCCTCGAGCGCATCCAGGCGGTCTACGTCGTGCTCGACGGCGACACGCTGGCCCCGATCGCGCTCGTCGACGGCACGGCGCTCACGAGCCTGCGCACGCCCGCGGTCTCGGCGGCGGTGCTCGACGTCGCCGCGACGCCCGACGCCTCGTCGCTCGTCGTGTTCGGCACGGGCCCGCAGGGCGTCCGCCACGTGGAGGCGATCGCCGCCATCCGCGGACTGCGTCGCGTGCGCTTCGTCGGCCGTGACCGCGCGAAGGCCGGGCGCGCCGTCGAGGCCGCCCGCGCCTACGCCCCCATGGCGGAGATCGACGTGGGCACTGCGGCCGACGTCGCCGACGCCGACCTCGTCGTGTGCGCCACCACGGCGGCCGAGCCGCTCTTCTCCGCCGACCTCGTCGCCGACCGCGCCGCGATCGTCGCCGTCGGCTCCCACGAGCCCGACCGGCGGGAGCTCCCGGGCGCCCTGCTCGCGCGCGCCCAGGTCATCGTCGAGACCGAGCGGATCGCCCGTGCGGAGGCGGGCGACGTCATCATGGCGGTCGCCGAGGGGCACCTCTCCGCGGACGCCGTCGTGCCGATGGCGCGCATCCTCGACGGCCGCGTCCCCGTGCGCTTCGATCGGCCGCGCGTGTTCAAGACCTGCGGCATGGGGTGGCAGGACCTCGTGGTGGCGAGGCTCGCACTCGAGACGGGCGCCGGGGGCGCCGGAGGGACGGACTGATGCGCTGGAGCACCGAGGACTGGCACACCGCGGGCGAGCCGTTCCGCATCGTCGACGGCGTCGCGACCGAGGGGGCGACCGTCGCCGAGCGGCGCGTGCACGCGATGACGGGCGAGGCCGATGCGGTGCGCCGATTCCTCTGCCTGGAACCCCGCGGGCACGACGACATGTACGGCGGGTTCCTGACCCCGCCCGACGACGACGGAGCCGAGTTCGGCGTGCTGTTCTGGCACAAGGACGGCTTCTCGACCGCCTGCGGGCACGGCACCATCGCGCTCGGCGCGTGGGCGGTGCGCACCGGCCGCGTCTCGGCGCCCGACGACGGCGAGGCCGTCGTGACGATCGACGTCCCCAGCGGCCGCGTGCAGGCACGGGTGCAGCGCGAGGGCGGTCGCACGACCGGCGTCGTGTTCCGCAACGTCGAGTCGCGCGTGCTCGAGCGCGGCATCCGCCTGGAGACGAGCCGAGGCGAGGTCGACGTGGACCTCGTCTTCGGCGGCGCCGTGTACGCGACCCTGCCGGCCGCTGCCGTCGGCCTGTCGGTCGCGCCCGAGCACACGAGCGAGCTCATCCGGCTCGGACGCGAGATCAAGTGGGCGTTGGACGAGCACCCGGCAGCGCAGGTCGACGACGAACGCCTGTCGGGCGTCTACGGCACGATCTGGGTCGACGACCTGGGTCGCACCGAGTCCGGACCGTGGCAGCGCAACGTGACCGTCTTCGCCGATGGCGAGGTCGACCGCAGCCCCTGCGGATCGGGCACCGCGGCGCGCGTCGCACTGCTCGCGCACACCGCCGTGCTCGGCGAGGGCGAGGTCCTCACGCACGACTCGATCATCGGGACCCGCTTCCTCGCACGCGTCGCCGAGCGCACCGCAGTCGGCGTGATCCCCGAGGTGACGGGCCAGGCGTACCGGGTCGGTCGCTGCGAGTTCGAGCTCGACGAGGGCGACCCGCTCGCCGACGGCTTCTCGCTGCGGTGAGTGCGTGGTGCCCCGGTCGTCGCCCGGAGCACCACGCGGCATCCGTCCGCTCAGTACTCGCCCGCGAGGCTCCCCCACCCGGCGGAGCGGCCGGCGTCGCTGCGGCGCTGCGGCACGCCCCACGGATTGTCGTCGCGCAGGGGCGGCGGGAGCAGCGACTGCGGCGCGCCCTGGTAGGCGACGCCGCGCAGGAATCGGGTGATGGCCGCGGTGCCGACGCTCGTGGCATCCGTCGTCGTCGCCGGGAACGGGCCGCCGTGCTGCATGGCGCTCGTCACCGACACGCCCGTCGGCCAACCGCCGAACAGCACGCGCCCGCTCGTCTCGGCCAGCGCGTCGACCAAGTCCGCGAGCCGACCGTCGGCGAGCTCGAGGTCGTTCGCGTGCACGGTCGAGGTGAGGTTGCCCGGGAACAGCTCGCGGTGCAGTTCCGGCAGCACGTCGGCATCGTCGTAGCGCACGAGGATCGACAAGGGCCCGAAGGACTCCTCGAGCAGCTCGTCGCGGTGCGCGAGCAGCGTGTCCACGTCCACCTCGACGACGGTGGGCGTCGCGAAGCGCTGGTCGGCCTCGTCGACCCGGACCGCTCCCTCGGCGAGGACGGTCACTCCCGGAGCCCCGAGGACCGCGCTGCGGCGCTCCTCGAAGGCTCGGCCGATGCCGGGATTGAGCAGGCGATGCTCGGGCACGGCCGCCGCGGCATCCGCCACCGGTTCGAGCTCGGCGTCGGCCGGGACGAACAGGAAGCCGGGCTTCGTGCAGAGCTGCCCGGCCGAGCCGGAGACCGAGCCGAGGAAGCCCTGCAGCAGCCCGGGGTCGGCGGCCACCGCGCCCGTGGTCGCGTACACGGGGTTCACGCTGCCGAGCTCGCCGTAGAACGGGATGGGGCGCGGGCGCGACGCCGCGATGTCCGCGAGCAGGCGTCCCACGTGCGTCGAGCCGGTGAACGCCCCTGCGCGGATGCGGTCGTCGCGCAGGAGCGCGACGCCGCGCTCCTGGCCCTCGACGAGCTGGAAGACGCCGTCGGGCATGCCCGCCGCGGCGAGGGCCGCCGTGACGACCTCCGCCGTGCGGCGGGAGAGCTCGGGATGGCCGGAGTGCGCCTTCACGACGACCGGGCACCCCGCGGCGAGGGCGGCCGCCGAATCGCCGCCCGCGACGGAGAACGCGAACGGGAAGTTCGACGCGGCGAAGTTGAGCACCGGCCCGACGGGCTCGAGCACGCGGCGCACGTCGGGCCGCGGTCCGATCACGTAGTCGGGGTCGGCGGCGTCGATGCGGGCGTCGAGGTAGGCGCCGTCGACGATGACCTCGGCGAAGAGTCGCAGCTGGTTGGTGGTGCGGCGCACCTCCCCCACCAGCCGGCCCTGGGCCAGCCCGGTCTCACGCGTCGCGATGGCGATGAGCTCGTCGGAGGCGGCGTCGAGCGCGTCGGCCACGGCGACGAGCGCCTGCGCCCGTGCGCGGGGTTCGGTCTCGGCGAAGGGTCGTGCAGCGCGCGCCGCGTCCGCGGCGATCCGGTCGGTGTCCATCGATGCTCCTGGGGTCGGCGTGGGTGGTCGGTCAGAAGACGAAGCCCTCGGGGAAGGGGTCGTCCTCGTCGAGGAGGTACTGGCCCATGCCGGTGACCCAGGCACGGCCCGAGATGGTCGGCACGACCGCGGGCACGCCACCGACCTCGGTCTCGCGCAGCAGGCGACCGGTGAACTCGCTGCCGATGAACGACTCGTTCACGAAGTCGGTCTCGAGCGCGAGCTCGCCGCGAGCATGGAGCTCGGCCATGCGCGCGCTCGTGCCGGTGCCGCACGGCGAGCGGTCGAACCATCCGGGATGGATCGCCATCGCGTGCCGCGAGCGGACCGCATCGGAACCCGGCGCGATGAACTCGACGTGGTGCACGTGATCGGCCCCCGAGAGCTCGGGATGCTTCGGCGGCTTCTGCTCGTTGATCGCGTCCATGATCGCGAGTCCGGCCCGCAGGATGTCGTCCTGTCGCTCCCGGTCGAACGGCAGCCCGACGTCGTCGAGGTCGACGAGCGCGTAGAAGTTGCCCCCGAACGCGATCGAGTACGGCACCTCGCCGTAGCCCGGCACCTCGATCGTCTCGTCGATGCGCTCGACGAAGCTCGGCACGTTCTCGATCGTGACGCGCTTCGCGCGACCGCCTTCGACCTCGACGCGCGCGACGACGAGGCCGGCGGGCACGTCGAGCCGGATCTCGGTGACCGGCTCGGTCACCTCGACCATGCCCGTCTCGACGAGCACCGTGGCCACGCCGATCGTGCCGTGCCCGCACATCGGCAGGAAGCCGCTCGCCTCGACGAACACCACGCCCCAGTCGGCGTCGTCGCGCGCGGGCGGCTGCAGCAGCGCGCCCGACATGGCGGCGTGGCCGCGCGGCTCGTTCATGAGGAACCCGCGCAGGCCGTCGAGGTGCTCGATCGCCCACAGCCGCCGCTCGTTCATCGTCGAGCCGGGGATCCGTCCGACGCCGCCCGTGACGACGCGGGTCGGCATGCCCTCGGTGTGCGAGTCGACGGCCGAGACGACCCGACGGGTGCGCATCAGCGGGCCGCCGCGAGTGCCGCGAGCGCGCGCTCGGTGTCGGCGGTCACCTGCGCGCGCTGCTCCGCCGAGAGCGGGCCGCGCGGCGGACGCGTCGGGCCGCCGTACGAGTTGCCGCAGATGTCCATCGAGAGCTTGATGGCCTGCACGAACTCGGTGCGCGAGTCCCAGCGGAACACCGCGACGAGCTGCTCGTAGAGCGCCTTCGCCTCGTGCCACTTGCCGTCGGCGCAGAGGTCGTAGAGCTCGACCGCCTCGCGGGGGAACGCGTTCGGGTAGCCGGCGAACCAGCCGACCGCGCCGTTCACCATGAGCTCGAAGAGCACGTCGTCGGCACCGGCGATGATGTCGATGTCGCACAGCTCCTTGATCTCGTAGACGCGACGCACGTCGCCCGAGAACTCCTTGATGGCCACGACCTCGGGGATCTCGGCGAGCTTCGCGACCATCGAGGGCACGAGGTCGACCTTCGTGTCGAACGGGTTGTTGTAGGCCATGATCGGCAGGCCGACCTTGGCGACCTCCTCGAAGTGCGCGATGACCTCGCCCTCGTTGGCCCGGTACATGGTCGGCGGTAGCAGCAGCACGCCGTCGGCGCCGTCCTCGCGAGCGAGCTCCGCCCATTTGCGCGCCTGGTGGCTGCCGACGCCGTGCGCGCCGGCGATGACGATGCCGCGCCCGTCGACCGCCTCGACGGCGACCTGGATCACCTTCCGTCGCTCCTCGTCGGTGAGGGACGAGTACTCGCCGAGCGATCCGTTCGGGCCGACGCCGCGGCATCCGTTCGACATGAGGAAGTCGACGTGCTCGGCGAACCGGTCGTAGTCGACGGCGAGGCCGGCCGGGGCCGACGGGTCCTCCTTGAAGGCGAGGGCGGTGGCGACGACGACGCCGCCGAGGTCCATGTTCTGCTCGGTCATTCCTGCTCCTGGTGCTTGATTCGGTCTGGGGTGTGGTGGAGGCCGGCGAGCTCCCCGATGCGGATCGAGGAGAGCACCGGCCGCTGGTCGTAGTCGACGGATGCCGCGACGAGCGCCTCGACGCTGCGGCCGCAGGTGCGACCCTGGCACGCGCCGAGGCCGGCACGGGTCGCGAGGCGCACGCCACGGCTCGAGGCGTCGGCGTACTCGGCGATGCGCGCACGCGTGACGGACTCGCAGCGGCAGACGATCGTGTCGTCGTCGAGCCAGGCCGTCCATCCCGATCGGATGGCGTGGGTGGCGAGTCGTTCCGCGAAGGCGTGCATCCGACGCCGCGCGTCGACGACACGGCGCAGTCGCGGGTCGCCGAGCTCGCCGCCGGCGGCGAGGAATCCGGCGACCGCGCCCTCGGCGAGGGCCGCGTCGGCGCCGGCGATGCCGGTGACCTCGCCCGCCGCGAAGACGCCGGGCACCGAGGTGGCCTGTCGCCCGTCGACCTCGACGAACCGGTCGGGCGAGATCGCGCATCCGGCCTGGATCGCCGCCTCGAGGCGGGGGGTGAAGCCGTGGCCGAGGGCGACCGAGTCGCATTCGACGACGCGCTCGGTTCCCGGGATCGGACGCCAGTCGGCGTCGACGCGCTGGATGGTCGCTCCCTCGACCGTACCGACCCCGTGGATGCGCGTGACAGCGCTGCCGAAACGGTAGGGCGTCCGGTGGCGGATCAGGTCGCCGAGGTACTCCGTGAGCTCGCCCGCCTTGCCTGCCGCACCCGCGAGTCGCCACGGGCTGCGGCCCCAGCCGCGCGCGATCGCGCCGACGCCCACGGCCTCGACGACCTCGGCGACGCTGCCGCCGGCGAGGCCGATGCTCGCGGCGACCGGCAGCAGGAACGGCCCGGCGCCCGCGACGACGGTCCGACGCCCGGGGGCGACGCCGTCGCGCTTCGCGAGCGCCTGCGCGGCGCCGGCGGTGATCACGCCGGGGAGGGTCCACCCGGGCACGGGCAGGGCACGGTCGTGCGCACCCGTGGCGAGGACGAGCGCATCGGCCTCGACCGTGAGGGCCGTGCGGCCGGCCGCGTCGGCGGGGCCGACGAGCGCGTGCATGCGCAGGCCTCCGTCGGTCTCGACGTGCCAGACGCTCGCCTGTGCGTGTACCTCGGCCCGGTCGAGGGCTCCTCGGAGTCGCTCGAAGCGCGGCCACTGGTGCTGCATGCGCGGATCGGTGAGTGCATCGTGGTGGCGCCAGAACTGGCCGCCAGGACGCTCCCCCTCGTCGAGCACGGTGACGTCCGCACCGTGCGCGATCGCGGCCTGTGCGGCGGCGAGGCCCGCGGGGCCCGCACCGAGGATGACGACGCGCCGGCTCATCGCGCCTCCCGCTCGATCACGTCGCCGTCTCTGGCGGTGCGCTGGCAGGCTCGGACGCCCTCGACGCCGTTGACGGTGACGAGGCAGTCCTGGCAGACGCCGATGCCGCAGAAGACGCCGCGCTCCGCGCCGGCCGCCGAGCGCCAGCTGCGCCGGCCCGCGCCGATCAGCACGCCGGCGATGGTCTGGCCGTCGCGCCCCTCGAGCTCGGTGCCGTCGACCGCGATGCGGATGGTCACGCGGCCTCCTCGAGGCTCGCCCGGGTGGGCAGGAACGGTGCGGGGTCGAGCGGTGCGGGCGTGCCGAGCACGGCGTGCGCGACGAGCTGGCCGGTCGTCGGGGCGAGGCCGATGCCGGCGCCCTCGTGGCCGGCCGCGTGGAACAGCCCGCCCACGCGGCCGTCGGCGCCGATGGCCGGCAGGTGGTCGGGCGTGTACGGCCGGAAGCCGACGTAGCTGCGCAGCAGCATCGTGTCGGCGAGGAACGGGAAGAGCCGCGTCGCCTTCGCCGCGATCTCGGCGAGCGGCGCGAGCGTGTGGGCCGTCGAGAAGCCCACGCGCTCGCGGCTCGAGCCGATCAGCACGGTGCCGGCCGGCGTCGACTCCACGACGGTCGAGGTCTGGAGCGCGGCGTCGCTCGATCCGACCGCACCGACGTAGTCGGCGTCGTACACCTTGTGGAACACCCGCTGCGGCATGGGAGTGGTGACCAGGATGGCGCCCCGCCGGGGTCGGATGTCGAGGCGTGCGCCGAGCAGGTCCGCGACGCGGCCGGCCCACGGGCCCGCGCAGTTCACGACCGCGTCGCCGAGGATCGCGCCCTCGGGCGTGACCACGCCGGCCAGGCGATCGCCGTCGTGCACGGGACCCGTGACCTCGGTGATGCGGAACTCGGCGCCGAGGCGGCGCGCCCTGGCGAGCATCGCCTGGGTGGCGAGGCTCGGCTGCACCTGGGCGTCCTCGGGGTAGTGGATGCCGCTCGCGACCTCGGGGCTCAGGTGGGGCTCGAGGCGACCGAGGTCCTCGGAGGACACCGCGTCGGCGCGGATGCCGATCGCGCGCTGCGACGCGGCGAACGCCTCGAGTGCGGTGGTGCCGCCCGCGAAGGCGACGACCACGCCGCCCTTCGCCTCGAACTCGGTGGCGGGCTGCCCCGGCGCGCGGTCGGCGTCGAGCCGGGCGGCGAGGTCGCGCCAGGCCTCGCGAGCGGCGATCGCCAGGTCGGCCTCGGCGCCGGGCGCCTTGTCGGACACGAGGATGTTGCCCTCGCAGCGACTCGAGGTCTCCGCCGCCACGCCCGCGCGGTCGGCGACGACGACCTCGGCGCCGGCCTCGGCGAGCGCGAGCGCGCAGGACGCGCCGATGGCGCCCGCACCGATCACGACGACGCGCATGCCCGGCTCCTCTCAGTGATACGTGACATATTACCTATGCTCGACCGGAAGCGCACCCGCGGCGTCCGCGGGTGCCTTCCGCCATCATGCCCCGAGGTAGGCCTCGACCACGCGCGCGTCCCGCGCGAGCTCGGCGGCCGATCCCGACAGCGTGACGGTCCCGGTCTCGACGACGTAGGCGCGGTGCGCGATCTTCAGCGCGGCCCTGGCGTTCTGCTCGACGAGCAGGACGGTGGTCCCCTGCGCGTTCACGGCGGCGATGACCTCCATGACCTGCTTGACCACCAGCGGGGCGAGTCCCATCGACGGCTCGTCGAGCAGCAGCAGCTTCGGACCGCCCACGATCGCACGGCCGATCGCGACCATCTGCTGCTCCCCGCCCGAGAGCGTGCCGCCCTGCTGCTTCCGGCGCTCGGCCAGCCGCGGCATGAGCTCGTAGACCTGCGCGATGCGTTGGTCGACGACGCGCCGGTCGCGGACCGCATACCCGCCGAGCAGCAGGTTCTCGTGCACGGTCATGGTCGAGAAGATGCGGCGCCCCTCCGGCACGTGGATGAGCCCGGCCGAGACGATGTCCCACGGCTTCGCCGTCGCGAGGTCCATGCCGTTCCACCGCACCGCGCCGTCCTTCGGGCGGACGAGCCCCGACAGCAGGTTCATGGTGGTCGACTTGCCCGCGCCGTTGTTGCCGAGCAGGCACACGATCTCGCCGTCGCCGACGGAGAAGCTCAGCCGCCGCAGCGCGTGCACGCGGCCGTAGTAGACGTCGACGTCCTGCACCTCCAGCGCGGTCATCGCGACCCACCGTCCTTCCCATCGGATGCCGCGCCGACGGCGCTCGCGCCGAACGCGTCCGCGATCGCGTCGGCCGAGACGGTCCCGGTGCGCAGACGCGTGGCGTCGATCGCCTCCTCGTCCTCGTCGACGCCGAGGTACGCCTCGATGACCAGGGGATCGGCCTTGATCTGCGCAGGCGTGCCGTCGGCGATCTCCCTGCCGTAGTTGAGCACGACGATGCGTTCGGCGAGTTCCATGATGAGGCCCATGTCGTGCTCGATCAGCACGACCGCGACACCGAGGTCGCGGATCCGGCGGATCAGTTCCATGAGCGCCTGCTTCTCGTTGTGGTTCAGGCCCGCGGCGGGTTCGTCGAGCAGCAGCAGCTTCGGGCTCGTGGCGAGGGCGCGGGCGATCTCGACGCGGCGCTGCTCGCCGTAGGGCAGCTGCCCGACGTAGAGGTCCTCGTCGTCCTCGAAGCCGACGAAGTCGAGCCATCCGCGTGCCTCGCGGGCGCACGCCTCCTCGGCCCGCCGGTACCCGGGCGTGTGCAGCAGCGTGGACCAGAACCCCTCGCGGAGGATCGAGTGCATCGCGGACTTCACGTTGTCGAGCACGCTGAGCTCGCGGAACAGCCGCAGGTTCTGGAAGGTGCGGGCCATGCCCCACTTCGTGACGCGTGACGGGAGCACCCGGTAGAAGCCGAAGCTCTGCAGCAGGTGCCCGAGCCGGAGCGCGCGCCAGAAGCCCGGCACCTCGCGCACGATGCGCTTCCCGTCGAACACGACCGACCCGGACGTGGGCAGGTAGAACGCCGAGATGCAGTTGAACGCGCTCGTCTTCCCCGCGCCGTTCGGGCCGATGACGGCGAGGATCTCGCCTTCGCGGACCTCGAAGCTGAGACCGTCGACGGCCTTCACGCCGCCGAACTGCAGGCGGAGGTCCCGGACCTCGAGCAGGGCGCTCATGCCTGCCTCCCTTCCTCGGCATCGGCGGCGGGCAGGCCGTCGACGGACTCCATGACACTGGGTTCGACGTCGGGGACGCCCTGGTCGATCGCGCCGACCGCCGAGGTGAACGGCGGAGGCTGCGGTCTCGTGCGCTTGAGCCACGGGAGGACCGCAGTGGCGGGCCACAGTCCGGACGGTCGGAACAGCATCACGACGACGAGCAGGATGCCGAAGATGAGGTAGCGCCACTCGGCGAAGTCGCGCAGCAACTCGGGAGCCAGCGACACGAACAGGGCGCCGATGATCACGCCTGGGGTCGAGCCCATGCCGCCGAGCACGACCGCCATGAGGATCAGCGCGGAGTAGAGGAACTGGAAGCTGTTCGGGCTGATCGCGGAGAGGTGGGTCGCCATGAGCTGGCCCGCCATGCCCGCCCAGACGGCGCCGATGATGTACGCGGAGATCTTTGCGACGTAGGTGTTGATGCCCATGGCCTCGGCGGCGTCCTCGTCGTCGCGGACGGCCTTCCAGGCCCGGCCCATCTTCCCCTTCGCGAGGCGGCCGGCGCCGATCACCCCGACGACGACCACGACGGCCGCGACGAAGTAGTAGAAGACGACGTAGCCGGGGAACGCGAGCCCGCCGACCGTGAAGCCGTCGTCGAAGCTCCAGCCGCCGAAGTCCCACGAAGGGATGCCGTGGATCCCTGACGGGCCGCCGGTGATCTCGAGGTTGTTCGCCGTGATCCGGATGATCTCGCCGAACCCGAGCGTGACGATGGCGAGGTAGTCGCTGCGCAGCCGCAGTGTCGGGGCGCCGATGAGGATGCCCGCGACGATGCAGGCGGCGATCGTGGCCGGCAGCGCGAGCCACATCGGGAACCCGAGCACGGTGGTGAAGATGCCCGAGACGTAGGCGCCGACGGCGAAGAACGCGATGTAGCCGAGGTCCAGGAGTCCGGCGTACCCGACGACGACGTTCAGGCCCATGCACAGCATCACGTAGATCAGCGCACTCGTCGCGATCGACATCGTGTACCGGGACGCGTCCAGGAACGGCAGCGCGGCGAGCAGCAGCACGGCCAGGGTCCCGAGTGCGCGGAGGAACCCGCTCTGCGAGGTGAAGACACCGGTCGCGGGTCGGGGACGGTCGAACAGCGGGGCCGGCGCGCGCAGGGGCGCGTGCTTCAGCGCGAGGTCGAGGTCGCGGGCCATGTCACATCCTCTCCACGACGCGGGCGCCGAGCAGGCCCGTCGGCTTGAACGTGAGGAACAGGATCAGGAACGCGAACGAGAACACGTCGCGCCACTCGCCGCCGAACCAGGCGGCCCCGAACGATTCGAGCAGGCCGAGCAGGAGCCCGCCGAGCATCGCGCCGTAGAGGTTGCCGATGCCGCCGATGACCGCGGCGGTGAACGCCTTGAGCCCGATGATGAATCCCATCAGGAAGTCGATCGACCCGTAGTACGCGCCGGCCATCACGCCCGCGGCCCCGGCGAGGGCGGAGCCGATGAAGAACACGGTGGCGATGACCCGGTTCACGTTCACGCCCATGAGCTGCGCGCCCTGCGGGTCGAGCGCGATCGCACGCATCGCGCGACCCTCCCGGGTGCGTTCGACGATGTGCGCGAGCACGAGCATCAGCACCGCCGCGATGATCACCAGCACGAGCTGCGAAGCCGTGATGCGCATGCCCGCGAAATCGAACCCGCTCGATTCCAGGCGGATCGGGAACGCCTCGGGATTGGGACCGAAGATCTGGCGCACCCCGTACTCGAGCGTGAACGACACGCCGATCGCGGTGATCAGCACGGCGAGCCGTGGGCTCTTGCGCAGCGGACGGTACGCGATCCGCTCGATGCCGACGCCGATCAGGCCGGTCGTGACCATCGAGAGCAGCATGATCACGACGAGCAGCGGGATCGAGGTCTCGTTCGAGATCCCGAACGCGGAGAGCGTGAAGAACCCGACGAACGCGCCGAGCATGTAGATGTCGCCGTGCGCGAAGTTCAGCAGCTTGATGATCCCGTAGACCATGCTGTAGCCGAGCGCGACGAGGGCGTAGAACGAGCCCACGATCAGGCCGTTCCAGATGAGTTGCATCACGGTGCGGTGACTCCTTCCGGTGCCGGTCCGGGACGGGCGGCGAGCGCCGCCCGTCCCGGGCGACTCAGCCCTGCAGGTCGTCCTTCAGCACGAACGCGTTCGTGGCGGGATCGATCGAGACGATCACGAACCCGCCGCCCGAGAGGGTGTGGTCGTCGGTGAACGTCAGCGGGCCCGCGAACGTGTCGAAGCCCTCCAGACCCTCGAGGCCGGCGACGACCGCGTCGAAGTCGGTGCTGCCGGCATCCTCGATCGCCTGCGCCATGACGCGCACCGCGTCGTAGGCCTGCGTCGAGTACGGTCCGGGTGCCTCGCCCGCGAGCTCGGAGTAGTCGGCGATCCACTGGTCGGCACCCTCGATCATGTCGGGCGTCTGGGTGAACGTCGCGACGACGTTGTCGGTGTACCCGGGACCGGCGATCTCGGCGAACTTCGCGTCGACCGACCCGTCGCCGACCAGGAACGCGCCGGTGTAGCCTGCGTCGGTCGCCTGGCGGACGATCAGGCCGCCCTCCTGGTAGTAGCCGGTCCAGTAGACGAGGTCGGGCTGCACGCTCGCGAGCTCGGTCGCCACGGCCGAGTAGTCGTTCTCCCCCGGCGTCACGGTCTCCTCGAACGCGATCTCGAGGCCGGCGTCGCCGGCCTGCTCGACGAACGAGGCGGCGAGGTCGGCCGAGTACGAGGTCGCGTCGTCGATCGCGGCGACCGTCGTCGCGCCGATCTCCTCGGCGTACTGCACCGCGGCCGCGGCCTGCTGGGTGCCCGTTCCGTTGATGAGGAAGACGCCGGGCAGTCCCTGCACGAGCTCGTTAGAGTTCGCGGCCGGGATCACCATGGGGATGCCGGCCTCGTCGAAGATCGGGAGGGTCGGCAGGGTCGCGCCGGAGCAGTACCCCCCGACCGAAGCCGTGATGCCCTCGGTCACGAGCTTGTTCGCTCCGGCGACCGCGGTCGTGGCATCGCAGGCGTCGTCCTCGACGACGAGTTCCAGCTCCCGGCCGAGCACCCCGCCGTCGGCGTTCAACTCGTCGACCGCGAGCTGAGCGCCGTTCTGCATGTACGCGCCGAACGCGGACTCGCTCCCCGAGAACGGCGCCAGCATGCCGAACGAGATCGGTCCGTCGCCGTCATCGCCACCGCCGCCGCCGCCGCCGGCCAGGCCGCCGGAACACCCGGTCATGGCCAGCAGGAGGCTCGCGCCGGCGGCGAGCTGCAGGAGGCGCGTGCGGCGCCGGGGTCCATACGACATGGGATTCTCCTCTGTGCGACGTTGCAGGGATCCGTTGCGATGTCATGCGTGACATATCACTACGGGCGGTACGTGACATATTACTCATGGCGAAGCGTTTGGCAACCTCGAACGCGGAAGGCGTCGGGCGTCGCGCGTCCGCGACGGGCGAGGGTGAGCTGGACTACGCCTCCCGGCGCCCGCTCCAGAGGCCGGCCACGTGGCCGATGTGCCGGCGCATGAGGGCCTCGGCACCCTCGCCGTCGCCCTCGACGAGCAGGCGGATGAGCTCGGCGTGCTCGAGCGACGAGCTCTCCAGCTCGTCCGAATCGGCCAGGTTCACGAGTCCCACCAGCCGGGTCTGCTGGCGGAGCTCCGACACGAGCCGCACGAGGTGCCGATTCCCCGTCCGCTCGAGCAGCGTCAGGTGAAAGGTCGTGTCCGCCTCGAGGTAGTCCTCGAAGCGGCCCTCGCGGCCGGCGCGGACGATCTCGTCGGCCAGGCGCCGCAGCCGTTCGACCGTCTCGTCGGGCAGCGCTCCTGCGAGCGATCGCATGGGCGGCGCCTCGAGGAGCCGCCGGATCTCCCCGAGCTCGCGCAGCTCGTCGTCCGAGACCTCGGTCACCTCGAACCCGCGGTTGCGGAGCGGACTCAGGAACCCCCGACGGGCCAGGTTGAGCATCGCCTCGCGCACGGGCGTCGCGCTCACGCCGAACTCGCCCGCCAGCGTCGGCACCGTCAGCACGGTGCCCGGCGCGAACTCGCCCGTCACGATGCGCGACGAGAGCGTGCGCTCGACCTGCTCGCGCAGGCTCAGCACCTCGAGCACGCGCATCTGCTGGCCGCTCATCGGAACCTGCCCGGGTGACGCATCATGCGGCACATCGTACTCGACGCCCGCATGAGCGCCATGTTCCGACGCGCGCCCGTCGCGTCGGGCGGGTCCGTGCGATGATTGCGAGCACGATTCCCGCACGCCCCGAGGGAGGCCGCGCATGCCGATCGAGTTCGCACGTTCCCCGCGTTCCACGATCGGCCTCGAGTGGGAGGTCGCGATCGTCGACCGTTCGACGGGCGAGCTCGCGTCCATCGCCGATCGCGTACTCGAACTCCTCGACGAGCGCAGCGAGGGCGGGACGCATCCGTCGATCACGTCGGAGCTGCTGACGAACACGGTCGAGCTCGTGAGCGGCGTGCACGAGCGGGTCGCCGGCGCCGTCGCCGACCTCGAGGGCCAGCTCGCCGAGGTGCGGGCGGTGATCGACGAGCTCGGCGAGTACGAGCTCATCTGCAGCGGGTCGCATCCCTACAGCCAGTGGTACGACCAGCGCCTCACCGACAAGCCGCGGTACCACAAGCTCATCGAGCGGACCCGCTGGTGGGGGCGGAACATGATGATCTGGGGCATCCACGTGCACGTCGGCGTCGATGATCGCGACAAGGCGCTGCCGATCCTCGACGGGCTGCTCGCGTACATGCCGCACCTGCAGGCGCTCAGCGCCTCGAGCCCGTTCTGGGCGGGCGTCGAGACGGGCTACGCCTCGAACCGCGCGCTCATGTTCCAGCAGCTCCCGACCGCCGGACTCCCCTACCCGCTCGCCGACTGGGCCGCGTACGAGCGCTACGTCGACGACCTCGTGCGGACGGGCGTCATCGAGGACCACACCGAGGTCCGCTGGGACATCCGCCCGTCGCCGCGCTGGGGCACGGTCGAGGTGCGCGTCTGCGACGGCGTCTCGACCGCCGCCGAGATCGCGGCGATCGGCGCGCTCGTGCAGTGCCTCGTCGAGTGGATGAGCCAGCGCCTCGACGACGGCGAGACGCTGACCGTGCTGCAGCCCTGGTACGTGCGCGAGAACAAGTGGCGGGCGGCCCGATACGGCATGGACGCCGAGATCATCACGGATGTCGCGGGCAGCGAGCGGCTCGTCGGCGACGACCTGCGCGAACTGCTCACGACGCTCGTGCCCGTGGCCGAGCGGCTCGGCTGCCAGGCCGAGCTGCAGCAGGTGCGCGCGATGCTCGACGGCGGGGCGAGCTACCAGCGGCAGCTTCGCGTCGCGGAGTCCGCGGGCGGCGACCTCACGGCCGTCGTCGCGCACCTCGCGCGCGAGCTCCGCGAGGGCGTGAACCCGCAGGCGTGAGCCCCGCCCGTCTGAGCGCCCGGGCCGGAGGGGCCGCCCCGCGGCATCCGCTCGACTACGCCGGGATGGCCCTCGTGCGGATGAGCTCGGCGTACCACTTCGCGCTGTCCTTCGGCAGCCGCTCGAGCGTGTCGTAGTCGACGCGCACGATGCCGAAGCGCTTGGAGTAGCCGTAGCCCCACTCGAAGTTGTCCATGAGCGACCACACCTGGTAGCCGCGCAGGTCGACGCCGCGGGCCATCGCGCGGTGGGCGGCGGTGAAGTGCCGGCGCAGGTAGTCGACGCGCTCGACGTCGTGCACGGCGGGGCCGTCGGGCTCGTCGGTCACCTCGTCGTCGAACGCGGCGCCGTTCTCGGTGACCATGAGCGGCAAGGACGGGTACGCCTCGTGCAGCGCGACGAGCAGGTCCTCGAGGCCCGACGGGTCGATGTTCCAGCCCATCGCGGTGTACGGGCCCTGCTGCACGAGGAACTCCACGTGCTCGGAGCCCGGCCAGGGCGTGCCGCCCATGTCCTTGTGGCCGTCGGCCTTCACGCGCGGCGAGACCCCGTCCCACATCTCGACGGTGACCGTCGAGTAGTAGTTCACGCCGAGCAGCGAGATCGGCTGGCGGATGAGCTCGAGGTCGCCGGGCTTCACGAACGACCAGTCCGTGACCTCGGCCGTGTCGGCGATGACGTCGGCGGGGTACTCGCCGTCGAGGAGCGGCCCGAGGAACACTCGGTTCGCGAGCCCGTCGATGCGTCGCGCGGCCTCGGCCCCGGTCGGCCCGTGCGGGCGGATCACGTGCAGGTTGAGCGTGATCGAGTAGCCCGGGTCGTTCGTCACGACCGCGCGGAGGGCCGCGATCGCCAGGCCGTGCGCGAGGTTGAGGTGGTGCACTGCGGCGAGCGCCTTGGCGCCGTCGAGGAGGCCGGGCGCGTGGGCGCCCGAGCCGTAGCCGAGGTAGGCGCTGCACCACGGCTCGTTGAGGGTCGTCCACACGGCGATCCGGTCGCCGAGGCGCTCCCCCACGATGCGCGCGTAGTCGGCGAACGCCTCGGCGGTCGCGCGGTTCGCCCAGCCGCCCTCGTCTTCGAGCGCCTGCGGCAGGTCCCAGTGGTACAGCGTCGCGATGGGCCGGATGCCGCGGGCGATGAGCCCGTCGACGAGCCGTTCGTAGAACGCCAGGCCGGCCTCGTTCGCCGGCCCGCGCCCCGTCGGCTGGATCCGCGGCCACGCGATCGAGAACCGGTACGCCTCGAGGCCGAGCTCCGCCATGAGGTCGAGGTCCTGCTCCCAGCGGTGGTAGTGGTCGTCGGCGACGTCGCCGGTGTCGCCGTTCCAGACCTTGCCGGGCGTGTGGCTGAACGTGTCCCAGATGGACGGCCCGCGGCCGTCCTCGTCGGCTGCGCCCTCGATCTGGTACGACGCCGTGGCCGATCCGAAGAGGAAGTCGTCGGGGAATGCGAGACCCGCGTCGCGGTAGTCGGCCGAGCCGGTGGTCATGGTGGTGCTCCAGTCGTCGTGTCGCGGCATCCGCCGGTCGTTCGCGGCATCGGGCCTGCCGCCGCGTTCACTGTAGCGCGTCGGCCGATCGCGCGACTTACCGCGCTGTAAGCATTCGCAACGGACGCAGCGCCGTCACCAGCTCAGTACCAGTAATCGCCCGTGCGCTCGCGATGCGCGGCGAGGAACGCGCCCTCACCCACCCGCCAGGCCTCCCCGCGCTCCTCGTGCGAGAGCTGGAACGCGGGCATGTACTCGAGCACGTCGCGCGTGAAGGCGCTCTTGAAGACGAGGATGCCCTGGCCCGGGGCGTCGGGCTCGCCCGGCGGCGGGACGTGGCCGAGCTCGTACCGCGCGACGCCGTCGGACGCCAGGTCGCAGATGATGCGCCACTGCAGCAGGCGGGACGCCATGACCTGCGGATGCTCGCGGGTCGAGCCGCCGTCCTTGTACCAGGCGTTCGGCCCGTAGCGGGCGATGAACGCGCCGGCCACGATCTCGTCGCCGTAGCGGGCGAAGTACAGCTGGCCGCGATCGTCGGCGGCGAACGTCTCCCACACCGACTCGAGGTAGTCGTCGCCGCGGAAGAACGCCCCCGAGCGCTCCTCGGTCTCGCGCACGAGGTCGATCATGCGGGTGCGGTTCGCGGCGTCGAGCTCGGCGCGTCGCACCTCGACCCCGTGCCGCTCGGCGACGCGGATCTCGGCGCGGGCGCGCTTCTTCATGTTCGCGAGGATCTCCTCCTCGCTCGTCGAGGTGTCGACGACGACCGTGTGCCGGTACTGCGAGGCCTTGGCCGGCAGCCACCCGTGCGCCAGGAACGCCTCGACGAGCGCCTCGTCGCGGGGCTGGTGCACCTCGATCTTCGTGGCGAACGCGGTGCCGCGCTCGGCGCGGACCCGATCGGTGAGGCCGCCGATGTCGGCGGGTTCCAGGCCGCTGACGCGAGGCAGGTGCTGGAAGAGGCCGAAGCCCTCGGCGAGCCGCTCGAAGACGAGCACCGGGTAGTCGCGATCGGTGCCGAGGCCGCGCCGGTGCACGTGCCAGTGACCCCGCGAGCGCACGGCCTCCCACGTGCTCGACTGCATGAAGTGCGGCGTGGAGTGGGTCGCGAGGACCCGGTCGTCCCATGCGACCGCGACCTGCTGCGACTGGGACTGCGCCGCCTGCACGATGCCCTCCATCCGGCGTGGTCCGGGGCGTCAGGGCCCGCCTTCGGGTTCCACGTCCCTTGGCGCACATCATAGGCGGCGCACAGGTCCGATCGGCGAACTCCACCCCGAAGATCCCGATGTCGTCACGGCGTCTGGTCCACCGCCGGACCCCCACCTAGTGTGGTTGGCATGGGCGATCCCCGACTGGAACTCGACGGCGAGCACGTCACGGCACGGCTCCTCCCCGAGCGCGGCACGAACGGCGGCTTCTCGCTCGTCATCGAGGGCACGACGCAATCGCACGTGAATCCGCTCGACCCGCTCGACCTCCAGCTCGAGTACACGCGGCTCGTCGCCGGCATCATCGACGGATGCCGCGAGCCCGGCGTCCCCATCCGCGTGCTGCACCTCGGAGCGGGCGCCCTCACGATCCCCCGGTACATCGGCGCGACGCGACCCGGGTCGGTGCAGCACGTGGTCGAGCTGCACCGCGAGCTCTTCGAGTTCGTGCTCGACGTGCTGCCGCTCGACGACGACGTGGAGCTCACGGTCGAGTTCGACGACGGGCGGGTCGCCGTCGAGCGGGCCGCACGCACGGGCGGCGGCTGGGACATCGCGGTCGTCGACGTGTTCTCGGGCGCGGTGTCCCCCAGGCACATGTCGACCGCCGAGTTCTTCGGCCAGCTCGACCAGCTCCTGGCGCCCGACGGGGTCGTGGTGGTGAACACCCTCGCGACCGCGGGGCTCGACATGAGCCGGGAGGTCATCGCGACGCTCGCCGCGCGGTACGACGACGTGCTCGCGCTCGCGGCGCCGGCGGTCGTCGAGGGCACGAGCCTCGGCAACGTCGTCATCGCGGCGTCGTCGGAGCCCCTCGCGGGCGACGAGATGCTCCGCAACGCCGACACCGGTCCGCGACCCGTCGAGGTGCTGCGCGACAGCGCCCTCACCGCGTTCGTGGGCGACGCGCCCGTGCGTCGCGACGACGATCCCGTGGACTGAGCATGGCGGCCGGTCGCGCGTGGTCGCGGGCGCGCACCCTCGCGGTCGGCCTCCTCGCGATCATGCTCGCCGGGGGCGCCGCGGGCGCGCCCGCGGTCGCGCAGCCCACGGGCCCGCAGGCGTCGGTGGTGCAGCCCGCACCCGCCGAACCCGCGCCACCCGTCGCGCCGCCGGGCCGCGAGCCCTCGATGGGCGGCGGCATCGAGTGGGTCGCACACCGTGACAACCCCTTCCGGCAGGGCGACGACGCCGACTTCATCAACTCCGACCTCGCCTTCTCGGGCGACTACCTCGTGCAGGGCAACTACGCGGGCTTCTCGATCTGGGACATCGCCGACCCGGCCTCGCCCGAACTGGTGAGCGCCGTGTCGTGTCCGGGCGGGCAGGGCGACGTCAGCACGGTCGGCAACCTCGTGCTCATCGCGATCGACGAGACGATGTCCGACGACTCCTGCGCGGCGAGCCGCGTGCCCGAGACCGCGGAGAACTGGGAGGGGCTGCGCATCTTCGACATCAGCGACCCGGCGGCGCCCCGCTACGCCGCCGCCGTGCGCACCCGCTGCGGCGGGCACACGCACACGGTCGTGCCCGATCCGGGGAGCACCGACCGGGTGTTCGTGTACATGAACGCCTACAGCCGGGGCGCGTCGCTCAACTGCACCGGCCGCAACCCGCTGCAGGTCATCGAGGTGCCGCTCGCCGCCCCCGAGGAGGCGGCGATCGTCAGCGAGCTCGACCTGTTCGACGACGAGACCGCATTCGGCCCCGAGGACCGGGTGGCGGGCGGCGCCGAGACCCGTTCGACCACCGGATGCCACGACATCACGGCGTACCCGGCCAAGGGACTCGCGGTGGCGGCGTGCAGGGGCGACGGACTGCTCCTCTCGATCGCCGACCCGCTGAACCCGGTCGTGCTGCAGCGCGTGCGCGACCCCGCCGTGACGTTCTGGCACTCGGGCATCTTCGACAACGACGCGACGCGCATCGTCTTCCAGGACGAGCTCGGCGACGGCTTCATCAACACGTGCTCGCCGGCCTACGGCGCCGATCGCGGCGCCGACGCGGTGTGGCTCATCCAGCCCGACGGGCTCGTCAAGGCGGGCACGTACAAGCTCCCGCGCGAGCAGTCCGACCTCGAGAAGTGCGTCGCCCACTCGGGCGGCCTGGTACCGGTGCCCGGGCGGTTCATCATCGCGCAGGCGTGGCTCGAGGGCGGGGTCTCGGTCGTCGACCTCACCGACCCCGCCGCGCCCGTCGAGCTCGCCTGGTTCGACCGGCCCTCCTACGGCTACTCGATGGACTACACGGCCGGCATCTGGGCGGTGTACCCGTACCGCGGCCACCTCTACGCGAGCGACATGTACGAGGGCCTCGACGTGCTGCGCCTCACGGATCCGGTCTTCGCCGACGCCGCGCGCTACGACGACGCGAGCCTGAACCCGCAGACGCAGCCCTCGTATGCGTGGGTGTGGCGTGAGGCGCCCGTGGTGCCGACCGCGCCCGAGGAACGCGCACCGCTCGAGACGCTCGCGGTGGAGCCGGCCGAGCTCGTTCCGGCCGACACGGCGACGGTCACGGTGTCGCTGCCGGCCGGGTCGCTCGCACCCGGCGAGACGGCCGACGTGTGGTGGATGCCGACGCAGGCGGTGCTCGCCACGGTCACCGCCGCCGAGGACGGCGCGCTCGCGCCGACCGAGGTGGCCCTGCCCGGCCCGCTCGTCGCCGGCACGTACGACCTCGTCGTGCGAGGCGACGCCTCCGCGCCGAAGCTCGCGCTCGCGAGCGTCGTCGTGGCCGAGCACACGGCCGCACCGGCAGCGGATGCCGCGCCGGCGGCGCCCGGCGGCGACGCATGGTGGCTGCTCGTGCTCGCCCCGTTCGCCATCGCACTGGCCTACCACGTCGCACTCGCCGTCCGACGTCGCCGGCGGACCCTCGGATGACGGTGGAGCGACTCCCCCGTGGCGCCGGGCCGCGACGGTCCGCGCTCGCCACGGCTCCCGCCCTCGCGCTGGCGCTCGCGCTCGTCGCCGGCGTCGCGGGCTGCACGGCCGGCACCGGCACGGCCGCGACGACGCCGACCTTCGTCACGCCGGCCCCGCCGCCGGGCTCCGAGTCGGATGGCACGGCGGCGGGCGCGCCTGCCGATCAGTCGGCGACCGAGGCGGACCTCGACTTCGTCGCCGCGATGATCGTGCACCACGAGCAGGCCGTCGAGCTCGCGGAGCTCGCGCCCGGGCGGGTCGACGATGCGGAGCTCGCGGACCTGGCCGAGCGGATCGCCCTCGTGCAGGCCGACGAGGCCGAGCAGATGCGCACCTGGCTCGAGCGCCGGAGCACCCGCGACGATGCGGGCGACGCGCACGGCCACGCCGACGACATGGCGGGCGCGATCAGCCGCTCGACGCTCGACCGGGCCTCGGAGCTGCAGGGCACGGCGTTCGACCGCCTGTTCATCGAGGCCATGGTGCCGCACCACCGCGGCGCGATCGAGATGGCGGAGACCCGGCTCGCAGAGCCCGGCGACTCCGCGGTCACGCGTTGGGCACGCGCGATCGCGACCGCCCAGGCGCTCGAGATCGACCGGCTCCTCGAGGTCGAGGCGAGGCTGCCGGCCGGCTGACGTCGACCACGCGGCATCCGGCCGGCCGGCTGACGTCGACCACGCGGCATCCGCCCGCCCGACGCGCGACTCGACGCTCAGGCGAGCCGGAACCCGCCCGCGGCCGTCAGCGGCCGAGGAACTTCTGCAGGGCGGCGAGCTCCTCCTCGCTCGGGGCGCCCTTCGCGCCGCCACCGCCGCCACTTCCGAGGCCGAAGCCCGATCCCGTGGGGGCCGACGACGGACCGGTCGGCGCGACGCCCGATGCGATCGCGGCGTTCTCGGCTGCGCGTTTCGCGGGGTTGCCCGACCGCGAGCCCGACGGCTTCTTCTTGCCCTTCGCGGCCTGCCGCTTGCCGCCGCCGTAGGTGCCGACGCCCGGGATCGGGCCCATGCCGGGGACCTGCGGCACGCCGCCGCGCGCGACGGTCTTCATCATCTTCGCCGCCTGCTCGAAGCGCTGCACGAGCTGGTTCACGTCGGTCACGGTCATGCCGGAGCCCTTCGCGATGCGCAGGCGCCGCGAGCCGTTGAGGAGCTTGGGGTTGCGTCGCTCGGCGACCGTCATCGACTGGATGATCGCCTCGGTGCGCACGATCTCGCGCTCGTCGAAGTTCTCGAGCTGCTGCTTCATGCCGCCCGCGCCCGGCAGCATTCCGAGCATCTTCTTGATCGAGCCGGCGCCGCGGAGCTGCTGCATCTGCTGCAGGAAGTCCTCGAGCGTGAACTGCTCGCTCGCGAGCTTCTCGGCGACCTTGAGCGCCTCCTCCTCGTCGAAGGCCTGCTGCGCCTGCTCGATGAGGGTGAGGATGTCGCCGAGGTCGAGGATGCGGCTCGCCATGCGGTCGGGGTGGAACGGCTCGAAGTCGTCGAGTCCCTCGCCCGTGGACGCGAAGATGATGGGGCGCCCGGTGACGGATGCCACGCTGAGCGCAGCGCCGCCGCGCGCGTCGCCGTCGAGCTTCGAGAGCACGACGCCCGTGAAGTCCACGCCCTCTTGGAACGCCTTCGCCGTCGTGACGGCGTCCTGGCCGATCATCGCGTCGATGACGAACAGCACTTCGTCGGGGTTCGTCGCCTTGCGGATGTTCGCGGCCTGCTTCATCATCTCGGCGTCGACGCCGAGGCGGCCGGCGGTGTCGACGATGACCACGTCGTGCTGCGACCGCACGGCCTGCGCCACGGCGTCCTTCGCGACCTTGACCGGGTCGCCGACGCCGTTGCCGGGCTCGGGCGCGAACACCGGCACGCCGGCCTGCCCGCCCACGACCTGGAGCTGGTTCACGGCGTTCGGACGCTGGAGGTCGGCCGCGACGAGCATCGGGGTGTGGCCGTCCTTCACGAGCCACTTCGCGAGCTTGCCCGCGAGCGTGGTCTTGCCGGCGCCCTGGAGGCCCGCGAGCATGATGACGGTCGGCGGGTTCTTCGCGAACTGCAGCCGGCGCTGCTGGCCGCCCAGGATCGCGACGAGCTCCTCGTTGACGATCTGCACGACCTGCTGCGCGGGGTTCAGCGCCTTGTTGACCTCGTCGCCGAGCGCGCGCTCGCGCACGTGCGCCGTGAACTGCTTGACCACGTCGAGCGAGACGTCGGCGTCGAGCAGCGCGCGACGGATCTCGCGCACGGTGCCGTCGACGTCGGCCGCCGACAGCTTGCCCTTGGTGCGGAGGTTCTTGAAGGTCTCGGCGAGGCGGTCAGACAGGTTTCCGAAGGTAGCCATGGTGCCTTCGATTGTAGGCGAGAGCGGATGCCTCCCCGCTTCGCGGGCGGGAACTACCCCTCGAAGCGCACGTCGACGATCTCGCGGCCGGTGTCGATCACCGCGACGAGGCGCTCGTCGGTCTCCTCGGGTGCGAGGGCGTACTCGAACTCGGCGAACGGCTCGCCCTCGCCGTCGGCCTCGGGGCGGAGGTCGACGCGCACGAGGCTCATCGAGCGCAGCGCGTCGAGCTGGCGGTCGCCCGAGTCCCGGCCGATCGCGTCCTCGATCTCCTCGGCCTGCTCGAGGTCGGGGTCGAGCAGCACGTCGAGGAAGCGCACGACGGGCGTGCTGCCCGAGTCGAGCTGGCTGACGAACGCCGACCGCAGCTCGTCGTCGACGAGTTCGAGCTCGCCCACGAGAGCGGCCGCGGCATCCAGCGCGGTCGTGGCGACGGCCTCGTCCTCGGCGTCGAGCACGACCTCGACGCGCTGGTCGCCGTACTCGATCATCTCCGACCAGTAGTCGCCGACGATGCCGAAGTAGTCGTGCTCGGTCGCCATGATGCCTCCCCTGCCTAGCCGACGAGCTTCTGCGCGAACACGTGCGGGGTGAAGCCCGTGAGGTCGCCGATGCCCTCGCCCTGGCCGATGAGCTTGATCGGCAGGCCCGTCTTCTCCTGCACGGCCAGCACGAACCCGCCCTTCGCGCTGCCGTCGAGCTTCGTGAGCACGAGGCCGGTCACGCCGCCGTGCTCGATGAACGCGTCGGCCTGCGCGAGGCCGTTCTGACCGGTCGTCGCGTCGAGCACGAGCAGCACCTCGCTGATCGGCGCCTGCTTCTCGACGACGCGCCGGATCTTCGACAGCTCGTCCATGAGCCCGCCCTTGGTGTGCAGGCGGCCCGCGGTGTCGATGATGACGATCTCGATGCCGTCCTGCTTCGCCTTCTCGACGGTCTGGAACGCGACGGATGCCGGGTCCTGGCCTTCGCGCTCCGGGCGGACGACATCGACGCCGGCGCGGGCCGCCCACGTCGCCAGCTGATCGACCGCGGCCGCGCGGAACGTGTCGGCGGCGCCGACGACGACGCTGCGGTCGTAGCTGCGCAGGAACCGGGCGAACTTGCCGATCGTGGTGGTCTTGCCGACGCCGTTCACGCCGACGACGAGCACGACGGCGGGGCGCTCGGTGAGCTTCAGCGTGGGGTCGTACTTCGAGAGCCGCTCCTCGATGAGCTCCCGCAGCATCCGCTGCACGTCGCGGGGGTCGGTCGTGCGGTACCGCTCGACCTGCGCCTTGATCGCGTCGACGATCTCCTCGGTGACGGCCGGCCCGAAGTCGGCCCGGATCAGGGCCGACTCCAGGTCGTCCCAGGTGTCGTCGTCGATGGTCTTCGCACCGAAGACCCCCCGGAGAGCCGCCCCGAGCGACCACGATGCGCGTTCTGCCATGCGAACGAGTCTATTTGCAAGGCCTTGCCGCCTCGGCACGACCACGGAAGCGTCGAGGGTGACGGAAGGAGTGCGGATGACGATCGTGGGATTCCACGCCTCGCACGAGCAGATCGCCCCGGCGCACCTGCTGCACGCCGTGCAGCGCGCCGAGGAGGCCGGCTTCGACGCCGCGATGTGCTCGGATCACCTCGAACCCTGGAGCGTCCGGCAGGGCGAGTCCGGCTACGCCTGGAGCTGGCTCGGCTCGGTGCTGCAGGCGACGCTCATCCCCCTCGGCGTCGTCACGGCCCCTGGCCAGCGCTACCATCCGGCGATCACCGCGCAGGCCATGGCGACGCTCGAGTCGATGTACCCCGGCCGGTTCTGGACCGCGCTCGGCAGCGGCGAGGCGCTCAACGAGCACGTCACGGGCGACCCGTTCCCGCCGAAGGACGAGCGCGATGAGCGCCTGCGCGAATCCGTCGACGCGATCCGGCGGCTGCTGCGCGGCGAGGAGGTCTCCGCCGACGGACACGTGCGGATGGACCGGGCGCGCGTCTGGAGCCTGCCGCAGGTGCCGCCGCCGCTGCACGTCGCGGCCGTGAGCTCCGAGACGGCGCGCTCGGGCGCCGAATGGGCCGACGGCCTCATCACGGTCGACCAACCCCGCGACGCGCTCCGCGAGGTCATCGGCGCCTACCGCGACGCGGGCGGCCACGGCCCGGTCGCCGTGCAGGTGCACCTCAGCTGGGCACGCACCGACGACGAGGCGCTCGCGATCGCGCACGACCAGTGGCGCACGGGCGTGCTGCCCGGTCCCGTGATCTGGGAGATCGACCGCCCGGAGGCGTTCGACGCGGCCACGGCGGATGCCTCGCCCGACGACGTCGCGCGCACGGTGCAGGTCTCGAGCGATCCCGCCCGCCACCTCGCGAAGCTCGCCGAGCTCCTCGACGTCGGCGCCGACCGCGTCTTCCTGCACCACGTCGGGACGACGCAGGACGAGTTCATCGACGTCTTCGGCGAGCAGGTCGTGCCCGAGCTGAAGGTGGTGGGCCGATGAAGATCACCGACCGCAGCGACCTCTGGTGGAAGACGGCGGTGGTCTACTGCCTCGACGTCGAGAAGTACCTGGACTGGAACGACGACGGCATCGGCGACTTCGAGGGCCTCGCGCACCGGCTCGACCACCTCGCCGAGCTCGGCGTCAGCTGCCTCTGGCTCATGCCGTTCCAGCCGTCGCCGCGCCGCGACGACGGCTACGACATCACCGACTTCCAGGCCATCGATCCGCGCGTCGGCTCGCTGGGCGACTTCGTCGAGTTCATGCGCACCGCCAAGGACCGGGGCATGCGGGTCATCATCGACTTCGTCATGAACCACACGTCCGACCGGCATCCGTGGTTCCTGGACGCGCGCCGCAGTCGCGACTCGCGGTTCCGCGACTTCTACGTGTGGCGCGACGAGCCGCCGAAGCAGCAGCCCGAGGTGGTGTTCCCCGGCGAGGAGACGAGCGTCTGGGAGTACGACGAGCGCACCGACCAGTACTACCTGCACAGCTTCTACCGCCACCAGCCCGACCTGAACATCGCGAACCCGGCCGTGCGCGACGAGATCGCGAAGACCATCGGCTTCTGGCTCGAGCTCGGCGTCTCGGGGTTCCGCGTCGACGCCGTGCCGTTCCTCATCGAGCCGCCCGCCGGCGTCGACGTCGGCGATCCGCACGAGTTCCTCCGCGACATCCGCCGGTTCCTGCAGCGTCGCTCGAGCGACGCGATCCTGCTCGGCGAGGTGAACCTGGACTACGCGGGGCAGCTCGACTTCTTCGGCCACCT
Organism: Agromyces mariniharenae; assembly: GCF_008122505.1. Lineage (NCBI taxonomy): Bacteria > Bacillati > Actinomycetota > Actinomycetes > Micrococcales > Microbacteriaceae > Agromyces > Agromyces mariniharenae. Next base: position 515,545 of record NZ_VSSB01000002.1, on the reverse strand, counting down.
CGACGCGCCCGCCGAGCTCACGCTGCAGTTCGACTTCCCCGCGATGCAGCGCATGTACCTGTCGTTCGTGCGCGAGGATGCGACCCCGCTCGCGGAGATGCTGGCCGCGCGCCCCGAGCTGCGCATCGAGGCGCAGTGGGCGAACTTCGTGCGCAACCACGACGAGCTGACCCTCGACAAGCTGAACGACGAGGAGCGCGAGGAGGTCTTCGACGCGTTCGCCCCGGAGGAGTCCCAGCGGATCTACGGCCGGGGCATCGCGCGGCGGCTCCCGCCGATGCTCGGCGGCGATCCACGACGCATCGAGCTCGCCTACAGCCTGCTGTTCTCGCTCCCCGGCACGCCCGTGCTGTTCTACGGCGAGGAGATCGGCATGGGCGAGAACCCCGACCTCGGCGGTCGCATGCCCGTGCGTTCGCCGATGCAGTGGTCGACCGAGGCCAACGGCGGGTTCTCGCGCGCGCCCGCGCGCAAGCTCGTGGCGAAGCCGCCCACCGACGGCTACGCGCCCGAGCACGTCAACGTGGAATCGCAGATGCACGATCCCGAGTCGCTGCTCGCGAAGATCCGCCTGTTCGCGCACCGGTACCGCAGCTCCCCCGAGATCGGGTGGGGCCGCCTGGAACTGCTCGACACGGGCGAGCCGTCGATCCTCGCGCACCGCATCGTCGCCGACGTCGGCAGCTTCATCGCCGTGCACAACTTCGCGTCGACCCCGGTGACCGTGCGCCTCCCGCTCGGCGACGTGTCCGAGGAGGCACGCCTCTCCGACCTGCTCGCCGACACGGTCGTGCCGATCGACGACAAGGGCCGCGCCGACGTCGAGGTGGGCGCCTACGGCTACCGCTGGTTCCGCACGGTCGACTCCCGCGACCGCCGGCTCACCTGATCGACGGCGAGCGGATGCCGCGCGCCGGCGTCAGCTCGCCTTCGCCTCGCGCTCCTCGCGCACGCGCTGCCCGACGACCGCCGAGACGCCGTCCTGGCGCATCGAGACGCCGTAGAGCGCGTCGGCGATCTCCATCGTGCGCTTCTGGTGCGTGATCACGATGAGCTGGCTCGACTCGCGCAGGTCCTCGAGGGTCGTGAGCAGGCGCCCGAGGTTGGCGTCGTCGAGCGCGGCCTCGACCTCGTCCATGATGTAGAACGGGCTCGGGCGCGCCTTGAAGATCGCGATGAGCAGCGCGACCGCGGCAAGCGACCGCTCGCCGCCCGAGAGCAGCGAGAGGCGCTCGATCTTCTTGCCGGCGGGCTTCACCGACACCTCGATGCCGGTCGTGAGCAGGTCGTCGGGGTCCGTCAGCGCGATGCGCCCCTCGCCGCCCGGGAAGAGCACCGGGAACACCTCGGCGAACGCCGCGCGCGTGTCCTCGAACGCGCCGCGGAAGATCGACTCCATCTTGCCGTCGATCTCCTCGATGATCGTGAGGAGGTCCTTGCGGGTGTTCGCGAGGTCGGTGAGCTGCTCGGTGAGGAACTGGTGCCGCTGCTCGAGCGCCGCGAACTCCTCGAGCGCGAGCGGGTTCACGCGCCCGAGCTGGGCGAGCTTGCGCTCGGCCGCGACGAGGCGGCGCTGCTGCTCCTCGCGCACGAACGGGCGTGGCTCCGCCTCCTCCGACTCGGGCGGCACCTCGGCTTCGGGGCCGTACTCGGCCACGAGCACGTCCTCGGTGAGCCCGAGCTCCGACTCGGCGCGCTCGACCAACCCGGCCGCGTGCAGCTTCTTCTCGTAGATACGCAGCTCGAGGCCGTGCACGTCCTCGGTCACGGCGTGCAGCCGCTCGCGGACTGCCGCCTCCTGGCGGCGCACGCGCTGCAGCTCCTCGTTGCGGCTCGCGCGCTGCGCCTCCGCCCGTCCGAGCGCGACGCGCGCCTCGGCGACCGAGGCGTCGACCGACGCGAGCACCGCGGGCAGCGACTCCGCGACCCTCGACGCCGCCGCGAGCTGGGCCCGGCGCAGCACGGCCCGCCGCGCGGCATCCGCTGCGGCCTGCTGCTCGGCCTCGAACTGGCGCTCCATGGCGCGCACGCGCGCCTCCTCGGCGCGCACGCGCTCCTTGGCGGTCTCGACCCGAAGCCTCGCCTCGACCTCGAGCTCTCGCGCGCGATCGAGCGAAGCCACCGCGCCGTCGCGGGCGGTCGCGTCGAGCACGGGACGGGGCAGGGCGCGGGCCGCCTCGTGCGCGGCCTTCGCGGCATCCGCGGCGCGCTCGGCCTCGGCGACCCGCTCCTGCGCGTTCGCGGCGGCCTGCTCGAGTCGTGCGGCCTCGGCGTCGGCAGCCTCGACCTGCACACGGGCGCGGTTCAGCAGCTCGGTGCGCTGGGCGAGCTGCGCGTCGTACTCGCGCAGGGCGGCCAGTGCCGCCTTCGCCTGCTCCTTCGAGCGCTCGACGAGCTGGCGCTGCTCGGCGAGCTCGAAGCGGCTGCGCTCGAGCTCGGAGCGCACCTCCTCGAGCCGGGCGCCGGCGCGATCGCGCTCGGCGATGAGCTCGATGCGGCTCTGTTCGCGTCCGGTGCCGCCGCGCACGACGTAGCGGCCGACGACCGTGCCGTCCTTCGTGATCACCGTGGCGGGTCCGTCGAGTCGCGCGAGCGCCGGCTCCGCCGCCCGCGCCGCGGCGAGGTCGTCGGCGATGAGCACCTCGGCGAGCAGTGCGGTCACGCCGGCGGGGGCGGTGACGACGTCGGATGCCGCGGTGAGCCCGTCGACCGCCACGCCCGCCCGCGGGTCGACGCCGGGGTCGGCGAACGCGAGCGCCACCCGGCCGAGCTCGCCGCGCTCGGCGTGGTCGAGCGCACGCCAGGCGGCCGCGCGGTCGTCGACGAGCACGGCGTCGGTGAGCGAGCCGAGGGCTGCGGCGATCGCCGCCTCGAAGCCGGGCTCGACGTGCAGTGACTCGGCGAGCAGGCCCCGCACGCCGTCGACGTTGGCGGCGACGAGCGCCGCCGAGCCGTCCTTCTGGTCGAGCGCCAGCGAAAGGGCTGACGTGCGCGCGGCGAGCGCGCCCTGCTCGCGTTCGCGTGCGTGCAGCTCATCGCGGATCCGCTCGATCTCGGCCTCGCCCTCGAACACGGCCGCCTGCGCGAGCTCGTACGCCTCGTCGAGGTCGGTCTCGGCATCGCCGCCCGCCTCGGCCTCGGCCTCGACTCGGGCGAGCTCGGCACCGGCGGCCTCGCGTCGGGCGGCGGCGGCCTCGAGGGCGTTCGCGTGCCGGAGCACCTCGCCGCGCACGGCGGCGAGCTTCGACGCGGCGGTGTCGGCCTGGCCGGCGAGCTTCGACAGCTCGAGGTCGTAGGCCGCGACCTGCGCGCTCTGGAGCGCGATGCCCTCGTCGACCACGTCGAGCTCGTCCCGCGTGGCGCGGGTCGCGACCACGGCGGACTCGAGCGCGGAGGCCGCCTCGCCGACAGCGGCGGTGAAGCCGCCGAGGCCGTCGGTCGCCTCGTCGATCATCGCGCGGGTGACGCTCGGCGCGGCATCCGCCGGCTCGACCTGGGCGCTGAGCAGGGCGATGCGCTGCCGGGCCAGTGCGTCGAGGGCGCGCAGGCGCTCCTGCGCCGACTCGAGCGCGTGCGTGGTCGAGCGCGCCGCATCGACGTCGTCGCCGAGGTAGGCCGCCTCGAGCCGCTCGACCCTGGCCTGGTGCTGCTCGAGCTCCTCCTGCAGCACGAGGCGCTCGCCGTGGCGCTCGTGCTCGCTGCGCCCGTGCTCCTCGAGCGCGCGGCGCAGGCCGACGACCTCGTCGGCGAGCAGGCGGGCGCGTGCGTCGCGCACGACCGCGGCGATCGTGGCTGCCTCCCGGGCGACCTCCGCCTGGCGCCCGAGCGGCTTCAGCTGCCGGCGGATCTCGCCCGCGAGGTCGGAGAGGCGCGTGAGGTTCGCCTGCATGGCGTCGAGCTTGCGGAGCGTCTTCTCCTTGCGCCGGCGGTGCTTCAGGATGCCCGCGGCCTCCTCGATGAAGCCGCGGCGGTCCTCGGCGCTCGCATGCAGCACGGCGTCGAGCTGGCCCTGCCCCACGATGACGTGCATCTCGCGGCCGAGGCCCGAGTCGCTGAGCAGCTCCTGCACGTCGAGGAGCCGGCACGTCTCGCCGTTGATGGCGTACTCGCTCTGCCCGCTGCGGAAGAGCGTGCGCGAGATCGTCACCTCGGTGTACTCGATGGGCAGCGCGCCGTCGGCGTTGTCGATGGTGAGGCTGACCTCCGCGCGGCCCAGCGGACCGCGCGTGGCCGTGCCCGCGAAGATGACGTCCTCCATCTTTCCGCCGCGCAGGGTCTTCGCGCCCTGCTCGCCCATCACCCAGGCGAGCGCGTCGACGACGTTGGACTTGCCCGAGCCGTTGGGGCCGACGATGCACGTGACGCCCGGTTCGAACGCGAACGTCGTCGGCTGCGCGAAGGACTTGAATCCCTTCAGCGTCAGGCTCTTGAGGTACATGCTCCCCCGGGTTCGGCTCGATGGTGCGGATGCCTCGGAGAAGCGTACCCGAGTCGGGCCCTCGCGCCCCGCCTCGCGCGCCGTCCCGGCCGGATCGGCCCTTGCCGCCGACCTCGCGCCCGCGCTAGTCTGGGCGGCTGCCTGCGCCGAGGTGAGGAGCGACGATGACCGTCGAGGTTCGACCGGTGGAGGTCCCGCGTGCGCTGGGCACGCCCGAGGCCGCCGACTTCGAGGCCTACGCGGCACTCGGCTTCGAGCTCGAGCGGGCGAACTGGGGCCACGACCACTTCGCCGAGACGCCTGCCGAGCTGCACGCGCTGCACCGCAACGACGTGCATCGCGGCCGGCGGCTCTTCGGCGCGTGGGACGGCAGGACGCTCGTGGGTCGCAGCCGCATCGGCTGGGAGCGCGGCGACGACGCGGCCACGATCGAGGTCACGCTCGGCGTCGCGCCCGCGCACCGGCGGCGCGGCGTCGGCTCGCAGCTCCTCGCCGCCGCCGAGGAGACCGCACGCGGGCTCGGACGCTCGATCGTCGTCGCCTACTCCGATCACCCCGACACCGGCGAGGCGCCCGACGGGCCGGTGCTGCGCGCACCCGACGGTGACGCGGTGCTCGCGGCATCCGCACCGGCCGCGGCGTTCGCGGCCGCGCACGGCTACGCGCTCGAGCAGCTCGAGCGCGTGAGCAGCCTCGCGGTCGAGGGCCGCGTCGACGGATACCGAGAGGAGTTCGCTCGGCGCGCGACCCGCGCGGCCGACCTCGGCTACCGGCTCGAGCTCTGGACGGACCGCACCCCCGAGCGCCTCGTCGACGCCTACGCCGCGGCGCGCGCCCGCATGGCCCTCGACGTGCCGGCGGGCGGCGTCACGATCGACGAGGAGCGGTGGGATGCCGCACGCGTGCGCGAGCACGAGTCGGAGCAGCTCGACGGCGGCATGGGCGTGCTCGTCGCCGCCGCGGTGACCGACGACGGCGCGATCGCCGGCTACACGGAGCTCCTGCTCCCGCTCGACAGGCCCTTCGCCTACCAGTACGACACGCTCGTGGTCGGCGCGCACCGCGGCCACGGCCTCGGCATGCTCGTCAAGCTCGCGAACCTCGTGCGGCTCGCCGAGGCGGCCCCCGAGCGCGACGTCGTCTACACGTGGAACGCCGACGAGAACGAGCACATGCTCGCGATCAACATCGCGCTCGGCTTCCGTCGCTGCGGCCTCGAGGCGGCCTGGCAGCGCGAGGGATTCAGCCGGTGACGGCCCGACGCGGCATCCGGAGCCGCTGGCATCGCGGGCACCGGTGCGACGACCGGTTCATGAACGCCTCGCGCACCATGGGCGTGCCGCAGCGCGGGCAGGGCAGGCCGGCTCGCCCGTAGGCGTTGAGCGAGTGGGCGAAGTAGCCGGATGCTCCGTTGACGTTGACGTACTGCTCGTCGAAGCTCGTGCCGCCCTCGGCGAGCGCCTTGCCGAGCACCTCGCGCACCGCCGCGAGGAGCTCGCGGGCCCGACGGCGCGGGATGGACGATGCGGGCTGCTCGCCGTGCAGTCGCACGGCCCAGAGCGACTCGTCGGCGTAGATGTTGCCGATGCCGCTCACGAGGTTCTGGTCGAGCAGCACGCGCTTCACGCCCGACGAGCGCCGGCCGAACGCGTCGAGGAAGGCGCGGTCGTCGAACGCGGGGTCGAGCGGGTCGCGGGCGATGTGCGCGACCTGGGCCGGGATGCTGCGCGCCCACGGTCCCGTCACGCCGGCGGAGAACCCGGCGACCTCGCCGTCGGCCGTGGGCACCAGCCGGTCGACCGCGAGCGAGCCGAACGTGCGCTGGTCGACGAAGTCGACGCGGAGCTCGCCGTGCTCGGGATGCTCGAGGTGCAGACGGATGCGCGCGTGCCGGTCGTCGCCCGGGTGGTCGGGCGTGCGCAGCAGCAGCTGCCCGCTCATGCCGAGGTGCCCGACGATCGCTCGATCGGGCGAGATCGGCAGCCAGAGGAACTTGCCGCGGCGCACGGCGGCCTCGATGCGGGCGCCCGTGAGGGTCGCCTCGAAGTCGCCGGACGCCGCGTCGTGCCGGGTCAGCGAGCGCGTGTCGAGCACGTCGACGGCGGCGATGCGCGCGCCGGTGACCGCGGGCGCGAGCCCCGCGCGGACGACCTCGACCTCGGGAAGCTCGGGCACGTCAGCGGCTGTTCAGGTCGGTCCAGGCCTCGAGCGCGGCGGCCATCTCGGCCTGCTTCTTGCTGGAGCCCTCGCCGGTCGCCTGCACGAGCTCGCCGACCGACACGGTGGCGACGAAGTGCTTGTTGTGGTCGGGACCCGACTCGGTGACCGTGTAGACGGGCGGCGGCGCGCTGCGTCGCGCGGCGATCTCCTGCAGGCTCGTCTTCGGGTCCATGGCCGCGCCGAACCGGTCGGGGTCGGCGAGGAGCGGCCTGACGAGGCGCAGCACGAGCGCCGTGGCCGCGTCGCCGCCCGCGTCGAGGTACACCGCGCCGATGATCGCCTCGACGGTGTCGGCGAGGATCGACGGCTTGTCGGCGCCGCCGGTCATGGTCTCGCCGCGACCGAGGCGGATGTACGGACCGACGCCGATCGACCGGCCGACCTCGGCGAGCGCGGCACTCGAGACGAGGCTCGCACGCCGCTTGGCCAGCTCGCCCTCGTCGAGCTCGGGGTGGTCGCGGAACAGCTTGACCGTGACGGCCTGGCCCAGGATCGAGTCGCCGAGGAACTCGAGGCGCTCGTTGGTGGGGATGCCGCCGTTCTCGTACGCGAACGACCGGTGCGTGAGCGCGAGCTGGAGGAGGGCCGGATCGACCTCGACCTGCAGCGTGCGCTGCAGCTCGTCGAGCGTGCGATCTCCGTGCCCTGCCTGCTCCGTTCGCGTCACGACCGGTCGGTGGCGTGCCTGCGGCCGACTAGACGTCGGCGACCTTGCGGCCCTTGTACTCGAGGAAGAGCGGGGTGCCCGCCGAGTCCTCGACGACCTTCGCGCGGTGCGGGAGGCTGTAGGTGACCTTGCCGTTCTCGACGGTCTTGACGAGCGTGGGGGCCTCGGCCTTCCACTGCGAACGGCGCGCGTGGGTGTTGGCGCGTGACTTCTTCCGCTTGGGAACAGCCATGACTCTCTCTCAATCTCTCTGCTGGTCGGCCTCGGATGCGACATCCGTGCCTTGGTCTTCGGAAGCCTTGAACCCCGCGAGCGCGTCCCACCTCGGGTCGCGCTGCTCAGGGGTGACGAGTTCCGGATGATCGGCCAGTCGGAGCCCGGTCACGGGGTCGAGACCCGGGCAGTCAGGCCGGCACACCGGCTGGAACGGCAGTGCCAGCACCACCGCATCTCGGATGAGCGATTCAAGATCCACGTGGTCGTCTTGAACCTCATACTCGAAAGCTTCCCCAGAATGATACGCGAAAAGCTCCTGGAACTCGACTTCGACGGGCAGGGCGATGTCGATGAGGCAGCGCCCGCACTCGCCTTCGGCGACCGCGTCGACCTCGGCGGTGACGAGGATCCCCTCGTGCACGGACTCGAGCCGGACGTCGAGGTCGAGCTCCGAACCCTCGCGCACGGAGACGAGGCCCTCGCCCATCTGCTGGGCGACGGGGATCGCGAGGCGCTGCTCGCGCATCTCGCCGGGACGGTTCACGAGGTCGCGCACGTTCACGCTGAACGGCGAATGCTGTGTGGCCACGATCGACGATTCTACGCCCCGGGCGCGAGCCGATCGCCGAGCATCCGGCGGGCCCGCTCGAAGAGCGATCGCGGTGCGAACACGGCCCGCGCGCGCTCCCCCGCGGTCGCGTCGGCGAGCAGCGCGGTCCTGGCCGTGACGATGTCCTCCGCGATCCCGGGAGCCGCCGTACGGCCGACCGGGCCGTACCGCTCGCGCTCCACGCCGTCGCGCAGGCGCAGCAGCGCTCCGCGGGTGACCGCGTCCTCCGCGAACGCCGGTCGTTCGGCCATGCGCGACGCGAAGGCGCGCGCGGTCTCGACGTCGCCGAGCCCGGTGCCGAGGTCGCGCGCCGTGGCGACGAGCTCGTCCCACGCGGCATCCGCCGGTCGCTCGCCGCGCCGGATGCGACCCATGCGACTGAGCCGCTGGCTCGCGCGGAACGCCGCGGGGGTCACCAGCAGCACGAGTGCGACGAGCAGCAGCGCGCCGACCCGCAGCCAGAGGTCGCCGGCCGCGCCGAGCGGCCCGCCGCCGGGTCCGGCGAGCCCGCGGTCGGGGTCGAGGTCGGGTCGTCCGCTCGCGCCCGGCGTCGAGGTCGCGGCGTTCGGGATGTTCGGGCCCTGCTCCTCGCCCGCGTTGGGGCGCGAGTAGTCGGGCACGAGGCCTCTGCCCGGGGTCGGCTCGAACGGCACCCAGCCGACGCCCTCGAAGTACAGCTCGGGCCAGGAGTGCAGGTCGTGCGAGTCGACCTCGACGCGCTGCACGCCGTCGACCCGCTCCTCGGTGGGCGAGCCCTGCGTGTAGCCGATCGAGATGCGGGCCGGGATCCCGATCTGCCGGGCGAGCACGGCCATGGTCGAGGCGAAGTGCACGCAGTAGCCGGCCTTCGTCTCGAGGAACCGGGCGATGACATCGAAGCCGCCGCCGTCGTAGCCCTCCTCGACGGGCGCCTCGGTCGAGTAGTCGAAGTCGGGTCCGCGCAGGTACGCCTGGATCGCGACGGCCGCGTCGTACTGCGAGGCTGCGCCGGAGGTGACGGATGCCGCGGTGTCGGCGATGAGCTGGGGCAGATCGTCGGGCAGCTCGAGGAACGGGGCGAGCTGGGCCGGCACGCTGTCGGCGGCGCGCAGCTGCGCCGGCGTCGGCTCGACCTCGAGCCGCGTCACGCGGTAGCGCTGCCCGTCGGTGTTCGAGTCGACGCTGCGCACCGTCAGGGAACCGTCGTCCCAGAACCACGAGCCGTCGAGGCCCTCGATGGCCGCGGTCGGGTACGGCACCGGCAGCCAGGTCGTGCTCACGTCGTCGATCACGACGTCGATCGGATGCTCCGACGCCGCCACGCGGCGCGAGAGGCCGTCGGGCCGCGGCATGGCGTCGACGGTGTTGTCGCCGTCGACGGCGCGCTCGGTCGCGCTCCACACCTCGCCCTCGAACCGGTCGAGCGTGAGGAGGGTGAAGTACGGCCGGTCGCCGTCGCGTGCGAGGTAGTGGAAGGCGGCCCTGGCCTCGGGCCGGCGCAGGTCGCGTCCGAGGTCGATGAACGGGCTCACGCCGCGCGCGAAGAGGGTGCCCTGCGACGGCGAGCCGAGGAGCAGGCTCGTCGAGATGCTCGGCGTCGACGCCGCCAGCACGGATGCCGCGAGCAGGCCCACGGCCGCGAGCCCGAGCGACGCGCCGAGCGTCGACACGATGGGCACGCGCTTCGGCGCGATCACCGTCGCGGCCTGCCCCGTGCTCTGGCCCGCCGGGTCCTCGCCCGCCGTGAGCCGGGCGCGGCGGCGCACGCGCACGTCGACCCGCAGGAGCAGCAGGTACGCCGCGGCGGTGAGCACGAGCGTCGGCAGTTCGGCGCCCGCCTCGATGATGAAGCCCGGGATGAGGATCGGCACGAGCGCGGGCGCGGCGGCGAGCGCCGGCATGCGCACGGTCTGCACGAGGATGTCGGTGACGACGGCGAGCAGGCCGATCCCGAGGGCCAGCGCGAACGACAGCGGCGGCACGGTGAGGGCGGGCACCGACTGCTGCTCGATGGTGCGCTGCGCGCCCACGAAGAGCTCGCCGAACGTCTCGAAGGTCCCCTGCGTCGGGATGATCAGTGCGATGCTCGTGCCCCCGCCGAACAGCAGGGTGAGCAGGAGCAGGAGCACGCCGAGTTCGAGCACGGGCACGAGCGACGGCGGCGTGCGCACGGCGCGGAGCCCGAAGCCCGAGAAGAGCGTGCCCGCCGCGATGAAGGCGCACAGCCACCACCAGCCGCTGCCCGACAGCAGCGGCCCGAGCGCCATGGTGGCCACCGCGAGCAGCAGGAACGACGCGGTGGTGAGCGCGAGGCGCTGGGCGCGGGTGAGGGGTGCCGAGTCAGCGTCCATCGCCCACCTCCCCGCCCGGCTCGTCGTCGCTGCTCGCGTCGAGCGTGCCGCTGCGCCGCGCGGCCGCCGTGATGCCGGCCCACGCCTCGCCGATGTCGGCGGAGCGCCGCAGCCGGATGATGCGCCAGTCGGCCTCCTCGAGCTCGTCGAGCACGCGACGCGAGACGCCCTCGACGGCGAAGGCGATCGCCGGTTCGAGCGACGAGCGCAGGGCCACCAGGTTGCGCGCCTCCTGCTCGTCGGGGTCGACGAGCACGGCGAAGCCGGGCGCACGCGCCTCGCGGGCACGCGGCCGGCCCTCGGATGCCCCGGACTCCGTGCCGGCGTGCGCGATCGTGCGTGCGGGCTCCTCGAGCCTCGCGAGGTCCTCGAGCAGCGTGCGGTCGCCACCCGGCATGCGGTAGCCGCCGTCGTAGGCGGACCCCGTGGTGACGCCGCGCTCGGGATCGGCGACCTGCGTGAGCCGCACCCGGAAGCCGCGCTCGAGCAGGTGCACGCCGATGGACGCGGCGAGCTCGATGCCGAGCTCGTACCCGAAGTGCGGGGTGTCGTCGTGCTCGCGGCGGAGCGACGCCACGCGCGGGCGGCCCGAGAGCGTGGTGTCGAGCAGCAGGCGCGCCTCGGGGTCGCCGCGCTGCTCCTCCTCGCGCACCATGAGCTCGCCGCGCCGGGCGGTCGCGGCCCAGTGCACGCGCCGGAGCGGGTCGCCGTAGCGGTACTCGCGGGCGATGAGCTCGTCGGAGTTCGGGTGCGTGCGCCGCTGCAGCCCGTGCACCACGCCGTCGATCGACGCGGCGCTGCCCAGCGCGGCGTCGAGCACCGTGACCCGCGGCGTCACGACGAGCTCGTGCCCGGTGCCGACGTCGCGGTCGATGCGCGCGAGGCCGAACGGGTCGAAGACGGCCACGCGCAGCGGGCCGATGCTCGGGACGCCGCGCCGCGGCATCCGCACCCGGTACTCGAGGCGCACGGTGTCGTCGCCCGACGGGAGCACGCTCTCGTAGGGTCCGATGCCCGGGAGGATCGCCTCGGGCGGCGCCTGGATCCCGTCGGGCGTGGTGTCGCGCCAGTGCGCGCCGTCGAAGGTGCGGCGCCCGCGGTTCTTCACGACGAGCGAGACCCGGGTCCAGCCGCCGGCCGGCACGACCGGCGGGGCGAACGTGCGCGTCACGGCCAGGCGCGGGGTGCGCACGAGCACGAACACGGCCGCCGCGAGCGGCATCGCGATGCCGACGAAGGCGAGCAGCATGACGTCGCGCAGGTCGAACCAGAGCGACACCGCGAGCAGCAGCACGCCCACCGCCACGAGCGCTCCACCGCGCCTCGTCAGTCGCGGCCAGGCGGAGACGCGGACGGGGCGGGGGCGGGACACGGTTCAGCTCCTTCGAGCACTGCCGACGGGAACCGGCGTCTCCCCCACGATGCGGCGCACGATGGCGTCGATGAGCGGCCCGCTGTCGCGGTCGTGCGCGCCGATGGCACGGCTCGTCGGCACGAGGCGATGCGCGAGCACCGGCACCGCGAGCGCGTCGACGTCGTCGGGCAGCACGAAGTCGCGGCCGTGCATGGCGGCGTGCGCCTTGGCCGCGCGGATGAGCTGCAGCGTGGCCCTGGGGCTCGCGCCGAGACGGAGCTGCCGGTCTTCGCGGGTGGCTCGGGCGAGCTGCACCGCGTACTCCTTGACCGGCTGCGACGTGAAGACGTGCTGCACGGCCTGGATCATGTCGCGGAGCTCGGCGAGCGACACCACCGGCTCGAGCCGGTCGAGCGGGCTCGAGGTCTCGCGCGTGGACAGCATCGCGATCTCGTCGGCGGGCGACGGGTACCCCATCGAGACCCGGGCCATGAACCGGTCGCGCTGCGCCTCGGGGAGCGGGTAGGTGCCCTCCATCTCGACCGGGTTCTGCGTCGCGACGACGGTGAACGGCTGCGCGAGCACGTAGGTCGTGCCGTCGGCCGTGACCTGCCCCTCCTCCATGCACTCGAGCAGTGCCGACTGGGTCTTCGGGCTGGCGCGGTTGATCTCGTCGCCGATGACGAGGTTGGCGAAGACGGGGCCGCGCTTGAACTCGAAGTGCCGGGTCGACTGGTCGAAGACGCTGACGCCCGTCACGTCGCTCGGGAGGAGGTCGGGCGTGAACTGGATGCGGCTCACGCTCGCGTCGACCGACCGGGCCAGCGCCTTCGCGAGCATGGTCTTGCCGACGCCCGGGACGTCCTCGATGAGGAGGTGCCCCTCGGCGAGCAGCACGGTGAGCGCGGCCGTGATGGCCTCGCGCTTGCCGGCGATGACGGTCTCGACGTTCTGCACGATGCTCGCCGCCAGCGAGCCGACCTCGTCGATGCCCAGCGGGAGGTCCGCGCGACCCGCGTCGCCGGGACCGCCCATGGTGACCGCCGCCTCGCTCACGCCGTCACCGCCCCCTGCAGGTAGTCGGCCACGACGAGTGGCACGTACGGCGAGACGTCGCCGCCGAGCGCCGCGACCTGGCGCACGAGCGAGCTCGACACGTGGGCGTTGGCCGGGTCGGGCAGGAGGAACACGGTCTCGACGCCCGCGAGGTGCCGGTTGACGATCGCCATGGGCGTCTCGTACGCGACGTCGACCTGCGAGCGGATGCCCTTCACGAGCACCGTGGCGCCCACGTCGGTGCAGTAGTCGACCAGGAGCCCCATGCTCCACGAGGCCACGACGATGCGGCCCTCGATGCCGGCGTCGGCGATCGACTTCTCGATGAGCGCGACCCGCTGCGCGATCGGCAGCAGCGCCGTCTTGTCGGGGTTGTGCACCACGACGACGTGCAGCTCGTCGTAGAGCCCCGCGGCCCGCCCGATGACGTCGAGGTGGCCGAGCGTGACGGGGTCGAACGAGCCTGGGACGACGGCGATCCGCTGCATACGCACCAGCGTAGTGCCCGCTCGCGGCGCTGGAAGCGCTGTCGGAGAGTCTCAGCCCTTGCTCAGGAACCCGCTGGTCTCGGCGTCGAGCCGGCGGCGCACCTCGGCCGCGAGCGCGGCGTGCCGGCGCAGGCCGGGGTCTTCGGCGAGCACCTCGGCGGCGAGGTCGCGGGAGTCCGAGATGACGTCGCCGTCGCGCACCACTCGCAGGAGCTTCAGCGACGAGCGACCGCCCGACTGGCTCGCCCCGAGCACATCGCCCTCCTGGCGCAGCTCGAGGTCGACGCGCGCAAGCTCGAACCCGTCGAGCGTCGCCGCGACGGCCTCGACGCGCTGGCGGGCCAGCGACCCGGCCTCCGCGTTCGTGACGAGCAGGCACAGGCCGGGCACGCTCCCGCGGCCGACCCGGCCGCGGAGCTGGTGCAGCTGCGAGACGCCGAACCGGTCGGCGTCCACGACGACCATCGCGCTCGCGTTCGGCACGTCGACGCCGACCTCGATGACGGTCGTGGCGACGAGCACGTCGATCTCCCCCGCCGCGAACGCCCGCATCGCGGCATCCTTCTCGTCGGCGCTCATGCGGCCGTGCAGGGGCGCGACCCGCTTGTCGGCGAAGCGCGGGTGCGCCGCGAGCTCGGCGAGCACCGAGGTCACGGATGCCGCGGGCGCCCCGCCCTCGACCTCGCCCTCGAGCGGCTCGCCGTCGTCCTCCGCGACCTTCGCCTCGATCGCCGGGCAGACGACGAACCCCTGCCGGCCGAGCTCGACCTCTTCGGCCAACCGCTCCCAGACCCGGGGCCGCCACCCCGGACGGTCGGCGAGCGGCACGACGAAGGACTCGATGCCCGCGCGGCCCGCGGGGAGCTCGCGGATCGTGGACACGTCGAGGTCGCCGAAGACCGTCATGGCCACCGTGCGCGGGATGGGCGTCGCCGTGAGCACGAGCACGTGCGGCGGATGCTGCCCCTTGAGGCGCAGCGCCTCGCGCTGGTCGACGCCGAACCGGTGCTGCTCGTCGACCACGACGAGCCCGAGGTCGGCGAACGACACGGCGTCGCCGATGAGCGCGTGCGTGCCGACGACGATGCGGGACTGGCCCGCGGCCGCCCGCAGCAGCGCCTTCTTGCGCTCGGCGGTGGGCAGCTGGCCCGTGAGCAGCGTGGGCATCAGCGACGCCGACAGCTCGGGGCCGAGCATGCGCGCGATCGACCGCACGTGCTGCGCCGCGAGCACCTCGGTGGGTGCGAGGAGCGCCGACTGCCCGCCCGAGTCGGCGACGGCGAGCATGGCGCGCAGCGCGACGAGGGTCTTGCCCGAGCCCACCTCGCCCTGCACCAGCCGGTTCATCGGCACCGGCTGGCCGAGGTCGTCGGCGATCTCGCCGCCCACCTCCTGCTGGTCGTCGGTGAGGGTGAACGGCAGCGACGCGTCGAAGCGCGTGAGCAGGCCCTCGGGCGACGGCGGCCGCGCGGTCGTGGAGTGCTCGCGCAGCTCGGCCCGGCGCAGCAGCAGCGCGGTCTGCAGCACGAACGCCTCGGTGAACCGCAGGGTGCGGCGCGCGGCCTTCCACTCGGCCTCGGTCTCGGGCCGATGCACCTGCTCGAGCGCGCGCCGGTGGTCGAGCAGCGAGCGGGCGCCGCGGACCTGCTCGGGGAGCGGGTCGTCGACGGGGCCGAGCCCGTCGAGCAGCAGCGCGACCGACTTCGCGAGCTGCCAGCTCGCGAGGGTGCCGGTGGCCGGGTAGATCGGGATGGGCGCCTCGACCCAGCGCTTCGCGGCATCCGTTGCGACGACCTCGGCGTCGTCGAACAGCTCGTAGTCGGGATGCGCCAGCTGCCGGTTGCCCTTGTAGTCGCCCACCTTGCCCGCGAAGATGCCACGACGGCCCGGGCGAAGGTCGTTCTCGCGCCACTTCTGGTTGAAGAAGGTGAGCGTCAGGATGCCGGTGCCGTCGGAGATCTTCGCCTCGAGGATCGACCCGCGGCGCTGGCGCATCTCGCGCACGCGCACCTCGAGCACCTCGGCGACGATCGTGACGTTCTCGTCGAGCGGGAGGCTCGCGAGGGCGGTGAGCTCGCCGCGGAGCGCGTAGCGGCGCGGGTAGTGCGCGAGCAGCTCGCCCACCGTGCGGTAGCCGAACGCCCGCTCGACGGCCTGCGCGGTGCGGCCGCCGAGCGCGCCGGAGAGTCGGGTGTCGAGGGTGAACCGACCGGCGCCCGCGGCATCCGCTCCTTCGGCCGTCATGCCTCGATCGTAGGCTCCCCCGCCGACTCGTCCTTCGTGAGCTCCGCGAGCTCGGACTGCACGTACGGGTCGTCGGGGCGCGCCCGGGCCAGCTCGCGCTGGAGCTCGAGCGCCTCGTCGGTGCGGCCGAGCGTGCGCAGGCAGCGGGCGACCGACCAGCGGGCGACGTGCTGCTGTTCGGTGGTGCCGTAGCGGTCGGCCGCGTCGACGGCCTGCTGGAACTCGGCGAGCGCCGCCTCGGCGCGACCGGAGTCGTGCATCGTCCAGCCCAGGTTGTTGTGCAGGGCGACGCCCCAGCGCAGCACGCGCGGGTCGCGCGAGCCGGCGAGCACGTCGAGGCCCTCGGCGGCCCACTCCTCCTCATGGCCCGCGTCGTTGAGCGCGAGCATGTGCAGCGCGTCGAGCACCAGGAAGTTCGAGCCGGCGAGCGCCGCCTCCCGCACGCCGCGCGTGAGCTCGGGCACGGCCTCGGCGCGGCGGTCGGCGGCGGCGAGGATGCGCCCGCGCTCGATCGAGACCCGGGCGCGCACCTCGGCGGCGTCGCGCTGCGGCTCGTCGGGGGCGGTGCCCGCGGCGGCCACCTCGTCGAGCACCGCCAGCGCCTCGTCGCCACGGCCCTGGATGCCGATGGCCCGCGCGAGCTGGGTCGACAGCACGGCGCGCACGTGCGCCGGATGCGAGTCGTCGTCGGCCGCCTCGCGGAACCGCTCCTCGCTCGCGGCGGGGTCGCCGAAGTCCCAGAGTCGGTCGATCAACTGCTGTTCGTCTCCCCGGTGGCGGGACGGTTCGGCCGGCACCTGGTCTGTCGAGTCATCCACCCCTCCATCATGGCAGCGCCGGGCACGTGCTCGCGTCGGCATGACACCGTGCAACCGCGCGGATATGCTGCGGGAAGCATGACCCGCATCATCGCCGGATTCGCCGGCTCGCTCTCCCTCGCCGTCCCGCGCTCGGGCACGCGTCCCACGAGCGACCGGGTGCGCGAGGCGATCTTCTCGGCCCTCGACGCACGTGACGCCGTCGACGGTGTCGCGGTGCTCGACCTCTACGCCGGATCTGGCGCGCTCGGCCTCGAGGCGGCGTCCCGGGGTGCGGCCGAGGTCGTGCTCGTCGAGAAGGCGAAGCCGGCCGCCGACATCTGCCGGCGGAACGCCGAGGCGGTGACGCGCGCGGCGCGGGGCCATCGGCCGCGCATCCGGGTGGCCATGCGCAGCGTCGCGTCGTACCTCGAGTCGGCGACGGGGCCGTTCGACCTCGTGTTCATCGACCCGCCGTACGACCTCGGCGAGGCCGCGCTCGCGCACGACCTCGAGCTGCTGTCGCCCCTGCTCGCGGCCGACGCGGTCGTCGTGGTGGAGCGGAGCTCGCGGTCGCCCGAGCCGCGGTGGCCGGCCGGCATCGCGCCCGAGCGGCGCCGCGACTACGGCGAGACCACGCTGTGGTGGGCGGCGGCTCAGCCCGAGCGGCCGTCCCAGCCGGAGTAGGGGTCCCAGCCCTCGGCGTCGATCCCGCGTCCGTCGATGAGCACCTCGCCCGGGGCGGGCACGATCCGGCCGACGACCTCGAACGGCGCGGGCGGCTCGACACCCGGCGGGAACGTCGCGAGCAGGCCGTGGTCCTCCGCGCCGGCGAACGCGACGCGCAGGTCGGCGCCGAGCGCCTCGCCGTCGAAGTCCAGGCCGACGCCGCTCGCCTCGGCGATGCGCCGGGCGTCGCGGGCGAGTCCGTCGGAGACGTCGAGCATCGAGGTCGCCCCCGCGCGAGCGGCCGCCACGCCCGCCGCGACGGGCGGGTGCGGCGCCAGCTGGGCCGCCACGAGCTCGGGATGCCGCGCGCGCACCTCGGCGGCCCGTTCGGGATCGGGCTCGCCCGCGGCATCCGTGCCCTCGGCGAAGAGCAGCGCCAGGCCGCGGGCCGCGTCGCCCCGGGCGCCCGCGTGCGCCAGCACGTCGCCGACGCGCGCGCCCGAGCGGAGGACCGGCGCGCGGCCCTCGAGGTCGCCGAACGCCGTCACCGCGATCGTGAGCACCGTCGACGCCGAGAGGTCGCCGCCGACCACCCCGGCGCCCGGCGCGAGCGCCGCAAGGCCCTCGTGCAGCCCGTCGGCGATGCCCTCGAGCACGGCGGCGGGCGTCGTCGGCGGGGCGGCGATGGCGACGACGAGCGCGGTGGGCCGGGCGCCCATCGCCGCGACGTCGGTCAGGTTGGTGGCCGCCGCCTTCCAGCCCAGCTCGAACGGCGTCGACCAGGCGAGCCGGAAGTCGGGTCCGTGCACGAGCAGGTCGGTCGTCACGACGTACCGGCCGTCGGCGGCCGCCACGACCGCGGCGTCGTCGCCCGCGCCGAGCAGCGCCGCATCCCCCGACGCGAGTCGCGGCAGGATGCGCGCGAGCGTGCGCGACTCGCCCAGTTCGCCGATCGTCGGCGACTCGGTGCGCGCAGGTCGTTCCATGCCTCTCACGGTAGCCTGAACGGCGATGCCCCACCCCACAGCACCCCTGACCCGACGCGGGCTGCGGCGCGTCGCGCTCGCCCTCGGCCTCGCCGTCGCCGGGACGATCGCGCTCGCCGGCTGCAGCCAGGCCGTCCCGTTCGCCCCCGCGCCGCAGGCGACCGACGCCGACTGCGCCGCCGTGATCGTGCGCCTGCCCGACGTCGTCGCCGGCCAGGCCGAGCGCGAGACCAACGCACAGGGCACGGGCGCGTGGGGCAACCCCGCATCGGTGCTGCTGCGCTGCGGCGTCGAGCCCCTCGGTCCCACGACCGACCGGTGCGTGAGCGTCGACGGCGTCGACTGGGTCATCGACGAGTCGGACGCCCCGCGCTACCTGTTCACGACCTTCGGGCGCACGCCGGCGGTCGAGGTGCTCATCGACAACGACGTGGTCTCGGGCACGACCGCGATCGCCGACCTCTCGTCGGCCGTCTCGGCGATCCCCGCCGAAGGCGGCTGCACGAACGTCGACGACGCGACCCTCGGCTGAGCCGCCGTCACGGCGGTCCGCTGCCTCCGGCACCCCCTGACCCGGGGGATTGTCCGATCGTGGGCACTCGACCTAACCTGAGACATCCTCGCTTACGGAGGACCGAGCCCACCCGAGTCGAACGGCCGTCCTCCGGCGGCGCGGCGAGGGGTGCCACCCGGCACTCCTCCCACGTGGGCACCACGTGCCCCGCATCCCGAGGGGGAAGCATGCGGAAGATCCTCGCGACCTGCGCGCTGGCCGGCCTGCTGGTCACCGCGCCCGCCATGGGCGCCATGGCGGCGCCGCTGCCCGACAACTGTACGAAGGACCGCGGAACGGTCTCGTGCGAGACGTTCGAAGGCCCCGGCAACAACCAGGCCGGCGTGGGCTCCACGTCGACCACGGAGACCAAGGGCAACACCTCGAACACGAGTCCTGAGCCGCAGGAGCTCGAGGACGAGTGCACGGTCAACCCGCCGTCGAGCCAGGGCGCACCCAACTCCTGCTGACCCGACACGGCCCGGACGTCGGCCCTCCGCACACGCCTCCGGGGATGCGGAGGGCCGACCTCGTTCCGCCTCAGCTCGCGTCGAGGCCGGCCTCGGGCTCGGGGCCGAACGTCACGCGGCGTCCGCTGATCACGTCGGCGTCGATGCGGATGAAGTTGCGCTTCACCGTCGGGATCCACGGCACGAGCGACGCCGCCTCCGCCTCGGCGATCTCGTCCGCGCTCTCGAGCGCCCGGGCGCGACCCTTGATGACGACGCTCCAGCCGTCGGTCGCGCCGTAGTCGTCGATCTCGAAGGCCACCTTGTTGTTCACCGTCACGCCGAACAGCTTCGTGCCCTCCGCGGTGCGCAGCAGCACGCCGCCCTCGACGGTCGTGTAGTTGATCGGGAAGATCTCGGGCTGATCGCCGATCGAGACGGCCAGCCTTCCGAAGTCCTTCTCCACGAGCAGGGCCCAGCACTCGTCGTCGCTGAGGACCTTCACCGGTTCGCGTTCTTCAGCCATGCCACCATCGTTGCACGCGGTCGCGCCCTCGTCATGGGACATACGACCCGCGCGTCGAGCTCGGCCGCCTCGCTGCGGCACGGCGCGTCGACAGCTGCGAGCGGATGCCGCGCCGCCCGCGCCGAGGCTCAGCGGCTGCCGCGCGCGTGCCCGACCTCGATGAGCTCCGAGATGAGCTCGGGGTACGTGAGCCCCGAGTTCAGCCAGCACGTCGGGAACATCGAGATGGGCGTGAATCCGGGCATCGTGTTGACCTCGTTGACGACGAAGCCCTCGTCGGTGAGGAACACGTCGACCCGGGCGAGCCCCTCGCCGCCGATCGCCTCGAACGCCCGACGGGCGATGCGGCGGAGCTCGAAGAGCTCGCCGTCGCCGAGGTCGGCCGGGCAGATGAGGTCGACGCCGGGCGCGTCGAGGTACTTCGCCTCGAAGTCGTAGAAGTCGCGGCCGGTGACGACGACCTCGCCGGCGACGCTCACGCGCGGGCCCTGGCCGTCGCGACCCTCGAGCACGCCGCACTCGATCTCGCGGCCGACGACCGCGGCCTCGACGAGCACCGTGCGGTCCTCCGCGAACGCGACGTCGAGGGCGGCGTGCAGCTCCGACCAGTCGGACACCTTGCTCACGCCCACCGACGAGCCGGCGCGGGCGGGCTTCACGAACACCGGCAGGCCGAGTCCGTGCACGCGGCGCTGCCACAGCTCGGGCTCCTCGGCGAGGGCGGCCCGGGTGAGCGTCACCCACGGGGCGACGGCGATGCCGGCGCCCTCGAGCACCGTCTTCGTCACGTGCTTGTCCATGCCGATCGCCGACGCCAGCACGCCGTTGCCGACGTAGGGCAGTCCGACGAGCTCGAGCAGGCCCTGCACGGTGCCGTCCTCGCCGAAGCGGCCGTGCAGGATCGGGAGGACGACGTCGACGTCGCCGAGCGAGCGCTCGCCCGTGGCATCCGTGACCCGCACCTCGCGGGATGCCGAGCTCTCGGGCCAGCGCACGCGCGTGCCGTTGTCGACGACCTCGGGCAGGTGCGCCGGGTCGAGGGCGTAGCGGGCCGGATCGTCGGCCTCGAGCACGAAGGCGCCGTCGCGGGTGATCCCGACCGGGATCACCTCGTAGCGGTCACGGTCGATCGCCCCCAGGATCCCGCCCGCCGTTGCGCAGCTGATCGAGTGCTCGCTTGAACGCCCGCCGAACAGCAGAACCACCCTGAGCTTGTCCATCCAATGTCCTTTCGCCCTGGGGCTCGTCGTCGGTCGTGAGGTGCGGTGCGATGTCCTTCGGGGCGAGCGTGCCCGCGAGCACCTGCCGGACCTGCTCGACGATGGGCATCTCCACGCCCTTCGCCCGTGCGAGCTCGAGGATCGGGCCCACCGAGGCGAGGCCCTCGGTGGTCTGCTGCATGCGATTGACCACGTCGGGCAGCTTGTAGCCCTGGCCGAGCAGGCGCCCGGCGGTGTTGTTGCGCGACAGCGGCGACTGGCAGGTCGCGATGAGGTCGCCGAGGCCCGCGAGACCGGAGAGCGTGTCGGGGTGCGCGCCGTAGGCGACCGCGAAGTCGGTCATCTCGACGAGGCCGCGCGTGATGATCGAGGCCTTGGTGTTCTCGCCGTAGCCCGCGCCGTCGACGATGCCGATCGCCACGGCGATGAGGTTCTTCAGCACGCCGCCGAACTCGGTGCCGATCACGTCGGTGTTCACGAACGAATGGAAGTACTTGTTGCGCGAGATGGAGGCCACCGACTGCGCCGTCTCGAGGCTCGTCGACGACACGACGGCGGCCGTCGGCTGCTCCCTCGCGATCTCGAGCGCGAGGTTCGGGCCCGAGATCACCGCGATGTTGGACTCGGCGATGGGGAGCACCTCGGCGATGACCTCGCTCATGCGGTGGCCGGTCGACTTCTCGACGCCCTTCATCAGCGAAATGACCGCGGCGTTGGCCCCCAGGTGGGGTTCGGCGGCGATGAGGTTCTGCCGCAGCGTCTGGCTCGGCACGCAGACGTACACCTGCTCGGCGCCCGCGAGCGCGAGGTCCATGCGGCTCGTCGCGCGCAGGCCGATCGGCAGGTTGATGCCCGGGAGGTAGTCGCTGTTGCGCCGCGCTTCCTGGATCTCGCGCGCCAGCTCGGGCCGGCGCGCCCAGATCATGACGTCGGCGCCGCCGTCGGCGAGGATCTTCGCGAACGTGGTGCCCCAGCTGCCGGCGCCGAGCACCGCCACGCGCTTCCCGGGTGCGCGGCGCCCCGTCCTACGATTCAACGCGATCCGTCCCCTCCTGGTCGAGGCGACCGGTCTCCTTCTGGCCGTGCTTGACCGGGTCCCAGCGCTCGGCGGGTGCCGGCTCGCCGCGCAGCTCGGCGAGGAGCGCGGCGATGGCGTCCATGAGCACCGTGGTCGCGGCCGTGAGGCTCGCCTGGTCGAGCCTGCCCTCGAACGACGAGAGGTCGATCGGCTCCCCGATGATGACGTCGACGCTCTTGCGCGGGAAGAGACTCAGCTTCTTGCCGTAGCGCGGGAGGATCTGCTGCGTGCCCCAGTGTGCCGCGGGCACGAGCGGGATGCCGCGCTCGATCGCGATCCGCACCGCGCCCGTCTTGCCGCGCATGGGCCACAGGTCGGGGTCGCGCGTGAGCGAACCCTCTGGGTACACGATGACCATGCGGCCCTTGGAGACGAGGTCTTCGGCCGCGCGGATCGCCGCGTGGCTCTGGCTGCCACTGCGCTCCACCGGGATCTGCCCCGAGGTGCGAAGGACCCAGCCGAGCACCGGGTTCTTGAAGAGCGACGCCTTCGCGAGGAACCGCGGCGCGCGGCCGAGCTTCCACGAGGCGACGCCCATCACGAGCGGGTCGACCTCGCTGTAGTGGTTGGGCGACAGCACGAAGGCGCCGGTCTGCGGCATCCGCTCGGGGTGGTGGAAGCGGTACTTCACCGCCAGGTTCCAGAGCGGGATGATCAGGGCGGCGAGGAGCCAGAAGAACGACGGACGGCGCTTCTCGGCCCCCGGCTTCGCCGCATGCGCAGCGGTCGGGTCTTGTTGTGGCACGGACCCATTATCCTTCGAGCGTGAAGTCCGCCCCGAGCAGCTCCAGCTTGGTGATGAAGTTCTCGTAGCCGCGCGCGATGATCCCGACGTTCGACACGGTCGAACGGCCCTCGGCGGTCAGGGCCGCGATGAGGTGGCTGAAGCCGCCGCGCAGGTCGGGCACCTCGATGTCGGCGCCGTGGAGCTTGGCCGGGCCCGAGATGACCGCGGAGTGCTGGAAGTTGCGCTGGCCGAACCGGCACGGGCGGCCGCCGAGGCACTCCTTGTGCACGTCGATCGACGCGCCCATCTCGACGAGCGCGTCGACGAAGCCGAAGCGCTGCTCGTATACGGTCTCGTGCACGATCGACACGCCCTTGGCCTTCGACAGCGCCACGACGAGCGGCTGCTGCCAGTCGGTCATGAACCCGGGGTGCACGTCGGTCTCGATGATGACCGGCTTGAGCTCGCCACCGGGGTGGTAGAAGCGGATGCCGTCCTCCTGGATCTCGAACGCGCCGCCGACCTTGCGGTACACGTTGAGGAAGGTGAGCATCTCGGCCTGGCGGGCGCCGCCGACGAAGATGTCGCCGTCGGTCGCGAGCGCCGCTGCCGCCCAGCTGGCGGCCTCGTTGCGGTCGAAGAGCGCGCGGTGCGTGTAGCCCTGCAGCTTCTCGACGCCCTCGATGCGGATCACGCGGTCGGTGTCGACCGTGATGATGGCGCCCATCTTCTGGAGGATGTTGATGAGGTCCATGATCTCGGGCTCGATGGCCGCGCCCGAGAGCTCGGTGATGCCGTCGGCGAGCACCGCGGTGAGCAGCACCTGCTCGGTCGCGCCGACGCTCGGGTAGGGCAGCGAGACCTTGGCGCCGTGCAGGCCGCTGGGGGCCGACATCCGGATGCCGCTCGGGAGCTTCTCGACGATGGCGCCGAAGTTGCGCAGCACCTCGAGGTGGAAGTCGATCGGGCGGTCGCCGATGCGGCATCCGCCGAGGTCGGGGATGAACGCCTCGCCCAGGCGGTGCAGGAGCGGGCCGCAGAAGAGGATCGGGATGCGGCTGGAGCCGGCGTGCGCGTCGATGTCGGCCATGTGCGCCGACTCGACGGCCGACGGGTCGAGGATGAGCTCGCCCTCGTCGACGCCGTGCGTGACGCTGACGCCGTGCACCTCGAGAAGGCCGCGCACGATGCGGACGTCGCTGATGTTCGGCACGTCCTTCAGCACGCTGGGGGTGTCGCCGAGGATGGCCGCGACCATCGCCTTCGTGACGAGGTTCTTCGCGCCCTTGAGCTCGATGCGACCGCGCAGCGGCTTGCCGCCGTTGATCGTGATGCGGTCGACGTTCAATCCGACTGCCGTCGCGTGGTTCTTGGCGTCCTGCCCGAGTGTGTTCACAGACTCCCTGATTCTGCCGGCTCCCGGATGGGGAGGGTCTTCGGCCGCCAAGCCTCGCGATGTGACTCGAACTCGGCGATCGACTCCTCGTCCCGGAGGGTGAGCCCGATGTCGTCGAGCCCTTCGAGAAGCCTCCACCGAGTGTAGTCGTCGATGTCGAACGGCACCGTGAGCGCGCCCGCGCTCACCGTACGCTCAACCAGATCGACCGTGACGGGTATTCCCGGCTCCGCCTCGATGGCCTCCCAGAGGCGCTCGACGTCCTCATAGGCGACCTGGGCGGCGAGCAGGCCCTGCTTGCCCGAGTTCCCGCGGAAGATGTCGCCGAAGCGCGAGCTGATGACCACGTCGAAGCCGTAGTCGCGCAGCGCCCAGACGGCGTGCTCGCGGCTCGATCCGGTGCCGAAGTCGGGCCCGGCGATGAGGACGCGGGCGCCCGCGTAGGCCGGGTCGTTGAGGATGAAGTCGGGGTCCTGGCGCCACGCGTGGAAGAGCGCGTCGTCGAAGCCGGTCTTCGTCACCCGCTTGAGGAACACCGCCGGGATGATCTGGTCGGTGTCGACGTTCGAGCGGCGCAGCGGGACCGCCACGCCCGTCACGGTGCTGAGCTTCTCCATGGTCAGCGTCCCTCCCCGTCGTTCTGCAGGTCCCACGGGCTCGACAGCGTGCCGCGGATGGCCGTGGCGGCCGCCACGAGCGGTGACACGAGGTGCGTGCGGCCGCCCTTGCCCTGCCGGCCCTCGAAGTTGCGGTTCGACGTCGAGGCGCAGCGCTCCCCAGGCGCGAGCTGGTCGGGGTTCATGCCGAGGCACATCGAGCAGCCCGCGAAGCGCCACTCGGCGCCGAACTCCTCGAACACCTTGTCGAGGCCCTCGGCCTCGGCCTCGAGGCGCACGCGGGCGGAGCCCGGCACGACCATGACGCGCACGCCGTCGGCCTTCTTCTTGCCCTGCACGATGGACGCGAACGCCCGCAGGTCCTCGATGCGGCTGTTCGTGCACGAGCCCATGAACACGGCATCGACGTGGATGTCCTTCAGCGGCGTTCCGGGCGCGAGGTCCATGTACTCCAGCGCGCGCTCGGCGGCTGCGCGCTCGTGCTGGTCGTCGATGGTCGCCGGGTCGGGCACGGCCTCGCTCAGCGAGACGCCTTGGCCCGGGTTCGTGCCCCAGGTGACGAACGGCTCGAGCGCGTCGGCGTCGATGAAGACCTCGGCGTCGAACTCGGCGCCCTCGTCGGTCGCGAGGGTGCGCCAGTACGCGACGGCGTCGTCCCAGTCGGCGCCCTGCGGGGCGTGTGCGCGGCCCTCGAGGTAGGCGAACGTCGTCTCGTCGGGCGCGACCATGCCGGCGCGCGCGCCGGCCTCGATCGACATGTTGCAGATGGTCATGCGGCCGTCCATCGAGAGCGCGCGGATGGCGCTGCCGCGGTACTCGAGCACGTAGCCCTGGCCGCCGCCCGTGCCGATCTTCGCGATGACCGCGAGGATGATGTCCTTGGCGGTGACACCGGGGCGCAGCGCGCCCTCGACGTTGATCGCCATGGTCTTGAACGGCTTCAGCGGCAGCGTCTGCGTCGCGAGCACGTGCTCGACCTCGCTCGTGCCGATGCCGAACGCCATGGCGCCGAACGCGCCGTGGGTCGACGTGTGCGAGTCGCCGCAGACCACGGTGATGCCCGGCTGCGTGAGCCCGAGCTGCGGGCCGACGACGTGCACGATGCCCTGCTCCTTGTCGCCGAGCGAGTGCAGGCGGATGCCGAACTCCGCGGCGTTGCGGCGGAGCGTCTCGATCTGCGTGCGGCTCGTCGGGTCGGCGATGGGCTTGTCGATGTCGAGCGTCGGGGTGTTGTGGTCCTCGGTCGCGATCGTCAGGTCCGGCCGCCGCACTGGGCGACCGGCCACGCGCAGGCCGTCGAAGGCCTGCGGGCTCGTGACCTCGTGCACGAGGTGGAGGTCGATGTAGATGAGGTCGGGCGTGCCGTCCTCGCCCCTCTTCACGAGATGGGCGTCCCAGACCTTCTCGGCCAGGGTGCGCGGTCGTGCTTCCAGCGTGGTCACGCCGTTCGCGGGTGTGTGTTCCATGCGTTCGCTTCCTCAGGATCTGCGGTCAGCCGACGACGAACTCCGCGACGGGATCGGCCTAGAACGAGGCCCCGCCGCGGCACCGAAGGAGAAGTCGCGGAGCACGCACCATCTCAGGCTACACCGTGTGGAGCGGCGCCCGATCCACGCGCACGGCGAACTCCCCGAGCAGCAGGGTCGACCCGCCGGCCACCTCGGATGCCACGCCCGGGTCGAGCTCGCGAGCCTCGCCGTCGGGCGTCAGCACGCGCGTGCCGTTCGTCGAGTGCAGGTCGGTCACGGTCACTCGGCCGTCCACGACCTCCACGAGTGCATGCGTCTTGGAGACCGAGCGCGCCGGGTCGGCGAGCGGGATCGCGGCGGCATCCGGTCGCGTCGCGTCGGCCGACGGATCGCGGCCGAGCACCACCGGGCGCAGGAGCAGCACCTCCAGCCCGCCGGGCGCGCGCAGTCGCCAGGCCCCGGGCTGCGGGGTCGGCGTCGGGGCCTCGACGCGCTCCTCGACCGCCTCGACGCGTTCCTCGACCGCCTCGACGCCGTCTCGCGACGGCGGCGCCACGGGCACGACCGCCGGGCGGGAGCCGGGAGGCGGCGGGAAGGCCGGCAGGGACCGCGGTGGGACGTCGCGCACGGTGCGGTCGGGCTCCTCGCTCGGCGGCGGCGCCGACGGGATCAGCCCCGGCGGCGGGACGATGAAGTCCGGCGAATCCACGGCATCACTCTAGCGCCGGCGGTGCAGCCGGTAGCGGCTGACGAGGCGCCGCAGGCGGCCCGCCGCGCGCGCCACGGCGTCGGTCGAGGCATCCGCGGCCGTCCACCGGTCGTCGACCACCGCGTCGCTCACGTCGGCGCCGCCGAACACGTCGCGGTCTATCGTGGCGGCGAGGGTGGCGAGCCGGACGGGCGCTGCCGCAGGCGCTCGCGTCGCGGCATCCGCCCGGCCGACGCCGACCGTCGACGGCAGCGCCGACCCGAGCCCCTGCTCGTCGACCTGCCGCTCGAGGGCACGTGCCGCCTGCAGCCGGGTGCCCTGCACGGGCGGCTCGAAGCCGAGCTCGGCGTACCGGTCGACGAGCTCCTCCCACGCGCCGGCGGCGCGGCGGTCGTTCGCGCCGCTGCGCCGGCGCCGGCGACGGTCGCCCTTGACGAGGGCGACGACGAGCATCGGCAGCAGCACGATCGCGAGGGGGATGCCCACGGACGCGAACGTCACCCACACCCAGCCCGGCAGGGCGAACGGGCGATCGCGGTCGTCGTCGGAGTCGTCGATCTCGACCGTCGTGAGCAGCTGCTCCTCCTCGTCCTCGGAGCGCGGGGGCTGGCGCACCTGCGGCTGCGGCTCGGACTTCGGCTTCGGCGTCTGCTCCTGCGGCACGTCGACCTGGTCGGGCGTCGGGCGGAAGGAGACCCAGCCGACGCCTTCGAACGGCACCTCGACCCACGCCGTGACGTCGCCGCCGAGCACCTCGACCGCCTCGCCCTCGCGCACCTCGGGCGCGAAGCCCATGACGACGCGAGCAGGGTAGCCGAGGTGCCGGGCCATGAGCGCCATCGCCGAGGCGTACTGCTCCTCGTCGCCGACCATCTGCGTGCGCGTGAACAGCTCGATGATGCGGTCGGCGCCGTGGCCCGCCCGCGACGGCACGGTGTCGGAGGCGAGGCCGTGGCTCAGGAACCCGTTGGTCTTCAGGCCCGTCTCGATGGCGCGCAGCTGCTCGATCGGCGTGGTCGCGTCGCCGACGTACTCGTCGGCCTTCGCCGCCACCACGTCGGGCACGTTCTGCACGGCCGGCATCGCGAGGGTGGCGACCGGCACCTCGAGGAGCTCGTCGGTCTCCGGCTCGACCTGCATGCGGGTGTCGAGCTCGTAGGCCGCGCCCTCCGCGAGGCCGCTCGTGAGCACGGCGGTGCCGGCCGCCGGGTTGTAACGCAGGTCGCCGGCGCGGTCGCTCGTGCCCCGGTCCTGCAGCGCGAGCGTCTCGCCGTAGCCGACCGTGGGCAGCCACACGTCGCCGTAGCCCTCGACGCGGACCTGCACGTGCCGCTCGCTGCCGAGGGTCGCGAGGAGCGGCTCGGGCAGGGTCGCGCCGACGATCGCGTAGCCGCCGCCGTCGGGACCGACGTCGTCGGGGCCGGCGACGTTCCAGAGCCGGCCGGTGTACGCGTCCATGGTGGCGAGCCGCACGACGTCGCCCGGCTCGAGCCCCGTCACCTCGAAGAGCGGCGCCTCGGCGAGGTCCTTCGTGTAGTGGCGGAACCCCGCGAGCGGGCTCGGGAACTCGAGCGGGTCGAACGGCGGCACGACCTCCTCGCGCAGCACGAACCGGTCGGGCGAGACGGGCGCCAGTGCGATGCCCGCGACGGCGCCGATCGCGATGGCGCCGGCGACCACCGCCGACGTGCCGGCGACCTTCTGGCGGCGCAGTCGAGCGGCGCCGTCGCCGCTCGACTCGACCGTCGCCCCGCGCCGCCAGGCGAGCCACACGAGCGCCACGACGGCGAAGGCGACGCCGCGCACGGCCGCGAGGTACGCCTCGTCGGTGCCGAGCAGGACGCCCGACAGGTAGAGCACGACCGGGCCGATGAGCAGCACGCTCGCCCGCAGTGCCGTGCGCCGCCGCGGCAGCCAGCGCGTCGCGAGGAGCGTGCCGACCAGTGCGACGAGCCACGCCGCGAAGTACGGTACGACGGCGACGTAGTACGGCGCCTCCACGGGCGTGCCGATGGTGACGATGTCGGCCCAGCCGTAGACCGGGCCGATGACCAGCCCCGTCAGGCCCTCGAGCGACGGCAGCACGGCGAACAGCGCGGCATCCGGCATCGTGACCGGGGTGCCGACGAGCAGGTAGCCCGCCATCGCGAGGAGCACGGTCGGGACGACCCCGAAGCGCCATGCGGCGCCCGCCACCGCGGCGAGGGTGCCGACGACGAGACCCGCGACGGCCGCGACGAGGAAGTTCAGCCCGCCGAACGCGGTCTCGTAGCCGGCGATGCCGAGCAGCGAGAGCAGGCTCAGCGCGAGGATGTCGGTCACGGCGGTGCGGGGCAGTCGGGTCACGGGCGCACCCTCCGCACGAGCCGCGGGAGCTCGGAGAGGTCGCCGACGGTGACGACGGTGCTGCCCGCGATGCGGGTGATGCGGGATGCCGCGCCGAGCTCGGCTCGGAACGCGATGATCTCGGTGTCGGGGCCGAACACGGTCTCGACCGTGCGCAGGTCGGCGACCGGCAGGAGGGAGCCGGCCACCGTGATGACGACGCTCGGCGGAGGAAGCCGCTTCGTGGCCTCGCGCACGAAGTCGCGGACGCTCGGGAACGCGCGCCGGGTCGGCTCGATGCGCGACGTGTCGTCGAGCAGCGCCGTCGGCGTCGCGGTGCGGAGCGCGAGGGACTCGGTGACCACGGCCAGGCGCGTGGCGTCGCGGATCACCTGCACGCCGAGGGACGCGAGCACCGACACGGCGAGCTCGAACTCGTCGTCTGATGCGTACTGGTCGCGGTCGGTCGGCTGCACCAGGATGAGCTGCGAGCGGCGAGTCTCCTCGTACTGGCGCACCATGAGCTGCCCGGTGCGCGCCGACGTGCGCCAGTGCACGTTGCGCAGCGCGTCGCCCGGCTCGTAGGCGCGCAGTGCGTGGAACGAGATGTCGTTGTTCGTGATGGTCTTCGTGACCTCGCCCTCGAGGTCGCGCACGAGGCCCGCCGCCGACGGACGCAGGCGCGCGGTCACGGGGTGCACGAAGAGCTCGACGGGGTCGGTCCAGCGCACCGTGCGGCGGAGCAGCCCGAGCTGGTCGCCGCGCACCGAGACGGCCGGGCCGGCGACGATGACCGCGCGGCGGTTCGTCGGCACGGCGAAGAGCTCCTCGTGCTCGCCCTCGGGCGGCAGCGACGGCACGACGAACTCGGCGAGGCCGGCGCCGACGGGCAGCTCGAGCCGCGACGGCGTCGAGGCTGACGTGCCCGCGTTCGTCACGAGCAGGCGGCCGAGCGCCCGCTCCCCCGCGACCACCCGCGCGGGTTGCAGCTCGATGCCGACGCGGTAGTGCATGCGGCCGAACACGAACCCGATCGACACGAGCACGGCGGCGAGCAGCGTGAAGCCGAGGAACGCGAACTCGATCCAGCCGAACGCCCACGCGATCACGAGCGACACGGCCGCGGCCGCGAGCACGAGCCATCCGGTGGTCGACACGACGCCCGTGACCGGTGCCGCGAACCGCGCGACGGCGTGGCCGACCGTCGCCGCGTGCGCTCCGAGTGAGCGGGCGGATGCCGCGACCGACCGCCCGACGGCCCGCGCCGCGATCCGCGCCTGCGAGGGCGCCGCCGGCGGGGCGGGCGCCTCGGCTCCCGACGCGCCGCTCATGCCGCCCGGTAGGCGGGCGGTGCGACCTCGACGAGCACGCGTCCCACGATGTCCTCGGCGGTCACGCCGGCGAACTCCGACTCGGGATCGACGATGATGCGGTGCGCGAGCACGGGCACCGCGAGCTCGCGCACGTCGTCGGGCGTCACGTAGGTGCGTCCATGCGCGATCGCCCACGTCTTGGCGGTGCGGGCGAGCGCGAGCGCCCCGCGCATGCTGACGCCGAGCGCCGAGTCCTGGTGCTCGCGCGTCGCCGACACGATCTGATTGAGGTAGCCGAGCACGGCCGCGTCGACGAAGACCTCCGACGCGAGCTGCGCCATCGTCGTGACCGAGCTGGCCGCGATGATGGGCGACACCCTGGTGGCGCGGGCGCGGTTCGCCGAGTCGAGCAGCAGCGTGACCGCGGTGTCGTGGTCGGGGTAGCCGAGCGACGTCTTGATGAGGAACCGGTCGAGCTGCGCTTCGGGCAGCGAGTAGGTGCCGGCCTGCTCGACGGGGTTCTGGGTCGCGATGACCATGAAGGGCGAGCCCACGTCGTAGCTCACGCCGTCGACCGTGACCCGGCCCTCCTCCATCACCTCGAGCAGCGCCGACTGCGTCTTCGGGCTGGCGCGGTTGATCTCGTCGGCGAGCACGATCGACGCGAAGATCGGCCCGCGGTGGAACTCGAAGCGCCCCTTGCCCTGGTCGTAGATCGTGACGCCCGTGACATCCGACGGGAGCAGGTCGGGCGTGAATTGGATGCGCGAGTTCGAGCCGTCGAGCGTGTTGGCGAGCGACTTCGCGAGCACGGTCTTGCCGGTGCCCGGGAAGTCCTCGAGCAGCACGTGCCCGTCGCTCAGCAGGGCGATGAGCACGAGCTCGATCACCTCGCGCTTGCCCAGGATCGCCTGGTCGACGTTGTCGACCAGCTTGGAGAAGGCGTCCTGGAACCACAGGGCCTGTTCGGATGTCACTGCCATGTCATGCTCCTCGCGTCAACCGCTGCATTGGCCGGGCGACAGCGCGTTCCACTGCGCGCCCGAGATCGTGTTCGTCTTGCTGATGTTCGTGGGGCCCTCGATGACGACCCAGATGCCGGCGTCGAATCGCACGCCGAGCCAGTTCTGCAGCGTCTGCTTGCCGTCGCCGCCGATCGAGAACGTCTCCTTGTAGAAGGCGCTGGAGTCGCCGTCGATCGACGTGTACATGCGGTGGCCGCCGCCCGTGAAGTTCTCGTAGCGCACCTGCACCGCGTTGCCGCCGCCCTGGGCGCCGCCCTTGCAGATGAACGCCCGTGGGGGCGGTGGCGGCGGGTTGCTCACGCCGACCGAGTCGGACGCGATGGGGCCGGTCTGCGTGCTGCCGTTGTTGATGGCGCGGACGTCGAGCGTGTACGTGCCGGCGCCGACGTTGTTCACGCGTGCCGAGGTGCCCGTCGTCCGGGTCCAACCCTGCGCGCCCTGGATGCGCCACTCGTACGTCACCGCGCCGCCGCCGGTTGACGAGGGCGCACTCCAGCTCGCCGTGAGGTCGGCGGGGGCGTCGCCCGACGACTGAAGCCGCACGTTGTTCGGTGCGGAGGGCGTGCCGTAGGGCGTCCTGGTCGTTCCGGCCGACCAGTCCGACGCGCCGATGGCGTTGATCGCCCGCACCGTGAACGTGTAGGCCGTGCCGTTCGTGAGGCCGCCGATGCGCTGCGTGATGCCCGCCGCGCCGGCGCCGTAGGTCGCCTTCTGGCCGTTGTAATCGACCTCGTAGCCGGTGATCGCCGAGTTGTTCGGCGCCGGCGCCTGCCACGTCACGTCCGCCCACCCGTCGCCGGCGGTCACGGTCGGCGCGTTCGGCCGGTCGGGCCGGTCGCGCACGATCACCGTGACGCGTCCCTGGGTCTCACGGGCGGGGTCCTTCGTCGCGTCCTGGATGCGGTAGATCACGCTGAGCGTGCCGGTGAACGCGGCCCCGGTGCGCACGGTGACGTCACTCGCAGTGAAGCTCGCCGACGCCGACGACCCGACGTCGAGCTGGTCGACCTGAGCATCGACGATCCGCAGCGGCGACTCCGGGAACGGGTTGAAGTCGTTCGCGAGCACGTCGATCGTCTTCGCGTCGCTGCGGGTGAGGTACACGGGCCCGTCGTCGACGGCCTGCGGCTTCGCCCGGGTCGACGACACCACCTTCACGTCGACGTACCCGGGCACCGTGAACTCCTTGAACGTCACGTCGAAGGTGAGGCGCGTCGCCGTGCCGGGCTGCACGCCGAGCGGCGAGGAGACGCGCAGCGTGCCGCCGTCGATCGAGGCCTGGATGTCGGCGGTCGTGCCCTGCAGGTTGCCGTAGCCGAGCCGCCCGATCACGTCGGGGTTCGGGTGGTCGCTCGAAGACCGCAGGTCGATCTCGAGCGGCTGCTCCCCCGCCTCGATGGTCTCCTGCCGCGGCGTGAACACGGGCGGGGTGTCCTCGAAGTTCGGGTCGCCGACGGTGACCGGCAGGGTGAGCAGGGCCTTGCGGCCGTCGGGGTCGTCGGCGTCGCGCCCGTCGGTCACCTCGAACGTGACGGATGCCTCGCCGCGGTAGTCCTGCGCGGGTGCGTAGCGCAGCGTGGTGCCGTCGACGTACGCCTCCGACCGGGCGTTCGCGGCCGAGGCCGACAGCACCAGGGCCGGCTTGCCCGAGGGGACGACCACGAGGTCGGCCACGTCCCACGTGATGCTGCCGTTCATGGGCACGACGATCGGGTCGAGCTTCGCGAGGTGCGGCGCCGGGATCGTCGGCTCGTCCTCCTCGATGTCCTCCGCGGATGCCGCGGGCGGCACGATCACGAACGCCATCGCCGAGTGCTCGTCGAGCTCGTTCGTGAGCCGGTACGCGACGGCGTAGCGCTCCCGGCCGGGCTCCACGACGATGCCGCCGCCGGACGTCACCTCGGCGCGGCCCGCGTTCGGGCCCTCGAGCGTGACGACGAGGTCCTCGACGAGGCCGCCCGGGTTGGTGGCGTCGTCGAGCGGCTCGACCGTGACGGAGTCGACCTCGACGACGTCCTCGGGCTCGATGACCTGGTCCTCGGCCGTCGGCGGGAGGATCTTGGCGTCGTCCTTCACGGCGACCTGGAGGAACGCGGTGTCGGCCCCGCCGTGCCCGTTCGAGATCTCGTACCGGATCGTGAACGCGCCCTCCTGGTCGGGGGCGGTGACGACGACGCGTCGCTTGTCGCGGATCTCGGCCTCGATGCCCTCGTCGACCTCGGGCAGGTCGACGGCCTTCAGGCTGTAGCCGCTCGGGTCGGAGTCGTTGAGCAGCACCTCGACCGAGGCGGTACGGCCGGGCTTCATCTCGACGGCGTCGTCGACGGCCTTCGGCGGCAGCGCGACGGCGGGCCGCGGGATCACGCCGATGCGGATGGTGCCCTTCGCACTCGCGCCGAACGCGTCGCGCAGCTCGTAGGTGAAGGTGTCGGTGCCCGTGGACCCGGCGAACGCCTCGTACGTGATCGACGTACTGGTGCGCTCGGCGACGCGACCCAGGTTCGGCGCGGACGAGATGCCCGTGAGCACCACGGAGTCGCCGTCGGGGTCGAGGCCGTCGAGCGGGATGTCGATCGAGACGGCCGAGCCCGCGAACGTGCGCGAGGTCAGCGGCGTCGGCAGCGGCGGGCGGTTCTCGCCGGCGTCCTTCGCGACGACCGTGAACGTGATGGTCGCTCGAGCGGTCTGCTCGAAGTCGTCGCCGATCGTGTAGACGGCCGAGTAGATGCCGGGCTCCTCGGGCGCCTGGTACCGCACCTCGTCGTCGTCGACGAACGCGAGCCCCTGGAGCGAGCCGGTGTCGGCGAGCTCGGGCAGCACGTGGATGGCGGTCGAGTCGGGGTGGTAGTCGTTCGCGAGCACGGGCACCGTCGCGATGTCGCCGGCGCGCACGTTGGCGGCGTCGTCGACGGCGACTGGCGGCTGGTGCTTCACGAGCGGCGGCACCGGCACGACCGTCACGGTCGCCGTCGCCGTGTTCACGCCGTCGGAGATCGTGTAGCTGAACTGCAGCTGCCGGTCGAGCGCCTCCGAGGCGGTGACCCGCGCCACGGTGTTCGTGAGGATCTCGACCGAGACGAGGTCGTCGGTCGCGGAGTCGTCGGCCGACTGCACGGCGAGCACGCGGCCCGACGGCGAGACGTCGTTCACGAGCACCGGCACGGTCGTCGGCTCCCCCGGCCGCAGGTAGGCGGTGTCCTTGACCGCGATGGGCGGCGGCGCCTCGGCGGGCGGCTCCACGACCTGCACGCGGATGAGGCCGACGCTCACCGCGGCATCCGCCCCGACGTTGTAGAGGAAGATGACCTCGCCCGGCTGGCTCGACGAGAACGCGATCGTGCCGCGCTCGGGGTTCGGGGTGACGGATGCCGCGGTGGGCACCTGGTCGACGCCGAGGAGCGCGAGCGGGGCGCCCGACGGCGTGAGGTCGTTCTCGAGCGGCTCGATGAGCGCGGTCTCCCCGGCGAACACCTGCGCGAAGTCGGGCGTGCCGACCGGGTTGAGCGTGCCCGTGGGCTTGACGTCGACGGTCAGCGTGCCCGTCGCGGTGAGCTGCCCGTCGGACACGGTGAACGCGACGTCCTTGAGGCCGAGCTCGCCCGACTTGTGGTCGAACGTCACGAAGCCGTCGGGGCTGAACCGCACGGAGTCGCCGCTCGTCGGCGAGGCGTTCACGAGGAACACGTCGTCGCCGTCGGGGTCGTTCCAGTCGGCGAGCACGTTGTAGGAGATCTGCTGCCCCTGCTCGACGCTCACGGCGCCCGAGCGCATCGAGGTGGGCGCGGCGTTCTCGGGCTCGGGCACGATGCGCACGTCGACGGATGCCTCGGACACGCCCATGCGGCCGTCGTCGACCGAGTAGCGGAACGACACGGTGCCTGCGGCGCCCTCGGCGGGCGTGAACTGCAGGGCGCGGCCGCCGTCGATGAGCTCGAGGCGACCCTGGGACTCGGCGACGTCCGACGTCGAGGACACGGTGAGCACGTCGCCGTCGGGGTCGGTGTCGTTCTCGAGCACCTCGAGCACCGTCGTGCGTCCGGGACGGACGCCGGCCTCGTCGTCGCGCGCGACGGGCGTGCGGTTGGCGTCCGTGCGCTCGGCGAGGGTGTCCTCGAAGGTCTGCTGCGCGCTCTTCTCGTCGCCCTCGAGCTCGTCGGTCTCCTCGGGCGGCGTGACCTCCTCCCAGTTGTCGACGAGGCGGAGGTCGGAGTCGACGAGCCACGCGTTGCCGGTCGTGAGGTCGTTGAGCACCACGACGTCGCGGTTCACCCGGAACTCGAGCCGGGAGCCCGCGGTCGGCTGCTCGATCGCCTGCGATTCGGGCTCACGGTCGTCGCATGCGGCGAGGTAGGTGGAGGAGGTCGCCCAGGCGGCGTGCGCGCAGCCGTTCACCCAGACGGGCGCGGCGACCTCGTCGGCGGACCGGGCCGGCGCCGCCGCGGCATCCGATTCGATGACACGGGCGTCGCCCCCGCCGAGCGGGACGGCGATGAGCTCGGCCGCGCCGGCGACGTAGGCGACGTCGTGCTCGGCGCTCGACTGCTGCAGCCGCAGGCCGGGCTCGGGCAGCGGCACGTCGCGGCCGTCGACCACGACGACGTTCCGGTCCTCGTCGAGCACGACCGCGCGCTCCCCGACCGCGGCGAGCTGGTGAGCGCCGAGCCTCGGGAGCTCCGAGACGGCGGGCTCGCCGCCGCCCGTGTCGATGCGCACCAGCTCGTCGTCGTCGGCCGAGGTCGCGAACACGGTGCCGCGGTCGGAGACGGCGGCGCGGGCGTCAGCACCGAGCTCGGCGATGGGGTCGGTGCCGTTCGCGTCGAACGAGAGGTCGCCGCCCGCGGGGGTCGTCCAGAGCTCGCCCTTCGGCGAGAGGATCGCGAGCACGTCGCCGCCGTAGGCGATGCGCGACCCGAGCGGCACGTCGATGCGCTGGGTCAGGGTCGTGAACGAGGGGTCGATGCGCTCGAGCGAGCCCGCGCTCGCGTCGAGGAGGAAGACGTCGTCGCCGTCCTGGAAGACGTCGACGTCGTTGGACGCCGTGGCGACGGCGGCGTCGAGCTCCTCGATCTGCCGGTTGAGCCGGCCCGCGAGGAGCTCCTGCCCGTTCGTGACCCAGACGTCGCGCGCGGTGAGGTCGGGGTCGGTCACCGGGAAGCCCTGGTGGAACGCGGCGATCGTCACGGGGACGCCGACGGCGACGGCGAGCGCCACGACCGAGGCGACGGGCTTGCGCGCACGCACCCAGGACGCGGAACTCCCCACTCTCAACTCCCCTGGATTTCGTCTTCCCGCCGGTCGGATGCACCGGTCGGATGCGTCGGACGGACGGGCGCGCGGACGCGAACGGCCCTCAACGTAACACGGTCGCGCGTACCCCTGAAATGGGGACGCCTCCCCATGTCGGATCGGCTACGCGCGGGCCTCCTCGGCCTCGCCGTCGGCCCCCCGATCGAGCAGCGCGAGGTCGTCGGCGCTCACGAGCCGGGTGGCCACGGCGTACTCCACGAGGCGGGCCCTGCGGTTCGTCGCGAGCTTGCCGCGACCGCCGCGGAGCCCGTCGACGCCGATCTTGTCGAGCTTCTCGCAGACGTTGTCGAGCTTGCGGTTGAAGGTCGTCATGCTCCACCCGAGCCGGCCCGCCGCCTCGGCCGAGGTCGGCACGGTCGCGCGACCGGCGACCGGCTGCGAGAGCACGTGCTCGGCGAGCGCGACCACGAGCTGCCGCTGGCTCGTCGTGAGCGTGACGGGCAGGATCGTCGTGCCGCCGTCGGCCGGCTCGGCCGTGAGGGACGTGTTGTAGAAGTCCTCCTCGGCGTGCACGGTGAAGTCGTACGTCGTCGAGCCGGCGCTGAACATCACATGCACGGTCTGGAACACGAGCGGGAGCTTGGCGCCCGGCGCCACCCACGCCTGCACGCTCCCCGTTGCATCCGACACCGTGGCCGACAGCAGCTGGCCGACGTTCGAGAGCCACCACAGGCCGAACTCTGACGACAGCGTGAGGAACGTGCGGTGCAGGTAGGGGTTGTCGTCGATGGTGAGGTCGGACTCGCGCCCGATCGTGAACGGTGCGCCCTCCTCGACGGTGTACCACTCGCCGCAGAACTCCACCTTCAGGGGCCTCACGGCGTGCATCCCGTCACCGGCTCCGACGTCTTGCTGCCGCGCTGCACCTGCACCTCGATGCACACCCGCTCCCCCGAGCCCACGCCCGCGACGACGATCGCCGGCCCCTCGGCCACCTCGGTCGACCCCGAGCCGTCGGCCCGGTGCCAGCGGTAGCGGTCGCCGTCCTCGGCGCTCGGGTGCGACACCGGGAAGCTCACGCTCACGCCGTCCGCCGAGCGCACCCCGTCCTCCACCACGGGAGCGGGCACGGTCGCGGCGAGGATCGCGTCCTGGTCGGTCGGGGCGGCGGTCGGATCGGGCGAGCCCTGCTGCAGCGTCCCCGAGAGGGCGACGGCGATGCCGATGGCGGCCACGACGACGGCGCCGGCGGCGACCGCGACGAGCGTGCCGACGCGGGAGCGCTCGGGTCGCGCCGTGCGCGTTGCGGTCGCGGTGTCGGATGCCGCAGGGCCGCCGTCGCGCGGCCGCACCTGCGTGGCATCGACCGGAGCCGACGCACTCCGACCCGCGCGCACCACGGTGGCATCGACGGATGCCACGTCGGGCGCGGACATTCGCGGGGACGCGCCGCGCAGCACCGTGCCCTCGTCGGGCGTCGGCTGCGCCTCCACCGTGCGCGGCGTGCGCGCCGCGGTCGCGTCGTCGCCGGCGGATGCCGCTGGGCGGGGCTGCGCGTCGACGGTGCGCACGGCGCGGGCGCGAGTGGCATCCGCGTCGTCGACGGCTGCGTCGTCGGTCGTGACGCGCTCGGTCGCGAGGTTCGGCACCTCGATGCCCGTCGGCGCGTACCCGAGTTCGAGCTCGACGCGCTGCAGGGCCCTGGCGAACTCGATCGCGGACGGATAGCGGTCGTCGCGGCGGGTCGCCATGCCCTTCGCGAGCACCGCCGTGAGGCTGCGCGGCACGTCGGGCCGGTCGATCGGCGTGATCGCCCCGCGCTCGATGCGGCCTATGAGGTCGAGGGAGCCGTTGGGGCGGCCCGGGATCTCGAAGGGCGTGCGGCCGGCGAGGAGGGTGTGCACGGTGGCGGCGAGCGAGAACACGTCGCTGCGCTGGTTGGGGCGCGGGTCGTCCTCGAACATCTCGGGCGGCGACCACGGCACGCTCATGCCGACGGCGGACTGGCCCGACCCGGTGGCCGAGGCATCCGCCGGCGACGTGACGGTGTGCACGGGCAGTTCGCCCTCGAGGTTCGACGAGATGCCGAAGTCGGTGAGGGCCGGCCAGCCGTAGTCGTTCGTGAGCACGTTCGCGGGCTTGATGTCGCGGTGCAGGATGCCGGCGGCGTGCGCGGTCGCGACGGCGCCGGCGAGTCGGATGCCGGTGCGCAGCGCGTCCTCGACGGCGAACCGCTCCCGCTTGTAGCGCTCGGCGAGGCTCGGACCCGAGCAGTACTCCATGACGAAGTACGGGCGGCCGTCGGCCGACACGTCGGCGTGGAAGATCGTGACGATGAACGGGTGCGCCGACAGCTGCGCCATGAGGTTCGCCTCGGCGACGAACTGCGCGCGCGTGTCGCGGCCGAGCTCCTCGGTGAGCAGCACCTTGACGGCGACCTTGCGGCGCGGCAGCCGCTGCTCGTAGAGGAACACGTCGGCGAAGCCGCCGGAGCCGAGCAGCTGCAGCGACCGGTACCCGGGCAGGTCGGGCGGGGTGGAGGGGGCGCGGCGCATCAGGCTCCGACCACCTGGATGGTCCAGCCGCCGCCGAGATCGACGACCGTGCCCGCGAGCACCGGCGTCGGCTCTCCCGCCCGAAGCTTGACGGGCGACTTGCCGGGCGCGACGACGTGCGTGCCGTTGCGCGAGTGCAGGTCGGTGACGACGACCGTGTCGCCCTCGACCGCGACGCGCAGGTGGTTGCGCGAGATGTCGGGGTCGCCCGCCCCGATGGTCACGAGCCGCGGCAGTCGGCCGCCCGACACCTGGCTGACGCTCGGCGAGCGACCGAGCAGCACCTCGGCGCCGATCGACTCGATGCTGCCGTCGGGCATGCGCAGGCTCGACGAGGGTGCGGCCTCGGCTGCGGGGACGACGCGCCCGGGCGTCGCGGATCCCTGCCGGGCGGCGCGCTCGGCGCGCAGGCGCCGGATGTCGACGCTCGCGACGGTGAGGCCGTCGTGGTCGCCGTCGAGCTCGTGCAGCGCGTCGGGCGACGGCGGCGTGACAGGTGCGGCGATCGTGTCCTCGGCGGGGACGATGGTCTGCTCGGCCGAGGTCACGGCGGCGACCACCTCGGGCGGGACCGTGATCGACGGCGCGGGCGCCGCGACGGGCGGCGGTGCTTGCGCCGGCGCTTCGACGGGCGCCGACACGGATGCCGCGACCGGCACCGCGGCGTCGCGCGCCACCACACGGGTCTGCTCGTCGACCGCGTCGACCGCGTCGCCCGATGCCGGAGCCTCGGGTGCGACGCGCTCGACGCCCCCGGAGCGCACCGACACCGCGAGCACGATCGCCTCGACGACGGGCAGCGCCGCCGCGGCATCCGCTGCGATGCCGTCGGAGACCGCCTCGACGCGCACCTCGGCGTCGCCGGCCTCGACCACCCGTTCGGCCCACGTCGAGACCCCCGAGCCCGGGACGACCTCGGCGCCGACGTGCACGACGACCGGGCCGCGCGCCACGACGCGCGCCGAGCCGTCGTTCGCGTCGCGGACGACGAGTGCGAACGGTGGCGTGGCGGCGAGTCCGCGCGACGTGAGCACGTCGAGCACCGCGGGCGTGGGGTCGGCGTCCGCGAGCCGCGGCCAGAGCGCGGTGACCTCTGTCGCTGCCGCCGTCGGCGCCAGCAGCACCACGCCGCCGCGGACGGCGGCGATCCATTCGTGGGCCGGGTCAGGCCGGTACGTCGCCATGCTCGCCTCCCCCGGTGCGCGGCGTGGTGTCCTCGGCCGAGCGGGTGAGGCCGTCGGGCCGGTCGCGCGTGGTCTCGTCGTCGTCGCCGGTCGAGCCGAGCTCTGATTCCACGACGATGACGGTGATGTTGTCGCGGCCCCCATGGTCGAGGGCGGCGTCGACGAGCTCGCCGGCGAGGCCCGCGGCGTGGCCGGTGTCGCCCGCGAGGATGTGCGCGAGGCGCACGTCGTCGACCTCCTTCGAGAGGCCGTCCGAGCAGACGAGGAAGACCTGGCGCCCGGTCGCGGGGATGAGCCAGACGTCGGGGTCGACGACGTCGTCGGCGCCGATGGCCCGAGTGATGACGTTGCGGTCGGGGTGGCGCTCGGCCTCGTCGGCGCTGATGAGGCCCGCGTCCACCAGCTCCTGCACGGCCGAGTGGTCGACGCTGAGCTGCTCGAGCGTGCGGCCGTCCCACGAGTAGACCCGCGAGTCGCCGATGTTGAAGACCATCCAGTGGAACCCGGTGCCCTCGCCTGCGTCGACCAGCGCGACGCCCGTGAGGGTGGTGCCCGCGACCGCGGTGCCCTCCTCGCCCTCGCCGCTCAGCGCGCGCACCGCGTCGTTCGACGTGTGGATCGCGTCGAGCACCTGCTCGGGCGACGTCGGCCGCCCGGCCTCGATATGGCGGCGGAACGTCTCGACGACCGTGCGGCTCGCGACGTCGCCGCGCGCGTGGCCGCCCATGCCGTCGGCCACGAGGTACACGGGCGCCTCGGCGAGGTACGAATCCTCGTTCATGGTGCGGACGCGGCCCACGTCGCTCTGCGCGCTGTGGGCGATCACGGCGGAACCGTGTGGGAGCGGGACGATGTCCTCGCCGTCAACGGACACGGTTCTCCTCGTCGCAGCTCGATCCGGACCCCCCGGTCCGGGCGCCCCACCCAGGCGCCGCCTCCCAACGCTAGCAACTCCCGGCCGCCGTCGCGGACCGCTGTGGATCGTGCGACGGCGGCGGGAGCCGACGGATCAGCGTTCCCGGTGCGAGTCCTCGGTGAAGTGGGGCACCTCTTCGAGCAGCTTCGCACCGCGGCGCTTCGAGTCCACGCCGGCCTTCACGAGGCTCGCCACGGTCGCGACGGCCATCGCAGCGACGATGACGGCGAGCGAGGTCCACGTCGAGATCTCGGGCGCCCAGTCGACGTGCTCGCCGCCGTTGATGAACGGGAGCTCGTTGACGTGCAGGGCGTGCAGCACGAGCTTCACCCCGATGAACGCGAGGATGAACGCGATCCCGTACTTGAGGTACTCGAGGCGCTCGAGCAGTCCGCCGAGCAGGAAGTAGAGCTGGCGAAGGCCCATGAGCGCGAACACGTTCGCCGTGAAGACGATGAACGCCGACTGCGTGATGCCGAAGATCGCCGGGATCGAGTCGAGCGCGAAGAGCAGGTCGGTCGTGCCGATCGCGATGAAGACGATGAGGATCGGCGTGAACATGCGCGTGCCGTCGACGGTCGTGCGGAGCTTGATGCCGTCGTAGTCGTCGGAGATGCGCACGCGCCGGCGGAGCATCCGCACGAGCCCGCTCTCGTTCTGCTCCGCGTTCTCCTCGCGGTGCAGGAACGCCTGCTGGATCGCGGTCCACACGAGCCAGGCGCCGAAGATGTAGAAGATCCAGCTGAAGTTCTCGATGAGCTGCGCGCCGAGCAGGATGAAGACCCCTCGGAAGATGAGCGCAAGGATGATGCCCACCATGAGCACCTCCTGCTGCATCTTCTTCGGCACCGCGAAGCGCGCCATGATCACGACGAAGACGAAGAGGTTGTCGATCGAGAGGCTGTACTCGGTGAGCCAGCCCGCGACGAACTGCCCGGCGTGCTCGGCGTCGCCGAGCAGCAGCATGAACAGCGCGAAGATGAGGGCGAGCACCACGTAGAACACGACCCAGAGCGTGGATTCGCGGAACGACGGGACGTGCGGCCGCTTGATCACGAGCAGCAGGTCGGCGATGAGGATCAGGGTGAGGACCACGAGGGATCCCACTTCGAACCAGACGGGGAGTTCGAGCACAGGAGGCCTTCCGGGTTGGAGGGTACGGGTGGACCCGAAAGTCTCTCCCGGCCGCGCCTCCGGCGCGCCGCCACGACCGGAGCGGCGTCTTCGGCGCTCGTACTGACGATCGTTGGCCCGAGGCGTTCGCCCCGCGGGATACTCCCCTTCGCTCAGGCGAGTCTAGCGGATGCCCCGCAGCCCGCCGACGCGGTCACGCACCGCCGCAGCCGGTGCACGAGCGTCGGACGAAGGCGGGCGGATGCCGCGGCCGAACTCGCCCGGAAATGCAAAAACCCCCGGATGACCGGGGGTTTTCGCTGTTGTGACCCCAGCGGGATTTGAACCCGCGCTACCGCCGTGAGAGGGCGGCGTCCTAGGCCGCTAAACGATGGGGCCGAATCGACAACTTGAAGAGTATGACACAGGCGCGGGCCTCCCTCCAAATCGAGGCCGCGCCGCCCGTTCAGGCGAACACCGACAGCGCTCCGGGCACCACCTCGACGTCGATCGGGAGCGGTCCGATCCGCTCGCCGTCGGCGTACGCGACGATGTCGTCGGCCTCGATGGTGATGCGGCTCCCCTGCACGAACTCGACCGCCGGATGGTCGGTGTGCTCGCCCCGGAACACCTTCGGGAAGACCGCCAGGAGAGCCGCCCGCGAGAGCGGATGCACGATGAACACGTCGAGCAGCCCGTCGGCGAGCTCGGCGTGCGGCACGATGCGCATGCCCCCGCCGAGCGAGGAGTTGTTCGCGACCGACACGAGCATGGCCTTCTGCTCGCGGCGCGCGCCGTCGATCGTGATCGCGTACGTGCGCGGACGGAAGGTGGCCAGCTCGCCCAGCAGCGCCAGCGTGTACCGGCTCGGACCGCGCGGCCGCGTCATCCGATTCGCCCGCTCGTTGACGACCGCGTCGAACCCGGTCGAGACGACGCAGGCGAACCACGTGCGGAGCTCCCCGTGCCGGATGACGCCGGCGTCGATCGTGCGCGTCGGCCGCTCGAGCGCGGCGAGAAGCGCATCGGTCGCCGCCGCGGGATCGTCGTACGGCAGCCCCAGCCCGCGCGCGAGGTCGTTGCCGGTGCCCGCCGCGACGATGCCGAGCGGCACGCCGGTCTGGGCGACGAGGTTCACGCCGAGCGACACCATGCCGTCGCCGCCGACCACGACGAGCGCGTCGGTGCCCTGCTCGAAGGCCGACTCCGTCTCACGACGCAGCAGCTCGAAGTTCGCCTCCCGCAGCATCGAGACCTCGTAGCCGGCGTGCACCAGCCGCTCGACGACCGCCGGCCCCACCGTGCGGTTGCGGCCGAACGAGGCGGCCGGATTCACGGCGACGAGGAGGCGCCGAGGGGCTGCAGTCATGGAGCGATTCTGGCAGGCGGCGGGCTTGCGCGCCGATCGGCGTGCGGTGTTGGCTCGACCCATGCGACTCACGAAGCTGGAGCACGCTGCTTTGGTCCTCGAGGACTCAGGCGACAAGCTCTACGTCGACCCGGGCAAGTTCACGACGCCGATCACCGAGTCGGCCGGCGCCGTCGCCGTCGTGATCACGCACGAGCACGACGACCACTGGACGCCCGAGCAGCTGAAGCGCATCCGCGATGCGAATCCCGACGTGCGCATGTTCGGCCCGGCGGGTGTGGCCGCCGCGGCATCCGCCTTCCCGATCGAGACCGTGCGGGCCGGCGACGAGGTGGAGGTCGGCCCGTTCCGGTTGCGCTTCTTCGGCGGGAAGCACGCGGAGATCCACCGCTCGATCCCGATCATCGACAACCTCGGCGTGCTTGTCGACGACGCGTTGTACTACGCCGGCGACTCCTTCGCGGTGCCCGAGGGCGTCGACGTGCAGGTGCTCGCCGCCCCAGCCGGCGCACCGTGGATGAAGATCAGCGAGGCGATGGACTACGTCATGCAGGTCGCGCCGAGACGCGCGTTCCCGACGCACGAGATGCTGCTCTCGACGGCCGGCAAGGCGCTGTCGAACGCCCGCCTGGGCTGGGCCGCCGAGCAGGGCGGCGGCGAGTACCTGCCGCTCGAGCCGGGCGACACGATCGACCTCTGACGCGCTTCGGGCGCGTGGACGCCCCACGTGCGCTGCGACGCCGCAACGCTGTTCACCCGCGCGGGTCGGCACCCTCGGCGGCGACGGCGAACGTCTGGGCCCGCCCGCCCACGAGCGGCGTCATCCGCGTCTCGAGGCGCAGGCGGCCGGCGG
Organism: Agromyces mariniharenae; assembly: GCF_008122505.1. Lineage (NCBI taxonomy): Bacteria > Bacillati > Actinomycetota > Actinomycetes > Micrococcales > Microbacteriaceae > Agromyces > Agromyces mariniharenae. The sequence continues at coordinate 470,826 of NZ_VSSB01000002.1, read as the reverse complement.
CGCCGCGCAGGAACCAGACGAGGTGGTCGGGCGAGTCGCAGGTGACGTCCTCGAGTCCGGCATCCTCCGCCACGGGCCCTCCGACCGCGGCCCACGCCGACTCGATCGCGGCCCTGCGCTCGGCGTACGGCACGTCGAGTGCTGCGTTCGTCGCGAGCAGGGCGTCGGCCGCGGCATCCGACCACTCGACGGCCAGGAGGCTGAGTCCCTGCGCCGTGCGGAGCGTCTCGGCCCACGGCTCGGGTGCCGGGCGCACCGGCGCGACGGCGTCGGCGTCCAGCAGCATGCGCTCGAGCGCCGCCTCCGCTCCGCGCGAGACCTTGGCGTAGGTCGCGTTCTCGAGGGCGACGACCCCGAGCCCGGATGCCGCGTGCCACCGCATGTGCGCGCTGAACCCGGGGTATCCGCCCGAATGCGACACCACCGCGCCGAACCGCGCGTCGTGCTCGACCACGAGCCCGTAGCCGTACCCGTGCACGGGCGGCGCGGGCCCCGGATCGTCGGGCGCGGGCGTGCGCGGCGGAGCCACGCGGTGCAGCTGCTGCAGCTCGCGGCGGCTCGCAGCGGACAGCGGTCCCGACTCGTCGCCGCGCCAGGCCGACGCGAGCCAGCCCGCCCAGGCGGCGAGGCTGCGCGCCGACGCGAACACGCCGCCGATCGCCGAGAACACGCCGGGGCCGGTGAACGGCAGCGCGACCCAGCCGTCGGGCCCGGGCCGGTACCCGATCGCCGCCGCGGGCGTCTCGCCCGGGGGCGCCTCGAACCGCGCGTCGATGCCGAGCGGCGCGATGAGCTCGCGCTCGACGAACTCCACGTAGCCGACGCCGCTCGCCGCCTCGATGACCTGACCCAGCAGGGCGTATCCGAGGTTGGAGTACTCGAACGTCGTCCCGGGCACGGTGGCGCAGCGGATGCCGCCGGCGAGCGTGCGTCGGAACGCGTCGCGCGTCATCGACTCCTCGCGATCCGCCCACGGGTCGTCGGTCGGGAGCCCGCCCGACATGGTCATGAGCATGCGCACGCTGACCGGCGCGGCGATCCCGCCGGGAACCTCGGGCTCGAACTCGGGCACGAACGAGCGCACCGGCGCGTCGAGGTCGAGGGCATCGCGGTCGCGGAGCAGCAGCAGTGCGGCGGCGGTGAAGCTCTTCGTGCACGACGCGACCCGGAAGAGCGTGTCCGCGTCGGACGCGACGGCATCGGATGCCGCGCCGCTCGGCCGCGGGTCGCCCAGTGGCGCGACACCCGTGGATGCGTCGCCGAGTCGGGCTGCGCCGGTCCCGCCAGCCGCGACGACGCCGTCGCGGTCGAACACGGCCCAGGCCGAGCCCGGCGCGCGTTCCTCGCGGACGCGTCGTTCGAACAGGTCCGCGACGGCGCTGGCGGTCTCGGCGGCGATGGGCATGGATCCTCCTGATCGGCCCTCTGGAGGCCGCGACCAGCGTACAAGCGCCGCCCGTCCGACCCGCCGCGGAGCGGCCAGCCCGGACCGCGGAGCGGCTAGCCCGGACCGCGGCCGCCGTTCCCGTTGCCGTTCCCGTTGCCGTTGTTGCCGGGGCCGTCGTCCCCGCCGCCGTCGGGCTGCCCGCCGTCACCGCCGTCGGCCGGGACGTCCGCCGGCGCGGAATCCGGGGCGCCGGGAGCCACCGGCCCGAGGCCGCCCTCGCTGAACCCGTCGCCGCCGTACTTCGCGGCCGCGACCGACATCACCATCGGCCACATGCGGTGCCGGGCGGTCGCGGCGGAGCCGCTGTCGAACGAGATCCCGCGCTGGTTCGCGTCGCCGTTGACGCTGACCACCGCGGCCGCGATCGCGACCTTCGTGCTGGCGCCCACCATCCAGGTGTCCTTCGCGCCGTCGGTGGTGCCGGTCTTGCCGATGAGCGGAACGCGCGGATTCGTGGCCGAGTTCGATGCCGTCGCGGTGCCGCCGGTCATGACCCGGCCGAGCGCCGTGTGCATGGCCGCGGCGACCTCGGGTGTCACGGCCTGGGAGCACGTCGACTGCGGAACCGGCACCTCCTTGCCGTCACGGTCGGTGATGCGGTCGATCGCGATCGGAGTGCACGAGACACCGTTGTTCGCGATGCCCGCGAAGGCCACGGCCATGCTCAGCGGCGCAACCTCGTTCGTGCCGATGACCGACGACGGGCCCTGCACGAGCGGATCGCCGTCGGCGCGGTGCATGCCGAAGGCCTCGGCCGTCTTGCGGATGCCGCAGAGATCGAGCCGCTTCGCCATGCCGATGAACCCGGTGTTGATGGATCCGATGGTCGACTCGAGCGCGCTGTAGTTGCCGCCCGACTCGCCCGCGTCGTTGCGGGGGTTCCAGTCGCCCGCGAAGTGCGGCCCCTCGCAGCTGTCCTGGAAGACGCCCCAGTTGGCCTTCGGCCGCGAGTCGACGCGCTCCGAGAGCGCGTGGCCCGTCTTCAGCCACTCGGCGAGCGTGAACACCTTGTAGGACGACCCGGGCTGGAAGCCGCGTGATCCGCCGTAGTCGAAGTCGGTGTTGTAGTTGATGCTCGTGAACTGCGGGCCCGATGCGAGCACGGCCGGGTCCTGGCTGTAGGTGCGGTTCTGGGCCATGGCGAGCACGCGACCGGTGCCGACCTGCACGCTCGAGATCACGGCGCCGACGTCCCAACCGGGGTAGGTCTGCGGCACGTTCTGGGCGATCGCCGTCTCGGCGGCGTTCTGGAGGTCGAGGTCGATCGTCGTGTACACGTCGTACCCGCCGCGGCGGAAGTTCATCATGCGCGTCTCGTCCTCCGCGCCGAAGACCGGGTCGTTCTGCAGGATGTTCTTCACGTAGTCGCAGAAGTAGGCGCTGCCGCCCGCGGTCTGGCATCCGGTGCTCGGTTCGGTGATCGCCGGGGTCACCGGCGTCGCGATCGCCTCGTCGAACTCGGCCTGCGTGATCTTCCGCTCCTCGAGCATGCTCGTGAGGATGTAGTTGCGGCGCGCGGTGTTCTCGGCATAACCGTTCGCCACGCCGTTCGTCTCGCTGTCGGGCCGGTCGAGCTGGAACTTCACCGGGTTGTTGACGATGGCCATGAGCGAGGCGGCCTGGGCGAGCGTGAGGCCGGCGGCGGTGGTGCTGTAGTAGTAGTTCGCGGCCGCCTCGATGCCGTAGACGGTGCCGCCGAAGCCGGCGATGTTGAGGTAGCCGAGCAGGATCTCGTTCTTCGTGTAGCGCTTCTCGACGCCGATCGCGAGGCGCATCTCCTTGAGCTTGCGGTCGATCGAGGTCTCGGTCACCTTGTCGTAGCAGCCCAGGCGCTCCTCCTCGACGAGCGCGTGTCGCTGGTCGCCGGTCAGCGCGAGCCGCTCCTCCTCGCTGAGGTCCTCGAACGCGGTGACGTCCGCCATCCGCTCGCACTCCTGGACGCGCACGTTCTTGACGTACTGCTGCGCGATCGACGACCCGCCCTGCGTCTCGCGCCCCGTCGCGGTCGTCACGGCGGCTCGGATCGTGCCCTGCAGGTCGACGCCGCCGTGCTCGTAGAACCGCGGGTCCTCGCCGGCGATCGCGGCATCCTTCACGTACTGGCTGACCTGGTCCCAGCCGACCTCGATGCGGTTCTGGTCGTAGAACGATGCGAGCAGCACCGTCGAGCCGTCGGAGCGGGTCGCGTAGATGTTGCTCTTCTGCGAGAGCTCGCCGATCTGCAGGTAGCCGGGGAGGTTCTCGAACACGCCGATGGTGCTGGATGCCGCCATTCCGACGGTCGCGATCGCCGGCGTCACCCCGACCACGACGAGCGTGGCCGCCGCGGCGCTCGCGGCGATGAGCCCGAGGAAGCCGCCGATGACGCCGAGCGGCGTTCGCGTCTCCGCGAAGTCGCGCGCCCGCTTGTTCCGAACGACCATGCACTCACCCCCGGGGGTCGAGGAACGCCGATGCGTCGACCGGTTCGGGCGGTCGTCGACGGCGCTCCCTCACCATGGAACCTCAGCATCGGCCCGGTGTCCAGCACCCGACGCGACATCCGCGGCCGTGTCACGCGGCGTTGTGGCGTGGCGGCCCGCCGCGTTGAATGGCTGCGTGGACACCGACGACCGCGTTTCCCCCGATGAGGGCGGTGCGCCCGCCCCGCGCGGGCGACGCGGCCGGAGGCTCCGCCGGTTCGCCGCGGGCCTGGCGATCATGACGGTGGGGGCCGCCGTGCTGTCGGGACTCGGGTGGTGGTCGGCGGACGCTCGGGCACGGTACGCGGAGGCCGCGACGGGCTACGACGAGGCACGTGCGGCCTACGAGGACGCGGCGGAGGAGGCGGCCTCGGCCCGGCGCGACGCAGACGAAGCGGTCCGGCTCGCCGCGCGCTACACCGCGATCGACCTCGCACCGGCCGTCGACGTCGCGGTCGCGGATCCGCTCGAGCGCGCGGCCGAAGAGCTCGACGGACTGGACGAGCCCGGGGCATCCGTCGAACCGGTCGCGCCCGCGGCATCCGACGACTCGGCATGGCCGCCGGCCCTCGACGAGGCCGGCGCGGCCCTCGACGTCGCGTCGCGCGAGCTGGACGAGCGCGCCGACGCGCTCGAGGCGGACGCGGGCGACCTCCGCGAGGCCACCGATCGGGTGGAGTCCGCCGGCGACGAACTCGTCGCCGAGATCGCGGCCTCGCGCACATCGCTCGAGGCCGCCAATCCGTCGGCACGCAACGCCGACCTCCTCGCGTTCCGCGCGGCCGCCGACGCCATGGCGACGCGCGTCGGCCGGTGGGACGCCGAGAGCGCGGTACAGGTCGAGTCGTACGTCGCGGCCGCCGCCGTGCTCGCCGCCTCGAGCGCGGCCGAGCTGCAGGAGCGGTCCGGCGGCCTCGACGGGCAGCGGCAGGACGTCGAGGCGTTCGCGCGGTCGCTCGCCGGTGGCGTCCTCCTGGAGTTCGACTGGGCGCCTGTCGTGAACGGCTACGGTGGGGGCGGCTCGTACGGAGGCTGGGCCACGGTGCCGGACGACGTGGCGCCGCAGGCCACGATCTCGCTGTCGGACTCGATCGCGCGCGACTGGGCGACGTCGGCCATCCCCCGCGCCGTCGTGGTGCACGAGGTCGGCCACGCCATGTCGAGCAAGTGCCGGGCGCTGTTCGCGCCGAGCACGCGCGGGGAGAGCGAGGCGTGGGCCACGGCGTGGGCGATCGGCATGGGCTACGACGGTCCGGGCAACGGGGAGAGCATCTACGGCCGCCCGTCGGCGGAGCTCATCGGGCTCGCGGCCACCTGCCGTTGAGCGAGGCGACCGGTCGCGGCATCCGCCCTACGCGGCCTCGAGGAAGGGCTCGTACTGGTAGCCGCTCTCGTGGAGGATCGCGACGGTCGACTCGGGCACCTCGAGGAACGCGCCGGGGAGGTCGTTGAGCGGCTCGGACACCACGACGCGGGCACGGCGGCCGAAGAGGTTCAGGCGCTCGACCTCGGGGTACATCTCCCGCAGCGTGTCGATCTCGACCGAGTGGAAGAGCGAGCGCGAGCGACCTTGCGACGAGTACCGGAACGTCCAGATCGTCGCGCCGTCGGAGATCGCGATCGTGCCCTGCATGGGGAACCTGACCCCCAGCCCATGGCCCACCGACTCGACCTTGCGGACGGCCTGGCGCATCGCCTCGATCGGGTCGTCCATGAGCCCGTAGGTGAGCGCGAGGTGGAACACGACCTCGGAGTCGGTCGTCCCCTTGATGTCGGGATACAGGGACGGGTCGACCGCGAGGACGAGGTCGCGCTTCATCGTGAGGAAGTCGCCGAGGAACCCGTTGTGCATGAACATCCAGTTCTGGTACCGGAACGGGTGGCAGTTCGTCTGCTGGATCGGCGGCCCGGCCGCCGCGCGGACGTGGCTGAAGAACAGCGGGCTCTCGATGGCGTGCGCGAGCTCACGCAGGTTCTCGTCGTTCCACGCGGGCTCGGTGCTGTGGAACAGCGCCGGGATGCCCCCTGCGGCCTCGTTGGCCGGATACCACCCGAGTCCGAATCCGTCGCCGTTCACGGTCTCGGCACCGAGCTGCGAGTTCAGCGACTGCTTGACGAGCGACTGCTGCGCGTCGAGGATCAACGTCGACGGCTGAAGCGGTTCTCCCGTGTATGCGAGCCAGCGGCACATGTCTCCCTCTCCCTGCACGACGTGGGCCTCCCGCGCTCGACCTGCGCGGGTCGGCATCCCCCTGGGACGGAGCGTACGCGTGCCGACGGGGGCCCGCCAGAGCTCCTCGGTCCCCCATATCGCGCGGCAGTCGTGCGCGTCCACCCCCGGCGTCGCCCAGTTCTGGGGGCAGTGTCCCCCGCTCCCGCACCCCTACGATGGGAGCACCGCGTTTGTCGAGGCATCCTCAGTCATCGACGCGCCCACGAGCCCGACACCCAAAGGGAACGAGGGACTCCGATCAATTTCTCCGGGTCGGGGTCCCTCGCTTTTGGGTGGATGCCTCGCCGCGCTCGTCTCGACGATCGTCGCCGCGGCGCGGGGTCGGGCGGACACCGGATCCCGGAACTGGGGGTCGACCGCGTCCGCGATGGTGTGCCAGCATGCGATGACGGACAGCCGGCTCGAAGGCGCGCCGGCGGAGAGGGCGACATGCCGATCCCGAACAGACGCATCTGGAGCGTTGCCACGATCGCCGCACTCGCGGCGGTGGCGGTGGCCGCGAGTCCTGCGTACGCAGCACCGAACAACAACACGGTCAAGAAACTGACGAACGCCGTCACCGCCGAGGGCGTGCTCGATCACCTCGAGGCCCTGCAGGACATCGCCGACGCCAATGGCGGCGACCGAGCGGCCGGCCGCGACGGCTATGCCGCGTCCGTCGACTACGTCGTCGAGGAGCTCGAGGCCGCCGGGTACGCGCCCGAGGTGCAGGAGTTCGAGTTCCCCTACTTCGAGGAGAACAGCGAGCTCATCCGCGTGACGCCCCAGCCGAGGACGTTCGTCAACGGCATCGACTTCCTCCGGAACACCTTCGACTCCGGCACGCCAGAGGGAACCGCCACGGGCGTGCTCGTCCCGGTGGGCCTGGTCGTCCCCGCCGCGGGGCTCCCGGCGAACAGCAACACCAGCGGCTGCGAGGCATCCGACTTCATCGGGTTCCCGGTCGGCGGCATCGCCCTGATGCAGCGCGGGACGTGCGGCTTCGCCGTCAAGGCGCTGAATGCGCAGGCGGCGGGCGCGGCCGGCGTCATCATCATGAACGAGGGCCAACCCGGGCGCACCGGGCTCATCAACATGATCGGCGACGCGACCGGACTCACGGTCCCCGCGGTGTTCGTCACGTCGGCGGCCGGCGAGAACCTCGCCGCGACGCCGGGTGCGACCGTCACCGTGAAGGTCGACTTCACCGCGGAGACTCGCGAGGCCTACAACGTGATCGCGGAGACGACGTCCGGGAACAGCGCCAACACCGTCATGGCGGGCGCGCACCTCGACAGCGTGCAGGATGGCGCCGGGATCAACGACAACGGCTCGGGCAGCGCCGCGCTGCTCGAGACGGCGATCCAGATGAAGAAGGTCAAGACCAACAGCGCCGTCCGGTTCGCCTGGTGGGGTGCCGAGGAGGAGGGCCTGCTTGGGTCGGAGCATTACGTCGGTGAGCTCACCGACGACGAGATCGCCCAGATCGCGCTCTACCTCAACTTCGACATGATCGCGTCGCCCAACTACATGTTCGGGATCTACGACGGCGACAACTCGAGCGGCACCGCGGCTCCGGGGTTCATCCCCCCGGGCTCCGCGGAGATCGAGGACGTGTTCGAGGCGTTCTACGACAGCCGAGGCGAGCCCTACCAGGACACCGAGTTCTCGGGCCGCAGCGACTACGGTCCGTTCATCGCGGTGGGCATCCCGGCGGGCGGCCTGTTCACCGGCGCGGAAGGTGTCAAGACGGCTGACGAGGCCGCCCTCTACGGGGGCGTGCCCGGGGCGGCCTATGACCCGTGCTATCACGCGTTCTGCGACAACCTGAGGGGCGACGGCCAGAACGTGGCGCTGTACAACCAGTTGCGCGCGGACTACGAGCTGGTCGGCAACATCAACGTGCACGCGCTCGACGTGAACGCCGACGCCCTCGCGGCTGCCGTGATCACGCTCGCCACGGACTCCTCGACCGTGAACGGCGTGCGCGTGCCCGGCAAGTCGCACGACGCGGGCAAGAGCGCCGACGCGTTCAAGAACCGCTTCGACAGCTGACGCTGCGGCGACGCGGCGGGTGCCTCCGGGCATCCGCCGCGTCGTCGAGTCCGGCACGTGATTCGCCGATCCCGGGTCCCTCGTTTCGGGGTGGATGCCCCGGGGCCGCCCGTCCGTGTAGTCGTCGCCGCCGAGCGTGGTCGGGCGTAGCATCCGGCGCAGGAGCCGCGGCCTTGCGGCGAGTCGATCGGAGGACGCGATGGACCCGGTGAGCTGGATCGTGGTCGGCGGGGTGATCGTGCTGGCCATCGTCGCGGTCGTGCTCTGGAAGCGGTTCGGTCGGGGCAGCGCCCTCGATCGCCGGATGGGCGGAGACGTCGACCAGGGCGTGCATGACGCTCGCAGGGAGACGGCTCGCACCCGTGACATGGACGGCCCCAATGCCGGCGGACCGATCTGACGAGCCGAGTCAGACCCCTGACCGAAGAACGCTCGACCCGCCGCTGCCACACTCACTCCACGGTCTGCGCCGTCATCGCGATCGAGACCAGGATGCCGGGCAGCTCGGGCCCCAGCCTCGTCACGGCGCGGGCAGGAGGGCGGTCACTGAACACCGACGCATACGCCGCATTCATCCCGGCGAAGTCGGCCGGGTGCGCCAGCAACACGGTGACGAACCCCACGTCGTCCAGCGAACACCCCGCTGCCTCGAGGACGCTCTCGCAGTTGCGCAGGGCCTGCCGAGTCTGCTCCTCGATCGATGTCCCCGCCGGCTCGCCGGTTGCCGGATCGACTCCCGCCATCCCCGACACGAAGATGGTCGATCCGATTCGAACGCCCTGACTGAACAGCGGAGAACTCGGCGCGTCGCCGGTCGCGATGATCTGCCTCGCCATGCACCGGAGCCTACGCCGAGATGCGAGGACGGCGTCATCCCAAGTAGATTCATTCGATCGCCGAGCCAGGGGCCGAGTCCTGGCGTCAGCCCGAGGGTCCGGTCAAGTCCAGTGTCGTGGGCGAGCCACGGCGGGGGGCAAGGGGCGGCCAGAGCGCACTTGCCCTACTCTGAGAGACATCGGGTGCTCTGCGGTACGTCGTGATGGGAACCCGCGGGCGACCGCCACGGCAACGGGGCCGTGCGGCGAAATGCGAGGACGCATGACGCTACTGGGGAGACAAGCCGAGTGGGCGGAGCTGACACGCCTGCTGAGGGAGGGCACCAGATACATCGGAGTGGTGGGCCGGGCGGGAGTGGGAAAGTCCGCACTGGTCTCACAGCTCGCCGGCTCTCCGCCGCCGGGCATGGAGGTGTGGGATGTCGACCTCGCCGGGGCACCCGCCGGTTCTACACTGCTCGACGAGGCGGCTCGGCGACTGGGACTCGCCCGGAGGGTGGACTCTCCCGTGGCAGACGGAGTCGACGCGATCGCCGCTCGGGTCGGCCGGCAACGTGTCGTCCTCGCGCTCGACCACACCGACGAGCTCGCGCTCGAGCCCGACCTCGCCCAGGACCTCTTGCGTCGCTGCCCGGGCCTCACGCTCCTGGTGGCGCGGCATCGACCACCCGAGGAGTCCATCGCGCTCATCCATCTGCACCCCCTCGAGGTGCCGGATGAACGAGCCTCCCTCGACGAACTGTCCCAGAACCCGAGCGTCGGACTGTTCCTGGATCGAGCCGGTCGTACCGACCCCCGGTTCCAGCTGACCGATGCCAATGCGCGCGATGTCGCGGAGGTCTGCCGACTCGTGGGGGGCCTGCCCCTCGCTATCGAACTCGCTGCGGCGCGGCTCCAGGTCGTGTCCCCCGCAGGACTCGTGCGTGAGCTGCGCGATGGCGGCGCCGGCCGCGGCCTCGACCTGCTCACAGCCCCGATCCACACCATCCACTCGGGGATCCGCGAGGCGCTCGCCTCCACGTGTGGAGACCTCTCCTCGCGCGAGCGTCGGCTGCTCGAGCTGCTGTCGGGCTTCACTGGTTCCTTCCCGTTCGAGGCTGCAGTCTCGCTCAACGGCCGACCCGCCTTCGAGACACTGGACGATCTCGAGAGACTGGTCGACCTCCGCCTGGTTGAGCCACAGACGAGCCTCGGGGGCGAGCGGGTCTTCGGCCTGCTTCCCATCGTGCGCGCATACGTGCAAGAGGTGTCGATCCTGCGGGAGGACGACGATCGCCAACGCCGAACGGTGCTGGCAGATCTGCTCGCTCAGGCGGCTTCGGCGACGCGGTCGGCAGGGTCGATCGCCGATGTGACCCCCGCTCAGGTGATGCGACGGGATCTCGCACACGAGGCGAGACGACTCATGGATGATGGCGCATCGGGCGTCGCATCATGGTTGGTCGACTGCGCCGAAGTACTCCACGGATTCGCGGAAGGAGCCGTCATCAGCGAGCTTCTCGACCGGGTCATCGCCTCCCGCGATCTCGGCGGCCTGGACCAGGAGACCCGAGCCCGGGTGTTCCTCTGGAGTTCCTACCTGTTGGCCATGTCGCCGGACGGAAGCGGTCTCGCCGCGACGGTCGGAGACAGATTTCGGGCAGCCGCCGACCTGGTCGACGCCGACAGGTGGCCGTTGACCTCCTTGCAGACGAAGTTCTTCGGCATGATGTCGAATGTCGTGACAGGTGATCTGCCTCTGGCGATGCGACTCGCTACGGAGGGAGCGCAAGAAGCGGAGTCTCTGCCGAGCCCTGTTTGGGCCGCACGATTCGCCGTGTGGCTGGCAGGCGCCGCGCATGCCGTGGGGGATGTGTCGACCGCAGTCTCCATCGCTGTCGGCGCGCTCGAACGCGGGTCGAGGCTGCACGACTCGTACACCCTGGTCGGATCGGCAGTCGTCCTCTATACGCTTCCACATGGGTCATTGCCTGATGACCTCCCTCTTCCACCCCTCGAGGACGCGCTGGCACTCGCACGGGCACGCAGCGATGTCATCCAGGAGGGCTTCGTCCTCGCCACGCTCACGAGCGTGGAGATCGATGCGCAGAACTACCACGGGGCAGCCGGCTGGTGCGCAGAGCGGCTTGCGCAGTGCACGAAGCGTGGATGGTCGTTGGAATCGGAGATCTCGTTGGTGCAGACGGTGTTGATCGCGGCCGGCCTCGGTGAGTTCCGGTTCGCGGCACGGATGCTGGGCGCCGTGCGCGCAGATCGCGAACGCGTGCTGCGAGCGATGGCGCCGCGCCACCGGGAAGCTCTCGACATCGCCCAGAAGACAGTCGTCGATCGACTGGGAGCGATCGCGTTCGAGCTCGTCGGCGCCGGGCAGTTCCTCTCCACTGAGGAGGCCGGCCAGGAAGCGATGAACTGGCTTCGTTCTCAGGCCGCCCAGCGGGAATCGAAGAGGACATCGGGTGCGCCGATACTGACACCTCGAGAGCACGACGTCCTCCGGCTGCTGGCCGAAGGGGACTCCAACAAGCAGATCGCCACTCGGTTGGGCCTCTCGGTCAAGACCGTCATGCACCACTCGGTGTCCATCTACCGAAAACTCGCGGTGCGCGGTCGCGCTGAGGCAACGGCGTACGCCTACCGAGGAGGACTGCTGACGGACGCTTGACCGACCCGGCGGCTCCGGCAATGAGGGACTGGAACCAGATGCGCTGAGAAGCAGACCTCTGTCCGGCGTTTCAGGCGTGCCCTCACGTGAGAGTGACCCCGGGCAAATGCCCGATGTGCTCCGCAACGTACCTGCCTACATTGCGACTATGGCCATCCGAACGTCAAGCCGCAGCAACCCCTCGGGCCTGTCTGGGAGCACCCGTGTCTCGCGCGCAGGGGCGGGAGTCCTCGTCGCCGCGGTCGTGACCGCGTTGGTTGCGGTTGTGCCCGCCCAGGCGGCGCCGAAGCCCAAGCCCGAGGTGCTGACGAGCTCCATCAGCACGACGGACATCCCCGGCCCCATCGTCGGTGAGAGTAGGGCGGAGAGGCTGCCCATCCGAGTCACCGCCCAGGCGAAGAGCAAAGGTTTCGCGTTGGTGAAGATGCCCCCTCCGCAGATGCACCCGCGCAGTCAGCAGCTGATCCCGCTGGGTTTCGGCGACGGTGAACAGCCACAGACGGTCGACTCCGCACGCTCCGGATACGTCAGCCTCACGGGTTCTACGTGCAAGGGTGCTCAGCTCGTCGGCGTCAGCGCTGCCGGCTTCGAGGTGAGCTACGACTGCGATACGGGTCAGGGCTTCACGGTCGAGTACCGCCCCCGCATCGACTGGTACGGCTTCGCGGATCCCAACGTGGCGTACGACGACGTGTGGACCTTCGGCCTCGCCCAGCGCGGGTCCGCGACCAAGCCGTGGACCACGCTGTCCAGCACCAACTCGATCACCGTCGAGCCAGTGGAGATCCGGCCACCGAGCAACTTCTACACCGCCCCGCCGCAGGCTCTGACCGACGTGATCGTTGAGCAGAACGGGTCGGTGATCCTCACGACCAACGGCTACGACTTCGACGGGGTCAAGATCGAGGGCAACCTGTTCATGAATCCCCCGGAAACGCCGGGAGCGCCTGCGCCGCCGATTCTGGCGTGGACGTTCGATGCGAGCTCGCAGCTCCAGATCAGCGATGCGACCAAGTTGAGGAGCATCGAGCAGGCCCCTCTGCAAATCAGTGACTGTGTGGGCGACGGCCCTCTCGCGGGCACCATCACAGGGAGCTTGAGGTCCGTGAGCGGAGTGGCTACGGCTCCCACGTCCTTCGAGGTGACGGGGGACTTCTTCACAGACGAGATCTCCGCATTCAACCACGGCTTGGTGGGCGGCAGCCAGGTCCAGTTCCTGCAACGGTCCGGAGGCAACGGGCTGTCGAACTCGACGGTCTACACCGTCATCAACGCCACCCAGCACACCTTCCAGCTTTCGACCGGCGGCGAGGTTCCGGTGAACTTCACGACAGACGTCGGCGTGAGCTTCATGGTGCAGCGGAACATCGCCCCCAACACCTTCAACGGGGTGGGCCTTCCCGACGGCACCAGGGTGGTCTTCACCTCGAAGGACGGCGGCTCGGGCCTTGCCATCTACACCTATTACTTCGTCAGGAACTCGTCGTATCGGTCGTTCCAGCTGGCCGCTACGGACGGGGGGCCTGTCATCTCGCTCGGCACCAACCTCAAGTCGCCCGGCACGGCATACATCATGCAGGCCCCTGCCGACTTCCAGACGACCGCCTGCGGTGACGGAAACTTCGGTTTCGTCAACGTGTTGTGCCCGTCCGCGGGCGCCTGCAGCCTCGGGGACAACAACTACTACGGCGACGCCTGGATCGGCTACGCCGGCTCATCGATGGCCACCACGCAGTGGTCCGGGGCCAACGTCGACTGCTTGAGGGCCGCCGGGAACTTCTTCGGGAAGGGTCTGACTCCGAACGGCAAGGACGCCGAGTGGCGCTGTGACTTCCCCGCGGGCCGCGGTTACACCGGCGCCCAGCTGCAAACCATCCAAAGCGGTTGGATGGACCAATACGGCGGCGTACCCACCTGCGCGAGCAACCTTACATTCATCGAGGAGAACTACGTCGGAGGCGCGGGTGCTGACGACATCTACTGCGTCCGCACGGCTTCGTTCTGACCGACACGGCTAGCGAGAGGAGCAATCACGTCAACGCTCTGCCGCGAGCCCGTGCTCCTGGGCCCCGGCCGTAGCAGAGACCGCCCGCGGACACCCCGAGTTTGCGATAGATCGTGACGAATTGGTGCATGACCGTCTTGGCATTGTCACCATACGAAGCGTGAGCGGGCGTTGAGAACATGAGAAAACCCCCGGACGACCGGGGGTTTTTCACTGCTGGGGTACCTGGACTCGAACCAAGAACAACTGAACCAGAATCAGCCGTGTTGCCAATTACACCATACCCCAATGGCCCTCAGCCGAAGCTCGGGCCGACACGCAACTCTAGCCTACGCACCGCACCCCGACCAAACTGAGCGAGCCTCGCCGAGCCACCGCGCTCCCCCTCGTCCTCATGACCTGCCATGCTGTGCCCATGCCCGACGCCAACGACCTGCTCGCCGTGCTCATCGACGCCGACAATGTCTCGCCAGCTCGAATCGACGCCGTGCTCGCCGAGGTCTCCCGCTATGGCGTGGCCTCCGTGAAGCGCGTGTACGGCGACTGGACGAAGCCGAACATCCGCAGCTGGAAGGATGCCGCGAGCGCACGTCATCCAGCCGATCCAGCAGTTCGACAACACCACGGGCAAGAACGCGACCGACAGTGCGCTGATCATCGACGCGATGGACCTGCTCTACACCGCACGATTCCAGAGCTTCTGCATCGTGTCGTCCGACAGCGACTTCACTCGCCTCGCGGCGCGTATCCGCGAGCAGGGCATCACCGTCTACGGGTTCGGCGAGCGCAAGACGCCCGAGTCGTTCCGAAACGCGTGCGATCGGTTCACGTACCTCGAGGTGATCGAGACGCCGGTCGCCGACGGCGTCGTCGAGAGCGCACCGGTTCGTGCCCAGGTGCCCACCACCAAGCTGCGCACTGACGGTCGACTGGTCTCCGTGCTGCGCGCGAGCGTCGGCAGCGCGGCCGGCGAGGACGGCCGCGCGAACCTCGCCGCCGTCGGCTCGCTGCTCCGCAAGCAGCAGCCGGACTTCGACTCGCGCAACTGGGGTTACGCGAAGCTCTCCGACCTCATCCGGGCGACCGGCCTCTTCGACGTGGTGACCGCGGCGAACGGCGGCGTCATGGTGCAGCAGAAGCGCAAGGCGGCCTGAGCGCAGGCGACGACGACCACCGCCGAGTCGGAGCGACCGGCACGCGCCGCGGCTACTCCGCCGGGCTGAGCTCCGCTGCGAGCCGGTCGATCCGGTCGATCGAGTCGATCTTGCCGAGGATCTGCATCGACTCGAACAACGGCGGCGAGACACGGCGACCCGAGATCGCGGTGCGCACCGGGCCGAACGCGACCCGCGGCTTGAGGCCGAGGCCGTCGACGAGAGCGCCGCGCAGCGCCTCCTCGATCTGGTCGTGCGTCCACGCGTCGGCGGGCAGGCGGTCGAGGGCGTCGCGCGCCGCGGCGAGCACCGCGCGCGCGTCGGCGGGGAGCCCGGCGAGGGCGTCGACGTCGTACGAGAGGCCCGCGGCATCCGTGAACAGGAAGCCCAGCATGCCCGGCGCCTCGCCGAGCAGGCCGATGCGCTCCTGCACGAGCGGCGCCGCCTCGACGAGCACGGCCTCCTGCGCAGCAGAGATCGGCGTCTCGACGGCGCCGGCGGCCTGCAGGTACGGCACCGTGCGGGCGGCGAACTCGCCCGGCTCGAGCAGCCGGATGTGGTCGCCGTTGATGGCCTCGGCCTTCTTCAGGTCGAAGCGCGCCGGGTTCGGGTTGACGTTCACGACGTCGAACGCGGCCACGAGCTCCTCGCGGCTGAACACGTCGCGGTCGGCCGAGAAGCCCCAGCCGAGGAGGGCGAGGTAGTTGACCAGGCCCTCGGGGATGAAGCCGCGGTCGCGATGGTGGAACAGGTTCGACTCGGGGTCGCGCTTCGAGAGCTTCTTGTTGCCCTCGCCCATCACGTAGGGCAGGTGGCCGAAGCGCGGAACGAACGTCGTCACGCCGATGTCGATGAGCGCGTGGTACAGCGCGATCTGCCGCGGCGTCGAGCTCAGCAGGTCCTCGCCTCGCAGCACGTGCGTGATGCCCATGAGCGCGTCGTCGACCGGGTTCACGAGAGTGTAGAGCGGGGCGCCGTTCGGGCGCACGACCACGAAGTCAGTCGTCGATCCCGCGGCGAAGTCGATGCGGCCGCGCACCAGGTCGTCGAACCCGAGGTCGACGTCGGGCACGCGCAGGCGCAGCGCGGGCGTGCGACCCTCGGCGCGGAACGCGGCGCGCTGCTCGTCGGTGAGGTCGCGGTCGAAGTTGTCGTAGCCGAACTGCTTGGGCCGACCGGCCGCCTCGTTGCGGGCGTCGATCTCGTCGGCGGTCGAGTAGCTCTCGTACACGTGACCCGACGCCTTGAGCTGCTCGACGACGTCGGCATAGATGTCGAGCCGCCGGGACTGGCGGTAGGGCTCGTGCGGGCCGCCGATGCC
Source organism: Agromyces mariniharenae (assembly GCF_008122505.1). Classification (NCBI taxonomy): domain Bacteria; kingdom Bacillati; phylum Actinomycetota; class Actinomycetes; order Micrococcales; family Microbacteriaceae; genus Agromyces; species Agromyces mariniharenae. The sequence continues at coordinate 454,672 of NZ_VSSB01000002.1, read as the reverse complement.
GATGCCCTCGTCCCAGTCCAGTCCGAGCCAGGTGAGCGCGTCGAGGATCTGCTCGTAGCTCTCCTCGCTGTCGCGCGCGGCATCCGTGTCCTCGATGCGGAACACGAAGGTGCCGCCGGTGTGCCGGGCGAACGCCCAGTTGAAGAGGGCGGTGCGCACGAGGCCGACGTGGGGCGTGCCCGTGGGCGAGGGGCAGAAGCGCACGCGGATGTCGGAACCGGTGGCGGATGTGGTGGGGTGGGCTGTCTCGGACATACCCGTCCATGCTATCGAGCGCCGCGTCGCCGCCGCGTTCTCCGGGGGGCCGCCGGATGGCCGTCGTGTCAGGCGGCGAGCGACTCGAGCGCCGCGATCGCGGCCGCGACGGCGGGCACGCGCTCGGCACCCCGCGCGGTGACGAGATGGAGCGACCGCACGTCGGCCCGCGCCGTCGGCCGGGTCACGACCTCGGGATGCCGCGGCGAGGCCGCGAGCGCGAGCGCCGGCAGCAGCGCCACGCCGAGCCCCTGCGCGACCATGCCCTCGACGGCGACGAAGTTGTCGGTCTCGAACGCGATGCGCGGCGTGAACCCCGCGGCATCCGCCAGCTCGAGCAGGTGCCCGCGGCAGCGCGGGCACCCGGCGATCCACGGGTCGTCGCGCAGCGCGGCCAGGTCGACGACGTCGGATGCCGCGGCCGGATGCCCCTCGGGCAGCACGAGCCGGATGGGCTCCTCGCCGAACGCGCGCACGTCGAGGCCGCGCGCGCTCGCGCGGTGCGGGTCGTCGCGGTCGCCGGGGTAGCTGAAGGTGATCGCGAGGTCGGCGCGGTCGGCGCGCACGGCGGCCACGGCCTCGGGCGGCTCGGCCTCGACGTACGTCACGGCCACGCCCGGATGCGCCGCGCCGAGCGCCGCGATGAGCCGCGGCACTAGCGACGCCGACGCCGACGGGAAGGCGACGAGCCGCACACGCCCGGCCCGCAGCCCGCGGATCTCGGCGAGCTCGCCGGCCGCCGCCTCGAGCGCAGTCGCGACGGCGTTGGCGTGACGGGCGAGCACGCGGCCCGACTGCGTGAGCCGGATGCCGCGACCCACGCGTTCGACGAGCGCGATGCCCGTGCGCTCCTCGAAGCGGCGCAGCTGCTGGCTCACCGCGGGCTGGCTGTAGCCGAGCGCGTCGGCGGCGGCGGTCAGCGAGCCGTGCTCGGCGACCTGGCGCACGACACGCACCGTCTGGAGGTCGAGGGCCGCGGCGAGGCCGTCGATGGACGCGTCCGACATGCCCAGAAGCATAACGTCACGGCATGGGTGTGATCACATACCTGCCGTTGTCGAATGGATGCCGCAGGCGGAGACTGGGGACATGACCCCCACCGTGCAGAACCGACTCGCCGCTGTCCGCGACCGATTCGCCGCAGGCCGAGGCTACCTCGCCGCGTGCACGCTCGGCCTGCCCGCCGACGTCACGGTCGAGGCGGTGCGCCGCGACCTCGAGCGCTGGGCCGCCGGCACCGCGGACTCGCTGGAGTACACCGCGGCGGTCGAACGGTCGCGGGCGCACGCCGCGACGCTCCTCGGCGTCGACGCGACGCGGATCGCAACGGGATCGCAGGTCTCCCCTTTCGTCGCGCTCGCCGCAGCGGCCGCGCCCGCGGGTGCGGAGATCGTCTGCATCGAGGGCGACTTCTCGTCGCTCGTCGGGCCGTTCCTCGTGCGCGGCGACCTCCGCGTGCGGCATGTGCCCATCGACGCGCTCGCCGACGAGATCGGGCCGAGCACCTGGCTGGTGGCGTACTCGCTCGTGCAGTCCGCGACGGGCGCGGTCACCGACGCGGCATCCGTCGCCGAGGCCGCCCGCGCCGTCGGCGCGCGCGTGCTCGTCGACACGACCCAGGCGACCGGGTGGATGCCGACCACCGACGTCGAGGCCGACCTGCTGGTCTGCCACTCCTACAAGTGGCTGTGCGCGCCCCGCGGTGCCGCCTTCGCCGCCTTCTCGGACCGCGCACTCGCCGAGTTCGTGCCGATCGACGCCGGCTGGTGGTCGGGGACCGATCCGTGGGCCTCGTGCTACGGACCCGACCTGCACCTCGCCGAGGATGCGAGCCGCTTCGACGTCTCCCCCGCCTGGCACGCGTGGATGGGCGCGGAGGCCGCGCTCGGCCTCGCCGCGTCGCTCGACGCGGACGAGGTGCGCGACCACGCCGTGGGCCTCGCGAACGCGTTCCGCGACCGCATCGGACTCGACCCGTCGAACAGCGCGATCGTCGCCTGGCCCGACGCCGACGGCACGTCGCTGCGGGCGCTCACCGCGGCCGGCATCACCGCCTCGGGACGTGCCGGTCGCGCCCGCGTGGCGTTCCACCTGTGGAACGACGACGAGGACGTCGACCTCGCCGCGCGCGCGATCGGCCGCTGAGCCGCTGAGCCCCGACGGCGGATGCCCCGGGGGCCGATCAGCCCGCTGCGCGCACCGGGTTCGAAAGCGTGCCGAGTCCCGACACCGTGACCTCGACGGTGTCGCCGTCGACGAGCGGGCCGACGCCAGCGGGCGTGCCGGTGAGGATGACGTCGCCGGGCAGCAGCGTGAAGACGCTCGACGCGTAGGCGACGATCGCCGGGATCGAGTGCACCATGTCGGCCAGGCGGCCGTGCTGGCGCCGCTCGCCGTCGACGATGGTCTCGATGGTGCCCCCGTCGAGGTCGAGCTCGGTGTCGATGACGGGCCCGAGCGGGCAGAACGTGTCGAAGCCCTTCGCGCGGGTCCACTGCCCGTCGCGGCGCTGCAGGTCGCGCGCGGTCACGTCGTTCGCGATCGTGTACCCGAAGATGACGCCCGCGGCATCCGCGTCGGCGATGTTCTTGGCGATGCGGCCGATGACCACCGCGAGCTCGCCTTCGTGCTCGACCTGCTCGCTCTGCCTGGGCAGCACGATGGCGTCGCCGGGGCCGATGACCGACGTGTTCGGCTTCAGGAACAAGAGCGGCTCGGCCGGCGCCTCGCCGCCCATCTCCTCGGCGTGCTCGCGGTAGTTCTTGCCCACCGCGACGACCTTCGACCGCGGGATGACCGGCGCGAGCAGGCGCGCCTCGGCGAGCGGCACTCGCGCGCCCGTCGGCTCGTAGCCCGCGAACATCGGGTCGGCCTTCAGCACGACGAGCTCGTCCTCCTCCTCGTCGACGATGCCGAAGGCGATGGTGTCGCCGTGGGAGAAGCGCGCGATCTTCATGCAGCCAGCCTATTGGGCGGGCGGGACGACGCGACGGCCGACGCGACGACGCGACGGCCACGCGGGCCGTCGCGTCGTGCGCGCGTCAGGCGTCGAGCCGCGTCATCCAGCCGTGGCGGTCCTCGACGCGCCCGTACTGGATGCCGGTGAGCTCCTCGCGCAGCGACATGGCGAGCTCGGTCGCGCCCGGGCCGTTGTGCACGATCTCGAAGTCCTCGGCGAGCAGGCGGCCGATGGGGGTGATGACGGCGGCCGTGCCGCACGCGAACGCGCCCACGATGTCGCCGGATGCCGCGCCCTCGCGCCACTCGTCGATGGTCACCTTGCGGCTCTCCACCACGTGGCCGCGGTCCTTCGCGAGCTGGAGCACCGAGTCGCGCGTGATGCCCTCGAGGATCGAGTCCGACTCGGGGGTCACGACCGTGCCGTCGCGGTAGACGAGCACCACGTTCATGCCGCCGAGCTCCTCGAGGTACTTCCCTTCGTCGAGGAACAGCACCTGCTGGCATCCGTGCTGGGCCGCCTCGGCCTGCGGCAGCAGGCTCGACGCGTAGTTGCCGCCCGTCTTCGCCGCACCGGTGCCGCCCTTGCCCGCGCGGGCGTAGCGCGTGGAGAGCCAGATCGACACGGGCTGCACGCCGCCGTGGAAGTAGGCGCCCGCCGGGCTCGCGATGAGGTAGTACGCCACCTTCTTGGCGGGCCGCACGCCGAGGAAGGCCTCCTTGGCGAACATGAACGGGCGCAGGTAGAGGCTCGTCTCGGGGGCGGTGGGCACCCAGGCGCCGTCGACCGCGATGATCTGCTTGAGCGACTCGATGAAGTACTCGCTCGGCAGCTCGGGCAGCGCGAGGCGGGCGGCCGAGCGCTGCAGGCGCGCCGCGTTCTCGTAGGGGCGGAACGACCAGATCGACCCGTCGGCGTGCCGGTACGCCTTGAGGCCCTCGAAGATCTCCTGCGCGTAGTGCAGCACCGCGGCCGACGGCTCGAGCTGGATCGGGCCGTACGGCGAGACGCGCGGACGGTGCCAGCCGCCCTTCTCCGACCAGCAGAGGTCGACCATGTGGTCGGTGAAGTGGTTGCCGAAACCCGGGTCGGCGAGGATCGCGTCGCGCTCGGCGTCGGTCTTCGCCGCGTCGTTGCGGGTGACGGCCCAGGTGAGCCCTGCCGCGGAGGGTGCCTGGAGCGGGAGGTTGATGGTCATGTGCTTCGTCCTTCGGATGCGCTGGTTACTCGTGTGCGCCGATGCGAGCGACGATCGCGTCGCCGACCTCGGAGGTCGAACGTCGTGCGTCGCCGCGCTCGGCGATGTCTGCGGCGACCGCCCGCTGCACCTTCGCCGCCTGCTCGCGGTGACCGAGGTGGTCGAGCAGCAGGGCGACGGAGAGGATCGCGGCGGTGGGGTCGGCGATGCCCTTCCCGGCGATGTCGGGTGCGGAGCCGTGTACGGGCTCGAACATGCTCGGGAACCGGCCGTCGGGGTTGATGTTGCCCGAGGCCGCCAGTCCGATGCCGCCGCTGATCGCGCCGGCCAGATCGGTGAGGATGTCGCCGAAGAGGTTGTCCGTGACGATGACGTCGAATCTAGCAGGATCCGTGACGAGGAAGATCGTCGCAGCGTCGACGTGCAGGTAATCCACCGAGACGTCGGGGTACTCGACGGCGACGGCGTCGACCGTGCGCTTCCACAGCGACCCGGCGAAGACGAGCACGTTGGTCTTGTGCACGAGCGTCAGCTTCTTGCGCGGGCGCGCGGATGCCGCGGCGAACGCGTAGCGCACGACCCGCTCCACCCCGTAGGCGGTGTTGACGGACACCTCGTTCGCGACCTCGGCGGGCGTGCCCACGCGGATCGCGCCGCCGTTGCCCACGTAGGGCCCCTCGGTGCCCTCGCGCACGACGACGAAGTCGACATCGCCCGGATCGGCCAGCGGGCTCGCGACGCCGGGGTGCAGCACCGACGGACGCAGGTTCACGTAGTGGTCGAGCTCGAAGCGGAGCTTCAGCAGCAGTCCTCGCTCGATGTTGGCGCCCACGAGGCGCGGATCGCCGGGCACGCCGCCGACCGCGCCGAGCAGGATCGCGTCGTGATCCTTGATCGCGGCGAGGTCGTCGTCGGTCAGGACGTCGCCCGTCTCGAGGTAGCGCGCGGCCCCCAGGGAGAACGGCGTCTGCTCGAAGGCGATCTCGGTGCCGGCGACCGCCGCATCGAGCGCCCTGAGCGCCTCGGCGACGACCTCTGGGCCGATTCCATCGCCCGGAATGACTGCGAGCCTGACCGTACCTACCATGGATTCTCCTTCGTGCGCCAGCCCTCCCAGCGTAGTGTCCGTCGGACTGGCTGATGGCTACAGTGGGCCTCAGGACGAGGTATCCACCTCATCGAAGCGCGGCACCCGAGCCGCCGGAGAGAAAGAGGAACCCCCACATGAGTCTCGGTCTCGGCATCGTGCTCTTCGTCATCGGCGCGATCCTCGCATTCGCGCTGAACCTGACCGTCGACTGGGTCAACCTCCAGTTGGTCGGCTACATCCTCATGATCGCCGGAGCGATCGTGATCATCCTGGGCATCGTCCTCCTCGCCCGCCGTCGCCGTTCGATCTCCACGTCGCAGACGAGCGTGGACCCGGCGACCGGCAGCCGCGTGACCCGCAACGAGCACTCGGCTCCCGAGGACCCGACGACGCTCTGACCGCACGTCACGACACGGCCGCCGCCCGGGAGGGGCGGCGGCCGTTCGTCGTTCGGGCCGCGATCGCGCCCCGCCCGCTCAGGCGCGCGGGGCCTTCGGGTTCCGCAGGGCGATCGCCGCCACGACGGCCGCCGCCGCCATCAGCGCGACGCCGATGAGCGACGTCACGACGACGCCGGCGTCGAAGGCGTGGGCAGCGGATGCCGCGAGCTGCGTGCCGATCGGGCCGGGCAGCCCGTCGGCGACCGTCATCGCGCCCGCGAGCGTCTCGCGCGCGGCATCCGCCTGCTGGTCGGTGAGCACCGACGGGAGCACGAGGCCCGCGCGGAACTGCACCGCCAGGATGCTGCCGAGGATCGCCGTGCCGAGCACCGCGCCGAGCTCGTAGGCGGTCTCGGAGACGGCGGACGCGGCACCGGCCTTCGCGGGCGGCGCGCTCGAGAGGATGAGCTCGTTCGAGACGGTCTCGGCCGCGCCGATGCCCACGCCGAGGAGCACGAACGCGAGGACGATCGGGCCGATCGAGCCGGATCCGGCGAACAGCGCGATCACGAGGTATCCCGACGCCGACAGGCCGAGCGCGACCGGGACGAGCACGCGCGGGCGCACCCGACGCGCGACCGGCACGACCAGGAGGCCGGCGGCGATCATCGCGACGAGGCCCGGCAGCAGCGCGAGTCCGGCCTCGACGGGACTGAGTCCCGCGATGAGTTGCAGGTGCTGCGACACGAAGTAGAGGAACCCGACGAGCGCGATGACGCTGAACAGGTTCACGACGACGGCGCCGCCGAACGAACCCTGGCGGAAGAGGCGCACGTCGAGCATGGGCGTCTCGCTGCGCAGCTGGCGCCGCACGAACCAGAGCGCGCAGGACACTCCGAGCGCGATCGCCTGCACGCCGAAGCCGTGCATGCCCTCGGTCGCGAGCGACTTGATGCCGTACACGATGGGGCCCATCGCCGCGAGCGACAGCACGGTGCTCACGAGGTCGATCCGGCCCGGCGCAGGGTCGCGGCTCTCGGGGATGAGCATCGGCACGAACACGAGCAGCGGCACCAGCACGGGCACGGCGAGGAGGAACACCGAGCCCCAGTGGAAGTGCTCGAGCAGCAGCCCGCCGACCAGCGGACCCATCGCGCTGCCCGCGGCGAAGCCCGACGCCCAGATCGCGATCGCCAGGCGGCGCTGCTCGCGTTCGGTGAAGACGGCGCGCAGCAGCGAGAGCGTCGAGGGCATGAGCATGGCGCCGAAGAACCCGAGCGCGGCACGTGCGACGATGAGCGCCTCGGCTGTGGGCGCGAACGCGGCGCCGATCGAGACGAGCGCGAACCCGGTCGAGCCGATGAGCAGCATCCGGCGGCGTCCGTAGCGGTCGCCGGCGCTGCCCATCGCCACGAGCAGGCCCGCGAGCACGAGCGGGTACGCGTCGATGATCCAGAGCTGCTGCGCGGCCGTGGGCGCGAGGTCGGCGGAGATCGCCGGCAGCGCGAAGCTCAGCACGGTGTTGTCGACCGAGACGAGCAGCACCGGCAGCATGAGCACCGCGAGCGCCAACCAGGCGCGCCGCGGCGCGCGCGTCGACCGGCCGGGATCGATGCGCGCGGCGGCATCCGTCGCGCGGTCGATGGGCGTGATCGTGCGTTCCGTGGTGTTCGTCATCTCGGGTTCCATTACTTTACCGTCCAGCCGGTATAGTATCAGATCATGCACGGATGCCGCCCGCTCACGTCTCGCTAGCATCGAGCACATGAGCCGCCCTCCTGCCGCACGCGACGCCGTGCTCGACGCGTTCGAGCGCCTCCTCGTGGAGGACGGCGAGCGCGCCGCCACCCTCGACGCCGCGGCCCGCGCCGCCGGCGTCTCGAAGGGCGGTCTGCTCTACCACTTCCCCAACCGGGAGGCACTGGTCGACGGCGTGCTCGCGCGGTTCTCCGCGCTCGTCGACGCCGATCTCCAGGTCATGGCCGAGGCGCCCGAGGGCGCGGTCGCGTACTTCGTGCGCTCGTCGGTGTCGCACGACACGGCGCTCGAGCGGGCGGGCGTGGCGGCGGCGCGACTGGCGCAGGCGGGGCATCCGTCGGCCGTGCGCATGATCCGCTCGGTCCGCGAACGCTGGATGGGCGCGGTGCGGGCGCACGTGGCCGACCCGACCGTGGCGCTCGCGATCACCCTCATCGGCGACGGCCTGTACTACGACTCGGCGCTGCACGGCGACGACGCCGAGACGGGCGTCGACGCGCCGCCCGCGAGCGAGATGGACGCGCTCGTGGCCATGCTCGAGCGGCTCGCAGCCGAGCCGCCGACGAGCTGAGCCGGGTGCGCGCCCGATTACTCCTCGGTGATGTCGATCTCGACGAGCACGTCGGCGTCGATCGCCTCGCGCACCCGGTCGAGCACCTCGGTCGGCACCGGTGAGTCCACCGTGAGGACGCTCAGCGCCTGGCCGCCGGCCTCGCGGCGCGCGATCTGCATGCCCGCGATGTTGATGCCGGCCTCGCCGAACTCGCGGCCGTAGATCGCCACGATGCCGGGACGGTCGGTGTACTGCATCACGATGTGGGTCGTCGCGATCGGCACCTCGATCTCGTAGCCGTTGACGCCCACGAGCTTCTCGATCTGCTTCGTGCCGGTCAGCGTGCCCGAGACCGAGATCTGGCGGCCGTCGGCCAGCGCTCCGGCGAGCGTGATGACGTTCCGGTACTCGGGCGAGTCCGCGTCGACGATGAGGCGCACGTCGATGCCGCGGTGCTCGGCGAGGAGCGGGGCGTTCACGTACGAGACGCTCTCGCTCACGACATTCGTGAAGACGCCCTTGAGGGCGGCGAGCTTGAAGACGCTCACGTCGTAGTCGACGAGCTCGCCGTGCACCTCGACGTCGAGGCTCGTGATCGCGGTGTCGGCGAGGCCGGCGAAGAGCTGGCCGAGCTTCTCGACGAGCGGGATGCCGGGCCGCACGTACGGGTCGATGACGCCGCCGGCCACGTTGACCGCGTCGGGCACGAGTTCGCCGGCGAGCGCGAGGCGCACCGACTTCGCGACCGAGACGCCGGCCTTCTCCTGCGCCTCGTCGGTCGACGCGCCGAGGTGCGGCGTCACGATGACGTTCGGCAGCGCGAGCAGCGGCGACTCGCGCGGCGGCTCGGAGACGAAGACGTCGAGGCCCGCGCCGGCGATCGTGCGTGCGGCGAGCGCGTCGTAGAGCGCGTCCTCGTCGATGAGGCCGCCACGGGCGACGTTGACGACGTAGGCGGTCGGCTTCATCTTCGCGAGCTGCTCGGTGCCGATCATGCCGGTCGTCTCGGGCGTCTTCGGCATGTGGATGGTGATGAAGTCGCTGCGCTCGAGGAGCTCGTCGAGGCTCACGGTCTGCACCCCGAGCTGCTGCGCGCGGGCCGCCGTGATGTAGGGGTCGTACGCGATGACCTCGGTGCCGAAGGCCTGCAGGCGCGCGGCGATGAGCGCGCCGATACGGCCGAGGCCGATGATGCCGATGGTCTTCTCGTAGAGCTCGACGCCGGTGTAGTGCGACCGCTTCCACTCCCCCTGCGCCAGCGCGGAGTGCGCCGCCGGGATGTGGCGGGCGAGGCTCAGGATGTGGCCGACCGTGAGCTCAGCCGCCGAGATGATGTTCGAGGTCGGCGCGTTCACGACCATGACACCCGCGGTCGTGGCGGACTTGATGTCTACGTTGTCGAGGCCGACTCCGGCGCGGGCGATGACCTGGAGCTTGGGCGCGGCCGCGATCGCCTCGGCGTCGACCTTCGTCGCCGACCGCACCAGTATGGCGTTCGCGTCGGCGATCGCCTCGAGCAGCGCCGGACGATCGGTGCCGTCGACGTTGCGGATCTCGAAGTCGGGCCCGAGGGCGTCGACGGTGGCGGGCGAGAGTTCTTCGGCGATCAGCACGACCGGCTTTGACACGAACGATTCCTTCGGGGCGAAGCGCGCACGCGGCGCTCTGATGTGCGGGTGGGGATGCGCCACACGCCGTGGGGGCGCTACCCGCTCACTCTACTGGAGGGCGCATGCGGCATCCGTTCTGTGACGACCTGGCCGTCACAGGCACGACCGTCAGCCGAGGTCGAGGCCGCCGACCTGGAAGAAGAGGTCGGTGAGCCCGAACGTGAGCGCCTGCACGGCCGCGTAGCCGGCGAGGAACAGCACGACCTGCTGCAGGGGCCCGCGGCGGCGGCCGAGCCAGAACGCGACGCCGAACACCAGGAACGGCAGCACGAGCGCGAAGATCAGCAGCGTGAGGCCGAGGCCCGAGAGCGCGATGCCGAGCGACCCCGCCTGCAGGTTGAGGCCGACGAGGTTGCCGACGGCCTCCCACACGTCGTAGGCGTAGAGCACGCCGAACAGCACGGCGATCGTGACGGCCAGCCAGAGCGGGGTCGCCAATCGCGGTGCGGCCGCGTCGTCGGCGGATGCCGCGGCACCGGCGTCGGCGGGAACGGATGCCTCGGTCATCTCAACCTCGCAGCAGGAACGGGACGGGGACGAGGACGATCGCGCCGACGATGAGCCAGAGCAGCCGTGCGCGGCGGCGCTCGGACGCCAGCCAGAGCGTCGTGCCGAACCACAGCGCGGGCGCCAGCACGGCGAGCCAGCGACCGAGTCCGTACATGAACTGCGCGACGGGGTCGCCGAGATCGGGAGCCGCCGAGATCGCCCAGAGGAGCCAGCCGACGGAGTAGAGGAGGTACACGCCGCCGAGCACGCCGAGCAGCACGAGCTCGGCCGAGCCGGGCTGCGTCGCGGCATCCGCTTGGTCGGCTTCGACGGCCGTCGCGGCCTGCCCGTCTCGCTCGTCGCCGTCGACGTGGTCGACCGCGGTGGCGCCGTTCGGCTCGGCGACCCGATCGGATGCCGCGGCATCCGCCGACTGGGAGCCGGTCGGGTTGCCGACGACCTTCCACCCGGGGGCGAGCGTGGGGTCGTCGTCGCCCTCCCAGCGCAGCGCGTCGTCGTCGGGATCCGGGCTCATGCGACCAGACTAGCGAGCCGGATGCTCCGCGTCCGTGCGCACCTCGGCGAGCTCGCGCCGTACCGCTCCACCCGCGGCTTCGGCAGCGACATCTCCGTCGCACGGGGGACGCGGAGCGCGACCTGGCGCTCGCATGATCAGGCGTATGAGCGAATCCATCATCACGCCAGGAGCCGACGTCCTCACTCCGCGCGGACGCGGCGCGATCGTCGATGTCCGGGCCACTCCGTCGGGCAAGTTCGTCTTCGGCGTCGAGGATGACGACGGCGAAGTGAGCTACTTCACCGAGAAGGCGCTCCGGCTCGCGCGAAGCTAGAACAGCCTGCCGAAGCAACAGGCTCTAGCTGTCTACCTAGCCGTTCGGCAGGCACCGGCCTTCGATGCGCGGCTGCGCCACGCCGAACGCGAAGTCGACCTTCGCGAAGTCGACCGCCGACATCGCGGCGCCGCCGAGGATCGGCTCGCCGTGCAGCACCTCGGGCGTGCCGAGCCCGGCCGCCGACCAGGCGAGCACGATGCGGTCGGCCGCCGCGAGGTTCGCCTCGGTCACCGCGCGGTCCTGTTCGTCGGTCGTGACGTCGGTGATCTCCCCCATCGCGAACTCCGCATCGATGCGCAGCGCGGTGCGGCCGTCGCCGCAGTCGACCTCGCGCACGACGACGCCCGGCTCGTCGCGCCAGCGGGCCTCGGGGCCGGCCGCCTCGAGGGTGGCCGCGGCGAGCGCGGCGAACTGCGCCCGGCCCACATCGAGGGTGGGTGGCGGCACGTCGATCACGCTGGGATCGCGCGGGCGGTCGCTCGTCGGATCGAAGTCGGCCGGGTCGCCTGCCCAGACCGTCGGCGGGGGCGGCGGCCCGACCTCGATTGCCGCGAGCCGCGACTGGAGCGTCACGCCGACCATCACCGCGAGGACCGAGGCGACGAGCAGCGTGAACCCGGCCCAAGCCAGCGCCGCGGAGGTACGGCTCGGGAACGGTCCGAGCGAGACGAGGATCCCGCTGAGCAGGAGCACTCCCCCGAGCGCGAGGAAGGTGGGCACCGCGCCGCCGAGCCACTGCGCGGACGGAAGCAGGAAGAACGCGGAGATGCCGACCGTGAGTCCGGCGCCGACGAGCAGGCGCACGAGCACCGGTCGCCATTCGTCGAGCGGATGCCGCAGCGTGCGACGGTGCCCGTACATCGCCGCCGCGACCGCGGCCACGATCCAGGCGACCCAGAGCCAGGGCGGGACTCCCCAGGTGATCCCGGAGACGGCGAGCAGCACCGGGAACGAGGCGACCCCGGCCGCCGCCGGGACGACCACGCGCTCGACCGTCACCCTCCATCCGAGGGCTCGGCCGACGGCGAGGCCGGCTCCCCCGGCGATCCCTCCCGACGCTGCCGCCAGCGGCAGGAACGGCCACGGGAGCACGAACAGGAACAGCACGGGGAAAGCGAATGCGAGCACGGATCCGACCAGCGTCGCGATCGAGCCCGCGAGGATGGCAGTGCCGGCGAGCTGCGCCGCCGCGCGCAGGATGCGATGCTCGGGCGCCTCCTCCGGCCGCTTCGCCCCGGCATCCTCGACGGACGGCGGCTGATCGGTCGCCGTCATCGCGCCGTCGCAGCGGCAGCGTCGACCGCCGCGCGGACGATCGCGGCATCCGTCGTGTCGTAGCCGACCTCGCCACCGCCCGGGCCGCTCGGGCCGCCCCGATCCACGCGGCTGCGTGCCGACAGGTGCACGGCGTCGACCCCCGCCTCGGCGAGCGCCACGATGTCGTCGACGACGACGCCGCCGCCGGCCATGAGCTCCACGGCTCCTCCGAGCTCCGCCGCCATGCGCGCGAGGGTCCCTCGTCCGGCACGGCAGTCGGCCGCGCCACCCGACGTGAGCACGCGGCGCACCGGCAGCCCCGCGAGCGAGGTCACCGCGGAAAGCGGGTCGGCCGCGGCATCCACCGCCCGGTGCACCGTGACGTCGATGCCCTCGGCCGCGTCGACGAACCGGCGCAGCAGGTCGAGATCCAACTCGCCGGCGTCCGTCAACGCGCCCACGACGACGCCGTCGGCTCCGAGCGAACGCATGGATCGGATGTCGCGGATGGTCACGTCGACCTCGTCGGCGTCGTACACGAACCCTCCGCCGCGGGGGCGGACCAGCACATGCACGTATCCGAGAGCGGATGCCGCACGCGCCATCTCGACCGCGGACTCGACGAGCCCCGTCGACGGCGTGAGCCCGCCGAGGCCGAGCGCCTGGCACAGCTCGACGCGCGCGGCGCCCTCGCGAAGTGCGATGCGGACCCCCGCGGCATCCTGGACGGCGATCTCGACGGGGAGGATTCGTGGCACCTCGTCACCCTATCGAGCGACGGCCCGCCGCGGCCTGCACTGGCCCGTGCCGCCGATGGGGAGCACACTCGTGTCATGACCGACCGCAACGAGACCGTGCGCCTGGCGATCTACTCGAGCCTCGCCGGCACCGGCCGACTGCCGACGGAGGCCGAGCTCGTCGAGGAGACCGGGTTCACCGCAGCCGAGCTCGCCGAGGCGATGGAGGAGCTCGCGGCATCCCGCCACTTGGTGTTCGACGACGACCACCAGATCGTGCTCGCCCACCCGTTCGCGACCCGCAACTTCGCGTTCTCGGTCATGGGCGACCACACCCTGTGGTGGGGCGGGTGCGCCTGGGACGGGTTCGCGATCCCGAACCTCGTGCCCGGCGAGCCGTCGGCGCTCGTCGCGACGACCTGCCCGGCGTGCGGTACCGCGCACTCGTGGACGGTGACGCGCGAGGGCCCGCCCGAGGGGACGCAGATCGCTCATTTCCTCACGCCGATGGCGCACGTGTGGGACGACGTCATCCACACGTGCGAGCACCAGCGGATCTTCTGCGACGAGGCGTGCCTGGATCGGTGGCTCGCCGAGACCGGCAACGAGCGCGGCGCGGTGTTCGACCTCGCGACGCTGTGGCGGCTCGCATCGGGCTGGTACGCCGGCCGGCTCGACACGCCCTACCAGCGCCGCGAGCCGAAGGAGGCCCACGCGTACTTCGCGAGCGTCGGGCTCGTCGGGCCGTTCTGGGGGAACGCGCCCGCCTGAACGCGCTCGACTCAGCGCCCGTGCACGCGGGTGATGACCCGACCCCGCGATGCCACCGCCTCGTCGGCCAGGCGTGCGCGGACGAGCAGCTCGATCACGTAGCGGTCGGCTGCCTGGTGCACGAGCGCGTCGTGCATCGCCGCGTCGACGTGCGGTGGGAGCAGAAGGGCGCGCGACCCTGCGGTCGGTGAGGGCGCCGCGCATCCCGCGAGGCACGTGGCGAATGCGACCACGGATGCCGCGACGACGAGTCGGAGCGAAGCGGTTGCGGTGTTCATGCCTCCCACGCTCCACCGACGGGGTATGCGACCGACCCCGGATCGGTATGCAACCGGTATGCACGGTATGCGTTCGTCGTTGACGGGCGCCGTCGGACGGCGAACAATGCGGAGCATGGGCGTGGGAGTCTTCGGCCCCCTCACCGTCGAGGGGGTCTCGCTCAGTCCGCGGGAGCGGACCGTGCTGTCGGCACTGGTGCTTCGGGCCGGTCGACAGGTGACGACGGATGAGCTCGCCGAGGCGCTCTGGGGCGACGAGCTCCCTGGCACGTGGCCGAAGCAGCTGCAGGCGTCGGTCGGCCGCGTGCGCAACGCGATCGGGCATCACGCGATCGAGACCGCACCAGGTGCGTACGTGCTGCGGATCGACCCCGAGAGCGTCGACGTCGAGCGTTTCGAGCGCCTCGCGGCATCCGCGCGGGAGCACCTCGACGACGACCCCGCGCGTGCCGTCGACGCCGCCGATCGGGCCCTCGCGCTCTGGCGCGGAGCCCCCTATTCCGACCTCGCATCGTGGCCCCCGGCGATCGTCGAATCGGAGCGGCTCGACGAGGTGCGGATGGAGCTCGAGGAGGTGCGTCTCGACGGCCGGCTCCGCACGGGCGCGCATGCGGCCGCTATCGGCGACGGCGAGCAGCTCGTGCGGGAGGCGCCGCTCAGGGAGCGCCGCTGGGTGCTCCTCGCCACCGCCCTCTATCGGAGCGGTCGCCAGGCAGACGCGCTCGCTGCCATCCGGACGGCCCGGGAGCGACTGGCGGACGAGCTCGGCGCCGAGCCAGGCGCCGAACTGACCCAGCTCGAGCTCGGGATCCTCCGTCACGACGACGCGCTCGACCTCGAGACGGCCCCGTCGGCGCCGAGTGCAGCGTGTCCGTACCGCGGCCTGCAGCCGTTCGGCGTCGACGACGAGGACGAGTTCTTCGGTCGCGAGGCCGACATCGCCGCGGCCCTCGCCCGTCTCGCACGCTCGAGCTTCCTCGCCGTGTCGGGCGCCTCGGGCAGCGGCAAGTCGTCGCTCGTCCGGGCCGGCATCGTGCCCGCCCTGCAACGACGCGGCGACCGGGTCGCGATCCTCACGCCCGAGCGCGACCTCGACATCCGCATTCGCGACGCCGCCATGGGCGCGCGTCGCGCTGATGTCGTCGTCATCGACCAGTTCGAGGAGGTCTTCCACGCCGGTGAGGCCGACGTGGACGCCGCCGCGCGAGCCATCTTCGACGCCGTCGTGATCGAGACGACGGTCATCCTCGTCGTGCGTTCGGACTTCCTCGACGACTGCGCTGCGCACCCCGACCTCGCGCCGCTCGTCGCGGAGCGCGTGCACCTGCTCGGGCCGATGACGCCCGATGCCCTCCGCGCAGCCATCGAACAGCCGGCGAGACGGGCCGGACTCCGGCTCGAACCCGGCCTGGTCGAGGTCATCCTGCGGGATGCCGCGGGCGAGACCGGCGCGCTTCCCCACCTCTCGCATGCCCTCGTCGAGACCTGGCTCCGGCGGGAGGGCGCGACGATGACGGTCGCCGGATACGAGGCATCCGGTGGCATCTCGGGCGCGATCGCCCAGTCCGCCGACCGCCTCTACCAGTCGATGAGCGCCGACCAGCGGGCGGTGTGCCGCTCCCTCCTGCTCCGGCTCATGGCCCTCGCCCCCGACGGCAGCCCGGTGCGTCGCCGGGTGTCGTCGAAGCCGCTGCGAACGGATGCCGCGCGCGACGAGGTGCTGACGATGCTCGCCCGCTCGCGGCTCGTGAGCACCGAGGCCGAATCGGTCGAGGTGGCCCACGAGTCGCTCGCGACCGCGTGGCCACGGCTGCAGTCCTGGCTCGAGGAGGACGCCGAGAGCACGCGCATGCTCACGGCCGTCGCCGCCGCGGCCGAGGCGTGGAACGCCGCCGACCGCCCCGACGACGACCTCTACCGGGGCGTGCGACTGCAGGCCGCGCTCGAGTGGCGCGACGCCTCGCCGGCGGACCTGACCGACGTCGAGTCGGCCTTCCTCGACGCCTCGGCCGCCCGCGCGACGGCCGAGCAGGAGCAGCTCGCCGAGCGCGCAGTCCGGGACCGCCGCCAGAACCGGCGTCTGCGCGTGCTGCTCGGCGTCGCCGCGGGTCTCATCGTCCTGCTCGTCGGCGCCGGATCGGTCGCCGTCGGCTCGTCGCAGGAGGCGAGCGCGCAGCGCGACAGCGCCGCGATCGAGGCCCTCGTCGGCACGGCGCTCGCGCTGCGATCGTCGGAGCGCGACGTGTCCGCGCTGCTCGCCGCGGAGGCCTACCGGCGCTGGCCCGACGATCCGCGCACGCGCTCCGGACTCATGGGCGTGCTGCAGGGCGCCGGCGGGTTCCTCGGGAACACGATCCTGGCCGACGACGGGAACACGTACGGGAGCGTGGTCCCGGGCACCGGCCAGGTCGTGGTGGTGAACACCGCTGGCGAGGCCGCCGTCCGCGACGCCGAGACGGGCGACGTGGTCCGCGAGCTCGACCTGGGGTACGTGCCCGGCCCGCCGAAACCGGCACCACTCGTCGAGGTGAGTGCCGACGGACGCGTGGCCGCCGTCATCTGGTCGGTACGCACCCAGCTGGCCGGGCCCGCCCCCTACGGCACTTCGACGCAGTCGGAGGTCGTGGCATTCGACCTCGAAGCCGGACGGCGCATCTTCGGACCGGAGCTCATTCCCGTCGGGGCGGGCGCGCTCGCGGTCGATGCCGACGGTTCGATCATCGCGATCGCGGACTCGCGTCACGGGGCTGTCACGCTCCTGGCAACCGCGGACGGGAGCATGTCCACGGTCGGCGGTGAGACGACCGTCGACCTCGACCGCGAGACGTTCGCTGCAGCGATCGTGTTCGACGACCGGAACCGGCTGCTCGTCGGGCGTCTCGATGACCGAGTGGACGTGATCGACGCGAGCTCGGCGAGCATCACCGGCAGCCTGATCATGCCCGAGAGCTCGGCGCACGTCGCCATGGCCGTCGCGCCCTCGGGGCTCGTCGTGGCTTCCGGCGACCGGCACCTGGTCGCCTTCGACCCCGATGATGGCCAAGTGCGATGGTCCACCGACATCGCCCGGCCATACCTTGCCCCGTGCAACTGGCTCGCCGTGGCGGAGGAGTTGCAGCGCGCATACTGCGGCAGCCGATTCGGGCTGATCAGCGCGTACTCGCTGGTCGATGGCGCACCGCTGCCAGCGGAGGAGCTCGGCCCACTGTACGGCGAGGTCGGGCCGATGGACGTCGTCGGTGACGCGACCCTGCTCGCGATCAGCGGCAGCCACCCGCTGGTCTCGCACTGGCAGCTCGATGGCGAGGGCCTCGGGCACCGCATGCTCGCGCCGGGGCAGATGGTGGTCGGTCCGTACTCCACGGACGGCAGCGCGCTGGTCGTCGCCCCGCAGGCCGTCGTCACCAGCACCGCGTTCGAGGGCGCCGTCGTGCAGGACACGGCGACGGGCGAGGTCGAGTATCGATTCACGGGTCCCGTCACCGACGTCGTATGGGCCGATGGGCGCCTCATCGCGGAGAGTGCTGACACCGGGCAGTTCCGATTCCTCGACACCGAGTCCTGGGACCAGGTCGGCGAGTCGAAGTGGAACGTGGCGCGGTTCTTCCCGAGCGGCGACGGCGAGCTGCTCCAGGCGATACGCACGGACGGACGGATCCAGGCCTTCGATCCGGAGACAGCCGAGGCCGCCGACGACTCCTGGCCGGTGGATGGCTGGGCCCGGTGGCTCTCGGCCTCGCCAGACGGCGAACGCATCGCCGTCAGCTACCAGGAGAACACGTACTCACGGTCGCCGACCGAGGGACTCACGAGCGAGCAGCTCCGGCTCCGCCTGTCGATCGTGGACAGCGGGGAGGATCGAGTCCTGTACGACGAGGCGACATCGTTCGACGAGCACGTGCTGCTCGAAGACGGCGACCTGATCGCCCTCGAGAACAACCGCATCGGACGCTACGAGACGGAGCCGATCGCGAGGGTGGGGACCATCGCCGGTGCCGCGGGAGGACTCCAGGCGCCGTCGCTGAGCCGCGACGCACGGATGCTGCTCGTCATGGCGGCCGATGGCACGGCGCTGCTCTACGACACACCCTCGGGCACCCGGATCGGCGACCCCCTCCGCACCGACGGGCGTACGGTCGGCGTGGCCGTGCTCCGCCCTGACGGCCGCGAGATGGCCGTGTCGATGCCTGGCGGCGTCATGCTCTGGGACCTCGACCCCGAGCACCAGTTCGGGTTCGCCTGCCAGCTCGCCGGCCGGGACCTCACCGAGGACGAGTGGAGCACGTACCTCGGGGACCT
The DNA here is from genome assembly GCF_008122505.1 of Agromyces mariniharenae. Classification (NCBI taxonomy): domain Bacteria; kingdom Bacillati; phylum Actinomycetota; class Actinomycetes; order Micrococcales; family Microbacteriaceae; genus Agromyces; species Agromyces mariniharenae. The sequence continues at coordinate 436,124 of NZ_VSSB01000002.1, read as the reverse complement.
GGGCGATCCGCAGAGCACCTGCGGGTTCGACTGATCACGCGCGCATGCGAAGGCGGGGCCGGCCTGAGCCGACCCCGCCGGGGTGTTGGTGGTGGTCGCGATCGCCGCGACCGGGGTGGGTCAACGACCGTCGAGGGGGCTCAGGTCGTCGTGGACGGGCGCAGCGGCGGTCGTCTCGACGACCTCGTCCTCCGCCATGTGGGCACGGACCTCGAGCTCGTTCACGTAGCGGAGCGCGGACTCGCGCACGAGCTCGCTGTGCATTGCAACCGTCTTCGTGGCGGTCCCCTGCGCCATGTGCGCACGGACCTCGAGCTCGTTCACGTAGCGGAGCGCAGACTCGCGCACGAGCTCGCGATGCATGGCGGGCGTGGTGATGGGCCGGACGATCTGGCCGGCGCGGGAGTCGGCCTCGGCGGCGCTCGCGGCGCTGGCGGATCCGACGACGGTCACCGCGAGAGCGGCGGCGGCCGCGGCGGCGGTGAGGCGGGTGAATGCGGTGGTGGTGTTCATGCCTCCACCATCGGATGCCGCGGTATGCGGCCGTCTCCCGGGAGGTATGCGCGAGGTATGCACCCATTCGACGGTATGCGGACGGCGGAGCCGGCCGAAGCCGACCCCGCCGTCGGCGGTCCCCGTCGGAAGGGTCAGAACACGGGTGTTCCGTTCCGCACGAGCTGCCAGTTCTCGACGTGGAAGTCCGCCGGATCGATCGCGCCCGCCGCCGACGCGTACGAGACGATGGCCTCGCGGATCGCGACCTGGGCGTTGTAGACGACCGGCGCACCCTGGATGTGCGGGAACCCGCCGCCGCCCGACTGCCGGTAATTGTTGACGGCGACGAGGAACTGCTGGTCGGCCGCGACCGGAGCGCCCTCGAACGAGAGGCCGACGATGCGCGAGCCGACCGGCTGCGAGATGTCCACGCCGTACTCGACGCCCGAGAACTGGTCGTAGTTGTAATCGGGCGTGTTCCCCGCATTCGTCCACGTCGCCGGTGCGACCGGGGCATCGGGCGCCACCACGGCGAAGTACTTCGCCGAGTACTCGAGGTAGTCCTTGATCTCGGCGCCGGTGAGGATCGAGGCGAGGAGGGTGTTGTCGTAGATGTACAACCCCGCGACGTCCTTGATGGTCACCTGTCCGGCCGGGAAGGTCGCCGCACGGTTGAAGGGCGCCGCGATCGACACGATCGGAAGCGCCGCCTCGGGCGTGCCCGCCACGGCGGCCGCGACGGTCGCCGTCTGCACGGCATTGACGTAGTCGAGGATCGCCGTGTCCTTCCAGCACGCCTCCGCCGCCGACATCGCCTCGGTCGACACCGCCACGGGCGTGTTGACGTAGCTCACCACGGCGTCGTGCTGGGCGCGCACCACGGCGACGAGAGCCGGATCGTCGACGACGGCGTTCGTGTTCACCGTGGTCGACGAACCCGACGTGACCGACCACTTGCCCTTCGCGTACTCGACGGTCAGGTCGAAGACGCTGAGGCGCTGGCCCCAGTTCTTCGGCTCGCTGAGCACCACGTCGCGGCCGGTCGCGAGGTTCTTCACGATCCGCTGCGGCACGTCGACGTGCGCGTGGCCGAACAGGATCGCGTCGATGCCGGGCACCTGCTCGGCCACGAGCGCGGCCGCGTTCTCGACCGGGAGGTCGCCGGTGTACGACGAGCGGCCGTTGTCGCCCGAGTGGGCGCTCACGACCACGACGTGGGCGCCGGCGCGGCGCATGACGGGCACCCAACGCGCTGCGGTCTCGACGAGGTCCTGCACCTCGATCCTTCCGCTGACGTTGGCCTTGTCCCAGATCACGACGCCTGGGTTGGTGAGGCCGAGCACGCCGACGCGGATCGGCGGGCGACCCGGCACCTTCATCGTCTTGATCACGTACGGGGTGTAGGCGGGCACCTTCGTGCCGGCGTGCACGGCGTTCGCGGCGAGCACGTCGGCGTCCATCTGGTCGATCCAGTAGTCGAGGAAGTCGAGGCCGTAGTTGAACTCGTGGTTGCCGAGCGCGACGGCGTCGTAGCCGATCGCGTTCATCTGCGCCGCGATCGGGTGCACGGCACCCGATTCGGTCACCGGGTCGACCAGCGCGTAGTAGAACCCCAGCGGCGATCCCTGGATGGTGTCGCCGGCGTCGAAGAGCAGCGTGTGCTCCCGCCCGCGCTCGGCACGGACGTGGTTCACGACGCTCGACACGCGAGCGAGGCCGATGGCGTTGCCGGCGCTGTCGCTGTAGGCGGCGTCCTTGTAGTAGTCCCAGTTCACGGCGTTGGCGTGCAGGTCGGACGTGCCCATGATCGTGATGGTCACGGAGTCATCGCCGGGCGCGGCCTGGGCGGCTCCCGGCCAGCCGGCGGCCGCCAGGACGCCGGCCGCGGAGGCGCCGACCAGCAGGTTGCGCCGGGAGAGGCCGGACGTCGTCGTCTCGACCTCGTCGTCGGGTGCGGCGCAGGAACACCAGCGTGGAGTGGGTTCAGGGTGGGTGTGTGGAGTTCGGGTCATGGGACCACATGCGATCACGCCGCGAACCCCCCTGACAAGGGGGTCGGGCCTGCTCATTCGCGCATGAGGTGAGGGTCCCTCGACACCGACGGCGGGGCCGGCCGAAGCCGACCCCGCCGTGCGGGTGAACTCAGTCGAGCCGGTCCGCTCGCGTCAGCGAGCGACCTCGCCGTCAGCGCCGGCCGAAGGGCGGCGCGGCATGAGCACCGTTGACGGAGAGGGCGGCAGGTCCGCTCGCGTCAGCGAGCGACCTCGCCGTCAGCGCCGGCCGAAGGGCGGCGCGGCATGAGCACCGTTGACGGAGAGGGCGGCAGGTCCGCTCGCGTCAGCGAGCGACCTCGCCGTCAGCGCCGGCCGAAGGGCGGCGCGGCATGAGCACCGTTGACGGAGAGGGCGGCAGGTCCGCTCGCGTCAGCGAGCGACCTCGCCGTCCACGTAGTCGTCCTCGTCGACCTGGGTCCACGAGAAGAGCTTGCGGAGCTCGCGACCGGTGGTCTCGATGGGGTGCCCCTCGCCCTTCGCGCGGAGCTCGAGGAACTCCTTGGCGCCGTTGTCCTGGTCGTCGATGAAGCGCTTGGCGAACGCACCCGACTGGATGTCGGCGAGCACCGCCTGCATGTTCTCCTTGACGCGCGGGTCGATGACGCGCGGGCCCGAGACGTAGTCGCCGTACTCGGCCGTGTCGGAGACCGACCAGCGCTGCTTGGAGATGCCGCCCTCCCACATGAGGTCGACGATCAGCTTGAGCTCGTGGAGCACCTCGAAGTAGGCGATCTCGGGCTGGTAGCCGGCCTCGGTGAGGGTCTCGAACCCGTACTGCACGAGCTGCGACACGCCGCCGCAGAGCACGGACTGCTCGCCGAACAGGTCGGTCTCGGTCTCCTCGGTGAAGGTCGTCTTGATGACGCCGGCGCGGGTGCCGCCGATGGCCTTGGCGTACGACTTCGCGAGGTCCCACGCGGTGCCCGAGGCATCCTGCTCGACCGCGATGATGTCGGGGATGCCGCGACCGGCGACGAACTCGCGACGCACCGTGTGACCCGGCGCCTTCGGCGCCACGAGGATCACGTCGACGCCCTCGGGCGCCTGGATGTAGCCGAAGCGCACGTTGAAGCCGTGGCCGAAGACGAGGGTGTCGCCCGCGGCGAGCTGGTCCTTCACCGACTCGGCGTAGATGTGGCGCTGGAACTGGTCGGGAGCGAGGATGACGACGACGTCGGCCCAGGCCGCGGCATCCGCGACGCTCTTCACCTCGAAGCCCGCCTCCTCGGCCTTGGGCTTCGACTTCGAGTCGTCCTTGAGGCCGATGACGACCTGGACGCCCGAGTCGCGGAGGTTCTGCGCGTGCGCGTGGCCCTGCGAGCCGTAGCCGATGACGGCGACCTTCTTCGCCTGGATGAGCGAGAGGTCGGCGTCCTTGTCGTAGTAGATCTCAGCCATGCTGTTCATTTCTCCTTGTGATGGGTTCAGGTGGCGGATGCCGCGGCGCCTCGCCGCGGCATCCGTCGTGTCAGTTCTTGAAGACGCGCTCGGTGATGGACTTGCCGCCGCGGCCGATCGCGAGGAGGCCCGACTGGGCGATCTCCTTGATGCCGTAGGGCTCGAGCACCTTGAGGAACGCGGTGGTCTTGCCGGAGTCGCCGGTGACCTCGATCACCAGTGCGTCGGTCGACACGTCGACGACGCGGGCGCGGAAGAGGTTCACCGCCTCGAGCACCTGCGAGCGGGTCGCGTTGTCGACGCGCACCTTGATGAGCAGGTGCTCGCGCTGCACCGACTGCGCCGGGTCGAGCTCCACGATCTTGATGACGTTGATGAGCTTGTTCAGCTGCTTGGTCACCTGCTCGAGGGGCAGCTCCTCGACGTCGACCACGACCGTGATGCGGGAGAGCCCGTCGATCTCGGAGTGGCCCACCGCGAGGGACTCGATGTTGAAGCCGCGTCGCGCGAAGAGCCCCGCGACGCGGGTCAGCAGGCCGGGCTTGTCCTCGACGAGGAGGGAGAGCACGTGGGTCGACATGATCAGTCCTCCTCCTCGCTGAACGCCGGCGAGTGGTCGCGGGCGTACTGCACGTAGCTGTTCGACACGCCCTGCGGCACCATCGGCCACACCATGGCGTCGGCCGAGACGACGAAGTCGATGACGACGGGGCGGTCGTTCGTCTCGAGCGCGAGCTTGATGGCCGCGTCCACCTCCTCCTCCTTCGTGACCCGGATGCCGAGCGCGCCGTAGGCCTCGGCGAGCGTCACGAAGTCGGGCACGCGCACGGTGTCGTGGCCCGTGTTCAGGTCGGTGTTCGAGTAGCGGCCGTCGTAGAACAGCGTCTGCCACTGGCGCACCATGCCGAGCGAGGAGTTGTTGATGACCGCGACCTTGATCGGGATGTCGTTCAGGGTGCAGGTCGCGAGCTCCTGGTTCGTCATCTGGAAGCAGCCGTCGCCGTCGATCGCCCACACGACCCGGTCGGGCTGGGCGACCTTGGCGCCCATGGCAGCGGGGACCGCGTAGCCCATGGTGCCGGCGCCGCCCGAGTTCAGCCACGAGTTCGGACGCTCGTACTTGATGAACTGCGCCGCCCACATCTGATGCTGGCCCACGCCGGCGGCGTAGACGCCCTCGGGGCCGGTGAGCTCGCCGATGCGCTGGATCACGAACTGCGGCGAGAGCAGGCCGTCGGAGGTCGGGACGTAGCCGAGCGGGAACTCCGAGCGGAGCCCGTTGAGCGTGGCCCACCACTCGTCGAGGTCGGGCTCGCTCGCCGCGGTGGCGTCGCGGTAGGCGGCGGTGAGGTCGACGAGGACCTCCTTGAGGTCGCCCACGATCGGCACGTCGGCCGTGCGGATCTTCGAGATCTCGGCGGGGTCGATGTCGACGTGCACGATCTTGGCGTTGGGGGCGAAGAGCGCCGCCTTGCCGGTCACCCGATCGTCGAAGCGAGCACCGAGCGCGACGAGCAGGTCGGCCTCCTGCAGGGCGAGCACGGCCGGAACGGTGCCGTGCATGCCGGGCATGCCGAGGTGCTGGTCGTGCGAGTCGGGGAACGCGCCGCGCGCCATGAGCGTCGTCACGACGGGTGCCTTGGTGGTCTCGGCGAGCTCGAGTAGCTCGGCCGACGCCTCCGAGCGGATGACGCCGCCGCCCACGTAGAGCACGGGGCGCTTCGACTCGGCGAGGAGCTGCGCCGCCGCGGCGACCTGCTTGCCGTGCGCCTTGGTGATCGGGCGGTAGCCGGGCAGCTCGACCTTCGGCGGCCAGCGGAAGGGCGCGAGCTGCTGCTGCGCGTCCTTCGTGATGTCGACGAGCACGGGACCGGGGCGTCCGGTCGTCGCGATGTGGTACGCCGCCGCGATGGTCGCGGGGATGTCCTCGGCGCGCTTCACGAGGAAGGAGTGCTTGGTGACGGGCATCGTGATGCCGACGATGTCGGCCTCCTGGAAGGCATCCGTGCCCATGAGGTTCGAGAACACCTGGCCGGTGATCGCGAGCAGCGGCACGGAGTCCATGTGCGCGTCGGCGATGGCGGTGACGAGGTTCGTCGCGCCGGGGCCCGACGTCGCGATCGCGACGCCGATCCTGCCCGACGACGAGGCGTAGCCCTCGGCCGCGTGGCCGGCGCCCTGCTCGTGCCGGACGAGGATGTGGCGGAGCTTGCGGCTGTCGAGCAGCGGGTCGTAGACGGGGAGGATCGCACCGCCCGGCAGCCCGAAGACGTCGGTGATGCCGAGCATCTCGAGCGAGCGGACGACCGCCTCGGCGCCGGTGATCTCCACTGGCGCGCCGGGCGGCACGGGGGCGGGCGAAGGCACGGGGGTCGATTCCGTGGTCATTCGATTCCTGTTCTGGTGGACGGTGGAAATGCGGGGAGGCGCAGCACTCAGCCTGTCGTGGCGCCTTCGGCGGCGGAGCGCACGAGCTTCGAGTACTTCGCGAGGACGCCACGGGTATAGCGCGGAGGAAGCGGAGCCCAGCCTTCACGGCGGGCAGCCAGCTCGGCATCGTCGACCAGTAGGTCGATGGAACGAGCTGCGATATCGACCCGTATCAGATCACCATCGCGCACGAAGGCGATGGGACCTGCGTCCACCGCTTCGGGTGCTATGTGGCCGATGCACAGGCCGGTTGTGCCGCCGGAGAATCGACCGTCCGTCAAGAGTAGTACATCTTTTCCGAGCCCAGCGCCCTTGATGGCGGCCGTGATGGCGAGCATCTCGCGCATGCCCGGCCCGCCCTTGGGGCCCTCGTAGCGGATGACGACGACGTCGCCGTGCTTGATCTCGCCGGCGGTCAGCGCGTCCATCGCCGCGCGCTCCCGCTCGAACACCCGCGCGGGGCCCTCGAACGTCGCGGCGTCGAAGCCCGCGGTCTTCACCACGGCGCCCTCAGGCGCGAGCGAGCCGTGCAGGATCGTGAGCCCGCCGGTCTCGTGGATCGGGTTGTCGAGCGTGCGCAGCACCTCGCCGTCGAGCGGCGGGATGTCCATCTCGGCGAGGTTCTCCGCGAGCGTCTTGCCGGTGACCGTGAGGGCGTCGCCGTGCATGAGGCCGGCGTCGAGCAGCGCCTTCATGAGCACGGGCAGGCCGCCGCGGCGGTCGACGTCGTTCATGACGAAGCGGCCGAACGGCTTGAGGTCGCCGATGTGCGGCACCTTCGAGCCGATGCGGTTGAAGTCGTCGAGGGTGAGCTCGACATCGGCCTCGCGCGCGATCGCGAGCAGGTGCAGCACGATGTTCGTGGAGCCGCCGAGGGCCATGCCGACCGCGATGGCGTTCTCGAACGCCTGCTTGGTGAGGATCTGGCGAGCCGTGATGCCGTGGTTCAGGAGGTTCACCACGGCCTCGCCCGAACGGTGGGCGTAGTAGTCGCGACGGCGGTCGGCGGCTGCCGGTGACGCCGAACCCGGGAGCGAGAGGCCGAGCGCCTCCGCGACCGACGCCATGGTGTTGGCGGTGTACATGCCGCCGCAGGCGCCCTCGCCGGGCGCGAACGCGCACTCGATGCGCTTCGCGTCGGCTTCGCTCATCGTGCCCGCCCGCACGGCGCCGACGGCCTCGAACGAGTCGATGATCGTGATGTCCTTCTCGGTGCCGTCGGACAGGCGCACCCAGCCCGGGGCGATCGAGCCGGCGTAGAGGAAGACGGAGGCGAGGTCGAGTCGCGCGGCCGCCATGAGCATGCCGGGGATCGACTTGTCGCAGCCCGCGAGGAGCACCGAGCCGTCGAGCCGCTCGGCCTGCATCACGACCTCGACCGAGTCGGCGATGACCTCGCGCGAGACGAGCGAGAAGTGCATCCCCTCGTGGCCCATCGAGATGCCGTCGGACACCGAGACGGTGCCGAACTGCAGCGGGTACCCGCCGCCGCCGTGCACGCCCTCCTTCGCCGCCTGCGCGAGCCGCGCGAGCGACAGGTTGCAGGGGGTGATCTCGTTCCACGAGCTCGCGATGCCGATCTGCGGCTTGTCCCAGTCCGCATCGCCCATGCCGACGGCGCGCAGCATCCCGCGGCTGGTCATGGCTTCGATGCCGTCGGTGACGGTGCGACTACGCGGCTTGGGGTCGAACTGCGACATGCATTCGAGTCTATGGCCAGCGCGCGTCGCCCTGGCGCGCCGCGTCACGCGCATCGGCGAGCTGCTCGAGCAGCTCCGCGACGTCTTCGGGACTGCGCACGCGGTAGGTCGCGATCGACTTGCCCTGGCCGACCTTCACGCCCACGTCGCCGGCGTCGAGCGTCGCGAACGCGTCCTCGTCGGTGACGTCGTCGCCCACGTAGATGACGGCCGTCGCGCCGACGTGCTGGCGCAGCCTGGTGAGGGACTCCCCCTTGTCGCTGGCCCGCACGGCGAACTCCAGCACGGCCTTGCCGGTGCGCACCGTGATGCCGAGGAGCTCCGCGGCGACCTGGTCGCGGGCGTCCTGCTGGAGCGCGCTGCCCTCAGGTCCCTTCAGGCGCCGGGTGTGCAGCGCGAGCCCGGCCGGCTTGCGCTCGATGAAGGCGCCCGGGGTGCTGTCGGCGACGCCCTCGACGATCTCGGTCAGCCGGTCGAGCTTCTCGAGCTCGGTGTCGCGCAGGTCGATCTGGATCGGACCGGTGTCGAGCTTCAGCTCGACGCCGTGCGAGCCGCTGAGGAGCGTGCCCGTGGGCGGGCTCGCGACCTCGCCGAGGCTGTCGAGCGCCCGGCCCGACACGATCGCGACGCGGGTGTCATCGACACCCGCAAGGCGCTCGATCGCCGCACGGGCGCGCTCGGTGGCCCGGGCGTCCTCCGGGCGTTCGACGATCGGCGCAAGCGTGCCGTCGAAGTCGAGCGCGACGAGGAGGCGCTCGGTGGCGGCGAGCCGGGTGATCGCGGCCATGAGCGGGTCGGGCACGCCGGGTGCGATGATCCCGGCGCCGGTGAGTGTCTCGAGGAAGCTGCGCGACCAGTTCGCCACGTCGTTGTCGCGGACGCGCTTGCGCAGGGCGCGCATGCGGCGGGCGCGCTCGCGCCGCGGCATCCGGATCGCCTCGACCATGGCGTCCTTCAGGCCCTCGATGTCGTGCGGGTTCACGAGCACGGCCTGCCGCAGCTCGTCGGATGCCCCGGTGAACTCGCTGAGCAGCAGCACCCCGTCCTCGTCGAAGCGGCAGGCGACGTACTCCTTGGCGACGAGGTTCATGCCGTCGCGGAGGGCGGTCACGAGCATGACGTCGGCGGCGAGGTAGAGCGCCACCATCTCCTCGCGCGGGTAGCCGTGGTGCAGGTAGGCGATCGCCTGGTGGCCGAGCGTCGAGTAGTCGCCGTTGAGGCGTCCGACGGCGAGCTCGATCTCGTCGCGCAGCTGCCGGTAGGTCTCGACGCGCTCGCGCGAGGGGCTCGCGACCTGCACGAGCGTGGCGTCCTCGACCTCCAGCCGGCCGTCGCGCAGGAGTTCGCCGAACGCCTTCATGCGGTGCCGGATGCCCTTGGTGTAGTCGAGCCGGTCGACGCCCAGCATGATCGTCTCGGGGTTGCCGAGGCTCTCGCGGATCTCGCGGGAGCGTGCCTGCACCTCGGGCCGGCGGGCGATCTCCTCGAACCCGGCCGCGTCGATCGAGATCGGGAAGTGCCGCGCGACCACCCGCCGGCTCCCGCCGTCGGCGTCGGGCACGTCGATGACGGTGCCACGGGTGGAGTAGCCGAAGAGGCGGCGCACGGCCCGCGAGAAGTTGCCGGCGTCGGCGGCCCGCTGGAAGCCGATGACGTCGGCGCCGAGCAGTCCGTCGAGCACCTGGCGGCGCCAGGGCAGCTGCGAGTAGATGCCGTAGGCCGGGAACGGGATGTGGTTGAAGAACCCGATCACCAGGTCGGGGCGGCTCTCGCGCAGCATCCGCGGCACGAGCTGCAACTGGTAGTCCTGCACCCAGACGACCGCGCCGTCGGATGCCGCGCGTGCCGCGGCCTCGGCGAACCGCCGGTTGACCCGCACGTACGCCTCCCACCACTCGCGGTGGAACGACGGCGGCGCGATCACGTCGTGGTAGAGCGGCCACAGCGTGTCGTTGGAGAAGCCCTCGTAGTACTCCTCGAGCTCGCGCGACGACAGGGGCACGGGGATGATCGAGATGCCGTCGTGCTCGAACGGGTCGAGCTCGCGGTCGGCCACGCCGGTCCAGCCGATCCATGCGCCGTCGGCGGCCCGCATCACCGGTTCGAGGGCGGTCACGAGACCGCCGGGCGAGCTCTTCCAGCGGATCTGCCCGTCGGGCCCCTCCTCGTAGTCGACGGGGAGCCGGTTCGACACGACGATCATGTCGTAGACGTGGTCGACGTAGAGGTCGTCGCGTGTCGGTTCAGGGGCGTGCATGTCGGCGGATGTCCCTCCTCGGCGCTCCGTTCAGGCTAACAGCCGCCCTCGGCGCCCTCCCCGCCGCCGGGTCGCGGGACGAGACTGCGTGCCCTGATCCTGTCGGTGCATGCGCCCGTGCTGCTGCTCACGCACTTCGTGTGGGGCCGCGACCCCGGCGTGAAGCTCACCCGCACGGCCGAGCTCGCCACGGCCCTCGGCGCCCGCACGGTCGTCGTGCATCCGCCGTTCCGCTGGCAGGCGGAGTACGCGGAGCGCTTCCTCGACATCGTGCGCGAGACCTCGTCACGGCACGGCGTCGAGATCACCGTGGAGAACATGTTCCCGTGGCGCGCCGCCGGCCGGAACCTCAAGGCCTACGCCCCCGGATGGGATCCGCGCCGCATGGACTGCGACGCCGTGACGCTCGAGCCGCGTCGATCGGATGCCGCGCCGGCGTGGCCCACGTACGAGCGCGCCGGCGCAGCATCCGATCAGGCGGTCGCGACCGCGAGCCTGCCCGGCGAGCGCACGGCCCGACGGCGCGCGATGACGAAGGCGGTGCCGAGCGCGCCGAGCACGCCGAACAGCGCGGTCGCACCGACCGCGGCCCAGACGCCCGATCCGCCTGCGCCGGAGACGATGAGCTGCATGCCCTGCACGGCCCAGGTGAGCGGGAGGAAGGGACTGATCGCCTGGTACGGGCCGCTCACGACCTCGAGCGGGTAGAGGCCGCCGGATGCCGCCAGCTGCAGCACCACGAGCACGAGCGACACGATCGTGCCGGCCCGGCCGAGCCACGAGTGCAGGAACGCGTGCACGGCCATGAACGACAGCGCGAGCAGCACCGAGAACGCGAACGTCTGCGGCAGCAGCGACCACTCGACGCCGAGCGCCGTGTGCATGAGCAGCACCACGGCCACGGCCTGCACGATCCCGATGAGCGAGGCGCGGAACAGCGTCCGCGCGACGATCCGCGCCGTCGGCGCCGTGCTCGCGAGCGCTTCGCGTGAGAACGGCCGCCAGATGAGGAACAGCGCCATCGCCCCGAGCCAGAGGCCGATGGGGCCGAGCAGCATGGCGACGACCTGTCCGATCGAGGTGATCTCGTTGTCGCGGGTCGACTCGGAGGTGACCGGCTTCGCGACGACGTCGGCGGTCGCGGCGGCGTCCATGTCGTCGAGCGACGAGGTGCCCTCCGCACCCTGCGCGAGCCCGTCGGCGAGTTCGCCGGTGCCGCCCGCGAGCTGCGACGCGCCGTCCGCCGACGCCTGCGCGCCCGACTGCAGCTGGGTGAGGCCGCCCGCGAGCTCCGTCGTGCCGGATGCCGCGCCCGACGCGCCCGACTCGAGCTCACCGAGACCGCCGGCCAGGCCGTCGACGCCCGACGCGATGCCGTCGGCACCCGTCCGCAGCTGGGCGGACCCGCCCGCGAGCTGGGATGCCCCGCCCGCGAGCTGGGCGATGCCGCCCTGGAGCGTGCCGAGGCCGGCGCCGCCGGCGGCGAGGGGAGGCCCATTGGTGGCGAGGACCGAAAGCCCGTCTCCAGTGCCCTCGACGCCGCTTCGCAGGTCGCAGAGGCCCTGGAGCGGTGCGGGAAGCGGCTCCGTCGCACAGGTGGCGTCCTTCTGGCCGATCGCCTCGGCCGTGGCGGCGACGTTCGAATCGATGAGCGCGAGCAGCCCGGGCTCGAGCTGGCCGTAGCCGGTGTTGAGGTCGGAGACTCCGGTGGTGTAGTCCACGATGCCGGTTCCCAGCGTCCCGAGCTCCGTCGTCTGCGCCGCGAGCTGCCCGAGCCCGCCCGCGAGCCCGTCGACACCCGCGGTGTACTGGTCGACGCCGTCGGCGTAGGCGTACGCGCCCGACGCGGCCTGCGCGGCGCCCGAGGCGGCCGAGCCGACGCCGCCGGCGAGCTGGTCGAGGCCGCCCGCGAGCTCCGAGGCGCCCGACGCCGAGGCGCCGACGCCCGAGGCGAGCTGGCCGAGTCCCGACGAGAGCGAGTCCGCGCCCGAGGCGAGCTGCTGCGCGCCGTCGGCGGCGTCGCCGAGCGAGCCGCCCACCGTGATGAGGTTGCCGTAGAGCCCCTCGAGGTACTGCGTCGTGAGCGCGGTGCCGAACGTCGAGGCGATCGCGTCGCCGACGGTCGAGCCGACGATGCCGGCGAGGTAGCCGTGCGCGTCGTCGGTTCGGATGTCGAGCTGCGCCGTGGTGGGCGCGTCGCCCTGGAGCGAGGTCACCGAGGCCGAGAAGTCCGACGGGATCGTGAGCACCGCGTACGCGTCGCCGTCGGCGAGGGCCTTCGCGGCCTCCTCGTCGTTCGAGATGGTCCAGTCGAACCCGGTGTCGCCGTCGCCGGTGAGTTCGGTGACGAGCTGGCGGCCGGCGAGCACGGGCTGCTCCTCGCCGTCGGGAGTCGTGATGGTGACGAACTCGTCGTTGTTCACGACGATGGCGGGGATCGCGTCGAGGCGCTCGTCGGCGCCGCCGATCGCGCCCGCGACGAGGCCGGCGACCGCGAGCGGCACGGCCACCACGGCGGCGATGAGGGCGGCGCGACGGCCGCGACGGCGCCCGGGGGTCGGGCCGTCGAGCACGGCGGATGCGTCGGGGCGGGTCATCGGAGTGCCTCCTGGGGGCGGGCGACGAGGTCGGGTGCGCCGGCGAGGCCGGCATCGAGGTCGAGCGAGCGGATGCCGCGGACCGCGAAGGCGTCGACGGCGGGGATGGGGTCGGCATCGGCCGGCACGGTGGCGATCAGCACCACGCCGTCGGGCACGAGCCGCGCGAGCGCTGGCCAGAGCCGATCAGCGGGGCCCGAGGCGTCGTCGAGGTCGACGACGACGGCTCCGGGCCGCTCGGCGAGGGCCGCGGCCACCGCGACGAGGGTGCGGTCGAGCGGGTCGAGCGACGCGAACGGGGTGTCGGGATCGAGCGAGCGGGTGCGCCACGCGAGCGGGTCGGCGGCCGCGGTGCGCGCCTCGGCGACGCGGCGGAGGGCGGCCGAGACGGCGGCCCGGCTGGAGTCGAGGCGGTACCACGCGCGAGTGGCCTCGACCCGGGCGGCGACGACGTCGCCCGCGGTCACGCCGGGCGCGGCATCCGTCGACGAATCGGCCACGGCGACGCGTCGCATGACGGCGCCCGCGTCGGTGGGAAGGGGCGCGCCGAGCACCGCGAGCCGGCCGCCGGCGGGCGTGACCCGCCCGGCCAGCGTGGCGGCGACGAGCCGGCGCTCGTTCGCACGGCCGCGCACGACGAGCGCGCCGCCGCGGGGAACGGCCACCGAGAGCGGCCCGATCGGTCCGGCCGGGTCGCCGACGAGCAGTTCGTCGGCGAGCACGTCGGCGTCCTCCGCCTCGGCCCACTCGCTCTCCGCGAGGTGGTGGCGCAGGCCCTCTCCCTCGATGTCGACGTCGGGCAGGATGCGGGCGAGCCACTTCGGCAGCCACCACGCGCCCCGTCCGGCGAGCGCCATCGCGGCGGGCACCAGCGTCATGCGCACGAGGAACGCGTCGAACGCCACGCCGATCGCGAGCGCGAACGCGATGCCCTTGATCGCTCCCGTGCCCTCGGGCACGAACGCGAAGAAGACGAAGAACATGATGAGCGCGGCGGCGGTGACGACGCGGGCGGCGTGCTGGAACCCGTGCACGATCGAGCTGCGCGGCTCCTTCGTCTTCACGAACTCCTCGCGCATGCCCGAGACGAGGAACACCTCGTAGTCCATGGCGAGGCCGAAGAGCACGGCCATGAGCAGGATCGGCAGGAAGCTGAGGATCGGGCCGGGCTCGATGTGCATGAGGTCGGCGAACCAGCCCCACTGGAACACGGCGACCGAGACGCCGATTGCGGCGAACGCGGAGAGGAGGAACCCGAGCGCGGCCTTGATGGGCACGAACACCGAGCGGAACACGATGAGCAGCAGGATGATCGACAGCCCTACGACGATGAGGGCGAACGGCACGAGCGCGTCGGTCAGGCGCTGCGAGATGTCGATCGACACGGCGGTGTAGCCGGTGACGGCGATGGGCGTGCCGAAGTCCTCCTGGATCTCGGGCTCGAGTGCGCGGATCTCCTGCACGACCTGCTTGGTCTCGGGATCGTTCGGCGCACTCTCGGGGATCACCTGGATGATCGCGGTGTCGACCGTCGCGTTGGGCATGCCCTGGCCGACGTAGGCGACGCCGTCGACCTCGGCGAGGCGCGCGGCGATCGCGTCGAGGTCCTCCATGATGTCGGTCGTCTGCGTGATGTCGACCGTCACGACGAGCGGGCCGTTGTAGCCAGGTCCGAAGCCGTCGGCGATCATGTCGTACGCCTCGCGCTGGCTCGAGCCCGCCTCGCCGGCGCCCGAGGGCAGGTTGAGGTCGAGGCTCGCGGCGGGGATCGCGGCGGCGCCGAGGAGGCCCACGACGAGCAGCACGAAGACGATCGGCGCCTTCAGCACGGTGTCGACCCAGCGGCGGCCCATGGTCTTCTTCCCGCCCTCGTCGCCGGCGACGGCGCGACGGTAGGCGCGGCTGCTCGGCTTCGGGATCAGGCGCTTGCCCGCGAGCCCCAGCAGCGCGGGCAGCAGCGTGGTCGCGCCGATGACGGCGATGAGCACGGCGAACGCCGCCGCGACGCCCATGACGCTGAGGAACGGGATGCCGACCACGAGCAGGCCGAGCAGCGCGATGATGACCGTGAGGCCGGCGAACACGACGGCGCCGCCGGCGGTCGCGACCGCCTCGGCCGCGCTCTCCTGCGGATCCATGCCGCGCGCGAGCTGGGTTCGGTGCCGGGACAGGATGAACAGCGCGTAGTCGATGCCGACCGCGAGGCCGATCATGACCGCGAGCATGGGTGCGGTGCTCGACACGGGCGCGAATGCGGCGACGACCGAGATGCCGCCGAACGCGGCCCCGACGCCGACGAGGGCGGTGAGCAGGGGCATGCCGGCTGCGAGCAGCGAGCCGAACGTGATGATGAGCACGACGCCGGCGAAGAGCACGCCGATCGCCTCGGTGATCGTGAGGCCGAAGGTCGTGTCCTGGAACACCTCGCCGCCGAAGGCGACCTCCATCCCGGCGTCGCGCCCGAGGTCGCCGGTCGCGAGCACGGCGTCGATCGACTCCGCAGAGACATCCGTCACCGGACCGTCGAACTGCACCTGGATGTAGGCCGTGCGGGCGTCGTCGGAGACCTGGTCGCCGGCGTACTCGTCGAACGGGCCGAGCACGCTCGCGACGCCGTCGACGTCCTCGAGCGCAGCCTCCATGTCCTCGATGGCGGCGGTGTACGAGGGGTCCTCGACGGATGCCCCGTCGGGCACCTCGACGACGGCCTTCGCCGAGGCGCCGGCCGTCTGGGGGAACACGGCGGCGAGCTGGTCGATCGCCTGCTGGGACTCGGTGCCGGGGATCGCGTACGACTCCTGGAGCTGGCCGCCGAGGCCGATGCCGGCGCCGAGGAGGGCTGCCAGGGCGACCACCCAGCCCGCGAGCACGAGCCAGGCGCGCCGGAAGGCGAAGCGTCCGATGCGGTGGAGGAGGAGGGCCACGGGTCGTCTCTCAGTCGTTCGCGGTCGGTCGGGGGCGGTGGGCGGGTGCGAGCAGCTCGCCGAGCACGGTGTGCAGCGCGTCGCGGACCTCGTCGTCGGCGGGGAGCGTGTCCTCGTCGGCGAACGTGCGACCCGCGGTGAGGAGGAAGGCAGCGCCGCCGAGGGCGATCCCGAAGCGCACCTGGTCGACCACGCTCTCGCGCTCCTCGCCGATGGCGGCGGCCAGGCGGCGCACGGCGGCGTTGGCGCGCGCGATGATCGGCAGCTCGGAGAGGCTCGGCCCCTGGATGAGGAACACGTGCACCGCCTCGCGGTGCTCCAGCAGCATGTCGACGACCCGGTCGACGAGCCTGGCGCGACGGCCGCGGTCGCGGCTGGAGAGGAACTCGTCGAGCACGGTCTCGAACTCGCTGATGGCGGGCTCGATCGCCGCCTCGAGCAGCGCCTCCTTCGAGGCGTAGTGGTAGAGCACGCTCGACTTCGAGTAGCCGGCGTGGTCGGCGATGTGCTGCAGCGAGGTTCCGGCGAATCCGACGGTGGCGAACTGCTCGAGGGCGACCTGCTTGAGCTCGTCGGCCGCGCGCACGCGTGTCGTCGGTTGGGTGTCGGTGGGCATGCCTCGACGGTACTTGACCGATCGGTCAGATCCTGCACGATCGGTCAGATTCACGGATGACTCACAGCCCCTCGTCACCAACCGGTAGCGTGGCGACATGCGCAAGTACCTCTTCAGCGGAGCCGTGTTGAGTGCGATCTTCAGCGGGATCGGGGTCGTCCGCGCGACCGTCGCAGGGCCCAGGGACTGGCGCCTCGCGCTGATGTGGGTCTCGTGGGCCGCGAGCATGGCGATCGCCATCGGCACCGTCGCCGACGAGACGAAGCGCGCCGAGCTGACGGAGTAGCATCATCGCGGAGGTCATCCTCCGTTTCGGCCTCGAACGCCCATGCCGGCGAACGCGGCGTGTCACCGGTGATCCGCGAACCGAGGGCACAGACTGAAAGTGCACTGCCGTACGAGACCCTGACCGTGCGGTCCGAACCACCGAGAGGGGCCTTCGATGTTCCGCCGCTGGCGCCGCCGTGCGAGGCTCGCAGCCGAAGCCGCCGCCCACGCCGCCGCTCCTGCGCCGCGCCCGACCGCGGCCGACCTGCGCGGCGAGCATCTCTTCGAGCTCCTCAACGCGAAGCTCTCGGAGTTCATCGGCCCCGGCGGTTCGTGGGCGCTCGTGCGTCGCACCGACGACGACACCGACCGCATCTTCCACGCGATGCTCACGCACCAGATCGCGGCCGAGCTGACGCGCACGGTCCTCGACGAGCGCGAGGCCGTGGCCGTCGTGGTGCCCGCCGAGGATGCGCCGCTCGCGCTGAGCTGGGAGCCCGCGCCGCTCGTCGTGTGGGCCGACCCCGTGGTGGTGCCCGAGTCCGAGGCGGATGCCGCGTCGCTGCCCTCGATCGGCACCCCGGCCGAGCTCGAGGCCCGCGCCGCCTGACGGCGCTCCAAATTCGACCCCCGATTCTTGTACGGCCGGGTCGAGAAGCCGCTCCCCCGCCTTTCGTAGCGTGAGACCGGGCCACGACGCCCGCAACCACCACGAGAGGGACCCCCATGAGCGCCCCGCAGCACACCTCGCCCGACGCATCCGCCGCCACTTCCACTGACGAGGCTTCGCCGTACGGCCCGAAGCGGCGCAGCACCGCCACCGATCTCGCGCAGATCGCCGTCTTCGCCGCGCTCATCGCCGCCCTCGGCCTGCCCGGCGCGCTGTACCTCGGCGGCACTGCGGTGCCGATCACCTTCCAGACGCTCGGCGTCATGCTCGCGGGCGCCATCCTCGGCGCACGTAAAGGCTTCCTCTCGGTGCTCCTCTTCCTCGCGCTCGTCGCGGCGGGGCTCCCGCTCCTCTCGGGCGGACGCGGCGGCATCAGCGTGTTCGTCGGACCCTCCGTGGGCTACCTCCTCGGCTGGCTCCTCGGCGCCGCCCTCATCGGCCGGGCCACGGCGCGACTCCTGCCGGCGTACCGCATCCTCCCGGCCCTCCTCTGGACGGCCCTCGGCGGCATCGTCGCCGTCTACCTCGTCGGCGTGCCCGTCTTCGCCGCGATCACCGGCACGCCTCTCGGCGTCGCGATCGCCGGCTCCGCGATCTTCCTGCCGGGCGACCTCGCGAAGGTCGTCGTGACCGTGCTCGTCGCGAAGGGCGTGCACCGGGCGTGGCCCGGGCTCATCGCGCCGCGGCCCTGGCCGTGGACTCGCGACGCGGCGGTGGCCCCCGCCGCATGAGCGACTGGCTCGGCGGTTCGCCGCACGACGTCGCCCTCGACTTCGGGGGCGCCGCCGTGCGCTACCGCGAGCTCGCCCGAGCCGTCGGGCGGGTCGTCCTGCCCGACGGCGACGGCGCGGTCGGATGCCCCGCCGGCATGGATCCCGTCGCGCTCGTGGCGACCGTGCTGGCCGCGATCGACCGTGGCCGGCCGGTGCTCGTCGGCGGCCCAGCGAGAGGTGTTCTCGAGCAGCTCCCGGTTGGCACCGAACTCGCGCTGCTGACCTCTGGCTCCTCGGGCGGCGGGTCGGGGCCCCGCGTCGTCGCCCGCACCAGCGCCTCGTGGCTCGCCTCCGCGCAGCCGCTCGCCGACGTCGCCGGTCTCGACGCCCGCGACCGCATCGCCGTGACCGGCCCGCTGCACGTCTCGATGCACCTCTACGCGGTGCTGCACGCGCTGTGGCTCGGCGCGACCGCGGGCGACGACCTCCGCTCGGCGACCGTGATGCACGCGACGCCCACGCGCCTGGCGCGGGTGCTCGACGGCGGCGCCTGCCCACCTGCCGTCGTCGTGGCGGGTGCGGCGACGAGCGACGAGCTGCGGTCGCGGGCAGCAGCGCGCAGCATCCGCCTCACCGAGTACTACGGTGCGGCCGAGCTCTCGTTCGTGCTCGCGGGCGGAGCCGACGGACTCGTGCCCTTCCCCGGCGTCGAGGTGGACCTGCGACCCGGGCCGGCGGGCGACGAGCTCTGGGCACGGTCGCCGTACCTCGCGCTCGGCACCGTCGGCGGCGGGATGCTGCGACGCGACGACGCGGGCTTCGCCACGGTCGGCGACCTGGCCGAGCGCACGTCGTCGGGCGCGATCCGCGTGCTGGGCCGCGGTGACGCGGCGATCACCATCGCCGGCGCTACGGTGCTCGCCGAGCACGTGGAGGCGCTGCTCTGCACGCTGGCCGGCGTGACGGCGGCCGCGGTCGTGGGCGAGCCGCACGAGCTGCTCGGCCAGCGCGTGGTCGCCGTCGTCGAGCTCGCCGACGGGATCGACCTCGAGGAGGTGGCGTCCGCCGCGCGGGAGCGCCTCTCGGCGGCCGAACTCCCCCGGCGCTGGTTCGCACGCGCGCTGCCCCGGACGGACTCGGGCAAGGTCGCCCGCGGTGCCGTGCGCGACGCGCTCGCGACGGGCGAGCTCGGCGCGGGGCATCCGGTCGCGTTCGAGCGGAGCGCCTCGTGAGCGGCGTGCCCGTCATCGTCGCCGCCCGGCGCACCGCGATCGGCACCGCCGGACGCGGGTTCGCCGCGCACACCGTCGACGCGCTCGCGGCACCGGTGCTCGCCGAGGTCGCGCGCGCCGTCGCGCCGGTCGGGCTCCCGATCGACGACGTCGTGCTCGGCAACTGCATGGGCCCGGGCGGCGACGTCGCCCGCGTCGCGGCGCTGCACGCCGGGCTCGGGCACGACGTGCCCGGCGTCACGGTCGACCGTCAGTGCGGCTCGGGGCTCGACGCCGTGCTGCAGGCCGCCTCTCGGGTGCGGGCGGGCGATGCCCGTCTCGTGCTCGCGGGCGGCGCCGAGTCGGCTTCGACCGCGCCGCACCGCTCGTGGCCCCACTCGGGCGAGCGGTACACGCGGGCGCCGTTCGCGCCGGACGGCTTCCCCGATCCCGACATGGGGCCCGCGGCCGATCGGCTGGCCGCCGTGCGCGGGATCACGCGCGCCCGCCAGGACGCGTGGGCGGCGCGGTCGCACGCGCTCGCGGCATCCGCTCGGGAACGCGGCGTCTTCGACGGCGAGATCGTCGCGGTCGACGGCGTGGTGCGCGACGACCGGCCCCGGCCGGGCATGGATGCAGCGCGACTGGCGCGATTCGCCCCGGCGTTCCTCGACCCGGCACTCGGCGCGGCCGCGGCATCCGGACTCGGCACGGTCACGGCAGGCAACTCGTGCGGGTTCTCCGACGGCGCCGCGGCCATGGCCGTCACGTCCGGGGCGGTCGCGCGCGAGCTCGGGCTGCCGGCGCTGCGCGTGCGCGCCGCCGCCGTCGCGGCGGGCGACCCCGCCCTGCCCGGACTCGGCGCCGCACCGGCGGCGCGTGCCGCGCTCAGCCGGGCCGGACTCACGCCGGGCGACCTCGGATTCATCGAGATCACCGAGGCGTTCGCGGCGCAGGTGCTCGCGGTGACCGACGAGCTCGGGCTCGACGAGGAGCTCGTGAGCGCCGACGGCGGGGCCATCGCGCTCGGGCATCCGTGGGGGGCATCCGGTGCCGTGCTGCTCGTGCGCCTCGCAGCGCGCATGGCGGCGGCCGACGACCCGCGCCCCGGGCTCGCGGCGTGCTCGATCGGCGGCGGACAGGGCGTGGCCATGATCGTGGAGCGGGTGGCATGAACGAGATCGTGTTCGAGGGCGTCAGCCACGACTTCGGGGCGGAGCGTGTGGTCGACGACGTGTCGCTCGTGCTGCGGGAGCGGCGCGTGGGCATCGTCGGGGCGAACGGCTCGGGCAAGTCCACGCTCGCGCGCATGATCAACGGGCTCGTCGAGCCGACCGTCGGTCGCGTGCTCGTCGACGGCCTCGACGTCGCCCGGCACGGACGCGAGGTGCGGCGCCGGGTCGGGTTCGTCTTCACGAACGCCGACAATCAGATCGTGATGCCGACCGTCCGAGAGGACGTCGCGTTCACGCTGCGTCGTCACAGGCTCGAGAAGGCGGATGCCGCGGCTCGCGTCGAGGCGGCGCTCGAGCGCGCCGGCATCGCGGACCTCGCCGACCGCCCGGCGCACCGCCTCTCGGGCGGGCAGAAGCAGCTGCTCGCCATCACGTCGGTCCTCGTCGCGGAGCCGGCGATCGTCGTCGCCGACGAGCCCACGACGCTGCTCGACGCCCGGAACGCTCTCCGGGTGGCCGAGCACTTCGACTCGCTCGACCAGCAGCTCGTCGTGGTCAGCCACCAGCTCGAGCTGCTCGAGTCGTTCGACCGGGTCATCGTCATGGAACGGGGGCGGGTCGTCGCCGACGACGTGCCGTCCGCCGCCCTCGACGCCTACCGGGCGCTGATCGGATGAAGCGGGCATGATCGGCGTCTTCCATCCCGGCACTTCGCTCGTGCATCGCACGCCCGCGCTCGCGAAGCTCGGGCTGCTCGCGGTGCTCGTGACCGCCGTGGCGCTCGTGCCGTCGCTCGCGTGGCTCGGCGCGGCATCCGTCGTCGTCGTGCTGCTGTTCGTGCTCGCGCGAGTTCCGTTCGCGCTCGCGTGGCGGCAGGTGGTGCCGATCCTCTGGGTGCTCGCGTTCGCGGTGCCGGTGCAGGTGCTGTTCGGCGGGTGGGAGGCGGCCGCGATCATGGCGGTGCGGCTCGTGATCGCCGTCGCGCTGGCGGCCCTGTACACGCTCACCACGCCGGTGAGCGCGACGCTCGACGCCATGCAGGCGCTGCTGCGACCGTTCCGGCGGTGGATCGATCCCGACCGGATCGGGCTCGCGCTCGCGCTCACGATCCGGTGCGTGCCGCTGCTCGCCGACCTCGTGCGCGAGGTCATGGAGGCGCGGAAGGCGCGCGGCGCGGAGGGATCGATCCTCGCACTCGCGGTGCCCGTGATCGTGCGGGCGCTGCGCACCGCGGAGCACCTCGGCGAGGCGCTCACCGCGCGCGGCTTCGACGACTGAGCCGCTGCTCCGGCGCCGAGTCGCGCAGGCGCCGCGTGCCCTCGTCCCGATGTCTGCCGCTCCGTGCAGACTGGTCGACGGCCTGATCGGCCGAGCACCGGCCGACCGAGGAGCACCACCGCATGATGGGCATCACGCACGCGACGAGCGGCGCCGCGGCATGGATCGCCGTCACCGGTGCGATGCCGATGGTCACCCTCGGGGCGTATCCACTTGACCCGGTCGGCGTGCTCGCAGGCGCCGCGGTGTGCGCCGGCGCCGCGCTGCTGCCCGATGCCGACCACCACAGCGCGACGATCGCGCACTCCGTGCCCGTGCTCGGTCGAGTGGTCACCGGCACGGTCGGCCTGCTCTCCGGCGGCCACCGCCAGGGTGCGCACTCCGCCGTCGCGGTGGCGGTCGTTGCGGTGGCCGCCTGGGCGCTCACGCTGCTCGTCATCGCGACCGAGGAGGTCGGCACGGTCGCGGTGGGCGCCGGCGTCGGCACGGCGATGCTCACGTGCTTCGGCCTGAAGGCCCGCGACTACGTGCGCACGTGGGCGGCCGCGTGGGGACTCGGCGCACTGCTCGGCCTGTTCGTGGCGGTCATCGCGCCCGAGCAGGTCGCGTGGTTCCCGCTCGCCGTCACGGTCGGCTTCGTCGCGCACCTCGCGGGCGACTTCCTCACCACCGGCGGTCTGCCCGGCCTGTTCTGGCCGTGGGTGCCCAGGCCGCCCGAGGTGCTGCATCCGGTGCCCGTGCTGAACCGCATCTGGATGCCGAACGGCTACGTCGCGCTCCCGCTCCTCGGCGACACCGGATCGCTCCGAGAAGCGGCGCTCGGCGCCGTGCTCGGCCTGTACTGCGTCGCGGGCTTCGCCTACGAGGGGATGCGAATGGTGGGGCTCGATGCCCGGCTCGACGCCCTCCCGTTCGGCTGACCGGCCCGATCGCGGTGGTCCGTGGGAGGATCGCCGTGTGGCCGACCGACTGATGCTCCTCGACACCGCGTCCCTCTACTTCCGCGCGTTCTACGGCGTGCCCGACTCGCTGAAGCGCGCAGACGGCACGTCGGTGAACGCGGTGCGCGGGCTGCTCGACATCATCGCGCGGCTCGTCGCCGACTTCGAGCCGACGCACATCGTCGCCTGCTGGGACGACGACTGGCGCCCGCACTGGCGCGTCGAGCTCATCCCGAGCTACAAGGCGCACCGCGTCGCCGAGGTCGTGCCCGGCGGCCCCGACGTCGAGGAGACGCCCGACCCGCTCGAGGCGCAGATCCCGATGATCCGCGAGCTCCTCGCCGTGCTCGGCATCCCCGTCGTCGGCGCCGAGCACCACGAGGCCGACGACGTCATCGGCACGCTCGCGACCCGCGCCGACCTCCCGGTCGACGTCGTCACGGGCGACCGCGACCTCTTCCAGCTCGTCGACGACGCCCGCGAAGTGCGCGTGGTCTACACGGCGCGCGGCATGAGCAAGCTCGAGGTCGTGACGGATGTCACGGTCGTCGGCAAGTACGGCGTGCTGCCCTCGCAGTACGCCGACTTCGCCGTGCTGCGCGGCGACGCGTCCGACGGCCTCCCCGGCGTCTTGGGCATCGGCGAGAAGACCGCGGCGAGCCTGCTGCAGCAGTTCGGCGACCTCGACACGCTCATCGCTGCGGCCGCCGATCCCGAGGCTCCACTCTCGGCGACGATGCGCGCCCGCATCTCGGGCGCGTCCGACTACCTCGACGTGGCGCCGACGGTCGTCGAGGTCGTGCGCGACCTCGTCTTCGAGCCGTTCGACGCCCGGCTCGCGCCGCTCGACCCCGACGCCGTCGCCGAGATCGAACGGCTCGCCAGCGATTGGAACCTCGGCGGCTCGGCGCAGCGCGTGCTGAAGGCGCTCGGGAACGACGTCGCGGGCGCGTAACGCCCCGCGAGACGCGAGGAGCCCGGAACGTGATCGTTCCGGGCTCCTGTGGTGCACCCCCAGGGACTTGAACCCTGAACCCACTGATTAAGAGTCAGTTGCTCTGCCGATTGAGCTAGAGGTGCATGTCATTCTCATGACGCGGCCGGCGTGTCTGCGACAACCCCGAACCGAGGGTCAACGTTATCAGGAGAACCGGCCCTTGCGCCAATCGAGCCGATGACGCGGCGCGTCGCCTCCACGGTCACGGCGACAGGGTCGCCCGATAGCCTGAATCGGTGACCGCCTACGCCGATGACCTCGCGCTCGCCCTCGAACTCGCCGACCTCGCCGACGCCGTCTCGCTCGGCCGGTTCCGGGCCGTCGACCTCGAGGTGCGCACCAAGCCCGACCGCACGCCGGTGACCGAGGCCGACCTCGCGGTCGAGCGCGCGATCCGCGATCGGCTCGCCGAGGCGCGGCCCGACGACGGCATCCTCGGCGAGGAGTTCGGCACCGAGGGCGATACGGCCCGGCAGTGGATCATCGACCCGATCGACGGCACCGCCAACTTCCTGCGCGGCGTGCCCGTGTGGGGCACGCTCATCGCGCTCGCGGTCGACGGCGTGCCCGTGGTGGGCATGGTCTCCTCCCCCGCCATGGGGCGGCGATGGTGGGCGGTCGAGGGCGGCGGCGCCTTCACGACGGACGCCCCGGGCGCCGAGCCGCGGCGCATCGGCGTGTCGCAGGTGGCCGAGCTCGCCGACGCATCCCTCAGCTTCCAGAGCCTCGCCCAGTGGCGGGGCGCGGGCTACCTCGAGCGACTGCTCGCGCTCTCGGAGCGCGTGTGGCGCGACCGCGCCTACGGCGACGTCTGGTCGTACATGCTGCTCGCCGAGGGTCTCATCGACATCACGGGCGAGTTCGACGTGAAGGTCTACGACCTCGCCGCGCTCGTCCCCATCGTCGAAGAGGCCGGCGGACGCTTCACGTCCATCACCGGCGAACGCGGTCCGGGCCACGGCAACGCCCTCGCCACCAACGGGCTGCTGCACGACGTCGTGCTCGCGGAGCTCGCGAAGTGACGGCGCCGCTCGAGCTCTGCATCTTCACCGAACCGCAGCAGGGCGCGAGCTACGGCGACCAGCTCGCGCAGGCGCAGGCGACCGAGCGGCTCGGCTTCGACGGCTGGTTCCGCTCCGACCACTTCCTCGCGATGGGCGGCACCGACCCGCTGCCGGGGCCGACGGATGCCTGGACCACCCTCGCGGGCCTGGCACGTGAGACCCGCGGCATCCGACTCGGCACCCTGGTGTCGTCGGCGACGTTCCGCCACCCGTCGCTGCTCGCGATCCAGGTCGCGCAGGTCGACGCCATGTCGGGCGGGCGCGTCGAGCTCGGCCTCGGCACCGGATGGTTCGCCGAGGAGCACGAGGCGTACGGCATCCCGTTCCCGGCCAAGCGGTTCGACCTGCTCGAGGAGCAGCTCGAGGTGATCACCGGGCTCTGGTCGACGCCGGTCGGCGAGGGCTTCGACTACCGGGGGCGGCACTACACGCTCGAGCAGGCGCCCGGACTGCCGAAGCCCGAGCAGCAGCCCATGCCGATCATCGTGGGCGGCGCAGGACCGCGACGCACACCGAGGCTCGCCGCGCGGTTCGCGACCGAGTTCAACATCGGGTTCCGCTCGGAGGACACGATCGCGGCGGTGTTCGACGGCGTCGAACGCGCCTGCGAGGACGCGGGTCGCGACCCGGCCACGCTGCGCCGGTCGGTCGCCCTGCCCGCCGTCGTCGCGATCGACGACGCGGAGTACCTCCGCCGCCTGACGGCGATCGGCGCCGATCCCGACACGTTCGCCGAGGTGAACATCGCCGGCTCGCCCGAGGCGGCCGTCGAGAAGATCCTGCGCCTGCGCGACCTCGGTGCCGACCGGGTCTACCTCCAGCTCGTCGACCTCCGCGACCTCGACCATCTGGAGCTCATCGCCGCCCAGGTCGTGCCGCACCTTCGCTGACCGCCCGGCCCGCAGGATCGAACCCCCCGATGAGGGGGGTTTTCCATTTCTGCGACCCGGCTTATGAGTGTTGATCAACATATGTTCGATGATTGACAGTGCACTTTCGACGCCATAGTCTGCGGATCAGTACACAAGTCGACAGAACGGTTTCTGCGAAGCCCCTGTCGGTCGCTCTGACGCGAAGCCGCGACGGGATACTCCGTCGCGCGCTCGCGCCCTGTCACCGTCGACGGAGGATCGCATGTCCCGTGCACCGGCAACCGCCCCCGCCGGCCCGGCTGCGATCGGAGCCGCGCTCGCCGCGCGCGTCGAGCGGTTCATGGCGCAGGCGCCGCTGTTCGCGGCCGAGCTGTGGGGCGAGGTGGGTCGCCGGTCGGCCGCCGCGGGGCCCGAGATGTCCGACCTCGTCGACGCCGCACGCGCTGCCGACGGCGGCAAGTACGTTCGGCCCCGGCTCGTCGCCACCGCGTTCTTCGGACTGGACGGCGACGACGAGGCGCTGCTCCGTCGCGTGGCCGGTGCGCAGCAGCTGCTGCACCTCGGGCTCTGCATGCACGACGACGTCATCGACGGCGACCGCGTGCGCCACGGCCGCCCGAACGTCGTCGGCCTCGGCGAGCGCGACGCGAGCGCGGCCGGACTCGATGCATCCGCCGCTGCACGCCAGGGCGCGGCATCCGGGATCCTCGCGGGCGACCTGGCCCTCAACGGGGCGGTGCTCGCGCTCCTGACCGCCCCGACGGCCGTCACCACCCGCCTCCGACTTGCCGAGGCCGCACTCGACGCCGTCGAGCGCACCATCGCGGGCGAGCTCCTCGACGTCCGCTCCGAGCTGGTCACGCCGGCGAGGTCGCAGCCGCTCCAGGTGGCGCTCCTGAAGACGGCGTCGTACAGCGTGACGCTCCCCCTCACGCTCGGCGCCATCGCCGCCGGGGCCGACGACGCCGCGACGCTGGCGGCGCTCGAGCGCGTCGGCTCGGCGTTCGGCATCGCGTACCAGCTCAGCGACGACGACCTCGGCCTGTTCGGGGCGCCCGCCGTCACGGGCAAGTCCGCCCTGTCCGACCTGCGCGACGGCAAGCGCACCGAGCACATCCGGCTCGCGCATGCCCGTGCGTCCGAGGCCGACCGCGACCTCATCGACGAGGTGCTCGGCCGGTCGGATGCGAGCGAACGGGATGCCGCGCGCGTCCGCGCCGTCGTCGCCGCAACGGGCGCCCGTGCCGCCGTTCACGATCTCATCGACCGGCATCTCGACCACGGCGTCCGCGTCGCCGCCGACGACCTGCCGCCCGCGCTCGCCGGGCATCTCGCCGACCTCGCCCGCACGCTCCGCACCCGCGAGCGCTGATCCGACCCACGTAGGAGGAGACACCGTGACCATCACCCCCGACGAGCTGCACGACACCGCGACGGATGCCGCGTGGACCCGAGGCCGGGTCGGCCTCTGGCTCATCGGCGCCCGCGGCTCCGTCGCCACCACCGCCGCCGTGGGCGTGCAGGCGCTCGCCGCGCGGATCGCCCCGCCCACCGGATGCGCCACGGCGGGACCCGGCTTCGCGGGCGTGCCGCTGCCCGGATTCGACCAGATCGTGATCGGCGGCCACGACGTGAGCACCATGCCGATCGCGCGTCGGGCCGAGGCGCTCGCCGACGTGGGCATGCTCCCCGCCGGCGTGGTCGCCGAGGCGCACCGGGCGCTCGGGGCGATCGACGCCGAGATCCGGCCGGGCTACGACCCGGCCACCGACACCGGGTCGCAGGCCGACGCGGTGCGTCGCCTGAGCGACGACATCACCGCGTTCCGCGCTCGTCACCACCTCGCGCACGTGGTCGTCGTCGACGTCTCGTCCACCGAGGCGCTGCCCGAGGACCGACCCGAGTTCCACGACCCCGAGCTGCTCGTCGCCGCACTCGCGGATCCCGAGCAGCAGATCCTCCCCGCGAGCTCGGTCGCCGCGCTCGCCGCCGTGGAGTCGGGCAGCGCCTACGCCTGCTTCACCCCGTCGACGGGGCTCTGGCTCCCCGCGCTCCTGACGATCGCCGAGCGCCGCGGCATCCCGTACGCCGGGCAGGACGGCAAGACCGGCGAGACCCTGCTGCGCACCGTGCTCGCGCCGATGTTCACCGAGCGCGGCATGCACGTGCGCTCGTGGGCCGGCACGAACCTGCTGGGCGGCGGCGACGGCGCGACGCTCGCCGACCCCGAAGCCGTGCGCAGCAAGCTCGTCTCGAAGAACCGCGGGCTCATCAGCCTCGTCGGCGACCACGTCGTGGCCCCGCTCCACATCGACAACGTGCCCGACCTCGGCGACGTCAAGACGGCCTGGGACCACGTGCACGTCGAGGGCTTCCTCTCGACGCGGATCACGCTGCAGACCACGTGGAGCGCCTACGACTCCATGCTCGCGGCTCCGCTCGTCATCGACCTCGCCCGCCTGCTCTCCCTCGCCGACGCCGCCGGCCACCACGGCGTGCTCCCGGCCCTCGGCTTCTTCTTCAAGGACCCGTGGGGCAGCGACGTCCACGCGTTCGCCGACCAGGCGACGGCGCTGCGCTCATGGGCGTCGGAGACCGGGCTCGCGGTCGCCGCGACGTCAGTGCCCGCAGCGGCCGCGCCTGCGGTGGCGATCGGCGGCGCACGGTGACCACCGTCCGTGACGTGCTCGAACTCGTTCGGGCGCCCGCGGCGCTCACCGTGCTCGGGGACACCGCGGTCGGCGCGCACGCGGCATCGGGCGGGTTCGGCCGACGAGGCTGGCTCCTCCCGCTCGCATCGGCGGCGATCTACAGCGGCGGCATGGCGCTCAACGACTGGGCCGACCGTGACGTCGACGCCGTCGAGCGGCCCGAGCGGCCGATCCCCTCGGGCCGCGTGCGCCCGAAGCAGGCGCTCGCGGTCGCGGCCGCCTGCGGCGTGGCCGGCCTCGCGCTCGCGGCCGCGGGCGGCGGGCGCCGCTCGCTGGCGGTCGCCGTGCCGCTCGTCGCGGCCGTGGTCGCCTACGACGTCGTGGCGAAGCCCACGGCCGCCGGCCCGCTCGTGATGGCGGCGTGCCGCGCGCTCGACGTGATGATGGGCGCGCGCGGGTCGTCGCGCGCGCTCCCCGCCGCGCTCACGATCGGCACGCACACGGCGGGCGTCACCGCGCTCTCGCGCGGCGAGGTGCATGGCGGGTCGGCGGCCGAGGTCGGCACGGCCCTGGCCGCCACGGGCGCCGCCGCGGCATCCGTCGACGGCGTCGCACCCTCGGTGCAGACGCCCCTCGCGCGTGCGGCGGGGGCGGCCGGGGCGGCGGGCTACCTGGTGTCCGCCCTCCCGAGCCAGCTCGCCGCCGCCGACGACCCCTCGCCCGCCCGAGTGCGCGATGCGACGCGCACCGGCATCGGCTCGGTCGTGCCGCTGCAGGCGGCGCTCGTCGCCCGGAGCGGATCCCTCGCCGTCGCGCTCGGCCTCACCGCGCTCGACGGCGCACGTCGACTGCTCATGGCGCGCCGTCGTGCGGGAGACGTGACATGAGGCCCTTCCAGCCCGTGTCCGCATTCGCCGGCTCGGCTGCGAAGCTCCCCGGCTCAGCCGGGTCGCTCGCCGAGCCGGGCCTGCCGGACGCCGTCTTCACGGTCGGCTACGGCACGAACGGGTTCGCCGACCACGCACTCGATGACGCGGTGCTCGTGCTCGACCGCCTCGGCTACCGGGCGCTCGCGCTCACGCTGGGGCATCCGCACCTCGACCCGTTCGCGGCCGACGCCGACCGCGTGGCGGCCCGCCTGCGCCGACGGCTCGACGACCTGGGCTGGCGCGTCGTCGTCGAGACGGGCGCGCGCTACACGCTCGACCCGTTCCGCAAGCACCGGCCCAACCTGCTCGACGACGATGCGAGCCTGCGCGAGGTGTTCCTGCGCCGGGCCGTCGACCTCGCCGCCGTGCTCGGGGCGGAGTGCGTGTCGCTGTGGTCGGGCGTGCTCCCCGACGAGGTGTCGCCCGAGCAGGGCGGCGATCGGCTGCGCGAGCGCCTCGACAGCCTCGTGGCGCACGCCGCGGCATCAGGTGTCGACCTCGCGTTCGAGCCCGAGCCGGGCATGCTCGTCGAGACCGTCGCCGACGCGCTGCGCCTCCGGCACGACCTCGGCGACCCGCCGGCGCTCGGCCTCACGGTCGACCTCGGGCACTGCGTGGTCGTGGAGCCCGAGGGCGTCGTCGGAGCCCTCCGCGCGGCCGGGCCGCTGCTGCGCAACGTGCAGGTCGACGACATGCTCCCCGCCGCGCACGAGCACCTCGAGCTCGGGCACGGGGTGCTCGACCTCGCGGCCGCGCTGCGCACCCTCGACGAGCTCGACTACGACGGGATCGCCGCGATCGAGCTCCCGCGACACGCCCACGACGCGCCCGCCGTCGCGGCGCGCTGCATGACCGCACTCCACGACGCCTGGGAGGCACGATGAACGACGGATGGATCACCGAGGGCGTCGCGGCGGTCGCCGCCGAGCCCGCCCGCATCGCCGAGCTCTTCCCAGCCGCGGGTCGAGCGGTGGGCCGCGAGCCCGTCGATCCCGACGGCGACCCGCTCGGGCTCGTGCACGGCACGCTCGACGACCGGGCCCGCGAGGAGCTGGTCTCGGCGCTGCTCGCCGCACTGCCGCCGGCGGATGCCGCGCGCGAGCTCGGCGACCTCTACCGCTACGGCGACGACGCCGAGCGGCGCGGAGTCCTGCGCGGGCTGAGTGCCGCCGACCCCGACGCCGAGCGGATCGTGACCGCGGGGCTCGACCTCGTCGCCGACGCGCTCCGCACCAACGATCCACGCCTCGTCGCGGCCGCGCTCGGGCCGTTCGGCGCACGCCACCTCGACCAGCACGCGTGGCGGCACGGCGTGCTGAAGGTCCTCTTCATGGGCATCCCGCTCGACGCGATCGCCGAGGTCGACCGACGCACAGACGACGAGCTCACGCGCATGGCCGCCGCCCTCGTGGCCGAGCGCCGCGCGGCATCCCGCGACGTCACCGACGACATGGCGCGCCTGGCGGGCGGCGACCGCCTCGCAGGCGGCGACCGCCCGATCGCAGACGACCACACGACCACCGCCCACGACCACGAGCAGGAGGACTGACCCGTGCGCATCTTCGACCCGCACATCCACATGACGTCGCGCACCACGAACGACTACACCGCGATGTACGACGCCGGCGTGCGCGCGGTCGTCGAGCCCTCGTTCTGGCTCGGGCAGCCGCGCACCAACGTCGGCAGCTTCGCCGACTACTTCGACGCGCTCATCGGCTGGGAGCGGTTCCGGGCGGCGCAGTACGGCATCCGCCACCACGCCACCATCGGCCTGAACCCGAAGGAGGCCAACGACCCGCGCTGCCGCGAGGTGCTGGGCCTCCTCCCCCGC
Source organism: Agromyces mariniharenae (assembly GCF_008122505.1). Taxonomy (NCBI): domain Bacteria; kingdom Bacillati; phylum Actinomycetota; class Actinomycetes; order Micrococcales; family Microbacteriaceae; genus Agromyces; species Agromyces mariniharenae. The sequence goes on along the minus strand of NZ_VSSB01000002.1, from coordinate 405,054 downwards.
TACCTCGCGAAGGACGGCGTCGTCGCCGTCGGCGAGACCGGCTACGACTCGATGACCCCCGCGGAGGACGAGGCGTTCGCCGCGCAGCTCGAGCTCGCCGACCGCTTCGGGCTCCCCGCGCTCGTGCACACGCCGCACCGCGACAAGGCCGCCGGCACGCTGCGCACGCTCGACGTCGTGCGCGAGTCGGGCCTCGCCCCCGAGCGGGTCGTCGTCGACCACCTCAACGAGATGACCGTGCGCGCGGTGGCCGAGAGCGGCTGCTGGATGGGCTTCTCCATCTACCCCGATACGAAGATGGACGAGCGCCGGTTCGTCGCGATCCTGCAGGAGTACGGCACCGAGCGGATGCTGGCGAACAGCGCCGCGGACTGGGGCCACTCCGACCCGCTGAAGACGCGGGCCACCGCGGAGGCGATGCTCGAGGCCGGGTTCACGCTCGACGACGTCGACGCGGTGCTCTGGCGGAACCCCGTCGCGTTCTACGGGCAGAGCGGGCGCCTGAACCTCGACCCGGTGCCCGGCTTCGAGGCGGATGCCGCGGATGCCGCAGACGCGGCGTTCGCCGGAGCCGGTGCGACCTTCGAGGGCAACTCGGTGCTGCGAGGGGTGCGCGCCTGATGGAGCTCTCGTACTGCACCAACGTGCACCCCGCCGAGGACCTCGACGGCGTGCTCGCGCAGCTCGACGCGTACGCGGGTCCCGCCCGGCGCGCCGCGGGCCTCGAACGGCTGGGCGTCGGCCTGTGGCTGCCGGCCGACCTCGCCAGGCGCCTCGCGGCCGACCCCGAGGCGCGCGATCGCCTGCGCGCCGGGCTCGAGGCGAACGGCCTCGAGGTCCGCACGATCAACGCGTTCCCGTACGCCGCGTTCCACGCCGACGTCGTGAAGCTCGACGTGTACCGGCCCGACTGGACCGACACGCGCCGCGCCGACTACACCCTCGACTGCGCCGCCGTGCTCGCGGAGCTCCTGCCGCCCGGCGGGTCGGGCAGCATCTCGACGCTGCCGCTCGGGTGGCGCACGCCATGGACCGCCGACGACGACGCCCGCGCGACCGCCGCGCTGCGCCGCGTCTCGAACGGCCTCCGCGACCTGCGCGAGCGCACCGGCCGCACCGTGCGCCTCGCCATCGAGCCCGAGCCGGGCTGCGTGCTCGACACCGTGGCCGATGTCGTCCGCTGGCTCGGCCCCCGACTGCGGGCGACCGGGACCGAAGCCGAGACGGATGCCGCGCCCGGCCGTCGTGCCGACGGCATCGACCCCGAGCACGTCGGCCTCTGCCTCGATGCCTGCCACCTCGCGGTCTCGTTCGCCGATCCGACCGCGACCGTGCGCCTCGTGGAGGCGGCCGGCATCCGGATCGTGAAGGTGCAGGCCTCGGCGGCGCTCCACGTCGACGACCCCGCCGACCCGGTGAGCCGCGCGGCCGTCGCCGCCTTCGTCGAGCAGCGGTACCTGCACCAGACGCGCGAGCTCGGCGCCGACGGCGCCGTCACCCCCGTCGACGACCTGCCGGAGGCACTCGACGACCTCGCGGGAGACGGCCCCTGGCGCGTGCACTTCCACGTGCCGCTGCACCTCGCTCCGACCCCGCCGCTGACGGCGACCACCGACGTGCTGCGCGAGGCTGTCGCTGCCGCGCGCGCGACGGCGCACGGCGACGAGGCGCACCTCGACATCGAGACCTACACGTGGTCCGTGCTGCCCGGCGGCGTCGACGACCTCGTCGGCGGCATCGCCGCCGAGCTGCGCTGGGCGGTCGAGGAACTGCTCAGCGACGACGAGGCGGCCGCCGTGGCATCCGCTCGCACGCCCGCCGCCGCACTCGCCGCCGCGCTCGAGGAGGTCGCCTCGTGACCCGCGTGCTCCTGCTCGACGTCGTCGGCCTCACCGAGCATGCGCTCGCGCACATGCCGCGCCTGCGGGCGATGGCGGCCGGCGGCGTGCAGTCTCGGCTCGGCACGGTGCTGCCCGCGGTCACCTGCAGCGTGCAGTCCACGATGCTCACGGGGCTCGCGCCGGCGCAGCACGGCATCGTGGGCAACGGCTGGTACCTGCGCGACATCGGCGAGGTGAACCTCTGGCGGCAGCACAACGCGCTCGTCGGCGGCGAGAAGGTCTGGGAGACTGCACGTCGCGCCGATCCGGCCTTCACGGCCGCGAACGTCGGCTGGTGGTACGCGATGGGCGCGAGCACCGACATCACGGTGACACCGCGGCCGATCTACCACGCCGACGGACGCAAGTCGCCCGACGCCTACACGCGTCCGCCCGCGCTGCACGACCGGCTCACCGAGGAGCTCGGCACGTTCCCCCTCTTCCACTACTGGGGCCCGACGGCGTCGATCCGCTCGAGCCGCTGGATCGTGGAGGCGACGCGCATCCTGCTGCGCGAGCAGGCCTCCGACCTCGTCATGGCGTACCTGCCGCACCTCGACTACGACCTGCAGCGCTTCGGGCCCGACTCCCCCGAGGCGGACCGCGCCGCCGCCGACCTGGATGCCGCGCTCGCGCCGCTCCTCGACGACGCGCTCGCGCTCGGGGCATCCGTCGTCGCCGTCGCCGAGTACGGCATCGCACGGGCCGACCGACCCGTCGACGTCAACCGGATGCTGCGTGCCGAGGGCCTGCTCGAGGTGCACGAGCAGCAGGGACGCGAGCTCCTCGACCCGCTCACCTCTCGGGCGTTCGCCGTCGCCGACCACCAGGTCGCCCATGTCTACGTGGCGGACTCGGCCGACGTGCCGCGCGTGCGGGACCTGCTCGAGCAGTTGCCCGGCGTCGACGAGGTGCTCGACCGCGAGCAGCAGGCCCGGTACGGACTCGACCACGAGCGATCGGGCGAGCTCGTCGCGATCGCCGAGCCCGGCGCGTGGTTCACCTACTACTACTGGCTGGACGACGAACGCGCCCCCGACTTCGCGCGCGGCGTCGAGATCCACCGCAAGCCGGGGTACGACCCCGCCGAGCTCTTCCTCGACCCGGCCGACCCGCTCGTGAAGCTGCGCGCGGGCATGAACCTCGTGCGCAAGAAGCTCGGGCTGCGGTACGCGATGAACGTGATCCCGGTGGATCCGTCGTGCGTGCGCGGCACCCACGGCCGGCTGCCCGAGTCGGCGGACGACACGCCGCTCCTCATCTGCTCGGACGCATCGCTGCCGTTCTGGGACGCCGCGCCCGAATTGGTGCCGGCCGCCGGCGTGCGCGACCTCGTGCTGCAGGCAGCGCGGGTGGCCGGGGCGGCGGTGCCGCGGTGAGCACGCGCGCGGGCGTCGCCACGAGGGTCGGCGCGGCAGGCTTCGAGGCAGCGGCTGGCGCCGACGCCGAGGTCACCGCCGACGCCGACGTCGAGCTGGTCGTGCTGCTCGACGACTCGGGCGCCCCGATCGGCACGGCCGACAAGCGGCTCGTGCACGGACCCGACACCCCGCTGCACCTCGCCTTCTCGTGCTACGGCTTCGACGCCGACGGCCGGATGCTCCTGACCCGCCGCTCCCTCGCGAAGCGCACCTGGCCCGGGGTCTGGACGAACGCGTGCTGCGGCCATCCGGCCCCCGGCGAGGACGTCGAGGACGCCGTGGTCCGCCGCGTGCGTCGGGAGCTCGGCGTGGAGCCGCACGATCTCCGGCTCGTGCTGCCCGACTTCCGCTACCGCGCGGTGGCGCCCGACGGCACCGTCGAGCACGAAGTGTGCCCCGTCTTCGTCGCGGAGCTGCCGACCACGCTCGCGCCCGACCCCGACGAGGTGCTCGAGTGCGCCTGGGTCGCGCCGTCGGCGTTCCTCGAACTCGCCGAGACCGCGCCGTTCCTGCTCAGCCCGTGGAGCGTGCTGCAGGCCGCCGAGTTCCGTCGTGGGAGCGCGCTCACGCCGATCGATCCGGCAAGCGCCTTCCGAGAACCTGCCGACCACTGACCATCGAGCGCCGGTCATTCCACGACCGGTCGACCGGAAGCGCACTGCCTCGACGGAAATCATCGCGACATCCGAGTCTGGTGCTCGATCTTCGACCCCAGAAGGTGAAAGAATATGACTATGAACGACGTAAGTCCCCCGGTCGACGACGCGCACGTCACCGCACTCGGATCCTCGGTCGCGAGCGACCTCTTCCAGATCCTGCGCGACGGCCGTCCCCGCACCCGCACCGAGCTCTCGGCCATGACCGGGCTCGCGCGCTCCACGGTCGCGCTGCGCATCGACGCGCTCATGAACCTCGGCCTCGTCGGCCCCGTCGGCGACGCCGTCTCCACGGGCGGTCGTCCGTCGAGCCAGTTCGCGATCACGGCCAGCGGCCGCGTCGTGCTCGGCGTCGACGTCGGCGCGTCGCACGTGCGCCTCGCCGTCAGCGACCTCACCGGCCGCATCCTCGGCGAGAGCGACGACCGCATCCCGGTGTCCGACGGCCCTGAGGCCGTGCTGGGCTGGGTCACCACGGCGGCGAAGGAGCTGCTCGCGCGCGTCGGCCGCGATGAGCGCGACCTCCTGGCGATCGGCATCGGCCTGCCCGGTCCGGTCGAGCACAGCACCGGCCGGCCCATCAACCCGCCGATCATGCCCGGGTGGGACCGCTTCGACGTGCCCGGTTGGTTCAACGACGTCTTCGACGCACCCGTGCTCGTCGACAACGACGTGAACATCATGGCGCTCGGCGAGCGCGAGCTCTCGTGGCCCGAGGTCGACCACCTCATCTTCGTGAAGGTCGCCACGGGCATCGGCTCGGGTGTCATCTCGGGCGGCATCCTCCAGCGCGGCGCCCAGGGCACCGCGGGCGACATCGGCCACGTCTACGTCGCGCGCGGAGCCGACGTGCCCTGCACCTGCGGCAACCGCGGATGCCTCGAGGCCCTCGCCTCGGGCCCCGCCATCGCCCGCGAGCTGCGCGAGACCGGCCTCGTGGCCGAGTCGAGCCAGGACGTGGTCGACCTCGTGAAGCGCGGCAACATCGACGCCATCCAGTCGGTGCGCCAGGCCGGCCGCGACATCGGCGAGGTGCTCACGACCTGCGTGAGCCTCATCAACCCCTCCGTCATCGTCATCGGCGGAAACCTCGCACAGGCGGGCGAGCACCTCATCGCCGGCGTCCGCGAGATCGTCTACACGCGCTCCATGCCGCTCGCGACCGAGCACCTGCAGATCACGCAGTCCAAGGCCGGGTCGGATGCCGCGGTGCTCGGCGCCTGCATGCTCGCCATCCACCACGCGCTCTCGCCCGAGAGCGTCGAGGCCATGGTCGTGGGCGCGCCAGTGCCCGTTCCCGTGAAGTAGTCACGCCGGCCCGCGGCATCCGCTGCGCACGCGAGGAAGCCCCGGTCGGAGTGATCGGGGCTTCCTGCATGCTCGGCGCCCGTCGGCGCCGGGGCGGTGCTGCTCGCCTACTTCGTGCTGAAGGCAGCGTCGAAGGCGGCGTCGGGGGCGTCGAACGCGAGCCGGCGCACGAACTCGAGCGCCTCGGGCGCGCCGATGAGGCGGTCCATGCCGGCGTCCTCCCACTCGACCGAGATGGGGCCCTGGTAGCCGATGGTGTTGAGCATGCGGAACGCGTCCTCCCACGGCACGTCGCCGTGCCCGGTCGAGATGAAGTCCCAGCCGCGGCGCGGATCGGCCCACGCGAGGTGCGAGCCGAGACGGCCGTTGCGACCGTTCACCATGCGCTTGCGCGTGTCCTTGCAGTCCACGTGGTAGATCCGGTCCTGGAAGTCCCACAGGAACCCCACCGGGTCGAGGTCCTGCCACACCATGTGCGACGGGTCCCAGTTGAGGCCGAACGCCTCGCGGTGCCCGATCGCCTCGAGGGTGCGGACGGTCGTCCAGTAGTCGTAGGCGATCTCGGACGGATGCACCTCGTGCGCGAACCGCACGCCGACCTCGTCGTAGACGTCGAGGATCGGGTTCCAGCGGTCGGCGAAGTCCTGGTAGCCCGCGTCGATGAGCTCCTGCGACACCGGCGGGAACATGGCGACGTACTTCCAGATGGCCGAGCCGGTGAAGCCCACGACGGTCTGCACGCCGAGCTTCGCGGCGAGCCGCGCGGTGTGCTGCATCTCCTCGGCGGCCCGCTGCCGTACGCCCTCGGGCTCGCCGTCGCCCCACACCCGGGCCGACAGGATGTCGCGGTGCCGCGAGTCGATGGGGTCGTCGCAGACGGCCTGGCCCTTGAGGTGGTTCGAGATCGCCCAGACCTTCAGCCCGTACCGGTCGAGCAGGGCGAGCCGATCCTCGATGTAGGCGTCGTCATCCCAGCGCCACGGGTCGAGGTGGTCGCCCCAGCAGGCGATCTCGAGTCCGTCGTACCCCCACTCCGAGGCGAGGCGCGCGACCTCCTCGAGCGGCAGGTCGGCCCACTGGCCGGTGAACAAGGTGATGGGTCTGGTCACGGAATCCTCCTCGATGCGATGTGACGGAATGGGGTCAGCCGACGTTCGTCCAGGCGCCGCGCTCCTCCGAGCTGCGCTCGACCGCACCGAGCACGCGCTGCACGTGGAGCCCGTCGGCGAACGACGGCTCGGGCTGGACGCCCGCGGCGATCGCCTCGACGAAGTCCTTGGCCTGGTGGCTGAAGCCGTGCTCGTAGCCGAGCATGTGACCGGCGGGCCACCACGCGCCGACGTAGGGGTGCTCGGGTTCGGTCACGAGGATCTTCGTGAAGCCCTGGCGGCCGGCGGGCGCGGCACCGTCGTAGACGTGCAGCGCGTTCATGTCCTCGAGGTCGAAGGCGATCGCGCCGTTCGAGCCCGAGACCTCGATGCGCAGGGCGTTCTTGCGGCCCGTGCTCATACGGCTGGCGACGTAGGAGCCGAGCGCTCCCCCGTCGAAGCGGCCGGTGAAGAGCGCGAGGTCGTCGACGGTCACCGTGCCGACGCCGACGCCGGCGGTGCCCGAGAGCCCCGAGCCCGACTCGAGCAGCGGGCGCTCCTTCACGACGGTCTCGATCGTGCCCGCCACGTCGACGAGGCGCTGGCCGGTGATGAACTGGGAGAGGTCGATGGCGTGCGCCCCGATGTCGCCGAGCGCGCCCGATCCGGCGTGCTCCTTCTGCAGGCGCCACGCGAGCGGGGCCTTCTCGTCGACGAGCCAGTCCTGCAGGTACTCGGCGCGCACCTGGCGGATGTCGCCGATGCCGCCGCTCGTCACGATCTCGCGCGCGAGGGCGACCGCGGGGACGCGGCGGTAGGTGAAGCCGACCATGGCGTACACGCCCCGGGCGGCGGCTTCCGCGGCCGCCGCGGCCATGGCCTCGGCCTCCTCGACGGTGTTCGCGAGCGGCTTCTCGCACAGCACGTGCTTGCCGGCCGCGAGCGCGGCGATGGCGATCTCGGCGTGCGAGTCGCCGGGGGTGACGATGTCGACCACGTCGATGTCGTCGCGGTCGAGCACCTCGCGCCAGTCGCTCGAGGTCTCCGACCAGCCCCACTTCGCTGCGGCGGATGCCACGGAGCCGCCGTTGCGCCCGACGAGGAGCGCCATCTCGGGCGTGGCGGGCAAGTCGAAGAAGCGCGGCGCGACCCGCCATCCCTGCGAGTGGGCGGCACCCATGAATCCGTAGCCGATCATGGCTACCCGCAACGTGGTCATCGTTCTCTCTCTCGTCCCCGGCGAGGGGTGGTCGTGGGACGCCCGCGTCGCAAGCGCGACGCGGGCGTCCGATTCGTCGTGCGGCTGCCCCGGTGAGCGGGCGGACCCTGTCCAGGCGGGCGTCGCCCGCTCACCGGCCGCTGATCAGGATGCGAACGCGGTCGGGAGGTACTCGTCCACGTTCTCGGCCGTCACGACGGGTGCGTAGAGCACGATGCGCGTGGGCACGTCCTGCTCCACGAGGTCGCCCAGCGACTTGCCCTGCGCCACGAGGCGCGCGAGCGCGATGCCGTCGGCGCCCTGCGTCGACGGGTAGATGACCGTCGCCTCGAGCACCGAGTCGCCGGACTTGATCTCGTCCATCGCGTTCTTCGAGCCGGCGCCGCCGACCATGAAGAACTCGTCGCGGCCCGCCGCGTCGATCGCGGCGAGGACGCCGACGCCCTGGTCGTCATCGTGGTTCCAGATGGCGTCGATCTGCGGCGCGGCGGCCAGCAGCTGCGAGGCGGCGGCCTCGCCGCCCTGCACGGTGAAGTCGGCGGCGACGCGGTTGCTGACCTCGAGACCGCAGTCCTCGAGCGCGTCGGCGAAGCCGCGCGACCGGTCCTGCGTGAGGGGCAGCGAGTCGATGCCGGCGATCTCGGCGACGACGGCGTCGGGGTTGTCGCCGATCTTCTCGCAGATGTAGGTGCCGGCGCTGACGCCCATGCCGTAGTTGTCGCCCAGGACGGTGACGCGGGCGGCGAACGGGCTCGAGAACTCGCGGTCGACGTTGATGACCGGGATGCCCGCCTCCATGGCCTTGATCGCGACCTCGGTGAGCGCCGCGCCGTCGGTCGGCAGCAGCACGATCGCGTCCACGCCGTCGTTGATGAAGGTCTCGACCTGGCTGATCTGCAGGTTCGCGTCGTTCGTGCCCTCGGCGACGACGAGCTCCACGTCGTCGTACTTCTCCGCCTCGGCGATGGCGGCCGAGTTGATGGCGCCGAGCCAGCCGTGGTCGGCGGCCGGGCCCGAGAATCCGATGCGGACCGTCTCGCCGCTCTCCGAGTTGTTGGCGTTGTTCGTCGGGCCGGTGTTGGACTCTCCGGTCGAGGCCGTGCAGCCGGTCACGAGGCCCGTGACCGCCAGCATGACGCCCGCGGCGGCCACCAGGTGCCGACGTGAGTGCGCTGTGCGCATGTGCTTCCTCCGTTTCAGTGATTCGCAGACATGCCGGCGGAGACGCGGAGCGCGCGTACCCGGGGAGGGGATCGGCAGCTGCTGTCCACGCTGACAATCGTCACCGTAGCATACGTGCACGCCCAGTTGTCATCTTTTTATCGTGACTCGTCGTAAGTCGTGATCGACCCGTGATCCCCGTGCTTCCTCTCGCGCGCGCGCATGTACGCGTATACGTTCGGGGGTGACGGCCGTCCTGGTATGGGTAGTCGCCGTGGCATGCCATCTGTTATGTTCGTCGCATGATCAAAGGTGATAACACTGCGTCATTACTCGAGATGCGCGGGATCACGAAGGAGTTCGCGGGCGTCCGAGCGCTCTCCGGCGTCGACCTCGAGGTGGTCGCGGGCGAGGTCCACTGCGTGCTCGGCCAGAACGGTGCGGGCAAGTCGACCCTCATCAAGGTGCTCGCCGGCGCGCACCAGCCCGATGGCGGCGAGATCCTGTGGCAGGGCGAGCCGGTGCAGATCGACAACCCGGTCGAGGCCATCAAGCTGGGCATCGCGACGATGTACCAGGAGCTCGATGTCGTCGACGGCCTGAGCATCGCCGAGAACATCTACCTCGGCCACGAGCTCGCCACGGGTGGGGTGCTCCACCGCGGCCAGGCTGCGAAGCACACGCGCGCGCTGCTCACGCGGCTCGGGCACGGCAACCTCTCCCCCCACCGCGAGGTCGGCACGCTCTCCGCGGCCAACAAGCAGATCGTCAGCATGGCCCGCGCCCTCTCGCACGACGCGAAGCTCATCATCATGGACGAGCCGAGCGCCGTGCTCGACTCCGAGGAGGTCAAGAACCTCTTCCGCGTCGTCCGCGAGCTCACGGCCCAGGGCATCGCGATCATCTACATCTCGCACCGCCTCGAGGAGATCCGCCAGATCGGCGACCGGATCACGGTCATCAAGGACGGCCGGAGCATGGCGACGGGGCTGCAGGTCTCCGAGACCCCGACCCCCGAGCTCATCCGCCTCATGACCGGTCGCTCGGTCGAGAACGTCTTCCCCCAGCGCCGGCCGCTCCCCGCCGAGGCGCCGGTCGTGCTGGCGGTCGACGACCTCGGACTCCGGGGCGAGTTCTCCGACGTCTCGTTCGACGTGCGCGCCGGCGAGGTCGTGGGCCTCGCGGGCCTCGTCGGCTCGGGCCGCTCCGAGATCCTCGAGACCATCTACGGCGCCCGCAAGGCGACGTCGGGCACGGTCTCCGTGGCGGGCGCTCGCCTGAAGGCCGGATCCGTCAACGCCGCGGTCGAGGCCGGCGTCGGCCTCTCACCCGAGGAGCGCAAGAGCCAGGGCCTCATCCTCGAGGAGCCGATCTTCAAGAACGTCACCCTGGCGACCTTCGCCCGCTTCGCCCGCGCCTCGTTTCTCGACGAGCGTCGTGAGCGCTCGGTGACCCGCGAGCAGATCGAGGCGCTCGAGCTGCGCCCCGCCGATCCCGATCGCGTCACCGGCACACTGTCGGGCGGCAACCAGCAGAAGATCCTCCTCGGCCGCTGGCTCGTGCACGGCACCCGCGTGCTGCTCCTCGACGAGCCCACCCGCGGCGTCGACGTCGGCGCCCGCGCCGAGATCTACGCGCTCATCCGTCGCCTCGCCGACGCCGGCAACGCCATCGTCGTCGTCTCGAGCGAGATCGAGGAGGTGCTCGGCCTCTCCGACCGCGTCCTCGTCATCGCCGACGGGCGCGTCCTCCACACCACCCCCGCCACCGACATCGACGAGCACGGCGTGCTCGACCTCATCATGGAAGGAGTCGCCGCGTGAGCGACCAGACCACCGCCCCCGCCGCCGAAGCGACGACCGAAGCCCCGAAGTCCGACGAGAGCCTCGCGCGGCGTCTCCTCGGCGGTGCGGTCGGCCGCAACCTCGGCCTCGTCATCGCCCTCCTGCTGCTCGTCGCCGTCGGCGCGATCACCGCGGGCGACCGTTTCTGGAACTTCGAGAACTTCCTGACGATCATCCGCTTCGCCTCGATCATCGGCGTCATCAGCATCGGCATGACGTTCGTGATCACCGCCGGTGGCATCGACCTCTCCGTCGGATCCGTCATGGGCCTCGCGACCGTCGTCGCGTCGCTGTCGTGGGTGCAGGCAGCGTCCGAGCAGACGAGCTGGCTGCTCATGGTCGCCGTCGCCCTCGCGGTGGGCGCCGGAGCCGGGCTCATCAACGGCATCGTGATCGCCTACGGCAAGGTGGTGCCGTTCATGGCGACACTCGCCATGCTCGTCGGCGCACGCGGCCTCGCGGAGCTGCTCTCGAACAAGACGACCCAGATCGTGAACGTCCAGGGGTTCCTCGACTTCTTCCGCGGTGACTTCCTCGGCATCTCGTGGCTCATCTGGATCTTCGTGATCGTCGCCGTCGTCGGCTGGTTCCTGCTCAACCGCACGACCTTCGGCCGTCGCACGGTCGCGATCGGCGGCAACTTCGAGGCCGCCCGCCTCGCCGGCATCCGCGTCAAGCGCCACCTCGTCGCGCTGTACGTGCTCGTGGGCCTCACCGCGGGCATCGCCGCGGTGATGATGCTCGGCCGCACCACGGCCGGCACCTCGACGCACGGCCTGCTCTACGAGCTCGACGCGATCGCCGCGGTGGTCGTCGGCGGCACGCTCCTCGTCGGCGGTCGCGGCACCATCGTCGGCACCGTCCTCGGCGTCCTGATCTTCTCGACGCTGACGAACGTGTTCACGCAGAACAACCTCTCCACGTCGGTCCAGGCCGTCGTGAAGGGCGTCATCATCGTGATCGCGGTGCTCCTGCAGCAGCGCTTCGCCTCGCGTCCCGGCGGTCGCAGCTCGAGCTGACGCGGCTCCGCCTCGAACGACCAGATGCCCCCGGCGATCTCGCCGGGGGCATCGTCGTGTCCGCGGCATCCGCGCCCTCGCTGGTGTAGCCGACCGGCCGGCCGTGCCGTGTGCACTCCCCCGGAGACGAATGCGTCCCGGGTCGCACCCGTAACGTGCGACCCGGGACCATGCAGCACCCCTCTACCAAGAACGGAGCAGCCCCGTCAGCCTAGGCCACTTCGGTTGCGGCGCACGTCCCCCAGCACGGGGGTGACGGGGTACACCGGGCTCCACGAGGGGTCATCGGATGCCGCGGACGCCGCGGATGACGTGCCGGACCGTCGAACCGACGGGCTGGCCGACCGCCCGTCGGCGGGTCGACGTCTCCGACCGTGCGCGGCATCCGCCCGCCTTCGTCCTGGGCGCCCCGCCCCGCGGATCGGGGTACACGCTCGAATGCGCTGCGGCACCCGGACCAGCACAGCCCCGGACGCACGAGAACGGGCCCCGGTTCCGTGGAACCGGGGCCCGTCCGTCGGGCGGGGCCTACGTCAACTGCGTGAGGTCCGCGATCACCGCCTGCGCGGCGCGGACGACCAGGTCGGCCGCGTCGGCGTCGGTGCGGATCCGGTTGGGGACCTGGGCGACGATGAACTCGAGCTTGCTGATCGCCGTGGCGGTGTCCCCGGCGGCCAGTGCGGCGTCGATCTCCGCCAGCGTGTCACCGAACGACTGCTTCGCGCCGTTGGTGATGCGCTGGTCCGCCGCGAGCGCGGCGAGCAGCGAGCGGATGTCACTCGTCGACGTGGTGAACGCGAGCTGGTCGAGCTCGACCCCACCGGTGCTCGTCACGTAGAGCCGGTCGGTGCCCTCGGGCACCTCGAGCAGCGGCGACGAGATCTCCTGCCAGGCGCCGCTCGTGTTCGCGACGTCGATGGTGAGGAAGGCGTCGGCGTCGGCCGAGCCCCAGCGGAGCGACAGGGTGCCGGTGCCGATGGCGCGAGCCTCGACGCCGGTGATCCCGATCAGGTTCACCGGGTCGTAGGCGAGCCAGTCGCCGGAGTCGAACGACACGACCTTGCGCACGCCGTGCGCGGTCTCGTCGTCGACCACCTCGATGCCGCTGCGGGCGTCCGCGTGCTCGGCCTGCAGTTCACGCGGGTTGAGCAGCGTCACCGCATCGCCCAGGAGGGCCGGTGCGGTCGCCGTGCCGGCGTCGGTGTACGAGGCGCCGATCACGCCGTAGATGTTCTCGGTCTCGCCGTGCCCGGCCTCCGACTGCGTCTCGATGGTGGCGGTGCAACCGCTGCCCGTGAAGAGCGGATGGGCGTGCGTGTTGTCGTGACCCAGGCCGTAGCTCCACAGCACCCGGCTGCAGTCGATCGTCTCCTCGGGGTCGGTGACCTTCACCTCGAAGGCGACCTTGTCGCCCCAGTCGGTGAAGGAGCCGTTCTCGGGGGTGACGATCTCCACGATCGGCGCCGTGTTGCCCACCGTGATGACGACGGAGGTCAGGCTGACCCGGCCACCGCTGTCGGTCACGCGAACGCGGGCGGTGTACTGGCCGTCCTCGGTGTACGTGTGGCTGATCTCAGCCGGTCCGTCGGTGAAGGTGCCCGTGCCCTCGAGGTCCCAGGCGAAGCTGAGCGCGAGGTCGTCGGGGTGCGTGCTGCCGGCGGCCGAGAAGTCGACCGCGAGCGGGCCGTGACCAGACGTCACCGAGGCCGTGAGGTCGGCGCGCGGACCCTTGGTGCCCACGGTGTAGTCGACCCGGTACAGGCCCGCGTCGGGGTTCGGCCGGAAGAAGCCGTCGCCGTAGTCGAGCACGTAGAGCGAGCCGTCGGGGCCGAACTCGAAGTCGATCACGTTGTCCCAGACCGGCATGCCCGCCGCGGTGAGCGCGGAGTTGGGCAGGAAGTCCTGGATCTTGGTGACCGGGCCGTCGGGGTCGTCCTGCGAGAAGGCGAAGACGCGGTCACGCGAGAACTCGGCCATGAAGGCCTTGCCGTCCCAGTACTCGGGGAACTTCGTCGCCGACTCGTTCTCCTCGTCGTAGCGGTAGGTCGGGCCGCCCATGGGCGCCTGCCCGCCGCTGCCGAACTCGGGCCACGGCTGGTGCGTCGGCTGGTCGCCGTACCAGAGCTGCGGGGCCGTCGCAGGCGGCAGCTGCTGCAGGCCGGTGTTGTAGGGCGACGGGTTCACCGGCGCGGTGCAGTCGTACCAGCCGCGCACCGTGAGCGTCGCGTAGTCCCAGTTGCTGTAGTTCGCGTTGGGACCGTGGCACAGCGGCCATCCGCCGTTGATGGGGACGGTGGTCGACTGCCACTCGACGTAGCCCATCGGGCCGCGGTCGACGTTCGCCGTGCCCGCGTCAGGGCCGTAGTCGCCCCAGGTGACCGCGTTCGTCACCGGGTCGTAGTCGATCCGGAACGGGTTGCGCACGCCCATGACGAAGATCTCGGGGCGCGTGCCTGCCGTGCCCGGCGCGAACAGGTTGCCCGCGGGGATCGTGTACGAGCCGTCGGCCTGCACGTCGATCCGCAGGATCTTGCCGCGGAGGTCGTTCGTGCTGCCCGCACCGCGTCGTGCGTCGAAGCCCGGGTTGAAGCCCGGCCGGTCGTTCATGGGCGCGTAGCCGTTGGCACCCGGCGCGCTCGCGGGCGTGTTGTCGCCCGTCGAGAGCAGCACGTTGCCGTCCTTGTCGAACGCGACGTCACCGGCGACGTGGCAGCACTGCCCGCGGTTGACCTCGACCTTGATGATGACCTGCTCGGTCGCGAGGTCGAGCTGGCTCGTCTCGGCGTTCCACTTGAAGCGGCTGAGCTGGTTGTAGCCCTTCCACTGGTCCCAGTAGCTCGCGTCCGCGCCCGCGGGCAGCGAGTTCGGCGCCGAGCCGGTGGGCGTCGTGGCGGGGTACGGCGCCGTCATGGTGCGCGGCGCGTAGTAGAGGTAGACCCAGCCGTTCTCCTCGAAGTCGGGGTCGAGGGTGATCGTCTGGAGGCCGTCCTCCGAGTTGGCGTAGACGTCGACGGTGTTGACCACCGTGGTCGTGCCCTGGGCGGGGTCGGTCAGGCGCACCTGGCCGCCGCGCGTCGTGTGGAGCACGCGCGAGTCGGGCAGGACGGCCAGGTCGATGGGCTCGCCGACGTCCTTGGTCAGGGTGACCTTCTCGTAGTTGGCCCACGTGGTGGCGGCGATCTCGTCTCCGTGATCATCGCCGTCATGGGCGAAGGCGGTGGCGGGGCTCATGGCGAGCGCCGTCACCGCCAGGAGTCCGCTGAGCGCGAGCGCGCCCAGGCGGAACCGGGGTGTGGACATGGATGTCTCCTTGGTAGAGGGGTGTGGTGGTGCGGTTGCCCCGGGGCCGGGGTTACGGTCCGGCCCCGGGGTGTCACGCGACGCGTCGCGCGGTCGGCGTGCGCCTGATCAGCCGCGCAGCGACGCCATGTGGGCGTACGACGAGCCCGCGTTCTGCAGCGACAGCGCCGGGCTCGCGGGCGCCGGCACCGTCGACGCGTTGTCCTGCTCGTACATCGAGTTGTGGTAGCCCTTCGCCCCGATCCGCTGGAAGAAGGTCGTGAAGTCGATGTTGCCCTGGCCGAACGGCACGATGGTGTAGCCGGCGGCGAGGTCGGGACGCGAGGCACCGTCCTTGGCGTGGAACAGCGGGAAGCGCGTCGTCTGCGCGGCCACCAGGCCGGCGGGATCGAACACGTTCGTCGCGGCGCCGCCGTCGGGAGCGGTGTAGTTCTGGAACCGGAACTGCGCCACGTGGGCCCAGTAGATGTCCATCTCCAGGTACACGTAGTTCGGGTCCGTGTTCTGGAGGAACCACTCGAGACGACGGATGCCGCTCGACCGGGTCGGACGTCCGGCCGCGTCGTTCGGCCCGCTGTCGAGCAGGAAGCTGTACGCCGCGTCGTGGTTGTGCGTGTACAGCTTCAGCCCGTGCGACGCCGCACGCTCGCCGAGGATGTTCCAGCGCTCGGCCGCGGCCTGCCAGTCGGCGAGGTAGCCGCTGCTGGTCGGGTCGTTGCCGGTGCCGATGTGGCCGAAGCCGAGGATGTTCGCGATCTCGCAGGCGGTGTCGAACTGCGCGAGCGTGGCGTCCGTGATGGTCGACGGGATCGTGCCGTGGTTGCCCTCGGCCTCGAGCCCGTTGTCGTCGAGCCAGGTACGGAGCAGCTGCGCGCCCTGCACGGTGTTCAGGTTCGCGCCGCCCTCGGCGTTGGCGTGCTGGGTGTAGCCCGCGAACTCGATCTGCTTGTACCCGATGCGGGACAGCTCCTGGAAGACCTCCTTGAAGCCGGAGGCCAGTTCCGTCGTGTTCGGGTCGCGGCTGATCGCGTCGCGGACCGTGTAGAGGATGATGCCCCGCTTGCCGGGCGGGATGAGGACGCCGTTGCCACCGGGGGCGGCCTTGGCGGCGCCGGCCGCCTGGGCGAGGGCCTGGGCGGGGCTCCCGCCGATCGCCGCCGCGCCGAGGGCGGCCGCCGCAGCCATGCCCGTCGTCGCCGCGAGCAGCTGGCGCCGGGACAGGCCGAGGCTGCGCCCCAGCTGCGGATCGTCGGATCGATCGATCAGATCGCTCATGATGCTCCTTTGCACTGATGTGTTGGGGGAATGCAGCCGTGGCCCACCGGGCCCCGAGTGCCTGACGCCGTCCTGGTTCCCACCGGTCGAGCGCCCCGCGCGAACCGAGCGGATCACGCTTTTTCGGACACTACGGCATTTCTCAAGAGTCGGTCAAGCAAAAGACGAGTCTCCGGTTTTGACTTTTGGATTGTTGTCGTCATAAGTGAGGACACGACGCTCCGAGCCCGGGCATGCCGGACTCCCGGAGGCCGAAGCCGGCCTCCGGGAGGGGCGGTGAGGATGGCTCAGGCGGCCGCGTCGGCGTCCCGTGCGGTCGGCTGGGCGGCGGTCGCCTGCGGGCTCGCGGGCTTCTCGCCCTCGTCGCGGATCTCGGTCTTGAGGATGCGCATGGACTGCCCCAGGCTCCGCGCCAGCGCGGGGATCTTCGGGGCTCCGAACAGCAGCAGGATCACGACCACGACGATCAGGGCGTGCCACCCGTTGAGATTGGCGAACATGGGTCTCCTCCGTACTCCATCGTGCGAATCGCGACTCCGTCGCTGCGTTTACAGCTTATGCACAGCGGTCGCCATATGTCCATCGACACGCATGGAACGGCTCCCCGGATCGTCCCTCGTTCACGGGGCAGGAGGCGCGGAAATGACCCTCATCAGGGGCGCAGCACCGGCAGCGGCCCGCCCTCGCGCGCCTCCGCCCAAAGGTCGACACCCTCGGTCGTGCCCGCGAGCGCGTCGATCTCGGCGAGCTCCTCGTCGGAGAAGTCGAGGCGGTCGAGCGCGGCGACGTTCTGGTCGAGCTGCTCGACCCGGCTCACTCCGAGCACGAGGCTCGTGACGCGCTCGTCGCGGAGCGCCCACGCGAGTGCGAGCTGCGGCAGGGACTGGCCCCGGCGCTCGGCGATCCGGGTGAGCCCCCTGAGGCGCTCGACGAGCTCTTCGGTGAGGACCTCCGAGTCGAGCGAGCCGTCGGTCGACGCACGCGACCCCTGGGGCACGCCCTCGTGGTACTTGCCCGAGAGCAGGCCCTGCGCGAGCGCGGTGAACCCGATGATGCCGAAGCCGTGGTCGCCCGCGGCCTCCACGAGGCCCTCGGTCTCGATCCAGCGATTGAGCATCGAGTACGACGGCTGGTGGATGGTCAGGGGCACGCCGCGCTCCGCGAGCAGGTCGCGCATGCGCCGCGTGTCGTCGGCGGAGTACGACGACACGCCCACGTACAGGGCCTTGCCCTGCTCGACGATCGTCGCCAGGGCGCCCGCGGTCTCCTCCATGGGCGTCTCGGGGTCGGGCCGATGGTGGTAGAAGAGGTCGACGGAGTCGAGCCCGAGGCGGCGCAGCGAGGCATCCAGCGAGGCGATCACGTATTTGCGGCTCCCGCCCACGCCGTAGGGCCCCGGCCACATGTCCCAGCCGGCCTTGGTCGAGATCACGAGCTCGTCGCGGTACGGCGCGAGGTCGGTCGCGAGCAGGCGCCCGAAGTTCGCCTCGGCCGCGCCGTACGGCGGGCCGTAGTTGTTCGCGAGGTCGAAGTGCGTGATGCCGAGGTCGAACGCACGGCGCACGATCCCGCGCTGCACGTCGAGCGGTCGGTCGTCGCCGAAGTTCTGCCAGAGCCCCAGCGACAGCACCGGCAGCTTGAGTCCGGATGCCCCGACGCGCCGGTAGGGCATGCGGTCGTAGCGGGTGGGGTCGGCGGTGTACGTCATCGTTCTCGGCTCCTTCGGCAGTGCGGCGGTCGCGCCACCGGCAGGCTATCCCGAACGCCGTGAACGCGGGTCGACCATCGGGTGGACCTCAGCGCCTGCGGCTCCACGCGACCCCGGCGAGGCACAGCACGCCGCCGAGCATGCCGAGGAGCGTCGGCAGCTCGCCGAGGATCAGCCAGGACATGAGCACGACGATGGCGGGCACGGCGAGCGTCGCCGATGCCGTCGCACCTGCCGTGCTGCGCTGGAGCACGTAGCCCACAGGATGAACGCGATCGCCGACGGGAAGATCCCGAGGTAGACCATCGCGAGCGTCGCGGACATCGGCGCGACCGCGACCTCCGTGACCAGCTGCGGCAGGAACGGCGCGAGCGCGATCGCCCCGACGGCGCATCCCACCCAGGTCGCCCCGAGCGCATCCGTCGTCTTCAGCGCGACCTTCTGCACGAGCACGCCGCTCGCGTAGAGCGCCGCCGCCAGCAGGCCGAGCGCGATGCCGACGGGGTCGCCGTGCGGGCCGACGCCGCCCGCGGCGATGAGTACGACGCCCGCGAACGCGACGCCGATGCCGATCATGAGCGACCTCGGGAATCCCTCCTTCAGGACGACCCCCGCGACGAGGGCGACGAGCAGCGGGGCGACGTTCACGAGCATCGCGGTCGTGCCCGCGTCGAGGTGACGCTCGGCGATGTTGAGGACGAGCGTGTAGCCCCCGAACCAGAGCAGCCCGTAGAGGACGACGAGCACGAGACCGCGACCTCGCGGAAACGGCGGCCGCCGCACGAGCGCGATCGCCGCGAGCGCGACGGCGCCCACGAGCTGGCGTCCGAGCGCGAGCGCACCCGGCGAGAGCGCCTCCCCGATGCCTCGGATCGCGATGAACGCCGACGCCCACAGCACGAGCACCACGGCGGTGGCGGCAAGCACCCGCCAATCGAGTGCGCGAGTCTCGCGGATCGGCGTTCGGACCTGCTGCGCGGCGATCTCGGTCGGCGTGGGCATGCGTCCAGCCTCGACGGGCTGTGTCTTCAGCACAAGCGAACGGTTCTTCCGCACTCTTCAGTTCCACTGTATGATCGCGACGTGGTCGATCCGCAGCGTCTCCGCGTCTTCCGATCCGTCGTGCAGACCGGCTCGATCAATCGCGCGGCCGAGCGCCTGGGCTACACGCCATCGGCGGTGAGCCAGCACGTCGCGGCGCTGCAGCGCGAGACCGGCCTCGTGCTCGTCGAACGTCACGGCCGCGGCATCCGGCCGACTGCCGCCGGCGTGGCGGTCGCCGAGCACGCGACGCGCGTGCTCGACCAGCTCGCCGACTTCGAGAGCCTCGCCGACGACCTGCGTACGGGCCGCAGCGGCACGCTCCGCATCGGATGCTTCATGTCGGCCAATCGGGCGTGGATGCCGGGAGTCGTCGCGAACCTCACCGACGAGTTCCCCAGCCTGCGAATCGAGCTGAGCCTCGTCGAGCTCCGTGGACAACGCTCGACCGACGCCGATCTGGAGCTCTACATCGCCGAGGCGGTCCGCGGCGACCGCGATCCCGCTGCTGCCGACGGAGCCGCCGACGGATACGACCTCGAGCCGCTCCGCACGGAGGGGTACGTCACCGTCGTACCCGACGGCCACCCGCTCGCCGCGCGCACCTCCGTCGCGATCGCCGACCTCGCCGGCGAGCCGTGGGTCGACAACGACCACGCCCGCGGGCCATGCCGCGAGATCGTGCTCACGGCCTGCACCGCCCGGGGCTTCTCGCCGCGGTTCCGGATCGCGGCGCCCGACTACGCCACCGCGTTCGACTACGTCGCGCAGGGCATCGGCGTCACGGTCCTGCCCCGACTCGGCGTGCACCTGCTGCCGAGCGGTGTGACGGCGGTCTCTCTCGCCGATGACGACGTGCGGCGTCGCATCATGCTGCGGGTGAAGCGGTCGATGCGCACCAATCCCGCCGCGCAGCGCGCGGCGGAGCTCCTGCGCGCGGCGGCCGGGGCCGGCTGAAGACGGACGGCACGCATGACGAACGGCCGCCCATCGGGCGGCCGTTCGGTCCACGTCGTGCGACAACAGCTGTCGTCCGCCGGAGGCGGAGCCCCGACGAACACTGTGTGGAGATGGGGGGAATTGAACCCCCGTCCATCGCTGAGTTTCCACGCCTTCTCCGGGCGCATCCTGTGAGGCGTTCTGCTCGGCCCCGACTCTTGCCACAGGCATCTGAGTCGACGGGCCCAGCCTGAGGAAAGTCCCGCGCGTCGCTCAGGCGACGACGCGCAGCGAGTTCCCGAGATGACGCCAGTGACCGGGGCGGGAACGAACCCGGACTGACGGACTATCGGCCTCGCTTAGGCAGCGAGGGCGAAGTCGGACTGCTTCTTATTGGCAGTTATTGTTTCGCAGGGAGCGTTCACGAGATAACCCTGCATCCTCGGCCCGCTTCTCGTGGGCGCACAGGCGATGTCGAAACCGATCATCCCCATGTGGCACCGCGCCGGTCGGAACCGGTTCGGAGGGCCGTTGTCGCACGCTGTGGAGTTTCCAAGTCCCGCATTCCCGAACTCGACGCTCGGGTCCGCGGCCTTACAGGATACAACGGACCGGCCGTCACTGTCATTCCACGGCACGGACAGCGCTCGGCAATCGTTCATCCGGCCGTAACCCACGGCCTGCGCGATACCCGTAGCGTCCCGGCATGGGAAGTTCGGGAGCCGCGTGATCGGCCGCGTCGATCCGTTCATCGGCACGGAGGTCACCGACCTGCCGCCGCCCACGGGCATCGCGGCCACGTGGTGGTGGCCGAAGCCGCAGGTGGGCAACACGCATCCAGGTGCGACGTATCCGCTCGGGATGGTCTCGGCGTGCGCCTACTCGGGCGCCTATCCCACCGGATACGGGCGGTACGACCTCAGTACCGAGGGCGTGCCGACGACCATCCACGACGACGCCGTGGCATCCGGCTTCACGCACTTCCAGCAGTCGGGCACGGGAGCGATCCGCAAGTACTACAACTACTTCCGGGTCACGCCCATGCTCGAGCCGCTCGACGTGCTCGGTCGCACGTGGCACCTGGTCGACGAAGAGGCGGAACCGGGCTACTACGCGGCGACGCTCGACTCCGGCATCCGCGCCGAGCTCACGGTGGGGCCGAAGAGCGCGGTGCACCGCTACACGTTCCCGCGCAACCGCAACGCGCGCGTGGTGGTCGACTTCTCGCTCGGCGGGCTCTCGATCCCCCACGGCGAGACGATCCCGCTGCGCGCGCACCTCGAGTCGATCGGGCCAGGGGTGGCACAGGGCGAGATCGTGGTGGAGGGCGCCCCGCTCGCGGTGTACGTCGAGTGCGACGCGCGATCGTGGCGGCAGATGCTCTGGTACGACCGCCGGCTCATGCCCGGCGGCACCCGGCTGGCGTTCGACCACATCCGGCCGACCACGCTGCGGCCGTTCGGACTCATGTGGGCGGGGCCCAGCGACGCCGGCCAGACGGTCGAGGTGCGCATCGGGTTCTCTCTGCGTGGCGTCGAGCAGGCCCGTGAGAACCTCCGGCGCGACTGCGGCGTCGGGCCGGCGCGGTTCCCGCAACGACGCGACCGCACCAGGAAGGCGTGGCGCCGGCAGCTCAAGGCGATCACCGTGGACACGCCGTCGGCCGACCGCGAGACGGTGTTCTCCACGGCGCTCTACCACTCGCTCATCAAGCCGTGCCTGGCCCCCGAGGAGAGTCCGTTCTGGCCGTCCGACGGGCCGTTCGTCTACGACCTCTCGACGATGTGGGACATCTATCGCACGCAACTGCCACTGATCACCGCGCTGCTGCCCGACCGGGCGGTCGAGCTCGGCACGGCACTCCTCACCATCTGCGAGGAGGAGGGCAACTTCCCCATCGGCTACCGCATGGCGCGCGGCAGCGACCGCTTCTCGCGGCAGGGCAGCGCGCTGGCGCAGACGTTCCTCGCCGACCTGTGCGGCCTCGGGCTGCCCGGGATCGACTGGGAGTGGGCGCTCGTGCACATGCACACCGACCTGCGCCGCACGTACGGCGAAGACTTCCTGCTGCGCGGCGTCGCGCACCCGATCAGCCACACGCTCGACCTGGCCTATGGGTACTGGTGCACGGCGGGCATCGCCGAACGCGTCGGCGATCGCGACCTCGTCGAGCAGTTCCGCACCCTCGCCGCGCGCTGGGTGAACGCGTTCGACGACGCCACGGGCCTGCTGCAGGACTCGACGTTCTACGAGGGCAGCCGCCACAACTACTCGTTCCGGCTCTTGCACGACATGCGCAACCGCATCGGCCTCGCCGGCGGCGACGACGCCTTCGTGCGCATGCTCGACGCGTTCTTCGGCTACGGCGCCGAGCCCGTGCGCCAACCGGGCGTGCGCCCGGGGCTCGAGGAGCTCGCGAACGGGTACGCGCTCGGCCGGTTCGAGGGCCTCAACAACGAGCCCGACATGGAGGCCCCATGGGCCTACCACTACGCCGGACGCCCCGACCGCACCGCCGAGGTCGTGCACGCCGCGGTGCACCAGCAGTTCGGCACCGGCCGCGGCGGCCTGCCCGGCAACGACGACTCGGGCGGCCTCAGCTCCTGGTACGTGTGGGCGTCGCTCGGGCTGTTCCCGGTCGCGGGGCAGAACCTGTTCCTCGTCAACGCCCCGTCGTTCGCGGAGTCCGAGCTGCGCCTCGGCGACGGCGAGCTGCGCATCGAGACCACGGGGTTCGTCGAGCCCGAGCGCGACGGGCCGACGCAGTACGTGCAGTCCGCCACGTTCAACGGCGTCCCGCTCGACCGCACCTGGTTGCGCGGGGACGACGTGCACCGCGGCGGCCGATTGCGCATCGAGCTCGGCCCCGAGCCGAGCTCGTGGGGTCGTGACGGCCGGCCGCCGTCGGCTTCGGATCCCTGAGCACCCCGCAGACCATCGCCCACCACCAGGAAGGACGAGCCCCATGACCGCCAAGCCCCGCTCCCGACTCGTCATCGTCAACCGCGCCGACCCCGTGATCTGCGGCCACTCCGTCGAGGGACGCAACCTCGCCGAGGCGGCCCTCGAGCGCGGCTTCGACGAGGTGCGCATCGTGACCTGGCCGATCGACCGCCTCGAGGCGACCGGCCTGCCGCTGAAGCCGCTCGATCGCATGCTCCCCTACAGCGAGGGCATCATCGTCGAGCGCCCCGAACCGGTCGGCGACTACAAGGTGCCCGACGGCCGCTGGCTCGCGGGCATCACCGGCCGCCTCGTCGAGCTCTTCACCGACGGCGTGCCGACCGTGTGCCTCTCGCTCTACCTCAGCCCGCACACGGTCGCCGTCACCGACGCCGTGCGTGCGGCGTGGAGCACGGGCCTGCCCGTGAACGTCACGACCATCGCCGAGGCGGTGGGGTCGGATGTCACGAACGTCGTCCGCTCGTGCGTGGAGGAGGGCCGGTTCGGGGCCGCCGCGCACATCCTCTCGAGCTACCTCGCACAGGACCACTGCGTCGCCGTCTCGGAGTACACCCGCGACCTCATCGTCGCCGCGGCATCCGAGATCGACGCGTTCCACGGCACGCGGTTCGCCGACCAGTGCCGCGAGCGCATCCGCATCTCGTACCCGGCGATCGACACGTCGCAGTACCTCGACCTCGACCCCGCGCTCGTCGACGGCGTGCTCGCGGCACGCGGACTCGAGCGCGACGGCTACGTCTTCTTCCTCTCGCGCCTCACCAGGGCGAAGGGCGTCGACGACCTGATCGCCGCCTTCGAGCGCACGCCCGCGAACGCCCGGCTCAAGCTCGTGATCGCCGGCCGGGGGCCGGATGCCGCGTGGTTCCGGCGGCTCGCGGCCGCCTCGCCGGTCGCCGATCGCATCGTCTTCCTCGATGACGTCGACGACGCCGAGAAGCCCTTCCTCATGGCCGGATGCGCCGCCTACGTGCTGCCGAGCAAGCCGCGACCGGAATTCGTCGAGACGTTCGGCATCGCCCTCGCCGAGCAGATGCTCGCGGGCGGTGGTGCGGTGATCACGACCGAGACGGGCGGGATCGGCGAGGCCGTCGGCGACCACGCCTTCATCGTGCCCGTCGACGATCCCGACGCGATCGCGGCCGCGATCGACCAGGCGCTCGCGCTGCCCGTCGAGGAGCGCGTCGCGCGAGCCGAGCGGGCTCGCGCATACGCGCTGCAGTTCGACCGGATGGCCGTGTTCGACCGGCTCTTCGACGCGGCCGGCGTGCTCCCGGCACGCCAGCCCGCCTGAGGCTCGGCGGCGCGGTCGGCCCCGGCACGTATGCTGAGGTCGGCCGCCCCGCGTGCGGCCGCGGACGCGTCACGTCGCCCGCCGCTCGCCGTCGAGAGGGGACCACATGCCGACCACGATCGCCGTCACCGGACGCGCCGAGGAGCGCATCGCCCCCGAGCTGGGCGCCGTCACGCTCTCGGTCGGCGGCTCGGGCGCCGCGCGCGAGCACGTCTACGGCCGCACGAGCGCCGCGCACGAGCGCCTCCTCGCCCAGGTCCGCGAGCTCGAGGCATCCGGCGCGCTCGACACCTGGTCGGCCGGCCAGCTGCGCGTGTGGTCGTACCGGCCATGGAACAACGAGGGTCGGCAGCTGCCCGTCGTCCACCAGGCGAGTGCCGACGTCGAGGTCGTCTTCAGCGACCTCTCCCGCATCGGCGAGTGGGTCGGCGAGGCGGCCGGCTCCGACGAGATCACGATCGGCGGCATCGACTGGCGCCTCACCGAGGCCACGCGTCGTCGCGTGCAGGAGGCCGCCCAGCGCGCGGCCGTGGCCGACGCCGTGACGAAAGCCCGGGTCTACGCGTCGGCGCTCGGGCTCGGCACGCCCACTCCCGTCGAGCTGGCCGACCAGGGCCTGCTCGCCGTGCAGCCCGGCCCGCCCATGCCGAAGGCCATGATGATGCGCGCCGTCGCCGACGTCGGCAGCGCCGCGCCCACCGAGTTCGCGCCGCAAGAGCTCGTGATCGAGGCCGCCGTCGACGCCCGCTTCACCGCCGACCCTGCCTGAGCCGCCACGCGGGTCGAGGAGCGCCGGGCGAAGCCCGACGCGTCTCGAAACCCAGCCCTCGAGCCCCTCAGCGCCCGCCGTCGATGAGCAGGGCCTCGAGCGCCGCCAGCTCGTGCAGCGTGAGCCCCGACGCGAGCAGGTACTCGCGCGTCGAGCCGTGGGCGCGCTCGACCGTGTCGATCACGCCCTCGAGCGCCTCGCGCGGGCTGCCGCCCATGAGCACGCGCAGCTCGGGGGTGTCGGGCACTCCGTAGCGGCCGATCATGGTCACCATGTCCTCCAGCCACTCGCCGGCGAGGTTGCCCTCGGTGCGCGCGTAGTCCTCGACGACGGCGTCGCGGTCGACGCCCACCGCGAGCAGCGTGAGTGCGACGACGATGCCCGTGCGGTCCTTGCCGGCGGTGCAGTGCACGACGACCGAGCGGTCCCCCGCGCTCGAGATCTCGCGCAGCGCGCCGACGACGATGGGCGCGTGCTGGGTCACGATGCGGTCGTAGAGCGCGTCGAGCGAGATGCCGCCCCGGCCCTGCGAGGCGCCCGAGCCCTCGAAGACCGGCAGTCGCAGCACCTCGACGTCGAGTCCGTCGAGGTCGTCGGGCATGACCGCGGCCTCGTTCTCGTCGCGCAGGTCGATGACGATGCCGATGCCCAGCTCGCGCAACGCGGCGCGCCCCTCGGCGCCGAGGCGGTGCAGCCCGTCGGACCGGAACAGCACCCCGTCGCGCACCGTGCCGGTCTTCGCCGGCAGCCCGCCGACGTCGCGGAAGTTGTACGTGCCGGGAACCGGGATACGGGTCGAGGTCTCCATCGCGATGAGCCTACCCCTGCGTGCCGACACGTCGGCTGGGAGGCATCCGGGAACGCGGCACGGCCGCGACGTCGCCGCGCGACGCCGACGCGGGCTACTCGCCGAGGTTCCGCCGGCTCGCCATGGCCCGGTCGGCCTCGCGCTTGTCCTGCCGCTCGCGCAGCGCCTGGCGCTTGTCGTACTCGCGCTTGCCCTTCGCCACCGCGAGCTCCACCTTGGCCCGGCCGTCGCTGAAGTAGATCGACAGCGGGATGAGCGTGTACCCGCCGTCCTTCGTGCGGTGGCTGATCTTGATGATCTCCTGCTTGTGCAGCAGCAGCTTGCGCTTGCGCCTCGGGGCGTGGTTGTTCCACGTGCCCTCGGTGTACTCGGGGATGTGCACGGCGTCGAGCCACATCTCGCCGTTGTCGATGAACGCGTAGCCGTCGACGAGCGACGCGCGCCCCTCGCGGAGCGACTTCACCTCGGTGCCGGTGAGCACGATGCCCGCCTCGTACGTGTCCTCGATGAGGTAGTCGTGGCGCGCCCGGCGGTTGGTCGCGACGACCTTCTGACCGCGTTCCTTGGGCACGACGTGCTCCTTCGTTCGAGTTCGAGCGCCCCGGGGCATCCGAGGCAGCCTCTCACTCTAGCGGATGCCGCGGCCGACGCCGCCGGCGCTCACACCTTCAGGTAGCGCGTGATCGCGATCCCGGCCGACACGGCCGCGAGCAGCACGCCCACCGCGACGAGGATCGGCACCACGATGAACGCGTCGGTGAGGTCGACGAACGTGAACGACAGGCTCTGCGCGAGGTAGCCCTGCACGAAGAAGTGCACGATCGCGATCACCGCGCCGCCTGCGAGCAGCGATCCGAGCAGCCCCGCGAACACGCCCTCGAGCACGAACGGCGTCTGGATGAACCGGTTCGAGGCGCCGACCAGCCGCATGATGCCGAGCTCCCGGCGGCGCGAGAACGCCGAGAGGCGGATGGTCGTCGCGATGAGCAGCGCCGCCGCGACGAGCATGATCGCCGCGATCGCGATGGCCGTGTAGCTCGCCGCGTTCAGCACGTCGAAGATCTGGTCGAGGTAGCGGCGCTGGTCGACGACCTGCTCGACGCCCGCGAGGCCCGCGAGGCTCTCGGCGATGACGGCAGCCTGCGACGGGTCGACGAGGTTCACCCAGAACGTCTCGTTGAGCACCTCGGGCGTCACGTAGTCGGCCGCGGGCGTGCCCTCGAACTGCTGCTGGAAGTTCTCGTACGCCTGCTGGTGGTCCTCGAAGTAGAACTCGTCGATGAACGGATTGAGCGTGTCGGAGTCGAGCTGCCCCTCGACGGCCGCCTTCTGCTCCTCGGTCGCCTCGCCGTCGGTGCATCCCGCGGCGGTCGACACCGACGTGCAGAGGTACACCGCCACCTGCGCCCGGTCGTACCAGTAGTTCTTCATCTGGGCGATCTGCAGCTGCATGAGCGCCGCGGTGCCCACGAACGTGAGGGAGATGAACGTGACGAGCACGACCGACACGACCATCGTCGCGTTGCGCCGCAGGCCGTTCCCGGCCTCGGCGAGCACGAGCCCGAACCTCATTTCGTCGGTCCCACTTCCTGCTGGTCGTCACCCTCGCGCGGTCCGCCGGGGGCGCGCAGCCCGAGGCGCTCGGCGAGGGTCAGGTGCTCGGATGCCACGCCGCCGGCCTTCGCGGCGGGTGCGGCGGTGCCGGGCTCGGCCGCGGGCTCTGCGGTGTCGCCCGCGGGCGTGACGGGGACGGACGCGGTGGCGGCCGCGGTGATCGCCGCCGCGGCATCCGTCACCTCGTCGCGCTCCTCGGGCTCGACGTAGAGCGGCTGCTTCTCCTCCATGACCTTGCGGTCGACCTTGGGCGCGGCCTTCTTCACGGGCTTCCTCGCCGGGGCGGGCTTCGCGGGCGCGGGCTTCGCCGGGGCCGCAGGCGCGCCGGCCGTCGCGGCCTCGCCGTCGGTGTCGGTGGCCAGCTCGGCCGCGGCCGCATCGGATGCCGCCGCGGCCGCTGCCGCCTTCGGCACGGAACCCGTCGCCTTCGCGGCCCTGGAGCGCGGCGTCGTCGCCTTCGCCTTCCGGCCGCCCTTCGCGGCGGCGCCGCCCGCGAGCACCGCAGCGACGGCCTCCTCGTCGGGGACCGGACCGGCGGGCGCGGCAGGTGCGGCGGCGGCCTCGGCCGACGCCTCGACGGGCTCCTCGCCCGTGAGCGCCGCGTCGACGTCGCCAAGGGCCGCGCCGTAACCGGCGCCCCGCTCGTCGCGCACGATCTCGCCGGCCGACAGCTCGATGACGCGGCGCTGCATCTGGTCGACGATGCCGGCCTCGTGCGTGGCCATGACCACGGTCGTGCCGCTGGAGTTGATGCGCTCCAGGAGCGTCATGATGCCCGCGCTCGTCACCGGGTCGAGGTTGCCCGTCGGCTCGTCGGCGAGGAGGATCTGGGGCTTGTTGACGATGGCCCGCGCGATCGCGACGCGCTGCTGCTCGCCGCCCGAGAGCTCGTGCGGCATCCGCTTGCCCTTGCCGTCGAGGCCCACGAGCTTGAGGGTCTCGGGCACGGCCGACTGGATGAAGCCGCGAGACTTGCCGATGACCCGCAGGGTGAACGCGACGTTCTCGTACACGTTCTTGTTCGGCAGCAGCCGGAAGTCCTGGAAGACGACGCCGAGGTCGCGACGGAAGTACGGCACTTTGCGGCTCGAGATCGAGCCGAGGTCCTGTCCGAGCACGTGGATCTTGCCCTTGGTCGGCTTCTCCTCCTTGAGGATGAGCCGGAGGAAGCTCGACTTGCCGGAGCCCGAGGCCCCGACCAGGAATACGAACTCACCACGGAGGATCTCCACCCCGAGGTCGTCCAGGGCGGGCCTCGACTGTCCCGGGTAGGTCTTGGTGACGGCGTCGAATCGGATCATGTCGGATCGAGCCTAAGCAGCCGCGGCGCGGAACGCACCTGCGACTCGCCCGTTTCTCAGGTTGGGTCGGGAGTAGCGTGGGAAGCGGGTGCTGGAGCACACCCCTTGGAGGAACGCATGACGGTTCCACTCATCGGCATCGTGGCCGACCGCAAGGCCGCGAGCTACGGCTCGTGGGTCGACATCCCGACCGACGCGATCTCGCACACCTACGTCTCCGCGGTGCAGGAGGCGGGCGGCGCGCCGATCATCTTCCCGAGCCTCGACGTGCACGTCGACGACCCCGAGCGCCTCATCGACCTCGTCGACGGACTCTTCCTGCCGGGCGGGCGCGACCTCGACGCCGAGCTCTACGGCAGCGTCGCGCACCCGACGAACGATAAGCCCCTGCGCGTGCGCGACGAGCTCGAGATCGCCCTCACGCAGCTCGCGCGCGAGCGCGACATCCCGATCCTCGGCGCGTGCCGCGGCATGCAGGTGCTCAACGTCGCGCTCGGCGGCACGCTCGAGCAGCACCTCGGCGACCGCATCGACCTCACC
This sequence comes from Agromyces mariniharenae, assembly GCF_008122505.1. Taxonomy (NCBI): domain Bacteria; kingdom Bacillati; phylum Actinomycetota; class Actinomycetes; order Micrococcales; family Microbacteriaceae; genus Agromyces; species Agromyces mariniharenae. The sequence goes on along the minus strand of NZ_VSSB01000002.1, from coordinate 375,908 downwards.
CCGCACCGGAACATCTACGGCGAGCACACGTCGCATCCCGTGTCGATCCTGCCCGACACACTGCTGCGGAGCATCACGCACGAGGCGGACTTCGAGATCTCGTCGCACCACCACCAGGGCGTCGACCGCCTCGGCGAGGGGCTCGTGGTCTCGGCGAGCGCGCCCGACGGCGTCGTCGAGGCGATCGAGACGACCAACGGCGCGTTCTGCCTCGGCGTGCAGTGGCACCCCGAGGAACGGCTCGACCCCGAGGGCATCGCGCTCATCCGCGCGTTCGTGCAGGCAGCGCGCACGCGGGCGCTCGCGAAGTTCGCGGTGCGGTCGTAGGCGCGGCCGGCGCGCCCAGCGGATGCCGCGGGCGCGCGGCATCCATCTCCGAGTCGACTCGGCTACTCCACCTTCTGCTTGCGCCACTTGATGCCGGCGGCGATGAACCCGTCGAGGTCGCCGTCGAACACCGCGTTGGGGTTGTTCACCTCGTGCTCGGTGCGCAGGTCTTTGACCATCTGGTACGGCGCGAGCACGTAGGAGCGCATCTGGTCGCCCCAGCTCGCGGTGATGTTGCCCGCGAGCTCCTTCTTCTGGGCGGCCTCCTGCTCCTTCTGCATGAGGAGCAGGCGCGACTGGAGCACGCGCATGGCGGCGGCGCGGTTCTGGATCTGCGACTTCTCGTTCTGCATCGAGACGACGACGCCCGTGGGGAGGTGCGTGATGCGCACGGCGGAGTCGGTGGTGTTGACCGACTGGCCGCCTGGGCCGCTCGAGCGGAACACGTCGACGCGGATGTCGCCCTCGGGGATGTCGATCTCCTCGGTCTCCTCCATGAGGGGGATGACCTCGACGGCGGCGAACGACGTCTGGCGCTTGCCCGCTGCGCCGAACGGGCTCATGCGCACGAGGCGGTGGGTGCCGGCCTCGACGCTCAGCGTGCCGAACGCGTAGGGCGCGTCGATCTCGAAGGTCGCGGACTTGATGCCCGCCTCCTCGGCGTAGCTCGTGTCCATGACGGTGGCGTCGTACCCGTGCTTCTCGGCCCAGCGCAGGTACATGCGCATGAGCATCTCGGCGAAGTCGGCGGCGTCGACGCCACCGGCGCCGGCGCGGATCGTGACGACGGCCGGGCGGCCGTCCCACTCGCCGTCGAGCAGCGTCTGCACCTCGAGGTCGCCGACGGTCTTCTGCAGCGCGGCGAGCTCGGCGCGCGCCTCGGCGGCGGACTCCTCGTCGTCGGCCTCGTTCGCGAGCTCGACGAGCACCTCGAGGTCGTCGAGGCGGGAGTCGATGCTCTTCACGCGCGCGAGCTCGGACTGGCGGTGGCTCAGGGCGCTGGTGACCTTCTGGGCGTTCTCGGTGTCATCCCACAGGTCGGGGGCGCCGGCCTGCTCGGAGAGGCTGGCGATCTCGGCTTCGAGGGCGTCGACGTCGACGACGGCACGGATGTCGCGGAAGGTGGAGCGCAGGGAGGCGATGTCCTGCGTGAGGTCAAGATCCAACATGGCCTGTCCAGCCTAGTCGCGCGCGGCGTACACTGCGGATCGACGGCGGCATCCGGGGGGACGGGGCCGCGCCGAAGGGGGCGACCGATGTCGGGCCACGCGTACCTCACGTTCTTCGACGACGCGCCGGGCGAGTCGCCCGCGGTCGGGCACGAGGACTGGATCGAGCTGCTGTCGTGGAACTGGGGCGTGACGGCGCAGGTCGGTCCAGGCGGTCCGGGCGGCGGCCCCGGCGGAGGCAGCGGGGGCGGCGCCGGTCGGCCCGATCCGTCGGCGCTCGTGTGGGAGCACGTCTTCGACGCGGCTTCCACGAGGCTGCTCGGGTTCGTGGCCTCGGGCCGGCGCATCCGCAAGGCCGAACTGCACGTGACCCGCGGCGGCGGGCACGGCGGACGCGACGCGTGGCTCGTCGTGACGATGGAGGACCTCGTCGTAACGTCGGTGCACACGACGGGCTCGGCCGACGGCGAGGTCGAGCAGACCGTCGGAATGGAGTTCCGCTCGGTGAAGTTCGCGTACCGGCGCCAACGGCCCGACGGGACGCTCGCCGAGCCGATGACGTTCTCGTGGAACGTCGCGACCGGCGCGGTCGGCACGACGCCGTGAGGAAGCGCCGGCGCTCGCGTCGGTGAAGCCGCGACCGGGGGCACGGATGCCGCGCGCCCCGGGTGTAGCGTCGAAGTCGATGACCGACGCGACGCCCCCGTTCTCCTGGCGCTCGATCATCCTCCCGGCCTACCTGCCGACGCTGCTGTTCTCGATCGGCGAGGGCGCGATCATCCCCGTCATCCCGGTCGTCGCGACCGACCGCGGCGCCTCGCTCGCGCTCGCGGGCCTCATCGCGGCCATGCTCATGGTCGGCGAGCTCGCGGGCGACCTGCCGGCCGGCTGGCTCGTCGCCCGCATCGGCGAGCGCAACGCCATGATCGGCGCGTCGCTGCTCGCCGTCATCGGCGTGCTCATCGCCCTCGCCTCCCCCACCGAGCTCGCCCTCGGCATCGGCATCTTCCTGCTCGGCCTCGCGACCGCCGTGTTCGGGCTCGCGCGGCACGCCTTCCTCACGAGCTACGTGCCCGAGGCGGTACGGGCGCGGGCGCTGTCGACGCTCGCGGGCGTGTTCCGCGCCGGCTGGGCCATCGGCCCGTTCGTCGCCGCCGCGCTCATCGCGTGGACCGGCTCGTCGGAGGTCGTGTTCTGGGTGCTCGTCGCGGCGTGCTTCGCGGTCGTCGTCGTGCTCATCGTGCTGCCCGACCCCGAGCGGGTGTTCGGGGCCGCGCGGCTCGTGCGCGAGGCATCCGCGGATGCCGCTGCGGCGGGCGCGGGCGACGGCTCGGACGTCGCGCGCACGGCCGGCGAGGCCGAGGCGGATGCCGCGTCGCACGGCGTGTTCCGCGCGATCGTGACCTACCGCGCGGTGCTGCTGCGCATCGGCAGCGGCGTCGGCCTGCTCGCGGCCGTCCGCGCGAGCCGCACGGTGATCCTGCCGCTGTGGGCGGTGTCGATCGGGATGCCGCCCGAGGCCGCCGCGCTCGTGATCGGCGTCTCGGCGGCGATCGACTTCGCCCTCTTCTACGTGAGCGGCCAGGTCATGGACCGGTTCGGCCGGCTCTGGAGCGCCATCCCGGGGCTCGTCGGCCTCGGCACGGGCCACCTCGTCCTCGCGTTCACGCACGACGTGCCCGGTGCCGAGGCGTGGTTCACGTTCGTGGCGCTGCTCTTCGGCGTCGCGAACGGCCTCTCGAGCGGCGTGATCCTCACGCTCGGCGCCGACCTCGCACCGAAGGCGAACCCGGCGCCGTTCCTCGGCGCGTTCCGCACGATCGGCGACGCGGGCCAAGCGGTCGCGCCGCTCATCCTCGCCGGCGTGACGTCGGCCGTCTCGATCATGGCCGCGAGCGCGACGATGGGCGTGCTCGGGTTCGTCGGCGCGGGCATCCTGTGGCTCTACGTGCCGCGGTACGTGCCGAATCCGCGTCGCTCGCGGCGGGCGGGCGGCTCGGAGGACTCTGGACCGCCGGAGCCGCCCGTCCCCGGCACCTGACGCTCAGCCGAGCTTGTCGCGCGCCGCCTCGGCGGCGTCGACGTCGTCCTTCGCCCGGTCGACGGCCACCTCGGCCTTGTTCCGCACCCGCTCGGCGTCGCGCTCGTCGCGCTCGGCGTCGACGATCTCGGATCGCAGCGCCTTGAGGCGCGTCTCGAGCTCGTGGCGTTCGTCGCGGAGCTCATCGGCGTTCCACTCGGCGGCCTTCAGCAGGTCCTCGGCCTCGGCGAGCGCCTTCGCGGCGGCGTCGAGGCGACCCTTCGCGTCCTGCACGTCGGCGTCGGCCTGCTCGCGGGCGGCGCGGGCGGCCGCCTCGCGCTCGGCCGCGGCATCCGCTTCGGCCTGCTCGTCGGTCTCCTCGCCCGTCGTGCCTGCGCCGGTCTTCTTCGCGGTACCGGTGGCGGCACTTGGCTTCGCCGCCCGCAGCTTCCGGGGTCGAGCAGCGGATGCCTCGCCGGCGACGGCCCCGTCGAGGTCGACGGGCTCGAAGCCCACCGCCTGCAGGCCGCGGGTGAGTCGTCCGGTGCGCAGGGCCTCGCCGGCGGCCTCGTCGACGGTGGCGGCGATGAGGGTCTGCTCGACCTCGTCGAGCACCGCCCGCGACGGCGAGCGGTCCGCGGCATCCGCGATGTGCGTCGCCTGGCGCAGCAGGCCCGCGATGAGCTGCCGGCGCTCGGCGCCCACGGTCGTGAGGGTCTTGCCGTCGCCGGCGGCCTGGGCGTCGCGCAGGTCGGCGCCGAGGTCGAGGAGCTCGTCGACGGCGTCGGGCTGCTCGCGCACGAGCCGGTTGAGGATCCACGCGGCGGGCGACGGCTTGCGGAACTCGCCGATGCGCTGGCCGAGCGCCTTGTCGTCGGCCTTCGCGTCCTTGGCGCGTGCGTTGCGGGCGGCGGTGAACTCCTCGGGCACGAGGGCGTAGAGCTCGTCGGCCGCGGCGGTCAGCGCATCGGTGGCCATGCGCTCCATCATGGCGCGGCGGCGCGCGGGGCGCGAAGGGTCACGCCGAGAAGTACACGACCGAGAGGATGACCGCCTGGCTCACGAACACGAACCCGCTCACGATGATCGCGGCGAGCGACACCCATCCCGGACCGTTGGCGGGGTCGCGCCTGAACTGCCGCCGGCCGAGCACGCCGAGGATGATGCCGCCGGCCGCGGCGACGAGCGCCGGTACCGCCGGCAGTGCGAGCGAAAGGACGCCCAGCAGCAGCCCGACGATCGCGAACAGCGGGACGCGTCGCCGCGCGGTGCTCCCGCCCTGGCGGTCGGCGCTCATCGAGCGAGTCCTTCGTCGGGCCGATGTTCGGTGCTGCGGAGGGCGGCGGTCATGCCCTCCAGTCAACCGCATGCGCCCGACCCGCTCGCCGTGTGCCCCGGTTGGGGGCCGCGTGTCCCGAGCAGATGGGGGGTGACTCGGCATCCCGCTCCGCTATGTTCGCAACGAGGGCCGGTCCCGGGGCCCGATGACGGAGGACGCGGATGACCCGATCCGAGCCCGCAGGCCGTAGGCAGCCTGCTTCAGGACCGCAGGAGGCTGCGGGCATCGTCGACCTGATGACGCCCGTCCGCGGCGTCGCCGCGGTCGACCCGATCGACGCACTGGTCGAGCGGATCGTCACCGAGGAGCACGACGCGCTGCGCCAGGCGTTCGCCGAGGGCGCGGAGTTCGCGGTGACCCACATGGAGTCGCCGAGCGAGCGGATGCTCCACCGCCTCGAGTGCGCATCCCTCGAGCCGCACCTCGACCTGCGGGCCCGCTGGAGCGCCGGCCACCGTCGGCGCCTGCACGACGACCGCACCTACCGGCTCCCGCTGCCCGCACTCGTCACCCGCGAGTCCGCGCGGGGTCTCTCGGGCGTGCGCAGCTGCAAGGTGTGCTGGCCGAACGTGCACGGCACCGAGCCGCGTCCGCTGCGCAGGCTGCAGGCCCGCGGCATCCGCTCGCATCACATCGGGCATGTGCTCTCGACCGACGACGGCCACTCGCTCGGCACCATCGTCCGCTCGGCGCACCAGACCGGCGCCGACCTGTTCGGCCAGCGGCAGGAGGTCGTCGAGATCATCACGACCGCGCGCACGATGCAGTACTCGCCGTCGGACCACGTCTTCATCTGGGACCTGCCCACCGACGAGGAGGCGATCCGCCGCAAGACCCAGCTCTTCGAGCGGTTCGGGCCGGGCTTCGCGCCGACGTACTGAGCGGGCGTTCGCACGTCCCCGCGTTGCAGGAAGAATCCCGCCCCGCCCCGCGTGTCGTGCGTTCGTCACCGGCGTGTCGCGCGGATCTTCCTGCACTCGGAGAATAAGCGTCACCGAGGACCCGTGGTCACCGAGGAACCCTTCAGTGGAAGACCGAACGGGCGGTGACGGTCACCTCGACCGGCACCTCGATCGGCACGAGGTCGGTGTGGATCGGCGCCCGCCAGACCGAGCGCAGCGTCACGGTCGCGCTGCGGCCGTCGGTCGAGCTGGCGCTCACGAGTACGACGTCGCCGAGATCGGTCGCCGCGTCCGAGAGGTACGCGCCCGCTGCGCGTTGCACCTCAGCATCCTCGAGGTCGAGCGTGAGCCGGCCGCCGTCGACGCGCACCGATTCGAGCGCCCACGCCTCGGCCGCAGCGAGCGCCGCGCCGTCGGCGACGGTGAACAGCCGCTTGCGCTCGAGGTAGAGCGTGGTCGCGGAGGCGACCACGAGGATGATCGCGAGCCCGAGCGCGCCGTAGCCGATCGTGAGGAGCAGCGTCGACCCGGTCTCGTCCCGCGCCGCGCGTGTTCGGAGCGTCCGCATCACGACGCACCCGCGAAGCGGGAGACGGTCTGCGTCGCGCTCGCCTCGACGGGCACGCTCCCGACGGCGGTGAGCGAGAGCACGTCGGGCACGAGCGGCAGCTCGACGCGGGCGACGACGGTGACGCTCACCCGCGCGCCCGGCTCGCCGCAGTCCGCGCGATCGCAGCGCACGGTGACGGATGCCGCGTCGGCATCGATCGCGTAGTCGGCGAGCGTGACGCGGACCGCACGTTCCACCGCGGCATCCGTGGCCCCCTGGTCTGAAGCCGTCACCGCGACGCGAGCAGCCTGCCGCGCCGCACCCTCGACGCCGAGCGCTCCCGCCTGCACCGCGGCAACCGCGAGCACGAGGTAGACGAGCGGCACGAGCAGGAGCATGCCGACCGTGAGGAACTCGAGCGAGGCCGAGCCCTGATCGCCTGCGAGGCGTCGCAGGACGCGCCGGGCGATGAGACGCATCGACTGCGGCTCAGTCGACCGACTCGAGTGCCGCATGACCCGACACCTCCAGGCCCCGCTCAACCCCCAGCAGGCCGACGACCGGCAACGTCGCGCGCACGGTCACCTCCACGGCCGGCACGCCGCCGACCGAGGTCGTTCCCGCGGTGATGTCGCGCGCGTACTCCGCGGAGATGGCCGTCGAGATGAGGTCGCGGGTCCGCGCCGTGCCGTCGCTCGCCGAGGAGCCGGCCAGCGCCGCGAACCTCGCGCCCTCGGCCGCCGCGTCGAGCAGCGTGTTGCGCACGTGCAGCGCGAGCGCGAGCTGCACGACCGCGAGCGCGAGCACCGTGAGCAGGACGCCGACGAGCGTGAACTCGGCGACCGCGGAGCCGCGCTCCTCGCGCGCCAGCGTCCCGAGCACCGAGCCCGAACGGCGCGCTCCCGGAGCCGCAGACCAGCGCCTCAGAACCCGAGGACCCGGCTGATCGCCTGATCGAACACGCCGCTCAGCGCGGGGCCGGCAAGGCCCCAGATCACGATGACCAATCCCGCGGTCATCAACGTGATCAGCACCCAGCCGGGCACGTCGCCGCGTTCCTCGCGCAACCGCGCGATGAGCTCTCGCATGGACCGTCCTTTCGTCGGCGCACCCCCCGGTGCGCGATCGGAGCGCCGACTCGGCGGGCATCAGAAGCCCGCCTGCAGCACGAGGTAGCCCGGGAACAGCGCGAATGCGACGGTCACGGGCAGGATCAAGAAGACGAGTGGCACGAGCATGGCTATCTCCTTGCGACCGGCCAGCTCGATGAGGGTGCGCTTGGCCCCTTCGCGCGCATCGCCCGCTTGGGACCGGAGCACCGCAGCCAGCGGCGCACCGCGATCGAGCGCGCCCAGCACCTGGTCGATCGCGCGGGAGAGGCCGGGATGGTCGAGGCCGTCGCGCAGCTCGGCGAGCGCACGACCGAGCGGAACACCCGTCCCGACCTCGCTCACCACGCGCGCGAACTCACCGGGAAGCTCGCCGGAGCCGGCGTTCGCGACGCGGCGGATCGCATCGAGCATGCCTTCGCCCGCCGTGAGGCTGAGCGTGAGGAACTCGAGCACGGTCGGCAGCTCCGCTGAGATGCGCGCGAGTCGTCGCCGTGCCCGGCGCTGCAGCGTCCAGTCGCGGAGGGCCGCGCCGAGCGCGCCGGCGAGCACCGGTGCGGCGATCCGCACGACGACGGGAAGCCCGCCGAACGTCGGGACGAACAGCGCGACGGCCGCGCCGATCACGAACCCTGCGGCGGCCCACGCGAGCTGCTCGCCGCGAAAGCGCTCGACGGATGCCGCGGCGCCGGCCTGGCGGAGGCGCTTGGCGATCGTCTCGTCGCCGCCGAGCCACGTCGACATGATCGTGCGTGCTCGGCGGGCGACCGGCCCGACGAGCACGCCGAGCACCGGACTCGGGTCCGCGGGTCGACGGTCGAGCAGCGCCCGCGCCGCGGGCGACAGGTCGGCGACGTAGGGCGCGACGCGCTCGACCAGTCTCGGCCGACCGAGGCGCGGCACCGCCGAGGCGACCAACCAGAGCCCGAGGCCGAGGACGGCGCCGAGCACCAGTCCGAGGGCGCCGATCACGTTCATCGCAGCCATCGGCGCTCCTCGGGGAGGCGCCCGAGCGCGATCATCGCGCGATAGGCGACGAAGGTCACGACGACGCCAACGACGATCAGCACGCTGCCCGCCGTCGAGTCGTAGGCGACGAGCGTCTCCTGTCGCGAGGCGAGGACGAGCAGCAGCAACCACGGCGCCGCCACTCCGAGGCGCGCGGCATTCCGGATCCAGGACTGGCGCGCGACGACCTCCGACCGCACGGCCGCATCCTCGCGCAGGTATCCGGCCAGTCCGCGCAGCACGGCGGTCACGTCACTCCCGCCGACCTCTCGCGCCATGCGCAGCGTCTCGAGGATGCGATCGGCCGTCGGATCGGCGAGCGTCGACTTCAGGCGGTCGATGCACTGGCCGAAGTTGCCGCTCCGCCCGAAGTCCGCCTCGAACTCGGCGAACGCCGGCCGCGTGACCGCGGGTCCGAGCTCGGCCAGCGCGGCGACGCTGTCGGGCAGCGACATCCCGGCTCGCACGGAGGCGACGAGGTGGTCGACGACGTCGGGCCACACCTCACGATTCGCGGCACGACGCCGCACGGCACGTGCGTTCACGACCATCGGCACCAGCGCCGCTCCGAGCACCGCCGCCACGGCCGTAAGGATCGGGACGTGGAACACCGCCTGGGCGAGCGCCCCGCCCACGAGCGCGAGCAGCAGGCAGACGATCGCCACCACCGGGATCGAGACACCGCCGAGCCCGGCGAGTGCGAGGGCATCGCGAGAGGAGTCGAATGCCCGGCGTCTCGACGTCGCCGTCGCTCGAGCCGGCCACAGCCACGGCGAGAGGACGAGGAGGACCCCGAGACCGAGGACGCCGCCCAGGATGAGGCTCATGCGGCATCCCGAGCGAGGACGATCGCGGGATCCAGCCCGACGGCGTCGTACTTCTCCCTGCGGGGCGGCAGCGCACCGGTGGGCACGAGCTGACCGCTGCGACGCGTGAAGATCGGCTCCAGCTCGACCACGCCGTCGACGGTTGCTCCCGACGTCGCCCCGACCTCGGCGACATGCCGGCCGCCATCGCGATCCATGCCGAGGTGCACGACGAGGTCGATGCAGCTCGCGACGGTCGGCACGACGAAGGACGCGTCGATGTTGCGACCCGCGAGCAACGGCAGCGTGCACAGCTTCGTGAGCGCATCGCGCGCCGTGTTGGCGTGGATGGTGCACATGCCGGGAACGCCCGAGTTGAGCGCGATGAGCAGGTCGAGGCTCTCGGCCTCGCGCACCTCGCCGACGATGAGACGGTCGGGTCGCATGCGCAGCGCCTCCTTGATGAGCCGCCGCAGCGTGATCTCGCCCGTGCCCTCCAGGCTCGGCTGGCGGCACTGCATCGACACGAGGTCGCGCACGTCGAGGTCGAGCTCGAACGTCTCCTCGACGGTCACGACGCGATCTCCGGTGCGCGCCGCCGACATCAGCGCATTCAACATGGTCGTCTTGCCGGTGTGCGTCGCACCCGACACGAGGATGTTGGCGCCGACGAGCACGCTCATGCGCAGGAACTCGGCCGCTTGCCGTGTGAGCGAGCCGAGCTCCACGAGCTGCGACAGCGAACGGATGCTGCGCCGGAACTTGCGGATGTTCACCGCCCAGTGCGCCCGCGTGACGTCGGGGATCACGACGTGGAGCCGCGACCCGTCGGGAAGGGAGGCGTCGACGAAGGGCGACGACAGGTCCACCCGGCGGCCGGAGTGCTGCAGCATCCGCTCGACGAGCTCGCGCACCTCGCGGTCGGAGAGCACGACCGGTGTCAGTTCGCCGACGCCGTCGCGGGCGACGAACACTCGCGTCGGCGCGTTGATCCAGATCTCCTCGACGCTCGGGTCGTCGAAGAACGGCTGCAGCGGGCCGTACCCGGTGATCGCCGCGACGACGTCGCGCGCGGTGCCCGACTCGTCGGCGAGCTGGGCGTGCGCACCGGCGAGCGCTCGCTCGCTGTAGCGGCGCACCTCCTCGTCGGCGAAGCGGCGAGCGGCCGTGCCGTCGGCCCCGAGATCAATGCCCTCGCGCAGGACCCTGGTGCGCACGCGCTCGGCGATCGTGCGCACGGGGTCGGTCATGGCTCCATCTTGGAGAAGCTCGGATGCCGCGGCCGGACTTATCCACAGCGGCATCCGCCACGCCGACCACGGCCGCCCACGACGGTCTCGGGTTCGAGTCCCTCACTTCCGCACCAGGGGAACCGGCGCGGAAGTGAGGTCTCACGAGTCGGCCAGGAGCCTGCAGGCCTTCTCCAGTTGCTTGTCCCCGCGGAGCACGGGCTCCTTCACGACCTCATTCGTGTCGAGGTCGAGGACCAGGGCTCCGACGAAGGCGAACGGCACCTGACCCGTGACCGTGAGGGTGACCGTGCCGTCGGGAGCGACCTTCACCTGGTCAGCGCCGACATCCATGATCCGGACGCTGCCGAACTCCGACGACGACGTACCCCTGATGCTGATCGTGGCCAGCTCGACGAGATTGCCGGCTCCGTCGACGAACTCCCGTTCGATACGGAAGCCCGAGATGGTCGTGGTGACGTCCACACCGCACTCCGCGGAGAGGAAGGTGTCGTGGAAGGTGTCCTCGAACGGAATGCGTTCGATCGACGGGGCTGCATGTGCGGGCGTCGAGCTCGCGAGCAGCAAGGCGATCGCGGAGATCGCGGTCGCAGCGCTGAGGTTCGTGCGCATGGTGTTCCTCCTTGGCGATGCGAGCAGCGACCCCTCGAGGTCGGATGGCTGCACGCCGTGCCGAGGCGAGGCTGCACGCCGCCAGTGAACCGCCCCTCGCACGGGGCCGCAAGACGATCGCCCACCCCAAGTCGGGGGTGGTCGACGGCGCGCGAGTCGACCGCACACTCACGACCTCAGCGGCCGTTGACCTTCTCGACCTGCATCACGAGGATCACGCGGTCGGCCTTGTCGGCCGGGGCCGCGGCATCCGGATCGCCGTAGCGGTTCGCGAGGTGCACGTAGAAGGCGCCCTCGGGGTCGGGCACGACCTCAGTGAGCCGGCCGCGCACCTCGACGTACCGGAACGGGCTCTCGGGGTCGAGCGCCTCGAGCGTCATGCGCGGGTCGTGCTGCAGGTTGCGGAATTTGGCGCGCTTGGTCGTGTGCGTGAAGCGGATGACCCCCGCTTCGCGGTCGAACTCGAACCACATGGGATTCACCTGCACGGTGCCGTGCTTGCGCACGGTGGCGAGGTGCCCGAAGACGGGCGCGTCGAGGATGCGGGCGAAGTGGTCGGTGAGTCCGTGGGTCATCCCGCCAGTCAAGCGCACCGCGGCATCCGTCTCGTGCACGGCTGCTCGAGCGGATGCCGCGAACGACCACGCCCGTCGGTCGCCGGTCAGTCGCCGGTCAGTTGCTCGTCCAGGGCGCGCGCCAGCCGCCGAGGTCCGCGGCGACGGACTCCGCCTGCGGCGGACCCCATGTTCCCGGCTTGTACGTGTGAACGGGCGGCGGGGAATCGAGCAGCGGCTGCAGCACCCGCCAGGCGGCCTCGACGGTGTCCTGACGGGCGAACCGCGGGGTCGCGCCGATGAGGGCGGCGTGCAGCAGCACCTCGTAGGGGGTGGGTCCGTCGCCGCCTTCCGCCGCGAACTGCATGTCGAGTTCGACAGGACTCGGGAGCGGGGCATCCGCTCGCTTCGCATTGAGCACGATGCGCACGCCGGTGTTCGGGTCGATCCGGAACACCAGCTCGTCGGGCGCGGTCTGGGCGTTCTGCAGCCCGAAGCCCAGCTTCGGCGACGGCTTGAAGACGAGTCGCACCTCGGTCTGCGTGAGCGGCAGCAGCTTGCCCGTGCGGATGAGGAAGGGGACGCCCGACCAGCGCCAATTCTCGATCTCGAGCTTGAGCGCCGCGAACGTCTCGGTCGTCGAGTCGGGCGCGACGCCCGGGAGGTCGTGGTAGCCCTCGAACTGGCCGCGCACGTAGTCGCGCGGATCGGCGTGTGCCATCGCACGGAACAGCGAGGTCTGCATGTCCTGCAGCGTGGTCGGGTCGCCGCCCGCGGGCGCCTCCATGGCGGTGGCCGCGACGACGAGCATGAGGTGGTTCACGACGACGTCGCGCAGTGCGCCGACGGGGTCGTAGAAGTGGCCGCGGTTGTCGAGCCCGAACTGCTCGGCCATCGTGATCTGCACGAACTTCACGTAGTTGCGGTTCCAGACGGGCTCGAGCATGGTGTTCGCGAACCGCAGATAGAGGATCTCCTCGAGGCCCATCTTGCCGAGGTAGTGGTCGACTCGGAACAGCTGCGACTCGTCGACGTACTGGTGCAGGTCGGCGGCGAGCGCGCGGGCCGACGCGAGGTCGTGCCCGAACGGCTTCTCGACGATGACGCGGGCGCCCGTCACGAGCCCGGCGCCGGCGATCCCCTTGACGACCGTCGCGAACAGGTTCGGCGGGATCTCGAGGTAGAACACCGGATGCCGCTTGCCCTCGATCGCGGCGGCGACCTTGGTGTACGTGGAGTCGTCGGCGAAGTCGCCCGAGACGTAGCTGAAGCGGGCGGCGAGGCGCGCGAAGACATCCTCGTCGAGCGGCTCCCCGGTCGCGACGATCGACGTGCGGGCGCGCTCGATGAGCTGGTCGACGGTCCAGTCGTCGACGGCCACGCCGACGATCGGCACGTCGAGCATGTTCCGCCGCTCGAGGCGGTAGAGCGATCGGAACGTCATGACGCGTGCGAGGTCGCCCGTGAGTCCGAAGATCACGAGTACGTCGCCGCGGGCGCCGGTCACCCCCTGGCGGCTGGCGAACATGCGGTCCATTGGCGCGTTCGAGGCAGTCTGGGCCGGCGCACCCGCCGTGGCATTCGTCGCGTTCGTGCCGCTCTCGGCATCCGTGGCCGGTGCCGTGTCGTTCGAGGCATCCGCGTTCGTCGCCATCGTGGCCCCCCGTCGCTCGGGCGGGCGTTCAGCGCCCGACCGCTCGTGGCCGATCGTCCCACGACGCGGGCGGCGCCCGCCAGTGCCCGTAGAGGTGCCGCCTAGACTGAACGGGCACTCGCGGGAGTGGTGGAATCGGTAGACACGCAGGATTTAGGTTCCTGTGCCTTCGGGCGTGAGGGTTCAAGTCCCTCCTTCCGCACTCAGGCTGACGCGCCGCCTCCCCCGACTTTCCGGGGCAGTTGGGCGGTGCCGCTGACCTGGAGACCAGCCGGTGACAACGGAATGGCAACAATCGCAGCCGACCGCGCCGTATTGAGGGCAATCAACACGGCCTCGAGGTCCTCGTCGAAGAGGTCGGCGTACACGTCGAGCGTCATGGCCGCTGAGGCATGGCCGAGCATGCGCTGAACCGCCTTGACGTTCGCCCCCGAGCTGATGGCGAGGCTCGCCGGATCCGAGCCTATGCGGGCGTCGTGCTGAGGGAGCCTCGCTTACTCGGCGGTGCGGCGCGTCGGGCCCACGTCCTCGGGGACCGCGGTATGCAGGGTCGGCTCGTACACGAGCTTCAAGGTGCGACCGTCGAGCACTGTCGTGTCGACCAGGTCGAGGTCGAACTCGGCCCCGTCTTGAAAGAGGGCGGCGTATCCGGCCTTGCCGGTGATGGCGGGGAACACCATCACCTCGAGCCGGTCAACGACGCCGGCCGCGAGCAGTGCGCGATTCAGCGAGATGCTGCCGTGCGACCGCAGCGGGACGTCCGTGGTCTCCTTCAGGCGTCTGATCGCGGCGACCGCGTCCTCGGCGAGCACCGTCGAGTTCTCCCAGCCCGGATCCTTCGGGTCGAGCGTGCTCGAGAACACGAGCTTCGGCATCTCGTTCAGGCGGTCGTAGTACGGCTCATCGAACAGCTTCACAAACTTCGCAAACTCGCGGAACGTCGTCGCGCCGAGGACCAAGACCTGGTCCCGCTCGAAGGTGTCCACGCGGTCTTGCCGCAGCTGGGGACCTTCCTTGCCCCAGTATCCCGGCCAGCCCTCGGCCGAGCCGTAGCCGTCGAGGCTCATGAAGTAATCGACAGTCAGAGTGGTGGTCATGTCATTCGTCCTCTCGCAGCCGCCTCCAGTTAGCGGCTTCACTGGTGCTACGAACTGCGGCGGCTCAATTCGACAGGCTCCCACTGAGGTTGCCACCCGACACGGTTGTACCAGTTGCTCCGGATCCAATGGTCCACGGGTCAGTCACCGGACGTCCGCAAACAGACCGGCTATCGGGCGGGAGGGGATGCCAAGTTCCTCTCACATGCATCGCTGTTGGGCCGCGGTCTCGAGCCTTCGACCGGTAGCGTGATGGGTTCGCGCGCACTTGCGCTCGCACAGGTGCTCAATGAGGAGGCGTCGACTGTGAGGTCTCTTGTCGGCAAGGTCAGCGGTGTCGGAGTAGCGCTGCTCTTTCTCAGCGGCTGCGCAAGCGGGGCAGGAGCGGCAGATCCGGGCGCGACGGCGGGGGCCATCGAGCTCGCCGTGTCTGAGACATGCGCTGCAAATTCCGCGCCTGAGTGCGTCGACGTGAATGGCGAATACGTGATAGTGCCGGATGCAGGTTTCTCGCGGGCTGAAGTCGAGTCCGTTGCGGTCGCCGGCGATGAGGCGGGCAACGCTGTCGACGTCACGCTCACGAGCGAGGGCGCGGCAATCCTCGAGTCCGCCACGACGGAAGCCGCGCAAGCTGGGGACGACGCTCGCCTGGTGATCAAGGTCGGGGGCGAGGTGCTTTCTGCGGTGGCCGTTGCCGAACCGCTTGAAGGCGAGCACTTCCTTCTGGCGCTGCCTCCGGAGTTGAGCGCCGAGGAGTTCACCGAGCGAATTGGACGAGACTGACCCTTCACCCGGCAGGGGACGCCCCATCTTCACTTAGGGATCCTGCGTAGTCCTCCTGTGCTCGCCACATATAGCCTCGGTGCGTGTCCGTAACCTTCACCTACTTTGCCGCACCCGACGACGAGGCAGCTGCGGCGACCATCGACTGGCCTGGAGGGCCAGCCCGGGCCCCTACCGAAGAGCGGTCTCCTCGGCATGTTTCGGCGGAGACCGACAGCGCCGTCGCTAGCAACGGGTTCCCGTCCGTCGAAGGCGGATTTGATCCGGTGATGCAGGCAGGAACGCTGACGGCCATCCTGGCCGAGCGTGACTACGACGAGATAAGTGGGGAACCTGGCTGGGGACGACTCATCGCGGCGCGCGACGGTGGTGAGGGCTTGGTGCTGGCGTTGCCGCCCGCAGTAGGCGATCTCCTCGCCGACCGCTCGGCGGCTCGACTCGAGCAGGCTGCTGTGGCGTGGGCGGAGACTGAAGAGTTCTGGGGCCAGGCAGATCCGGGTTCGCTCGGAGGCATGCTCGGCGAACTCCGCGAGCTCGCGCGGACGGCGCGATCAACCGGATCCCAGCTGTACTGCTGGATCTGTGTGTAGGTCATGACCCACCTCCTGCGATCCCGCTGAGGGATCCCTCAAAGGGAGGGATTGCACCATCAACAGCCTGAGATGCGCGAACGACGAGGGCCGGCCGCTTGAGCGCGCTGTTAGCTCCGAAGCGGAGCCAAGTCAGCTGTCGCTGAGGGATCCCTCAGAGAACTTATCGATTGCGAGATGCGGGCCGGCATCCTGTCTGTTCCAACTGACGACGGCCTCACTTAAGCTCTGACCCATGCCCAGGAACCCGAATGGCCGGCTCCAGGTGGTATGCGGGCCGATGTTCGCCGGCAAGTCCGAGGAGCTGCTGCGGCGGGTGCGCCGCGCGCAACTTGCCGGACTCGCCGTCGAGGTCGTCAACCACGCGCTTGACGATCGGCACGCCGCGGGCCGGGTGGCCTCGCACTCGGGGCTCAGCATCGCGTCCCGATCAGTGCCCGACGTCGAGTCGCTGGTGGAGCTGGTCGGCGATCGCGAGCTAGACATGCTGGCTATCGACGAAGCCCAGTTCTTCGGGCCGGAGCTCGTCCCGACGGTGAGCAGGCTGGCGCTCACCGGGATGTCGGTGGTCGTCGCCGGTCTCTGCGTGACGTTCGACGGCCGCCCCTTCGAGCCCCTCCCGTCGCTCATGGCGCTCGCCGAGGACGTGACGAAGCTCACAGCCGTATGCGCCGTCTGCGGGCAGGACGCCGCGTTCCATCAGCGCGTCCTCGCCGACGATGTCGCGGACGCTCGCGTCGCGACCGCCGAGCACGTGGGCGGCATCGAGTCGTATCAGGCTCGCTGTAGGCAACACTTCGGCGAACGAGGCCGTCGCTCACCGTAATGCGTACACTCCGATTCGAACGAGAGCGCCACGAGCGCACTATCCGGGATCTCATCAACGGGTGGCGCTGAGGGATCCTCTTACGAACGTCCGCCGGCGGACCATGCCATCGAGCGAATACGGACACCCGTGGCAACAAAATGGCAGCAACCGTTGTGATTACGGGCCAATCTGGAGACTGAGCCGGCATTCATCTGAGGCGGAATTCCGCGAATCCGGACTTCGGTCGCACGTTGTCAGGGCACCGTTTCGGGTTCAAGTCCCTCCTTCCGCACGACGACACGTCGCACGACGGGAGCCCGAGCCGGGTCGGGCGGATCAGCGGCTCACAGCGCCCTGGTGATGCTGGCCGCCGGTGTCCGCGTCGTCGGCGGTGGCGGGGATCGTGTTCGCGAGCGTGAGCACCAGGATCACCGCCGTGAGGAAGGCGATCAGCAGCCCGCCGGCCGCCCTGTTGGTGAGCCGGTCGGTATGGTGACCCTCCGTGAGTTCGTGCATCAGTTCGTCTCCGTTCGCGTTCGGGTCCCGCAGTCGGGGGTCGAAGGTTCGACAGTCCATCGAAGCGCGATGAGGCGCGATTCAGCCACCCCTTGACAGCGTTTGCAGTCGGGGAGTTCTCCGCCGGCCGGCGGTGCGGCAAAGCATGCGCCGCGGCGTCTACGGTGGAGGACATGCGCGCGCGTCACCCGGCCTCCGCCGACCGCAAGCGACGGGCGACCCGATGAGCGCCGCGATCGACGCCTTCGTCGAGCGAGTCGCGGATGCCGCGGCCGGACCGAACGCCGCCAACATGTTCGATCGGTCCGATCCGACGAACGGCGTGCGGCGTCGCAACCTCACCCTGTACCTCGAGCAGCTCGCCGAGCGCGGCGCGACGACGCTGCTCGTCGGCGAGGCGCCCGGCTATCGGGGCATGCGCATCACGGGCGTGCCGTTCACGAACACGGCGATCCTCGCCCGCGGCATCCCGGCGTTCGACCTGCTCGGGACCGCGAACGGGTACGAACTGCCCGATCCGCTGCCGGCCGTCGCGGCCGAGCCGACCGCGACCGTGATGTGGTCGACGCTCGTCGAGCTCGACTTCGTGCCCGTGCTGTGGAGCGCCTGCCCGCTGCATCCGCATCGGCCGGGTGCGCCGCTCACCAATCGCAAGCCGACCGCGTCCGAGACCACAGTCTGGACGTGGTCGTGGCAGGAACTCGAGCGGATCTTCCCGATTCGCTCGGTCGTCGCCGTCGGCAACGTCGCCGCCGAGGCGCTCGCGCGGGCCGGCCGGGCGGTGCCGCGCGTGCGGCACCCAGCACACGGCGGGCGGGTCGAGTTCGCGGACGGGCTGCGTGCGTTGATTGCCGATGGCGTGATCAGCTAGCCCTGTTCTAAAATCGAACACACCGTTCGACTACCGAAGCAGGAGCCCATGCCCGCCGCCACCGACGAGTCCACGCCCGGCACCCAGTCGCAGACGCTGTCGCGCGGCATCCGGGTGCTCGAGATCCTCGCCGATGCGCGCGAGCCGCTCTCGATCGACGAGCTGGCGCAGCGCCTCGGCGTGCACCGGTCGGTCGCCTACCGGCTGCTGCGCACGCTCGAGGCGCACCGCCTCACGGTGCGCGACGCGCGCGGGCGCATCACGCTCGGCGCCCGGCTCGCCGCACTCGCGGCGGGCGTCGCGCACGACCTGCAGGCGGAGGCGCTGCCCGAGCTCACCGCCGCGGCGAACGACCTCGGCATGACGTGCTTCCTCGCGGTGCTCGACGGCGACGAGATCGTCACGCTCACGAGCGTCGAGCCTCGCCACGCGATCGCGTCGGTCGCGCAGCGTCCGGGCACGCGGCACTCCATCGGCGTCGGCGCTCCGGGCAAGGTCATCCGCACGCTCACGCCGCTGACCGAGTGGCCCGACGACGTGGATGTCGCGCACCGGACCGAGCTCGAGGAGGCCCGCGCGCAGGGCTACGCGATCAGCCACGACGAGGTCATCCCCGGCCTGCGGTCGACGGCCGTGCCGCTGCAGCTGCCGAGCGGGCAACCGGCCGCACTCGCGGTCGTCTACGTGTCGAGCGGCCGGACCGACCCCGAGATCGCCGAGCGGCTCACTGCGGCGTCGCGGTCGATCCGCAGCGCCCTCGGCGCCTGAGGACCGAACTCAGCTCACGCCCTCGCCGGCTGCGCCTGCCTCGCCGAGAGGATCGGCCGGAAGAACGCCGCGAGCTCGTCGGTCGCCGCGAGCGGCAGCACGTTCGCCACGTACTGGTCGGGACGCACCACCACGACGGCTCCCGCGCGGTCGATGCCGCGCTGCTCGAAGACGTCGTCGGCCGGGTCGGCGGCGTACACCTTCTCGTAGTCGGTGAGCTGGAACGGCCCGCTCGCCGGCAGGAACACCCGCGGCACGGCGCCGAGGTCGACGTCGGTGTAGGCCTGCTGGTAGACGACCTTCACGTCGAACCACGCGTCGCGGTCGGCGCCCTCGGGCGTCGCCGCGAGCGGCGAGTCGGGCGCGGTCGCCAGCCAGTCGGCGAGGTCGGCGACGGCGGATGCCTCGCCCGCGCGAGCGGCGTCGGCGAACACGTAGATGCGCCACCGGCCGTCGGCCGTCGCGTGGTGGCCGAGGTGCACCGGGTTCCCGTCGCACACGCGCGTGACCATCGCGGACTTGAACCGCTTGCCGATCGGGTAGCCCTCGGCGAGCGCCTGGTGCTCCCCCGCGCCCACGATGAGCGACGGCGCGTACTGGGTCATGAAGCCGGCCGGGAACTCGAACGTCGCCGCGTAGAACTCCTCGAGCTCGTCGGGCGACGAGAACTCCTCGGGCTTCTTCGCCATCATCGAGGACCATTGCTTGTCGAAGTCGATGAGGCTCTGCGCCACCACCTGGCGCTCGGCGGAGTACGTGGCGAGCAGCGCCTCGGGAGCGCGGCCCTCGAGCACGTGGCCGAGCTTCCAGCCGAGGTTCCAGCCGTCCTGCATCGACACGTTCATGCCCTGGCCGGCCTTCGCGCTGTGCGTGTGGCAGGCGTCGCCGGCGATGAACACGCGCGGGGTGCGGGTGCCCGCGGCATCCGTCTCGACGTCGTCGAACCGGTCGGTGAGGCGATGGCCGACCTCGTAGACGCTGTGCCACGCGACGTCCTTCACGTCGAGCGTGTAGGGGTGCAGGATCTCGTTGGCTCGGGCGATGACCTGCTCGATCGTGGTCTGGCGCACGTGGTGGTGGTCGTCGAGCGGCACCTCGCCGAGGTCGACGTACATGCGGAAGAGGTAGCCGCCCTCGCGCGGGATGAGCAGGATGCTGCCGGCCTCGGACTGGATCGACGCCTTGAGGCGGATGTCGGGGAAGTCGGTGACGGCGAGCACGTCCATGACGCCCCACGCGTGGTTGGCCTGGTCGCCGGCCATGTGGCATCCGATCGCCGAGCGCACCTTGCTGCGTGCGCCGTCGGCGCCCAGGACGTACTTGGCCCGCACGACGCGGGGCTCGCCCGCCTGCTCCCCGGCAGTGCGCACGAGGTGCACCGTGACCGGGTACTCGGCGCCGTCGGCCGCGTCGGCGACCTCGAGCCGCTCGAAGTCGTAGCCGTAGTCGGGCTTGGCTCGCGTGGGCGACTTCGCCATGACGTCGCCGAAGTAGTCGAGCACGCGCGCCTGGTTCACGAGGAGGTGGGGGAACTCGCTGACGCCGGCGGGGTCGTCGGGCGTGCGCTTGACCCGCACGATGTTCGACGGGTCGGCGGGGTCGGGCTTCCAGAACACCATCTCGGTCTGCCAGAACGCCTCGGCGATGATCTCCTGCGCGAACCCGAACGCCTGGAACGTCTCGACGCTGCGCGCCTGGATGCCGTCGGCCTGCCCGATCTCGAGCCGGCCGGGCCGGCGGTCGACGATGCGCGTCATCACGTCGGGGAACTGCGAGAGCTGCGCCGCGGCGATCATGCCCGCGGGGCCGGCGCCGACGATGAGCACGTCGACCTCGTCGGGAAGCTCCTCGGGCCGGTCCAACCCGACGCCCGCGGCGGGCTTCACCCGGGGATCTCCGGACACGTAGCCGTGGTGGTGGAACTGCACGGGCTCTCCTCACTCCATCGTGTGGCGGCGATCAGTGTTCGATTATCGAACATCACATTCACATATCGCGCATATCGATGGTAGAGCGCGTCATCGCGTCGAGCAAGCCGAGCGGATGCCGCGGCGACGCGGCATCCACTGCGCTCGACACGCCCGAACGGAGTAATGTCGGGGCCACGGCGGGTTCTCCGCGCCGGACCTCCTGATCGGCCGTCCACGCCGGCCGACGATGCGGGGGCGAAGGGGATGCGTGTCCCCGGTGAACCAGCGAGCAGTGCACCGTTCCCGTATCCGGCGGGCCTCGGTCGCGTGGAGTCCGGGCCGAACGCCGGTTGGAGGACACGATCACGACCGCTCGCAAGCATCTCAAGCAGCTCGTCCGCGACCGCATGCGCAAGACCGGGGAGCGCTACACCGTCGCGCGCCGCCACGTCGTCGCCGCCGGATCCTCATGGTCATCGTCACCGTCACCGAACTCGTCGTGGGAGCTGCGTGGCGGCGTGCACGGCGACACCGCGGCGCTCGCCAACGTGCTGGCCAACCTCGGCGTGGTCGCGCCGCACACGGGTGAGCCCCTGACCGAGGCCATGGTGCTCGGCGTGGGCGGCGGGCTCGGCGCCGGCTACATCCTGTGGGAGTTCGATACGCTCCCGTTCCGCGCACGGGTGCTGACCCTCGGCTTCCGCCGGCTGTGGCAGTACCCCGACCGGTGGGTGCGAGGGACCGCCGAACGGCTCGGCCTGCACGCCGAGGTGCACGAGACCGGCGGGGCGAAGGGCGCCGCGGCGGCGCTCGACGCGCAACTCGACCAGGGGCTGCCGGCCATCGCCTGGATCGACACCGAGACCCTCGGGCACCGCTTCGAGCCGGCGTGGCGCAGCGGCTACGGCGGAGAACCGCTGGTGGTCTACGAACGCGACGGCGACGAATACGCGATCGACGACCGCTCGGCGGCGCGGATCACGGTTCCGGCCGAGCGGCTCGCGGCGGCGCGGGCACGGGTCGGCTCGTACAGGCACCGGCTGGTCACGATCGATCCCGACCGCATCGACCTGGACCTGGTTCCGGCCGTCGAGGAAGGCCTGCGACTGCAGGTCGAGCACCTCGGCGAGACGTCGGACTCGTTCTCGCTGCCGGCGTGGCGCAAGTGGGCGCGGATGACCACCGACACCCGCAACCGGAAGGGCTGGCCGACGGTGTTCGCCGACGGCCATGGCGTGGGCAGCCTGCGCGCCTCGATCTACACGGGCGCCGCGCACGGCGCGCACCTCAGGGGCCTGTACGCGGATTTCCTCGACGAGGCGACGGAGCTGCTCGGCCGCGATCTCGGTGCGGATGCCTGGCGCTCGGCCGCCGACGCCTGGGACCGGATCGTCGACGCTGCCCTGCCGCCGGGCGACGAGCTGCGCACACTCATCGACCGTACCGACGAGCTCGTGGCAGGTGGGGCGGATGCCTCGGAGGTGGCCTCGGCGCGATGGGCCCTCCAGCGGGTTCGCGACGACACGGCCGATGAACCTCCGGCGGTCGGCGAACTCGTGACGGCGATGCACGAGGCGGAGGTGGCGGCACTGGCGCGGCTCAGGTCAGCCGTGTGAGTCCGCGCAGCAGAGTCGTCGAGGAAGCGAGTTGTTCCAGGCCGGAGGGTCGCGTCGGTCTGCGCTCCGACGTGCAAGGCTGCTTCCATGCCCTCCTCGCAGTCGCTCAGCGAATCCGACCGCCGTGAGGTCGCCGCGTGGGCGGCGGACTGCGCCGAGCGGGTGCTGGTCGTGTTCGAGGCGGAGGCCCCGACGGATGGCAGACCACGGGATGCCATCGCTCGAGCTCGGGCGTTCGCCCGCGGTGAGCTCGACACGGCCGGTGAGATCCGCCGACGGTTCGTCGCCGGTCGGGCCGCGCACGCGGTGAGCTCCCCGGCGGCGGTGGCTGCCGCCCGGGCTGCCGCTCAGGCCGCCGGCGTCGCGCACGCCCTCGGCGCGGCCGCGTACGCCGCCAAGGCCGCCGGGCTTGCCGCTCCCGACCGGCCCGAGGCCGTCGGCGACGAGATCTCCTGGCAGCTCGGGCACATGACCGATCGAACGAGGTCGGCGCTTCGGCAGCTGCCTCCGGTCGGTGAGGACTCGGCCGGTCCCCTCGGCTCGGGACTGCTCGCCTCGGGCGTCCTCGGATCGATCATCCGGGAGCTCCAAGCCGCCCTGAGGGATGCATCCACGCGGAGGGCTCGGTAACGCTCCCGCTCGGATCACGCAAGGCGTGAGCTGGAAGACCGGGATCCGGCGATCGGTCTTCTCGAGGTCGTCCCCCAACGGCGGCTCCTCGTCCACGATGGCGGCGTACGCGTCCCGCCATTCGTCGCCCGTGGTTGATCGATGCCGAACGCCATGCGCTCACCCGACCTCAGGGTCGACGCTTCCACCAGCGGGCCCGTGACGCCCGCTGCTCGTGCTCGAGCTGTTCGCGCTCCTCGGTCGCCCGGCGCTGTCGGGCATCGCGGCGATCGCGCCAGGCACGGACCTCACCGTCGGCATCCCGGGTCGGGGTCACGACCGGCGGCCCGCCCAGCAACTGGCGTCGCGCCTCGATCACCCGCCGGTTGAAGTCCTCGATCGCCTCACGCACGTCGGATTCGCGGTGCATCCGATCCAGGCGGGCCTCGAGTTCGGCGTTCTCGACCCGGAGCATGAGCGCGGGAGGACCCAATCCGCTCAGCTGCTCGCGCTCGATCTTGCGACGAATCCACCAATCGGGATCGTGCCGCCCGGTCAGTCCTTCGAGCGGCTTCCCCGCGCCGGGGAGGTTGTCGAACTCCCCTCGTCGGATGGCCTGCTGGATCGCCTGCTCCACGTACGCCGCTCGCTCGGCCTGCGTGGGCGGCCGAACCGGTTCGGGGGCCGGGTCGGCGGCGTCGGGTAGCTCGCCGCGGGCGATCGCCTCGTCACGGGCGAGCCGGTCGAGCCGGTACTGCCGCGCGGCGCGCTGGGGAGCGTCGCTCATCCTCGACCCCGACGTCCTGACTTCTACTCCGACGCGAGGCCGGCCCGCCACCGCTGCTGCTCGCGCACGAAGAGCACGGCGAAGATGCTCCACAGTCCGAGGTCGTCTGCGATTCCCAGGGGGCCGAGCACGAGTTCGGGGATCAGGTCGATCGGTGCGAACGTGTAGGCGACGGCAGCGATCGCGGCCG
The DNA here is from genome assembly GCF_008122505.1 of Agromyces mariniharenae. Lineage (NCBI taxonomy): Bacteria > Bacillati > Actinomycetota > Actinomycetes > Micrococcales > Microbacteriaceae > Agromyces > Agromyces mariniharenae. Next base: position 352,063 of record NZ_VSSB01000002.1, on the reverse strand, counting down.
CCCAGGTCGTCGGGGCGACGCGGTGCTCCCTATTCTTGACCGCCTTGAGGAATCTCCACATGCATCCAGTGTGCGAGGCCACGACGATGAGCACGCCCGCGCATCAGTGGTCGCGATGCCCTGGCGCTTCGGATCGATGCGATTGATAGGCTGGAATCCCAGGCTCATCGAAGAAGGACACGACGTGTCCGGTACGTCCTCTCTCTCACGGCTCGACCTCAACCTGCTCGTGTCGCTCGACGCGCTCCTCACCGAGCGCAGCGTCACGCGCGCGGCCGACCGGCTGCACCTCAGCCAGCCCGCGCTCAGCGCTTCGCTCGCGCGCCTGCGCGCGCACTTCAACGACCCGATCCTCGCGCGCACCGGCAACACCTACGAGCTCACCCCGCTCGCCTCCCGACTCGCCGAGCACACGGCCGCGGCGCTGGATGCCGCGCAGCGCGTGTTCGCCAGCAAGGCCGAGTGGGACCCGAGCCGGTCGACGCGCGAGTTCGCGATCCACGGCTCGGACTACGCCGTCGCCACGGTCGGACGACGCATCGCCGCCCTTGCGGCCGAGCGTGCGCCCGGCGTGCGGTTCCGCTTCATGATGCACGACCCGCAGATCGTCGACGAGGCCCTCGACCGGCTGCGCAGCGCCGACGCGCTGCTCATGCCGCACGGCTTCCTCACCGACCTGCCCTTCACCGACCTCTGGACCGACACGTGGGTCGTGGTCGCCGCCGAGGAGAACGAGGCGGTCATCGACGGCGTGACGCTCGAGCACGCGGGGCGGCTGCCCTGGGTCTTCACCTCCCGTTCGCGGTCGGCGTTCACCTCGGCGACGCGGCAGGTCCAACAGTTCGGCATCGAGCCACGCGTCGAGGCCGTCGTCGAGAGCTTCCTCGCGTTGCCGCTGTTCATCGCGGGCACCGACCGCCTCGGGCTCCTGCAGTCGGGTCTGGCCGAGTACGCCCGCAACGTGGCGGCATCCGCGTACTCGAATCGCCGTTCGACACGACGCCGATCCACAACGCGCTGTGGTGGCATCCGATGCACCGTCGGGATCCCGAGCACGAGTGGCTGCGAACGCTCGCGGTCGAGGCGGCGAGCGGGATCGAGCCCGCGTCGGTCTGAGGCGCTCGACGACTCGACGACGCTCGCAACCGACGGACCCTGGCCCCGCCCCGCTTGGCATACTGGAGGGAGCCGCTTCCGATGGAGGACTGCCGTGGCCGATCTCAACGTTCTCGCCCAACGCCACCTCGATGCCGCGCTCGCGGATGAGCACGGCCGCAGCGCCGAGCTCATCCTCCGCGACGGTCCCATGCGCCAGACGATCATCGCCCTCCGCGACGGCGTCGAGCTCGCCGAGCACAACTCCCCCGCCGCCGCCAGCCTGCAGGTGCTGGTCGGGAGCGTGCGCGTGACCGGCCAGGACGTCACCGACATCCGCGACGGCCGCATCGAGGTGCTGACGCATCACCGCCACGCGGTGCTCGCGCTCGAGGACGCGGTGTTCCTGCTCACGACCGTGACGAGCGTCGAGGGCAGTGTCGGCGGGCCCGAGCGCGCCCGCTGAGCTCAGGCCACCTCGCCGCCGGAGGCTCGGAGCGCCGACCGCGCCGCAGCGATCGAGGGAGCGGCCTCGCTGCCCCGGCGGAGCGCCAGGCGGATCGTCCGTGCGCTCCCGCTCGGCTCCAGGGCGCAGGCGGATGCCTCGGCCGAGACGATCGCCGGCAGGAACGCGACCGCGCGCCCGTGCGCGACGAGCCGGGCGTGGAGGAGCACGTCGGTCGACTCGAAGGCGACGTTCGGCTCGAATCCGGCGGCACGACAGGCGGCCACGGCCCACTCGCGGGAGCGGGTCCCCGGCGGCTCCATCGCCCACCGCGCATCGGCCAGCTCGGCGAGCGCGGTCGCCCCGTTCGCTCGCGGCGTCGCGACGAGCATCGCATCGTCGAGCAGGTGCTCGGTGCGGATGTTCGTGATCGGCGCCACGGGGGCGCCCGGGTACTGCTCGTAGAGCACGAGGTCGACGTCGCGCGCGAGCAGCGCTGGGAGGCCGTGCTCCGCATGGACGTGCAGGAACGAGACCTCGACATTGGGATGCTCGGCGGCCAGCCGGTCGAGCGCGGCCGGGATCAGCGAGTGCGCGGCGGACTGGAACGCGGCGATCCGCACGTGCCCCGAGACATCCGTGCGGCTCGCGGCGATGGCCGCCTCGGCGTGCTCGAGCTCGAGCAGCACGCGCTCGGTGTGGGCGACGAGGAGCTCCGCGGCATCCGTCAATCGCACCCGGCGGCCCACGGGCTCGAGCACCGGCACGCCGACCTCGCGCTCGAGGATCGCGAGCTGATGCGAGATCGCCGAGGTGCTGTACCCGAGCGCCTCGCCGACCGCCGCCAGCGTGCCGCGGTGCTTGAGCTCGCGGAGGAGACGAAGTCGATGGAGGTCGTACATGGAACACCGTTCGATCTGCTTCACCGATACCGATGACTTTCATGCTATCGATCGATGAGTCGTGCCTTCGTATCGTCGAGGCATGACTGACCTGCTTCCCGCTCGCACGCCGCACACGCTCACGATCGACGCCGACCGCCTCTGGGCCTCGCTCATGCAGCTCGCCCGCGTCGGCGCCTACACGGATGCTGCGACCGGCCTCATCGGCGTCGACCGCCAGTCGCTCACCGACGCCGACGCCGAGGGGCGGCGCCTGCTCATCCGCTGGATGGACGACGCCGGCCTGGAGGTGACCGTCGACGAGATGGGCTCGATCTTCGGCCGCCGCGAGGGCCGCGAGCCCGACGTCGCGCCGGTCATGGCCGCCTCGCATGTCGACAGCGTCGCGACCGCGGGCGCGTTCGACGGATGCCTCGGGGTGCTCGGTGGGCTCGAGGTGGTGCGCAGCCTCGACGATGCGGGCATCACCACTCGTCGGCCGCTCGTCGTCGCGGCGTTCACCGAGGAGGAGGGCGTGCGGTTCGGCACCGACATGCTCGGATCGGCCGTCGCCGCCGGCCGCCTCACCCTCGAGTACGCGTACGACCTCGTCGACTCGGCAGGGCTGCGGTTCGGCGACGAGCTCGTGCGCATCGGATTCCGCGGCGACCGGCCGGTGCGGCTCGATCCACCGCACGCCTACGTGGAGTGCCACATCGAGCAGGGTCCCGTACTCGCGCAGCAGGGGTTCGCCGTCGGCGTCGTCACTGGAGTGCAGGCGATCTCGTGGCAGCGGGTCACGATCCACGGCCGAGCGGCGCACGCCGGCACCACGCCGACCGAACTTCGCGTCGACGCCGGCCTCGCGGCCGCGCAGGTCGTCGTGCACGTGCGCGAGATGGTCGACTCGGGGCGCTACGGCCGCCTTCGCGGAACCGTCGGGCACCTCAGCGCCTCCCCCGGCCTGCCAAGCGTCGTGCCCGACCGCGCCGAGCTCACCGTCGACCTCCGCAACCCCGACGACGCGCTCATGGCCGCCGCCGAAGCCGATCTGGCCGCGTTCCTCGACGACCTTCCCGAGCGGCAGCCCGGCCTCCGTGTCGAGTCGACGCGCATGGCCAAGACCAGCGCCGTGCCGTTCTCGGTCGACGTGCAGGGGGCCATCGCCTCGGCGGCCGCGGACCTCGGCATCCCGACGATGCGACTCATGTCAGGCGCGGGGCACGACGCCCAGGAGATCGCGGCCATCGCGCCGACCGCGATGGTGTTCGTGCGCGGGCAGTACGACGGCATCAGCCACAACCCGCGCGAGTACTCCACGCCCGAGGACTGCGCCGCCGGCATCGCGGTGCTCGGCACGACGCTGCTGCGACTCGCGGAGGAGGCAAGAGCATGACCGAGACGTACTGGAACCCCGCCGCCCGCGCCTGGCGTGCCGATCGGCCGAGCGGGGTCATCGAGTTCCACCGGACCCTGCCGGGCTACCGCCCGTCGCCCCTGGTCGAAGCGCCCGAGCTCGCCGCCGAGCTCGGCGTCGGCCGCGTGTTCGTGAAGGACGAGAGCTCACGCCTCGGCCTGCCCGCCTTCAAGATCCTCGGGGCGGCCCACGCCGTCGCCCGTGCGCTGTCCGCCCGGGTCGGGTCGCCCGGCCGAGCGCTCACGCTCGACGAGCTGCGGCCGGCCCTTGCGGCGGCTCCCCCGGTGCGGCTCGTTGCCGCGACCGATGGGAATCACGGGCGCGCCGTCGCGCACACGGCGCGGCTGCTCGGCCTGCCCGCGCAGATCTGGTTCCCCGACGGACTCACGCCCGAGGCGAAGGACGCCATCGCGGCCGAGGGCGCCGAGGTCGTCGAACTGGCGATCCCGTATGACGACGTGGTCGCCGCGGCCACGCGCGCCGCGGAGGGGGCCGGGCCCGATGCCGTGCTCATCCAGGACACCGCATGGCCGGGGTACGAGCAGGTGCCGCAGTGGATCGTCGACGGGTACTCGACGCTGTTCGAGGAGGCCGACGCCCAGCTGGCCCAGCTCGGGGTCGTGGCCGGAGCGGATCTCGTTGGGGTGCCCGTCGGGGTCGGATCGCTCGCGCAGGCGGCGGTGCGCCACTACCGATCGGGCGCCGGCGCAGGCGACGGCGTGGGTGTGCTCAGCACTGCGCCGATCGTGCTGAGCGTCGAGGCGAGCGCGGCCCAGCCGATCATCGCGTCGCTGAACGCCGGTGAGCTGGTGAGCGTGCCGACGAGCCACACCGTGATGTCGGGACTCAATTGCGGCACGCCGTCCGAGATCGCCTGGTCGGTGCTGGCCGCGGGGCTCGACGCGGCTGTCACGGTCGACGAGGAGGAGGCGATCCGCGCGGTCCACGACCTGGAGGCGCTCGGGATCGACTCCGGTCCGTGCGGCGCTGCCACGCTCGCGGGCGTGCGCCGCCTGCTCGCCGACGATCGCGCTCGGTCCGCGCTCGGCGCCGACGCGACGGTCCTGCTGCTGTCCACGGAGGGCCGGCAGGCGAACCCGCTGCCCGAGGAGGATCGATGAGCGACGGACGGACGGGCGGCGGCGCAGCGAACACGGGCGCGGCATACCGAACTCGCTCCGAAGAGCTCGAGCTGCTCCGCGACCTCATCGCGATCGACTCCGTCAACCCGGCGCTCGTTCCCGGCGGCGCCGGTGAGTCCCGCATCGCCGACGCGGTCGTCGCCTGGCTCTCCCCACGCGGCTTCGAATGCCGGCGCCTCGAGACGACGCCGGGGCGTCCATCGATCGTGGCAATCGCCCGCGGCACCGGCGGCGGACGCAGCCTCATGCTCAACGGGCACCTCGACACGGTCTCGCTCGCGAGCTACGACGGCGACGGGCTCGCGCCCGTGGTCCGCGACGGGCGACTGCACGGTCGCGGCGCGTACGACATGAAGTCGGGACTCGCCGCGATGATGGTCGCGGCCGCGGGAGCTCACGGCACCCCGCACCGCGGCGACGTCGTGCTCGCGCTCGTGGCCGACGAGGAGCACGCCAGCCTCGGCACTGAGGACGTGCTCGAGCACGTCGTCACCGACGGCGCCGTCGTGGTGGAGCCGACCGGGCTCGACCTCGTCACGTCGCATCGCGGGTTCGCCTGGGCGACCGTCACCGTTCACGGACGCGCCGCGCACGGTTCCCGGCCCGACCTCGGCGTCGATGCGATCGCGAAGGCCGGCCGACTCCTCACCGCGATCGACGACCTCGGCGCCCGGCTCGCGGCCGGCACGCGGCATCCGCTGCTCGGCACCGGCAGTATGCACGCCGGAACCATCACGGGCGGCGCCGAGCCGTCGAGCTACCCCGGCTCGTGCACGGTCACGATCGAGCGGCGCACGATCCCCGGCGAGGATCACCTGACGTTCGAGCGCGAGCTCCGGGGCATCCTCGACGAGCTGGCGCGCACGGATGCCGCGTTCACCGCCGATCTCGCGATCACCACGCACCGCGGCACGTTCGAGGCCGGCGTGGCATCCGAGGTCGCCGCCGCCGTCGGTGCGAGCTTCGGCGAGGTGACCGGTCGGGAGCCGGCACGTCGCGGCGAGCCGTTCTGGACGGACTGCGCACTCCTGGCGGCGGCCGGCATCGACACCATCATGTTCGGCGTCGACGGGGGCGGCGCGCACGCGGCCGACGAGTGGGTCGACCTCGACTCGCTCATCGTCGTCACCGCGACGCTCGAGCGAACGATCGCGCGCTACGTGGGGTGACGAGCCAGACTCTCAGGCACTTCGAGCATTTGTTCGACTCTATGCTCCGCTCTGCTTGTTCTGACCCGAACATGAATGCTAAACTGAGCACGCTCGTGCCGGAGCGAACGAACTGGAGACAGTCATGCATCCGTTCCTGCACGAAGACGCTCGTCCGTGTTGACCGCGGGCTCTGAGGTGGCCTCGGGTTCTCCGGTGACCGCGGGCGCTGTGTTCGCCCCCGGCCTCGACCTCATCGTCGACCGGCTCGCCGAGGCGACGGCTGCGCAAGCCGATGCCAATCGGGCTCATGCCCGCCAATGGACGGCGCTGGCCGAACTGATGCGACTCGCGCGCGCCAATCCGCGTGTGTACCTGCGCTCCGAGGGGATGGCTCGAGCCGACGCGTTGGAGATGGCCGAAGACACGGCCGCATACGACGCGGGACTGCGCCTGCAGCTTTCGGCCAACCAGGTGCGCAGCATCGCCCACGATGCACAGGTGCTGGAAGACCGGCTGCCGGTATTGCACGCCGAATTCGTCGCCGGACTCACCACGGTCGGACACGTCCGTGTCGCCGTCGACCTCGTGGCGGGATGGACCGACGATGCAGCCCTGCGGACCTTCGACGGGCAGCTCGCCGCGTGCGCATCCACGACGACGGTCACGGCGTTCCGCGGGCGGGCGCGCCGCCTCAAGGAGCGACTGCTCCATGAGTCCCCCGAAGAGCGCCACGCGAAGGCATTCGCCGATCGGCGTATCTGGGTCGAGCGAGCCGACGACGGGATGGCCTACCTCCACGCACTGGTTGCAGCGCCCGACGCCGTACGGATCATCGAACGGCTGAACGCCACGGCACGTGCCGAGCAGAAGAAGACCCGGTGCGGCGAGCCCCGATGGCGTTCGCGTGATCAGATCCGCGCCGACCTGGCCGTCGGGTGGCTCGCGGGCGACGGCACGCCGACCGCCGCGAAGGTGCGTCCGATGCTGCTCGTCCCGATGCTCTCCCTGCTGGGCGAGGGCGACGAGCCGATCGAGCTCCCGGGATACGGCAGCATCGATCGGCGCTCGGCGGCGCGCCTGTTCGCGAAGGCCCCATCGTTCCGGCGGGTTGCCACCGACCCGTTCACCGGCGAGATCCTCGAGTACGACCGCACGCGCTACCGGCCGACGAAGGCGCAGCGAGACTGGGTCGCACTGCGCTTCGAGACCTGCATCGACCCGACGTGCTCGCGCTCGGCCTACGATTCCGACGTCGATCACCTCGAGGAGTGGGCTCGAGACATGGGGAGCACGAATCGCGACAACCTGGTCCCGCTCTGCGAGAACGGCAATCTCCGCAAGAACCTCAGTCGCATCGCCTACGACCGACTGCCCTCGGGAAAGGTCTCGATCACCACGCCGACCGGGTACGCCGTCATCGCCGACGCGCCACCGTTCTGATCGACACCGCGCGCCCCCCGCCCTGACGCTTCACTCCCGTATGCCCGCGCGCGGCGGGCGGACCGCCCGCACTTCCCATCGCGTCTGCCGGCGCGTGACGCGGCTCGCGTCGGTCGGCGGTCACGCAATCGAGCGCGTCAGCCAGCCGTCGCGTCGGTCGACTGGTCCATGACGTAGATCACGAGCCCGTTGGGATCGCGATACGTCGCCAGCTTCCCGCCCGGGATCTCGGCCGGCTCCGCGAGCACGTCGAGCCCTGCGGGTGCGTCGGCGTGGAACCGATCGACGCTGTCGACGACGAACACCGGTCCGGCCGGGGCGTCGGGATCATTCGCGTCGAGCATGAGCTGCACGTCGGTGCCGGGCATGCCGAGCGCGACGGTGGTGTCGCCCTCGCGCCACACCTCCTCGGCGCCGAACGCGTCGCGGTAGAGGGCCAGTGAGGCGGCCAGGTCGGAGGTGGGCGCCAGGAGGAACTCGAGCTTCATCGCGCGGCCTTTCCGTGTGTCATAACGTGACTTGCCCTCAGCATAACGGCATTATGGTCATGTGCGCGAGTGGATCCCGGTCTCGACGTCCCCGAAGGGACGACTCGTGCTGGCCGCCGCCCGCGAGTTCGGCTCACGACCTTTCGACGACGTGACCGTCGCCGACCTCGCTCGAGCCGCGGACGTCACGACCGGCGCCCTCTACCATCACTTCGACGGCAAGCTCGGGATCTACGCGTTCGTGCGCACCGACGTCGAACGCCGCGTGCTCGACCGTATGGAGGGCGCTGCGGCGGCCCTTCCGGGCGGCTCGGCGAGCGCGCGAATCGGTGCTGCGATGGCGGTCGGCTTCGACTTCGCGACCCGGGCCGGATTCGCCTGGATGCTCGCCGAACCGCCGATCGGCGACGAGCCCGACGCCATCGCCGGCGCCCTGGGCGAGCTCTGCGCGCCCCCCTCCGCCGAGCTCGGCGCGATGCTCGCCGCCGCCTGGCGCGCCGCCGTCGGGGCGGTCGCGCGGGGCGGCGACCCCGCGACCGTGCGCGAGGCGTTGAGCCGACTGACAGCGGGCTGACGGAGCCCGGTTCGGTCACTGGCCCGGTGCGATGTCGGTGGTTGCTGAGATCATCTCAATATGACCACGATCGACCACCCGCGCATCGACCCCGTGCGCACCGAGTCGGCGCCCACCGAGCTGGCCCAGACGCGCCAGCTCGTCGTGGGCGACATGCTCGTCAACGCCGCGGGTTCCGAGTACGAGGTCACCAAGCTCGCACGGCTCGGCCGCGGCATCCGCGTGCACTATCTCACCCGAGACGGCCGCCAGGGCCGGTTCACCTCGGCGCCCGAGGCGATCGTGCGCCGACGCGACGCCGAACGCGCCGAGCGCGCGTCCTGATCTGGCAGGACGCGCGCTCGAACGCCGGTCGGACGATCGATGTCAGGCGGTGCGGAAGAACTCGTTCGCCCGGGCCGAGAAGAGCAGCAGCAGGCCGATGAGGGCCAGCGCGCCGCCGATGAGCGCCGACCAGAGCAGCGCGGGGTGCGTGAACATCGTCAGGATCGCCGTGCCCAGGTTGAGCGCGAAGACGATCGCGACGATGATCCTCGCCGCGTTGTTGCCCCGGAAGAGGCCGAGGCTGACGATGACCGTGATGGCGCCGATGAGGATGTTCGCCCACGCGACGCCCGCACCACCGCCTTGCGCGCCGAACAGGATGAGGACGCCGGTGAGGATCTGGAGGGCTCCAGAGATCCAGGCGAGAACGGCGACGAGGGTGACTCCCCCAGGACGAGGACCTGCCACGATGGCTCCTTTGCTCACAGAGAGGTGCTTGGGCTCAACGTACTGCGAGGATGCCTCGGGTCGGGCGAACCGGGCGCCTCGGCGTGTCACGGATGCCGCGGCATCCGTCACCTCACCCGACGTCAGCTCACCCGGCGTCAGATCACCCGCCGACCCTTCGAGAGCACCGGGTCGACGAAGCCCGACCCGTGATCGAGCTGGTAGTCGAGGTTCACCGCCGCGTTGATGAGCGAGAGGTGGCTGAACGCCTGCGGGAAGTTGCCGAGCTGCTCGCCCGTGAGCCCGATCTCCTCGGCGTAGAGGCCGAGGTGGTTCGCGTAGGTGAGCATCTTCTCGAAGACGAGCTGCGCCTCGTCGAGGAACCCAGATCGCGCGAGCGCGTCGACGTACCAGAACGAGCACAGCGTGAAGGTGCCCTCCGACCCGCGCAGGCCGTCGGGCGACGCGCTCGGGTTGTAGCGGTAGACGAGGCTGTCGGAGACGAGCTCATCGTCCATCGCCTCGAGCGTCGAGAGCCACATCGGGTCGCGCGGCGCGATGAATCCCATGAGCGGCATCACGAGCAGCGACGCGTCGAGCACCTCGGTGCCCTCGTACTGCACGAAGGCCTTCCGCTCCTCGTCCCAGCCCTTCTCCATGACCCACTCGTAGATGGCGTCGCGCTGCTCGCGCCATCGCGGGATGGGCGCCGGCCGGCCCCGCGACTGCGCGAGACGGATGCCGCGGTCGAGCGCGACCCAGCACATGAAGCGCCCGTACGTGAACTTCTTCGGCCCGCCGCGGGTCTCCCAGATCCCCTCCTCGGCGGTGTCCCAGTGGTCGCAGACCCAGTCGAGCAGCCGGCTGAGCTGCGTCCAGCCGACGTGCGGCAGCTGCAGGCCGTGCGTGTCGGCGAGGTGGATCGAGTCCATGGCCTCGCCGTAGATGTCGAGCTGCAGCTGGTCGGCGGCGCCGTTGCCGATGCGCACGGGCGCCGAGCCGCGGTAGCCCGAGAAGTGCTCGAGCGACTCCTCGACGAGGTCCGACGAGCCGTCGACGCGGTACATGATCTTGAGCGGCCCCGAGGTGTCGCCGACGCTCTCGTGCACCCGCTGCATGAGCCACTCGACGAACTGCTCGGCCTCCTCGGTGTAGCCGAGGCCGAGCAGGGCGTACACCGAGAACGACGCGTCGCGGATCCACGTGTAGCGGTAGTCCCAGTTGCGCTCGCCGCCGACCTGCTCGGGCAGTCCCGCCGTCGGCGCGGCGACGAGCGCCCCCGTCGGCGCGTACGTCATGAGCTTCAGGGTCATGGCGGAGCGGGCGACCATCTCGCGCCAGCGCCCGCGGTAGGTGGAGCGCTCGTTCCACTCGCGCCAGTAGCGCCGGGTCTCGAGGAACATGTCGAACAGCTCGTCGTGCGTGATGCGCTTCGGCGGCACGCCGCCCGACTCGAGCATCACGCCCGTCATCTCCCCCGCGTTGAGCGAGCCCGTGATGCGCACGCCCTGGCCGGCGATCTCCCCCCGCCCGGCACGCTGGCCGCCGTGCATCACGAAATCGCCCACGCGGTGCAGCGTCAGCGCCTGGTCGGGCGACCGGAAGATGACGCCCTCACCCTGGACGGCCGAGAAGTCGTGCGCCTGCCGGCCGTAGTCGAAACGGGGCTGCACCTCGGCGATGAAGTCCAACGTCCCGCGCACCACGCGCAGCATCCGCACGAGCCGGTGGCGGTCGGTCGCCGTGCCGTCGGCCACGGGCATGAAGTCGATGAGCTCGCCGACGCCCTGCTCGGTCATGAACCGCGTCACGAGGATCGCCGTGTTCGGCAGGTACAGCTGGCGCGACACGTAGTCGTCGGTCGCGGGGCGCACGCTGCAGTACCCCCCGCGCTCGGCGTCGAGCAGCGACGCGAACACGCTCGGCGAGTCGAACCGCGGGCAGCAGAACCAGTCGATCGTGCCGTTCGAGTCCACGAGCGCGGCCGTCTGCAGGTCGCCGATCAGCCCGTGGTCGGCGATGTTCGGATACGTGTCGGCCATGCGCCAGCCCCCAATCCCCAGCGCCATGTTCTCACGGCGGCCGCGGCGGGCTCAGGGCCGCGTTCGGGGGTGTCGGCGTCAGTCCCGCGGATGCCGCGGGACGCTCATTCCCGTGGCAGGAATGCGTGGTGCATGAGCGACCACGCCCGCTGCGCGACGTCGGGGCGCTCCGCGGCATCCGCCCGCGAGATCACGTCGGCGAGCATGGTGATCGCGAGCAGCACGTCGGCCGCCTCGACGTGCTCGCCGAGGCGGCCGGCGGCCTGTTCGCGAGAGAGCACCCGCTCGACGATGCCGGCGAGCTTGTCACTCAGGTGCGTCACGCGCTCGTCATGGCGGTTGTGCCAGATGAGGTCGATGAAGGCGGTCGAGACCACGACCTGTCCGACGATCGCGTCGAGCAGGTCGTCGAGCGTGGCGTCGTCGGGCTCCACCGCGACCGCGAGCTCGTCGAGGTTCTCGTCGAAGACGGCGACCGCGAGCGAGAGCCGGTCGGGGAAGTGCCGGTAGAGACTGCCCTGCCCGACCCCCGCCTTCTTCGCGACCGCGCTGAACGGCGCCTGCAGTCCCTCGGTCGCGAACACCTCGCGTGCGGCGGCGACGAGGGCGCGCCGATTCGCGGGTCCGGCGCTCGGCCCGCGATTGGGCTTGCGCTCCGCTCGGATTCCCTTCCCACGCTCAGGCACGGGTGTTACGTTACTACCGGACAAGGATGTCCGGTAGGTTCCGGACGAGCCCGAAGAGAAGGAAGCACCCCCATGAGCACCCCCAAGCCCCTCACCGGCGACGACTCCATCAAGACCTGGCTCGAGCACCCGGTCGGCGGCCCCATCATCCGCGACATGCTCGCGCAGGCCGGCCAGGACCCGAGCGTGCTGCGTCCCGTGTACCGCCTCGCGCTGAAGCGCCTGGTCAAGCTCAGCAAGGGGCAGTTCAGCCAGCAGATGGTCGACGACCTCGTGGCGCGGGCGGCCGCGGGCGACGTGCCCGCGGCGGCTGCGGTCGCGGGCGAGGTCGATGACGCCTCCGATGAGGCGGTGGCGGATGCCGCGGGCACGCCCGTCGAGCGACCCGAGTGGGTCGAGCGCCTCGACCAGGGCCGATTCGCGGGCAAGACCGTCATCGTCACGGGCGCGGGCTCGGGCATCGGCCGTGCCACCGCGTCGCGCATCGCCCGGGAGGGCGGCCGTGTCGTGGCCGTCGACGTGTCGCAGGAGCGCCTCGACGAGTTCGCCGCGGACCACCCCGGCGCCGACATCGTGACGCTCGTCGCCGACATCACCGACGACGCGAAGGTCGCCGAGATCGTCGGCGCCGCAGGCGAGCGCATCGACGGCCTCGCCAACATCGCCGGGATCATGGACGACATGACGCCGATCGGCGAGCTCACCGACGCCGTCTGGCAGCGTGTCATGCGCGTGAACGTCGACGGCACCATGAAGCTCATGCGGGCGGTCGTGCCGACCATGCTCGCAAAGGGCTCCGGCTCGATCGTGAACACCGCCTCCGAGGCGGCGTTGCGCGGCTCGGCCGCTGGCGTGGCCTACACGGCCTCGAAGCACGCCGTGGTCGGCCTCACGAAGTCGACCGCGTTCATGTACGGCCCGAGCGGCCTGCGCGTGAACGCCGTGGCCCCCGGCCCGACCATCACGAACATCGAGGCGTCGTTCGCATCGCCGCTCGGCGCGCAGCGCGTTCGCCAGGCCATGGCGATCCTGCCCGACGCCGCCGAGGCCGAGGCGCTCGCGGCATCCATCACGTTCCTGCTCTCCGACGACGGCGTCAACGTGAACGGTGTCGTGCTCGCGTCCGACGGCGGCTGGTCGGCGGCGTAGGCCGGCTCGCGGCGACGACGGCGTCCAGCCCGTGCCGACGTTCCATCGCGACCTCGCGGTCGCGCGGTTCATCCCGAAGCTCTCGGTGACGCCCCGACTGCTGCCGCTCATGCGGCAGACGCCGCGGGTGTCGCCGGCTCCCGCCGACGTGCGGATCGACGAGCTCGGCGTTCCCGGCCCGCCCGGCGCGCCCGACGTGCGCATCCGGCGCTACGATCCCGTCGGGCGCTTCGCGACGACGCCGGCCCTCCTCTGGATCCACGGCGGCGGCTACCTCCTCGGCACGCCCGAGCAGGACGAGGAGTCGAGCATCGGCTTCGCCCGGGAGCTCGGGATCCCGGTGTTCGCGGTGCGGTACCGGCTCGCCCCGGAGCATCCGTCACCGGCCGGGCTCGAGGACGCGTATGCGGCCCTGCGCGCGATCGCACGTGATGCGGAGGCCCTCGGCGTCGACCCCGCGCGGATCGCGATCGGCGGGGCCTCCGCGGGCGGCGGCCTCGCCGCGGCGCTCGCCCTGCTCGCGCACGACCGCGGCGAGGTGCGGCCCGCGTTCCAGCTGCTCGTCTACCCGATGCTCGACGATCGCACCGTGGTGCGCGACGACCACGTGGTGCCGGGGGTGCGCGGCTGGACGCCGAAGAGCAACCGGTTCGCGTGGACCGCCTACCTGGACGGCGAGCCCGGGGCGGCCGACGTCTCGCCGTATGCCGCTCCGGCGCGTCGGGACGACCTCTCGGGCCTGCCGCCCGCGTGGATCGGCGTCGGGTCGAACGACCTCTTCCACGACGAGGACGTCCGGTACGCCGCGCGCCTGGCCGAGGCGGGCGTGCGGTGCGAGCTCGTCGTCATCGACGGCGCGTTCCACGGGTTCGACGCCATCCTGCGCAGGGCGGGCGTCTCGCGCGCGTTCTGGCGCACGCAGGCGAGGGCGCTGCGGGGGTCGCTCCTGGGCTGATCGCCGCTGGGCTGATCACCCGACGCGGTCGGAGCCGCACCGCTCAGCCGGCGTAGTCCGACGCGGGCGGTGCGGCATCCGCCTCGATGCCGAACGCGCACGCGGCGTCGCGGATCGCCCGCGCCCGCGCGATGCGCGGCAGGTCGCTGCCGTCGCGGATGCCGCAGCGCTCGAGCGTGTCGAGCACCTCGCCCGCCCACGCGAGCTCCTCGCCGGTCGGGCTCAGCGCGTCGTTGACGGCGGCGACCTGCTCCTCGCGCAGGCAGAGCCGGCCGGTCATGCCGAGGGATGCCGCGTGCCGCGACGCCGAGGCGAGCGCCTCCGCGTCGCGCGGCACCGTGGGTCCGTCGACGGGACCCGGCAGTCCCGCCGCCCGACTCGCCGACACGAGCCGCGAGCGCGCGTAGAGCAGCGCGAGCGGATCGTCGGCCGCACCCGTGTCGCGGCGGAAGTCGCCGCTGCCGAACGCGAGCCGCACGACCCCCGGCGCCTCGGCGAGCTCGAGGGCGGCCTCGACGCCCCGGGCGCTCTCGAGGAGCGCGACGATCGGCAGCTCGCCGTCGAGGGCGTCGACCGTTCTGCGCACGTGATCGCGGGCCTCGACCTTCGCGAGCACTACGCCCGCCACCAGGTCGCGCCCGTGCAGCAGCGCGACGTCGGCACGCCACTCGTCGGAGGCCGCGTCGCCGATGCGCGCCCATGGCCGCAGCCCGGCGTCGGCGGCCGCGGCGAGCGCGCGACGGGCTCGGCCCTTGTCGTCGGGCGCGACGCCGTCCTCGAGGTCGACCACGACGACGTCGGCGACGGATGCCGCGAGGCGACGCTCGAGGTCGGGCGCCGAGCCCGGCACGAGCAGCCACGAGCGGGCGAGCCCGGCGGGCACCGCGGATGCGGTGCCCGCCTCGACGTCCGAGGCCGTGACCGTTACGGCCGACGTCGTCGTCGCCGACGTCGTCGACTCAGCGCCCACGGCCCTGCCCGGCCTTCTCCTCGTCGAGGTCGCCGACGATCGCGGCGATCGCGGCCGTGGAGGGGCGCTCCTCGTGCGCCGGGTCGACGCCGTGCCCGGTCTCGCGCGCGACCTCCGCCTGCTCGTCGGGTGACAGGTGGTCGTCGACGCTCATGGTCGCCTCGTCGAACGGACGGTCGCCCGCGAGCACGTGGCGCAGCTGGTCGCGGTCGAGCTCCTTCGTCCAGGTGCCGACGAGGAGGGTCGCGACGGCGTTGCCCGTGAAGTTCGTGAGCGCCCGCGCCTCCGACATGAACCGGTCGATGCCGACGATGACGCCCACGCCGTCGACGAGGTCGGGACGGTGCGCCTGCAGGCCGCCCGCGAGGGTCGCCAGGCCCGCGCCGGTGACGCCGGCGGCGCCCTTCGAGGCGACCATCATGAACAGCAGCAGCCCGACCTGCTCGCCGAGCGAGAGCGGCGTGCCCATGGCGCTCGCGATGAACAGCGACGCCATCGTCAGGTAGATCGCGGTGCCGTCGAGGTTGAACGAGTAGCCCGTCGGGATGGTGATGCCCGCGACCGGCTTCGAGACGCCCGCGTGCTCCATCTTCGCGATGAGGCGCGGCAGCACGACCTCGCTCGACGACGTCGAGACGATGAGCAGGTACTCGCGGCCGAGGTACTTCATGACCTTGAAGATGCTGACCCGCGTGACGGCCCAGAGCAGCGAGCCGAGCACCACGACGATGAAGAGGATGCACGTGATGTAGAACGCGATCATGAGCGTGCCGAGCGCGAAGATGGCGCCGACGCCCGTCGCGCCGACCACCGCGGCGATCGCGCCGAACGCGCCGATGGGCGCGACCCACATGATCATCGCGAGGATGCGGAACACGAGCCCCTGGATCTGGCGGATCGCGCCGAGGATCGGCGTGCCCTTCGGGCCCATCTTCTGCAGCGCGAAGCCCACGAGGAGCGCCACGAAGAGCACCTGCAGGATGTTGCCGTCGACGAGCGACGAGAGCAGCGAGGTCGGGATGATGCCGAGCACGAACTCCTGCGTCGTCTTCGCCTCGGTGGTGCCGGCGTCGTAGGAGGCGCCCGCGATGTTGAGGCCCTCGCCCGGGTGGATGAGGTTGCCCACCACGAGGCCGATGCCGAGCGCGAACGTCGACATGACGATGAAGTAGAGCAGCGCCAGGCCGCCGACCTTGCCGACGGTGGCCGCCTTCGCGATCGAGCCGACGCCGAGCACGATCGTGCAGAAGATGATCGGGGCGATCATCATCTTGATGAGCAGCACGAACGCGTCGCCGATGGGCTTCAGCCCCACCGCGAACTCGGGTGCGGCGAGCCCGACGGTGATGCCCGCGAGCACTGCGCCGATCACCGCGATGTAGAGGTAGTGCGAGGAGTCGATCCTGCGCCGGGACTTCGTGCCCGGGGTTCGAGACTGGAGCGCCATTGCCGTCTGCCCTTCGTATCGGTCATCGCCGGTCGACGATGAGGTCGGTATCGGGCAAGGATGCGACGACGGATGCCGCGCGCTCGCGTTGTGTTCATAGTGTTCGCACCGCACGCTCGCGCTGTGCTCATGTGGCACCGCGCGCTCGCGTTGTGTTCATAGTGTTCGCACCGCACGCTCACGAGGCTGCCTAGGCTGAGGTGCAGCGATGGAGCGAGGTGACACGATGGCGCGATGGATCCGGGGCTGGAGCATCGCCACGAAGCTCTTCGTCCTGCAGCTCGTCATGATCGTGGCGCTCGCGACGATCGCCGTCGTGTGGATCTGGGCGGATGCGCGCGCCGACGTCGAGCGCGACGCGGCCGCGAAGAGCATGGCGGTCGCCGAGACGCTCGCGTCGGATCCGTTCGTGCACACGGCGCTCGGCACCGGCGATCCGTCGTCACGGCTGCAGCCCTACGCCGAGGACGTCATGACCGAGGCCGGGGTCGACTTCGTGACGATCATGGCGCCCGACCGCACCCGCTACACGCACCGCGATCCCGCCCAGATCGGGCAGCAGTTCCTCGGCAGCATCGACCGGGCGCTCGCCGGCGAGGCGTTCACCGAGACCTACACGGGCACGCTCGGCCCGTCGGTGCGCGCAGTCGTTCCGATCGAGAACGACGCCGGCGAGGTGATCGCGCTCGTCGCCGCCGGTGTCACGGTGTCGAACACCCAGGTCGCGCTCGGCGGGCGCATCGCCACCGTCCTCCTCGCCGCGCTCGCCATGATCGCGATCGGCGCCGTCGGCGCGTGGCTCCTCAGCCGGTACCTCCGGCGGGTCACCTGGGGCCGCGGCGCCGAGGAGATGAGCCGCATGTTCGCCTACTACGAGGGCGTCTTGCACTCCATCGGCGAGGGCCTCCTGCTGCAGGACCGCTCGGGCGCCGTCGTGCTCTACAACGACCGCGCCGCCGAGCTGCTCGGCCTGCCCCGCCGCGAGCGCGGGCGCGACGACCCGATCCCGCTCGACCGGTTCGACCTGCCGCCCTCGGTCGCCGAGGTGCTCGGCCGCACCGACGTGGTCGTCGACGAGATCGCCATCACGCCGAGGCACGTGCTCGTGATCGACCGCGACGTCATCGTCTCCCGCGAGCGCGGTCGCGGGCGCGAGCGCAGCCGCAACGCCGGGCGCGACCGCGCCGGCGCCGGGCGCATCGGCTCGGTCACGACGATCCGCGACCACACCGAGCTGCAGGAGCTCACCGGGGAGCTCGCCACCATGACGACCCTCTCCGACGCGCTGCGCTCGCAGGCCCACGAGTTCGCGAACCGGCTGCACACGATCATCGCGCTCATCGAGCTCGACCGGGCGCAGGATGCCGCGGAGCTCGCGACCTCGGAGCTCGCCCTCAGCCAGGCCCTCGCCGACCGGCTGCTCTCGGCCGTCGAGGAGCCCGTGCTGCTCGCGCTGCTCCTCGGCAAGGCCGCGCAGGCGTCCGAGCGCGGGATCGCGTTCGAGCTCGACCTCCCCGACCGGCTCGAGGCCACCTCGGTGCCCGCGCGCGACCTCATCGCGATCGTCGGCAACCTCATCGACAACGCACTCGATGCGGCATCCGCCACCCCGTCGCCCCGCGTCGAGGTCTCGGTGCGCACGGCGGGAGACGAGCTGCGCATCGCGGTCGCCGACAGCGGACCCGGACCGCGCGACGGCGACCACGTGTTCGACCTCGGCGTCACCACCAAGCGCGCAGCCGGCCACGGCATCGGGCTGGCGCTCGTGCGGCAGGCGGTCACGCGCCTCGGCGGCCGCATCAGCGTGACGGGCTCCCGCTTCGCGGTGAGCCTGCCGATCGCGGTCGCGGCGCCGCCCGCCGCCGCACCCGCGCCCCGGCCCGCCGCCGCTGAGGCGTCGACCGATGGCTGACCCGACCGGCGGCATCGGCCCGCCGCTGCGCGTGCTCGTGGTGGAGGACGACCCCATCACCGCCGAGGCGCACGCCGCCTACGTCGAGCGCGTCGACGGGTTCCGCACCGCGGGCGTCGCGCACACCGGGCACGAGGCGATCCGGATGCTGCGCGACGCCCGCGAGGGCCGCAGCGCGCCGTTCGACCTCATCCTGCTCGACGTGAACCTTCCCGACACCACCGGGATCGAGCTGTGCCGGTCGTTGCGCGCCGCCGGCATCGAGACCGACGTCATCGCGGTGACGGCCGTGCGCGACGCCGCCGTCGTGCGCTCGGCGGTGTCGCTCGGCATCGTGCAGTACCTCATCAAGCCGTTCGGCTTCGCGGCATTCGCGGAGAAGCTCACCGCCTACCGCGACTACCACGCCCGCGTGGGCACGGCAGTGGTCACCGACCAGCAGGAGGTCGACGCGTCGTTCGCGGCGCTGCGCACGAGCTCGGGCGGCGACCTGCCCAAGGGGCTCACGCGGGAGACACTCGACCGCGTGCGCGCGGCGGTGCGGGCCGCGCCGTCGGGCGCGGTCTCGGCGACGGAGCTCGCCGGCGCGCTGGACCTCTCGCGGGTCACCGCACGTCGCTACCTCGAGCACCTCGCCGACACGGGCGTCGTCGAGCGCGCGAGCCGTTACGGCGCTCCGGGCCGCCCCGAAGTGGAGTACCGGCTGCGCTGAGGGACGCGCCACACCGCCATCCACCGATGAAAGCGATGCGCAAAGCACCGCGTCCCATGCTGTGCGTCCTCGAGGGATACAAGCCGCCGCGCCGCGCAGGCCTAGCGTCCCAGAACGCCTGACGCCGTCCCGGGTCATGGCCGGCGTCGGCCCGCGGCGCGCTCCCCGCCGCACACAAGCAGACGGATCCCGAGTCGGTCTTTTCTCGGAGATTCGTCCCGCTCCGCCCTACTCGCGAGACTAGACGTCCTTGTTGATCCACTCCCACGTGCTCTCCGACAGCCATCCCTGGTTCGGCTGCCCCGTGATGTCGACTGCGAAGAGACGGTCCGACCCGTCCACCACGGCGCGAAGGTCGTCTGTCACCTTCTCGGGCGTCAGGGTCGACCCGGCCACGATCCAGGTGGACCTCATCAGCTTCGCGTAGCCCGGGTAAGCCTTGATCTTCTCGATGAGCTTGTCGTACTTCTGACCCGGCACGTTGAGGTCGTAGTCGATCAGAATGGCAGGCATGGCCTGCTCCTCTCCGGAACAAGCTAACTACCGCCGCAGCTTCCGCCACCCCGGCCCGGCTGATGGGCATCCGAGCGCGTTTGGGTTACCCTTGACTGAGAATCCTGGCAGATTCAGTCAAGTGGCCCGAGAACGGTAGAGCCCGCGTCTCGGGCCTTTCTTGTTCCTATGAGCCATTCTCGGCCAGGACACCCACACCCACGGTTCCGACACGCCGGTTAACGTCCCGAGGCGCGGGCGCCCGATCACTATCGTTGACAGCTTTGCACAAGTTGTTACAGCGACCCGCACACTTGAACGCGATGTGATCTCGGATCTGGTGGTCATCCCGCTGGAGGAGGCTGCACACGTGGTCGCCGAGCACGACGAACGGTACCTTTACCGCATGAGCGAAGACGCTCCTCAAGCGAAGCAGCCCGCCACAGGCAGTGGCTGCATCGGTTGCATCGTGGTGATCGTCTTGGTCGCCGTGGTGGCGGTAGTGGGCGCGATCATGGCTGGAGCGAGCGGAAGCCGCGACTCGTCAGTGGTAACTGGAGGCCAGAACGGCACGACCGATGCGGCGTTCGTCGATCAGCTGCGATCGAGATACTCGCAGTTCGAATCGATGTCGGATCAGCAGATCGTGTCTCAGGCCAAGTCGTACTGCACTCGCATTGAGAATGGACAGTCGCCAACTACAGCGATGACGGCGCTGTTGGTGGAAGCCAGCCAGTCGGAGTACCCCAGCGAGATCAGCTACTTTATCGGCGCAGCCGTTGCCGTCTACTGCCCCGAATACGGCGCCGAGTTGAGCGCCATCACGGGCTAGCACGTCCAGCTCACCTCCTCCGCACCTCGCTCAGCCGCGACGCCCGACCTCAAGCACGGGTGGGGGTGCCCCACCCCCCTCCTCCCTCCACGCCAAAGCTGCCAGCCCGCGGGTGTCCGACACGAGGGCCTCGCCCTCGCGCTCCTCCCACTCGTGCAGGAGCACGCCGCGCACATCGACAACCTCGAGGAGCGGCCCGTCGCCATCGAGGACAGCCTCGGCGCCATCGCCGCGACTACGCGTAGTAGTGCAGACCGACGCACCCAGCGCCTACCCGCTTCCGCGCGAAGGCGCCCGGATAGGATGCGGCTGTGCCGCCCACGATCGCCAATCCTGACGACCTGTCGTCGTGGAGCGGCGTCCTCACAGGAGTGAAGCGCGGGTCGGCCACATTGACGGCCCGCGCATACCGGTCCTCGTACGACGACGGCACGCACGCTTCGCTCGTGCTCACATCGAACCGGCAACCGTACTGGATCAAGGTCCTGGGCAACCCGCAAGGCGACCAGATCCTCGTCACCGAGGCTGTCGTTTCCGGCGTCGGCGAGTTGATCGACGCACCCGTGCGCCCGACGGCCCTCATCGAGGTCCCGCCCACTCTGGCCGGATTCGAGTACGCGAAGGCGTACCGCTTCCACGCCGGCATCGCCCATGGCTCCCTCCACCTCGAACATGCCGAGGAGGGCGACAAGATCCTCTATCCCCGCCGCGACGGCAACCCGTCCCGCCGCGCATGTCTCGCCGCGCTGTGGGACTGGTGCATGGGCGACGACGAACAGTGGTTGTACGACTTGGACAACGATTACTCCATCTGGTCGTTCGATCACGGCTTCTGGTTCGGCGGCGACGGAGGCATGTGGGACACACCGATGCTTGAGCGCCTCGTCGACCACCCATGGCCGTGGACGGAGGCTACCGCTAGCATCAACCCAGAGAGCCTCACAGCCTGTGCGGCTAGAATCCGAGGGGTCACGGCGGCTGACATTCTGCGGATCATCGCACGAGTGCCGCTCGAGTGGGGCACGCCGAACTCGGACCTCGAAACTCTCGGATGGTTCCTACACCGTCGAAAGAGCGGCGTCGCCGACCGCCTCGACGTCCTGGCATCCGACATCGATAGCAAGCAGAGGAAGGACTAGGCACATGGCAAGCACGTACATGTACTGGCTTCTTCGCTATGTACCCAACGCAGTCCGCGGCGAGGCAGTCAACGTCGGCGTCCTAGTCGGACGCGACGGCGGCGACTGGAGCCTCCGCCGAGTGCATTCTTACGCGCGCGCCAACCGCCTCGGCGGCGACGCCCGCCGCATCGAGCCGTGGCTCGCGGCCCTCGAGCGAGAGGTTCGCGACTGGATGTCACCGGAGCTCGCCGTGTTCCGCGGCGACCGGCCGGAGGGCCTCTCAAGCTCCCGGATCCACCGGATGCAGCTACGCCTGAACAACTCCATTCAGATCGCCGAGCCGGCGATCGTTCAGGGCGAGACCGCCATCGAAACCGCGGACTTCCTTTACGACTTCCTCGTGCAGGAGGAGCCAAAGGCCCACCGCTCGACGACTCGACGCCGCCTCGTCGGCCAACTCCGCGAACAGTATGAGCAGCTTGCCGAACTTCATGTCGGCGGCACGCTTCAAGCAAAGCCACTCGCTCGCGTGGGACGGCAGCGTGGACGCTTCGACTTCGCAGTCGTCGATGACGAGGTGAACCAACTTTCCCAAGTGTGGACTTTCGATCTCGCCGATATGGACCGCCTCGAGCAGGAAATCCACGCGTGGAGCTACCTAGTGACGCGCTTGCGCAACGATGGTGGCGAGCTCGGGCTCAAGAGGGGCCAGAGCGCGCTTGCACCGCTCCGCATTGCGGAGGATGTGGCGATTGCGACGGTCGTCCAGCCGCCGACTCCGAACGGCGTCCACCGGGCGGAGCGTCAAGAGGTTTACCTCGCTGCACAGGAGGCATGGAACGACCTTGCCGTCGAGGTAGTGCAGAGTACGGAAATGGACCGCGTCGCGCGGGAGGCGCTCGCGCTCACTGCGTAGCTAAGCGCCAGCGGGCCGGCGAGGGTCGGGCCCATGAAGCGGACGTGAACGGCCACCGGTGACGCCGGATGGCGCGTCGTCATCGCCGCCGAGCCCGGCGGCTACGTCCTTGTCGGCGGTGAATTCCGGATCCGTGACAGGACAAGACATATCTCCTCCACTTTCCGCACCAGAGCCTACGTCGAAATGGTCACCATGCGGTCGAAGCCGTGTTCGGACGGGGCGTCATGTGCACAGCGCGGGGCCTCAGTCCACTCGTGGCGGACCCGCGCGCAGGCGGTCGCGGGCGTACTCGGCGACACGCTCGGCGGGCACCTTCCAGTCGGATTCGAGCCACCACGTGGCGCCCGCCTCGGCCCACGGGCGCACGCGCGCGGCATCCGCTCGGGGGTCGACGCCGCCCGTCGTGCCCTCCTGCACGACGTCGAACGGCCGATCGCCGAGGCCGAGCCGCACGCGCTCGTCACGGATCCACGCGATCGCCTCGGCGGCGATCTCGGGCGTGTACGTGCGCTGCTGCTCGTCGGGATCGACGCCGTCGGCGTCGGGCGGCGCGTAGTTCGGGATCCACCCGTCGTAGCGCGCCACGCGCCGCATGGACTTCATACGCGGCCAGACCCCGACCACCCAGGTGGGGATGCGCGGCTGCTGCACGATCCTGGGCGGCAGCATGGTCTCGGTGCGCTTCGCGTGGAAGTGGGCGCCCTCGTAGGTGAACGGCTCGCCCTGCCAGAGCTGCTCCATGAACTCGAGTCCCTCGTCGAGCAGCTCCGCGCGCTTGCGGCGGCCGGGGTCGTCCTCGAAGATCCAGAACCGGTCCTCGACCTCCTCGGCCACGCCGAGCCCGGCCGAGAGGATGACCCGCCCATTGGAGAGCCGGTCGACTGTCATCGTCTGGCCGGCGAGCTCCCACGGCCTCCGGCGCGGCACGGGCGTGAGCATGGTGCCGAGGCGGATGCGCTCGGTCACCATCGCGCAGGCCGCGAGCACCGCCCACGGGTCGGTCGCCCAGATGCCCTCCCACACGAAGAACGCGTCCCACCCGGACGCCTCGGCCAGCGGGGCGAGCTCGACCGCGAGCTCGGGATCGGTTCCGGTGAAGATGAAGCCGTGCCGCATGCGCGTGACGTTACTCGCGCCCTCCGACACGTCGGCCCTTCCCTCGAACGAGCACGACCCCTACGCTGAGTGAGGTAATGCTTACCTAACCTCCGCTCGCGGCGGTCCAGAACGAAGGCTCGACATGACGATCGCTCCCCCGCCCGCCGTGCCCACCTCCACCGAGCCCCTCGACGTCGCCGCCCTCGTGCGCGCGGCCTCCGCCGACGACCACCGCGCCGCCGAGACACGCGGCTTCATCACGGCCCTCATGGGCGGCGAGCTCTCGCTGGCCGACTACACGCGCTACCTCGCCCAGCTCGCGTGGGTGTACGAGGCCCTCGAGGAGCGCGGCGCCCGCCCGGGCGATCCCGCCGTGTTCGACCCCGAGCTCGCGCGCATGGCGGCCATCGACGCCGACCTGTCCGCGCTCGGGGCATCCGACTGGCGCGACGCGCACGCGCCGCTGCCCGAGACGGCCGAGTATGCGGCCCACCTGCGCGCCGTCGCCGACGACGACGTGCGCTACCTCGCGCACCACTACACGAGGTACCTCGGCGACCTGTCGGGCGGACAGGCGATCGCGTCGCTCGTCGCCCGCCACTACGGCGCGACACCCGAGCAGCTCGGCTTCTACCGGTTCGACGTCGCCGACGGCGGCGTGGTGCGCTACAAGCGCGGCTACCGCGAGGCGATGAACGCGCTCGCGCTCCGGCCGGAGGAGGTCGACATGCTCGTCGCGGAGGTGCGCACGTCCTTCCGCATGAACAGCGCGATCTTCGAGGCGCTCGACGCCTGAGCGCGGTCATCGTTCGCGGCCACACAGCGAGCCGGCAGCGGATGTCGCGGCCGCCCGTCATCCGCTCGGATGATTTCCCGGCCGGATCCCAGTCCGACGCGGCATCCGCTGGGTAGACTGCAACGACACCACGCCGCCTGTTGACCCGGCGATACGCCGTGTCCGACGACTGGAGCCATCCCAATGATCCACACCGCGCTCATCCCGTTCCTCGACCCCGAGTCGATCATCGCCGCGGCCGGGCCCTGGGCGTTGCTGGTGGTGTGCTTCATCGTCTTCGCGGAGACGGGCCTGCTCGTCGGCTTCCTCCTGCCGGGCGACACGCTGCTCGTCATCTCGGGCCTGCTGTCGAACCCCGAGCTCGTGCCGCCGAACGGCGTCTTCGGGGTGTCGGTCTGGATCGTCGCCCTGCTCATCGCCGTGTCCGCGTTCGTCGGCGGCGAAGTCGGCTACGAGATCGGCCATCGCGGCGGTCCGAGGGTGTTCGAGCGCAAGGAGAGCGGCCTCTTCAGCGTCAAGAACGTCGAGCGCACGAACGCGTTCTTCGAGCGGTTCGGCGGCCTCACGATCATCCTCGCCCGGTTCGTGCCGATCGTGCGCACGTTCGCCCCGGTCGCCGCGGGCGTCGGCCACATGAACCGCGGCCGCTACACGCTCTACAACTTCATCGGCGCCGTGCTCTGGGGCTTCGGGCTCACGATGTTCGGCTACCTCGTGAGCTTCATCCCGCCGGTCGCGACCCTGGTACGCGACTACATCGACATCATCCTGCTCATCGCGGTCGGCGGCACCGCGCTCATCACCGCCTGGCACTACTTCAGCGAGCGCCGCAAGGCCAAGAAGGCCTCCGCCGCCGGTGAGGACGTCGTGACCGACCACGAGGAGGCGGAGCACCTCGTGCTCGACCCCGAGGTCTTCGAGCGCGGCCCCGAGGAGCGCTGAGCTCGACCCCGACGCGCGCTGAGCGCGACCCCGACGCGCGTCGGAGGGCCGGACTACACTCGGCCGCATGAGCTTCCTCTACGAGGAGCACGCCTCATCGTCCCGGTTCGTCGACGTGGTCTGGCACACGGTCGACACGACCGACGGCACCTACCTCGCGGCGGCCGACGCCTGCTGGGACCTGATCTTCACGCGCATGCCGGTCGGGGCACGCGTGCTGCTCAGCGGCCCGTCGTCACGACCGACGCTGGTGCCCTACCGGGCCGGCAACACGAACGTCGGGGTCCGGTTCACGCAGGGCACGTACTTCACGCACGTCGATCCGCACTCGATGTGCGACCGCACCGTGCCGCTGCCGATGCCCGACGACGAGCGCTTCGAGCTCGCGGGACGTACGTGGACGATGCCCGGCTACGACGACGTCGACGACCTGCTCGCGGCATTCGACGACGCCGGCCTGCTGGCGCACGACGAGGTCATCGAGGCGGCCCTGCTCGGAGAGGAGCCGCCGGTCTCGCCGCGCACGGTCGAGCGCCACTTCACGCGCATCACCGGCCGGAGCCTGCGCCAGGTGCGCCAGATCGCACGCGCCAGGGAGGCCGCCGCACGCCTGCGCACGGGCGAGGCGATCGCCGACGTCGCGTACGCACTCGGATACGCCGACCAGTCGCACCTCACGCGCGACGTGAAGCGGCTGACGGGCTACACGCCTGCGGAGGCGCAGCGCCGCGACGAGCCGGTGTAGCGGGCGCACGCACGCACGGGAGAGGTGTCGTTCCGGTTCACGACAGCGCACGCGGCATCCGCTCGGCGCCATTGATCGAGGGACATGTCGTTCCGGTTCAAGACAGCGCACGCGGCATCCGCTTCACTCGACGGCGTCGCCGCCATCGAGAGGACCCACGACATGGACATCCGGCCGTACACGATCGCGATCCCCGACGAGGAGCTCGCCGACCTGCGGGACCGGCTCGCGCGCACGCGCTGGCCCGCCGCGCTCACCGAGGACTGGGCGCGCGGCACGCCCGTGCCGTACGCGCAGCGCCTCGCCCGGTACTGGCTCGACGACTACGACTGGCGGGCCGAGGAGGCGAGGCTCAACCGACTCCCCCAGTTCCTCGCCGAGGTCGACGGCCAGCCCATCCACGGGCTGCACGTGCGGTCGGCCGACGACGGCGCCGTGCCGCTGCTGCTCCTGCACGGCTACCCGTCGTGCTTCGTCGAGTTCGCGGGCATCGCGCCGCTGCTCGCCGAACCGGGGCAGGGCGGTGCAGCGGATGCCGCGACGCCGGCGTTCCACGTCGTCGCCCCGTCGATGCCGGGGTTCGGGTTCTCGACCCCGCTCACGAGCCACGGCTGGGACATCGCCCGCACCGCGCAGGCGTTCGACGAGCTCATGCAGGCGCTCGGGTACGACCGCTACGCGGTGTTCGGCGAGGACGTCGGCGCCGGCGTGAGCGAGCAACTCTGCCTCGACGCCGGCGACCGCGTGCTGGGCTCGATCGCGGCGACCGATCCCGGCGCGATCGCGACGGCGTACACGCCGCCCACCGACCACCTCACCGACGACGAGCGCGAGCGCCACGATCGGCTCAAGGACGCCCGCACCGAGGACTTCGGGTACCTCGCGCTGCAGACGTCGCGACCGCTCAGCATCGCCTACGGGCTCACCGACTCCCCGATCGCGCAGGCGACCTGGATCGTCGAGAAGTTCCAGGAGTGGACCGACCCGCGCGCCGGCCTCCCCGAGGACGCCGTCGACCTCGACGCGCTGCTCACGCTCGTGACGGTGACCTGGTTCGGACGCGGCGGCGACGGCGCGGCGAACATGCTGTACGAGGCCGCGCACGCCCAGGCCGCGTGGGGACGGCAGCACGACCGGCCGCAGGGCATGGCCGCGTTCGGCGAGGAGCCGCTCATGGAGCGCATCCTCAATCCCGACGGGCACCTCGCATTCTGGCGCGAGCACCCGCGCGGCGGCCACTTCCCCGCCATGGAGGCGCCCGACGAGCTCGTCGGGGACATCCGCGCCTACTTCGCGAGGCTGCTCGCGGTGTGAGCCGCGCCGACCCCGAGCCCCGAGCGGAAGCCCTCGCGCCAGGTCGCGTAGCGCGGCGCCCAGCCGAGCTCCGCCTTCGCCTTCGCGTTCGACGAGCCGCGCCCGGTCGTCATCCAGGCGACGCCGAACTCGCCGATCGCCATCCGCGCGACCCAGGCGGGCACGCGCGTCGGCGACTTCGCGCCGACGACCCTGGCGAGCTCGGGCAGCCACTCCGAGACGGCCGCGGGTTCGTCGTCGACGATGTTGTAGATCCCGGCAGCACCACGGGTGGCGGCGGCGACGGTCGCTGCAGCCGCATCGTCGATGTGGCAGAACGACCAGATCCCGCGACCCCCGCCGACGATCGGCACCTGCCGCCTGCGCACGGACTCCAGCATCTCGCCGCCCTCGCCGAGCGACTGCCCCGGGCCGTAGAAGTTGCCGAAGCGCAGCGCCAGTCCGCCGGCGTCGAGGGTCGCCCGTTCGGCGTACGCGATCGCCGCGAGCGTGTTCCCGGCCGCGGGAACCGGGTTCGGGTCGAGCGGATCCGCCTCGGTCTTCACGGCCGAGCCGGCGTGCTCGTTCGTCCAGCCGGTGTAGCTCTGCACGACGATGCGGCCGGTGCCCGCCTCCTTCGCGGCGGCGAGGAGCGCGTCCGTGCCGCGCGTTCGCAGCTCGTTCGTGACCGCGAAGGTCTCGTCGAACCGCTTGAAGTCGAAATGCCCCGACAGCGCCGTGACCTGATGCACGAGCACGTCGGGCGCTGCGTCGAGCACGGCACGGCGAACGGATGCGGCGTCCCGCCCGTCCATGACCACCCCGCGACCGCCCGCCGCGGCGATGCGCGCAACGCCCTCGGCAGTGCGCGACGTTCCCGTCACCTCGTGTCCCGCCGCGACGAACAAGGGCACGAGCCGGGAGCCGACCGCGCCCGTCCCGCCGGCGATGAAGATCCTCATGATGTTCTCCTCTCCTCACCCCCTCCGACGGACGACGCAGCCCTCGTGTGACAGGCTCGGAGCATGGATCTCGCCGTCGAAGTCCCGACGCTCCGCCCGCTGATGTTCTCCATCGCCTACCGCATGCTCGGCAGCGTGACCGAGGCCGAGGACGTGGTGCAGGCGGGACTCCTGCGCATCCACGAGCACGAGCTCGCCGGAGAGCCGATCGAGCGTCCCGACGCGTTCGCGTCGACCGTGGCGACGCGGCTCGCCATCGACGTGCTGCGCTCGGCCCGCCATGCACGCGAGGTCTACGTCGGCCCCTGGTTGCCCGAGCCGCTGCTCGCCGACGACGCCGATCCCGCCCGCCGCATCGAGCAGGATGAGACGCTCTCGGTCGCGGTGCTCATGATGCTCGAGCGGCTCGGGCCCGTCGAGCGCGCCGTCTTCGTGCTGCGCGAAGCGCTCGGCTTCGACTACGACGAGATCGCCCAGATGGTCGAGCGCGACCCGGCCGCGTGCCGCCAGATCATGCACCGCGCGCGGGCGCGCGTGGCGAGCGGCGGCGTCCGGTTCGATGTGGACGACGCGGATGCCGCGCGCCTCACCGACGAGTTCCTCGAGGCGCTGCGCGACGGCGACGTCGACGGCGTCCTGCGCGTGCTCGCGCCCGACGTGCTGTTCACCGCCGACGGCGGCGGCAAGGCGCCCGCGATCCAGCACCCGATGTCTGGCGACGTCGCGGTCGCGCGGTTCCTCATCGGCCTCATGCGTCGCGGTGCGCCGCTGGGCGTGCGGCTCGAGCCGACGGTCGCGAACGCCGAGCACGCGGTGCGGATCCGCACGGCCGACGGGGCGACGGTCTCGCTGCTCACGCTGCACGTCGAGGGCGGCGCGGTCCGCTCGATCACGAACCAGCTCAATCCCGACAAGCTGCGGCACATGGGACCGGTCGGGGACCTGTTCGCGCTGCTGTGCGACGGCGTGTAATAAGCCCCGTCACGGATGCTGCGGCTGCTCCTGCTCGGCACGTCCGGCGGGCTCCAGCTGGAACGTCGAGTGCGCGACGTCGAAGTGCTCGGCGAGGCATCCGCCCAGCTCGTCGAGGAGCTCGCCCGCGCGACCCGACTCGAAGACCTCGGGCTCGACCTCGACGTGCGCGCTGAAGACGGGCGACCCCGACGTGATCTGCCACACGTGCACGTCGTGCACGGCGACGACGCCGGGGGTGCCGAGCAGGTGCTCCCGGATCTCAGCCACGTCGGTGTCGGCGGGCGCCGACTCGAACAGCACGTGCACGACATCGCGCAGCAGCGAGAGCGCACGCGGCACGATGAGCACCGCGATGAGGAGCGACGCGATGGGGTCGGCCGCATCGAAGCCCGTCGTGACGATGACGAGCGCGGCGATGATCACGAGCGCGGAGCCGATGAGGTCGCCGAGCACCTCGAGGTAGGCGCCGCGCATGTTGATCGACTCCTTCGCGCCGCCGCGCAGCACGAGCATGGCGGCGACGTTCGCGAGGAGGCCGATCACCGCGATGACGAGCATGGGCACGCCCTGCACCTCGTGCGCCTCGCCCTCGGCGCCGCTCATGAGCCGTCCGATCGCCGACACGGCCACCGTCACCGCGACGACCACGAGGATGACGCCGTTCACGAGGGCGCCCAGCACCTCCGCGCGACGGTACCCGTAGGTCTGCCGATCGGTCGCGGGCCGCGCCGCGACGATGGCCGCGACGAGCGCGACGACGAGGCCGATGAGGTCGCTCGCCATGTGGCCCGCGTCGGCGAGCAGCGCGAGCGAGCCGCTCAGGATGCCGCCGACGACCTGCACCACCAGGAACGCGCCGATGATCGCCATCGCCACCACGATGCGGGTGCGGTTCGACGACGCCCCGTGGGCGTGCGCCTGGTCGTGCGTGTGTGCCATCCCCTCCAGCGTAGGCGCGGATGCCGCGACCGCTCCGTGATGGGAATGAGTCGCGTTCTCAGGCGGGCGGGCGGCCCTCGGGGGCGCCCGGTCGCACGACCCCGGTCTCGTAGCCGAGCACGACGGCGTGGATGCGGTCGCGCAGGCCGAGCTTCATGAGGATGCGGCCGACGTGCGTCTTCACCGTCGACTCCGACAGGTAGAGCGCCGACGAGATCTCGGCGTTGCTCATGCCGCGGGCGATGGCCGTGAACACCTCCGCCTCGCGTTCGGTGAGCGACGCGAGCCTCGGGTCGTCGAGCGGATCGCGGGCGGGCGCGGGTTCGGCCGAGGCGGGAGCGACCGCGCCGTCGGCGGGGAGCTGCCCGCCGAACAGGTCGAGCAGCCGCCGCGTCACCCGCGGCTCGACGATCGCGTCGCCCGCGGCGACCGTGCGGATGGCGTGCACGAGCTCGGCGGGCGGCGCGTTCTTCAGCAGGAACCCGCTCGCACCGGCCCGCAGTCCCGCGAACGCGTACTCGTCGAGGTCGAAGGTGGTCACGATGAGCACCCGCGCCCCCGGCGAGGTCGCGACGATCCGCTCGGTCGCCGCGATCCCGTCCATGCCGGGCATCCGCACGTCCATGACGACCACGTCGGGCGCGAGCTCGCCCGTCCGCGCGATCGCCGCGGCGCCGTCGTCGGCCTCGCCGACGACCGTGAGGTCGGGCTCGCCTTCGAGCACCATGCGGAAGCCCAGCCGGATGAGCGGCTGGTCGTCGACGAGCAGCACGCGGATGCCGCGCGCGGACCCCTGGTCAGGCATCGCCGTCACCGCCGATCGCGTCACCCTCCGCGGCCCGTCCGCCGTCGGGGTGCGGTAGCACGGCCCGGACCCGCCAGCCGCCGGTCGGGACCGGGCCCGCCTCGACCGTGCCGCCGAACACCGCCGCCCGCTCCGCCATGCCGATGAGGCCGCGGCCCGACCCGGCCGACTCCCCCGTCGCAGCGCCGCGGCCGTCGTCGGTCACGGTGACCGTGGTGGCGGGCGGACCGTACTCGACCGCGACCGTGACGTGCGCGGCATCCGGTGCATAGCGGAGGGCGTTCGTGAGCGCCTCCTGCACGACGCGATACACGGCCAGCTCGAACGTCGCGTTCGCGATCGGGGTGCCGCGCACCGAGAAGCGCACCGGCAGCCCGGCCGTGCGGAAGCGCTCGACGAGGTCGGCCAGGTCGGCATGGCCCGGTGCGGGCTCGCGGGCGGCGGCGGCATCCGTCGACTCGCCGAGCACCGACAGCGTGCGGCGCATGTCCTGCAGGGCGGAGCGCCCGGTCTCGGAGAGCTGGGCCAGGGCACGGCGCGCGGTCGCGGGATCGCGTTCGAGCGTGGCGTCTGCGCCGTCGGCCAGCGAGATCATGACCGAGAGGCTGTGCGCGACGATGTCGTGCATCTCACCGGCGATGCGGCTGCGCTCGGCGAGGGTGGCGATCCGCGCCTGGGCGTCCCGCTCCCGGGAGAGCTGCTCGGCACGTTCGGTGAGGACCTTCACGCGCTCCGCGCGCTGCCAGGTGTTCGCACCGAGCAGCACGCCCACGGTGTCGGCCATCGCGAGGGTGAGCAGCACGACCGGGATGTCGAAGGCGCCGGGCTCGCCGAGCTGCGCCGAGAGCGCGGGCAGCCAGGCGAAGAGGCTCACGACCGTGACGAGGTAGGCGCCCGCGCCCGCGATCCAGCCGATCGTGGGCGAGCGGAGGGCGGCGACCGCGTAGAGCGCGATCGGCACCGCGAGGAGCAGGTTCGACTGCGCCGAGAACGTGATCACGGTCGTCAGCAGCAGCACCACGACGAGCACCGTGAGCGGCGCACGGCGGCGGAAGAGCAGGGCGATGGCGGTGCCGGCGATCGTGAGCACGTCCCACACCGTGACGACGGCCTGACCCGTGAGTGCCTCGGACGCGAGCGTCGCGACGACGATGGCCGTGAACACGAGCGAGACCGCCGCGTCGACGAGCCACGGCCGCGCCCGGAGGAATCGGCCGAGCGGCTGGCCGGCGGCGGTCGCCGCGTCGGCGCGCGGGGGCCCGCCCCGGTCGGGGGTGTCCGCCCCGGCGGTGGTGGGTCCCCGCTCGGCCATCACACGTCTCGTCTCTTGAAGAGCACGCCGCCCAGCACCGCTGCGCCGGCCGTCCAGCCGAGGAGGACGAGTCCCCCGGTGACGATCGGCTGCCAGCCGACCTGGGCTGCGGATTGGAACAGCATCATACCGGCGCCGCTCGGCAGCACTCCGGCGAGGTGGGCGCCGATCCCTGGGATGATCGGGAGCAGCGCGGGCGCGAGCAGCAGCAGGCCGAGCACGGCGCCCATGGCGGCCGCGGTGCCCCGGAATAGCGACGCGATGGCCGTCGACATCGCCGCGACGAGGCCGAGGAACACGGCGCCGCCGGTCATCACCTGCAGCCCGTCGGGGGCGAACGGCGACGAGGCGAGGCCGAGCCCTGCGAGCGCCGGCTGCGCGAGGAGCGCCGAGGCCAAGCCGACGACGACGGCCACGGCCACGCCGAGCGCGGCCGACGCGAGCAGCTTCGCGACGAACACGGGCGTGCGCCGCGGCGCCGCGGCGAGCGTGGCGGCGAGCAGGCCCGAGGAGCGCTCGGGGCTCACGAGGAGCACCCCGAGCACGGCGACGAGCGCGTACGAGAAGATGAACGAGAGCCCGAGCACGCCGAGCGTGGGCACGGCGCCGTAGTTGTCGGTGACGACCGCGGCCGGGTCGGGCACGTCGGCGGCGGGCGCGAGCAGCACGAGCTGCAGGATGCCGGCCGCGAACAGCACGGTGACGCCGACGGTGGCGCCGATCGTCCATGGCGTCGACCGCACGGAGCGGGCCTTCAGCCATTCGGCGCCGACCAGCCGCGCGAACGTGACGCGCTGGGCGGTGGTGGGTGCGGGTGCGGACATGGGGTGATGCTCCTTCGGTTGCAGTGCGGCGCTCATCGGGCCGCGGCCGCCGGCACGGCCTGGTAGTCCACGGCGGCGTCGGTCAGCGAGAGGTAGGCCTCTTCGAGCGAGGCGGTGCGGGTGGTGAGCTCGTGCAGCAGCACGTCGTGGTCGCGCGCGATCGCCGCGATCTCGGCGGCGTCGATCCCCGTCACCTCGAGCTCGCCGGCGGCGACGCTCGTGACGGTGACGCCGCGTCCGGCGAGCGCGGGCGCCAGCCGGTCGGCGTCGGGCGTCCGCACCACGACACGGGTCTCGCCGACGCCGTCGAGCAGTTCCGCGATCGGGGCGTCGGCGATGAGCCGGCCCCGGCCGATCACGACGAGGTGGTCGGCGGTCTGCGCCATCTCGCTCATGAGGTGCGAGGAGAGGAACACCGTCCTCCCCTCGGCGGCGAGGCCGCGCAGGAAGTGGCGCACCCAGACGATGCCGTCGGGGTCGAGGCCGTTGATCGGCTCGTCGAGCATGATCGTGTGCGGGTCGCCGAGGAGCGCCGCGGCGAGTCCGAGGCGCTGCGCCATGCCCATCGAGTACGTGCCGACGCGGCGGTTCGCGACGGCCTCCATCCCGGTGAGGCGCAGCACGTCCTCGACGCGGGCGCGTCCGAGTCCGTGGGTCGCGGCGAGGGCCCGCAGGTGGTTGCGGGCGGTGCGGCCCGGATGCGCGGGGGTGCCGAGCAGCGTGCCGATCTCGGTGAGCGGGGCGGCGTGCTCCTCGATCGGGCGCCCGTTCACGCGGGTCGTGCCCGACGTCGGGCGCACGAGCCCGGCGATCGCACGCATCGCCGTGGACTTGCCGGCGCCGTTCGGACCGAGGAAGCCGGTGACGGTGCCGGGGCGCACGGTGAACGACAGGTCGTCGACGGCGGTGGTGGCGCCGAAGCGCTTGGTGAGGTGTTCGACTTCGATCATGGTGATCGACGGTCCCTTCGAATCGGATGCCCCGCCGGAGGGTTCCCGGCGGGAGTGCACGATCGAAGGTACGGAGCGGCGCGCGCGCCGTCGTCAGACCGCGGTGCCGACCTGCGGCGACGCCGTGGTACCGCGGGACGAGTCCCGCCGGACGAGCCCGCTCAGCCGGCGGGCAGCAGCGCCGCGACCCGCTCGAGCTCGGGCAGGAGCTCGGCGAACGCGCGGGCGCGGTGGCTCCGCGCGTCCTTCTCCTCGGGAGGCAGCTCCGCGGCGGTCACCTCGAGGCCCTCCGGCTCGAAGATCGGGTCGTAGCCGAAGCCGTGCGATCCGCGCGGCTCGTACGCGAGCGTGCCGCGCCAGCGGCCCTCGGCGACGTACTCGTGGCCGCCGTCGAGCAGCGACGGGGGCACGACGAGCGCGATCGTGCAGCGGAACTCCGCGCCGCGGTGCGGACGGGAGAGGTCCGAGACCTGGTCGAGCAGCAGCCGCAGGTTCGCCTCGTCGCCGGCCGTGTGCCCCGCCCACCGCGCGGAGAGGATGCCGGGCGCTGCGCCGAGCACGTCGACCACGATGCCCGAGTCGTCGGCGAGTGCGACGTGCCCGGTGTGCTCCGCGGCACGCCGTGCCTTGATGAGCGCGTTCTCGGCGAAGGTGACGCCGTCCTCCACGGGCTCGGGCCCGTCGTACTCGTGCACGACGGCCTGCGGCATCCGCTCGCCGATGATGCGCTGGAACTCGCGCACCTTCTTCTGGTTGTGGCTCGCGAGCACGAACTCGAGGCTCATGCGCCGGCCTGCTCGACGGATGCCGCGAGCGCGGCCTGCTGCAGGCGCGCGAGCTCCGTGGTGCCCGCCAGCGCGAGGTCGAGCAGCGAGTCGAGCTCGCCGCGGTCGAAGGGCGCGCCCTCCGCGGTGCCCTGCACCTCGACGAAGAGGCCGCGGCCCGTGGCGACGACGTTCATGTCGGTCTCGGCGCGCACGTCCTCGACGTAGGCGAGGTCGAGCATGGGCGTGCCGTCGATGATGCCGACCGACACCGCCGACACCGTGTCGATGAGCGGCTTCGCGCGCTGGCCGATGAACTTCTGCTCGCGAGCCCACTCGATCGCGTCGGCGAGCGCGACGTAGGCGCCCGTGATCGCGGCCGTGCGGGTGCCGCCGTCGGCCTGCAGCACGTCGCAGTCGAGCTGGATGGTGTTCTCGCCGAGGCCCTTCGTGTCGACGACGGCGCGCAGGCTGCGCCCGATCAGGCGGCTGATCTCGTGCGTGCGGCCGCCGATGCGACCCTTCACCGACTCGCGGTCGTTGCGGGTGTTCGTCGAGCGGGGCAGCATCGCGTACTCCGCAGTGACCCAGCCACGGCCCTTGCCGGTCATCCAGCGCGGCACGCCGTTCGTGAACGACGCGGTGCACAGCACCTTCGTGCCGCCGAACGAGATGAGCGCGCTGCCCTCGGCGTGGGCGCTCCAGCCCCGCTCGATGGTGACGTTGCGCAGCTCGTCGGGGGCGCGGCCGTCGGCCCGCACCACGTTCGCCGTGCCGGTCGTCGTGCTCGGGTCGGATGCCTCGGTCATGCGTTCTCCTTGTCGAAGTGCGGTGTCGTCGTGCGTCCTCAGCGCGCCGAAGGGCGGTGGGGAAGGGTGATCGCGCCCGTCTGCACGAGCTCGACGCTCGGGATCTCGGGGGCGATGAGGCGGTGGGCGAGGTCCAGGAAGGCGCTCGTCGACTCCCCCGTCGCCTCGTAGCGGTAGGTGGGCGGCGCGAGGGAGGTGCGCTCCATGCCGTTGGAGACGAGCACCCGGTACACGTCGTTGGCGGTCTCGACGTCGCTCGAGACGAGCGCGACCTGCTCGCCCATGACGTACGAGATCGCGCCCTTCAGGAACGGGTAGTGCGTGCAGCCGAGCACGAGCGTGTCGACGTCCGCCTCGCGCAGCGGGGCGAGGTACTCCTCGGCGATCGAGAGCAGCTCGGGGCCGCTCGTGACGCCCGCCTCGACGAACTCCACGAAGCGCGGGCACGCCTGCGAGAAGAGCTCGAGGTGCGGCGCGGCGGCGAACGCGTCGTCGTAGGCCCGCGACTGCACGGTGCCGACGGTGCCGATCACGCCCACGCGACCGTTGCGCGTCGTGGCGACGGCGCGGCGCACGGCCGGCTGGATCACCTCGACCACGGGCACGTCGTAGCGCTCGCGCGCGTCCCTCAGCATGGCCGACGAGGCGGTGTTGCAGGCGATGACGAGCATCTTGACGCCCTGCAGCACGAGGTCGTCGAGCACGGCGAGCGCGTAGCCGCGCACGTCGGCGATCTTCTTCGGGCCGTAGGGCGAGTGCTCGAGGTCGCCGATGTAGAGGATCGACTCGTTGGGCAGCTGGTCCTTCACGGCACGGGCGACCGTGAGCCCGCCGACACCGGAGTCGAAGATGCCGATCGGTGCGTCCGTCACGACATCCAAGCTTAGGCGAGCCGGGGAGCGGGGTCGGCCGGGGCGCCGCCGGCGGCCGTCGCCCTCCGCAGGGTGGCGAGGGCCTCCTCCTCGTACGCCGTCCGGATGGCGCGGGCCACGCGCCCGGCTGCCGGATGCCGGTGCCGCCGGTGCCAGGCCAGGTGCACCTCGATCGCCGGCGCGTCGTGGATCGGCACGAACACGACGCCCGGCCGCGGGTAGTGGTGCACGGTGCCCTCCGCCGTGACGCCGATGGCGTCGCCCACGGCGATGAGGTCGAGCCACTCCTCCACGTCGCCGGTCTGGGTCATCGACGGGGCGGGCAGTCCGACGGAGGTCCAGAGCTCGGCCGACGTCGTACCGGTGTTCCGGTCGCCCGCCACGAGGAACGGGACGAGGTCGACGAGGCCGACCGACGTGCGCTCGGCGAGCGGGTGGTCGAAGGGCAGGGCCACGACGCGACGCTCGGTGCCCACGAGCTCCGAGTCCAGCTCGGGGTCGACGCCGTGCCGGAGCACGGCGAGGTCGACGAGCCCGTCTCCGAGGCCGCCGTCGCGGCGGTTCAGTCGAAGGAGGCGCATGGGCGCGTCGGCGTGCGAGCGGTTCCACGCCCGCAGCACGGGCGTCGTGTGCGCGCCGAGCGCGGCCCACTGGTAGCCGACACGGATCACCGAGCGCTCGCCCCTGGCCTCGGCGACGGCGCGATCGAGCTCGGCCAGCACGCGTCGTGCGGTGGCCGCGAACGACGCGCCCGCCTCGGTGGGCTCGACGCGGCGGGTCGTGCGGTGCATGAGCCGGGCGCCGAGCTCGTGCTCGAGCGCCGCGAGCGAGCGCGAGACGGCGGCCTGCGACATCCGGAGCCGGTCGGCGGCCGCCGTGAACGAGCGCTCCTCGTCGACCGCGACGAGGACCCGCAGCTGGCGAACCTCGATGTCCATGCGTCAAGCGTATCAATCATCGTCGATTGCATTTCTCTTCGCACGAATGCCGGCGTACCGTCGAAGACATGTCACGAGAGCCCATCGCCGCAGCGGCCGTCGTCGGCGGCGCCGCCTCGGTGCAGCTCGGCGCGGCACTGGGCGCCACCATCTTCCCGCTCGTGGGACCGAGCGGGGTGGTGGCGCTCCGGCAATCCGTCGCCGCGGTCGCGCTGCTCGCCGCGGCACGCCCGCGCGTGCGCGACCTGACCTGGCGCGCCGTGCGTCCCGCGCTGCTCCTCGGGCTCGTGCTGGTGAGCATGAACCTCGCCCTCTACGGCGCGGTCGAGCGCATCGGCCTGGGGCTCGCCGTCACGCTCGAGTTCCTCGGACCCCTCGCCCTCGCGCTGGTCGGCTCGCGCCGTCGCATCGACCTCGTGTGCGGGGTCATGGCGGGCGTCGGCGTGGTGCTGCTCACCGGCACCGTGCCCGGCATCGACCTCGTGGGCGTGCTGCTCGCGCTCGTCGCGGCGGCCTCGTGGGCGGCCTACATCGTCCTCAGCCGGCATGCCGGCCAGAACCTCCCCGGCGTGCAGGGCACCGCACTGGCGAGCCTCCTCGCCGCGATCATCACGTCGCCGCTGCTCGTCATGGCGCTCACCGGCCTCGCCCCCGAGGAACTCGCCCACGTGCTGCTGATCGGCCTGGCGATCGGCATCCTCTCGTCGGCGCTCCCCTACTCGATCGACCTGCTCGTGCTCCGCCGGCTGCCGCAGCAGCTCTTCAGCGTGCTGCAGAGCGTGCAGCCGGCCGCCGCAGCGCTCGCCGGGTTCGTACTGCTCGGGCAGGCGCTCGGCGCATGGCAGGTCGTCGGGCTCGGCCTCATCTCGCTCGGGAACGTCATCGCGGTGAGCCGGCCGAACCGGGCGTCCCGGGAAGCCCGCGCGGCGCGCACGCGCGCGTCGGCCGCTGGGAGGGTGCCCACTAGGCTGACCGTGTGACCGGGTCAGCTGCGCTCTTCACCGACCGTTACGAGCTCACGATGGT
Source organism: Agromyces mariniharenae (assembly GCF_008122505.1). Lineage (NCBI taxonomy): Bacteria > Bacillati > Actinomycetota > Actinomycetes > Micrococcales > Microbacteriaceae > Agromyces > Agromyces mariniharenae. The sequence continues at coordinate 313,432 of NZ_VSSB01000002.1, read as the reverse complement.
GGATGCCGCGCTGCGCGACGGCGCCGCCCACCGCGAGAGCCTGTTCGAGGCGTTCGCCCGGCGCCTGCCCGACGGACGTCGCTACGGCGTCGTCGCCGGCACGGGTCGGCTGCTCGAGCTCATCGACCGGTTCCGCTTCGAGGACGCCGAGCTCGAGTGGCTGCGCGAGAACCAGGTCGTGCGGCCCGAGACGCTCGACTGGCTGGCCGACTACCGCTTCCGCGGCGACATCTGGGGCTACCGCGAGGGCGAGGCGTACTTCCCCGGCTCGCCGCTGCTCACCATCCAGGCGAGCTTCGCCGAGGCCGTCATGCTCGAGACCGTCGTGCTCTCCACGTTGAACTACGACTCGTCGGTCGCGAGCGCGGCCGCCCGCATGGTGTCGGTCGCGCTGGGGCGTCCGATCGCCGAGATGGGATCCCGCCGCACGAGCGAGCGCGCGGCGATCGCCGCGGCGCGGGCCGCGTTCATCGCCGGGTTCGACGCGACCTCGAACCTCGAGGCCGGCCGTACGTGGGGCATCCCGACCATGGGCACCGCCGCGCACGCGTTCACGCTGCTGCACGACAGCGAGGAGGACGCGTTCCGCGCCCAGGTCGAGGCGTTCGGGCCGAAGACCACGCTGCTCATCGACACCTACGACATCACCCGCGGCGTCGAGCTCGCCGTGGAGGTGGCGGGCCCCGAGCTCGGCGCCGTGCGCATCGACTCCGGCGACCTGCCGACCGTGGTCGCCGCCGTGCGCGAGCAGCTCGACTCGCTCGGCGCGGTGAACACGCGCATCACCGTCACGAGCGACCTCGACGAGTTCACCATCGCGGGTCTCTCGGCCGCGCCCGTCGACTCCTACGGCGTTGGCACGGCGGTCGTGACGGGCTCGGGATCCCCGGCGGCGGGCATGGTCTACAAGCTCGTCGCGCGCCGCGACGACGCCGGCGAGTGGGTCGCCGTCGCGAAGGCGTCCACCCACAAGATCAGCGTCGGCGGACGCAAGAACGCGGCACGACGGCTCGACTCGACGCGCACCGCCCGCGAGGAGCTCGTATTCGTGGGAGACGGCCCCGAGGGGGCCGCGGAGTTCGAGCCAGACGACGAGCTGCGACCGCTCATGGTGCACCTGGTGTCCGACGGCGTCGCCGATCCGGCGTTCCTCGGCGCGGAGGGCACGCGCGCGGCGCGGGCGCACCGCGCCGAGGTCATGCAGGAGCTGCCGATCGAGGCGTTCCGGCTGGGGCGCGGCGAGCCCGTGATCCCGACGACCTATCGGTAGGCGCGTCGCTCGGCGAAGCGCTACTCCGCGCGCATCCGCTCGTAGATCTCCTTGCACGTCGGGCAGACCGGGAACTTGTCGGGGTCGCGCCCTGGCGTCCACTTCTTGCCGCACAACGCCTTGACGGGCTTGCCCGTGACGGCCGACTCGAGGATCTGCTCCTTCTTCACGTAGTGCGCGAAGCGGTCGTGATCGCCCGGGTCGAGCGACTCCTCCTCGAGGAGCTTCTCGAGCTCGCGGTCGAGCACGTCGGTGCCTCCGCCGGGTGCGTCGGGGTCGGCGATGCTCGCGCGCACGGGATCGATCATGCGCTCGATTCTACGCGGGGATGCCACGGGGCCCGCCGGTCGGGCAAGACCTGCTCCCGGCATCCGCTCGCCCGCTACGCGCGCAGCGCCGCCGCGAGGATCTCGGGTCCACGGTGGTCGAACACGCGGCCGCCGAGCCCGATGCCGGCCGCGAGCACGACGACGCCGAGGCCGACGCCCGCCGCGAACGACGCCATGTACCACGACGGGTCGTCGAAGAGGCCTAGCGCGGCGAACGCCACCGCCGGAGCGGCGATGAGGAGCGAGCCGAGCATCGTGATCGACTGCACGAGCGCCGTGATGGCACCGGTCGACTGCGGCTGCTGGAACGGGCTGTCGCCGGGTTTCACGGCGGGATACGGGAACCTGGCCGAGACGATCGAGCTGACGCCGAGGCCGCCGAGCAGCAGCGCCGCGCTCACGCCGACGAGCGCGGGCAGCAGGCGCCAGTCGTCGAGCACGAACACCGTGACGGCGCTGCCCAGGCCGATCACGACCACGCCGGCGATGAGCACGGGCACGAGGCGCCCCGCACGATCGGCTGCGCCGCGCACGCCCGACACGGTGTGCAGCCACACGGCCGTGCTGTCGAAGGCCGTGTCGTTGTGCAGCGACCAGCCGAGCAGGAGGCACATGAGCGGCACCGGGATGAGCGCCGTGTACGAGAGGGGGATCCCGGCGACGCCGAGTGGCACGATCACGAGCACCGGCACGATCGGCACCATGATGATCGACACCCAGTAGCGCGCGTCGCGGAACCAGTACGTGAAGCTGCGGGCGGCGACCGCACCCGCGGGCGTGTGCGGCATCCGGTCGAACCAGCCGAGGCCGCGGTAGCTGCGGGCCGACGCCTCGCGACCGGGCGTGACGAGCATCTTCGCGACGAGCGACTGCCACGCGAGCCAGATCGCACCGAGCGTCGCCGCGGCGATGATGAGCTTCAGCACGGCCGGACCCCAGTCGCCTGCGGCCGCGTCGCCCGGGGCCGCGAAGGCCGCGCCGAGCGGGGTCCAGCCGACGACGCCGGCGAACGACTCGAGCACGCGCAGGCCCGAGTTCGCCCAGTCCAGCGTGACGAGCACGACGACGACCGGCGAGAGCAGCACCACGAGCAGCACGCCGAGCACCCCGCTCACCTCGCGTGCGCGCCGGGTCGCCAGCAGCACGGATGCCACGCCGGTCGCGACGCGCGCGATCAGGATGCACGTGCCGAACGCCAGCAGTGCGGAGATGAGCGCGAAGACCGTCTCGCCGAACCCCCGGGACCAGGTCACCACCGTTCCGGCCAGGACGATGGCGAGCACGAACGCGGGGATGCCGATGAAGGCGGCCAGCGCGAGCCCGAGCGCGAGCGTGCGGTCGGGCAGGCCGAACAGCGCGAACCGCCTGGGGTCCATGGTGTCGTCGACGCCGAACGCGAGCGGGAAGATCACGAAGCCGATCACCACGGCCGCGCCCACGATGACGAAGACGTCGCGGATCACCTCGACGTCGTCGACGAACCGCAGGCCGACGAGCGTGAAGAACAGGATCGTGGCGAGGCCGACGCCGTACACGAGTCCGAGGACGATGCCGACGACCTGCCAGGGGCTCCGTCGGAAGATGTTGCCGAGCAGGCGCAGTTTCAGTCGGAGAAACTGTGCAACCATTCCATGCCTTCCGCTGCCTTGCGTCCGCCGGCGAGCTCGACGAAGCGGTCTTCGAGGGTCTGTCCGGCGCGCACCTCGTCGAGGGTTCCGGATGCCAGCACCCGGCCGCCGACGATGATCGCCGCGGAGTCGCACACGCGCTCGATGAGGTCCATGCCGTGGCTCGACAGCAGCACGGTGCCACCGCCCTCCACGAAGCGCTCGAGGATGTCGGTGAGGTTCGCGGCCGACACCGGGTCGACCGACTCGAACGGCTCGTCGAGCACCAGCAGCCGCGGCGCGTGGATCATCGCGCAGGCGAGCGCGATCTTCTTGGTCATGCCCGCCGAGTAGTCGGCCACGAGGCGGTCGATCGCGTCCTCGAGGCCGAACGCGGCGATGAGGTCGGCGCTGCGATCGCGCACCGTGCGGTCGTCGAGCCCGCGGAGCGCGCCCGAGTAGTAGAGCAGCTGTGCGCCCGTCAGGCGGTCGAACAGGCGGAGGCGGTCGGGCAGCGCGCCCGTCAGGCGCTTCGCCGCGCGCGGGTCGCCCCACGCGTCGACGCCGTGGATCCGCACGGTGCCCGCGTCGGGGCGCAGCAGGCCGGTCACCATCGAGAGCGTCGTGGTCTTGCCGGCGCCGTTGGGCCCGACGATGCCGTAGAACGACCCCGTGCGCACGTCGAGCGAGATGCCGTCGACCGCGGTGGTGTCGCCGAACCGCTTCACGAGGCCCTGGATCTCGAGCACGCGCGGAGCGTCGGCCGCCGGGGCGGGACGCGCCACGCGCAGCGTGCGCTTCTTGCGCGGCGCGGGCTTGCGGGGCGCCGGGATCACGGCCACGGCCTGCTCGCCCGTCGCGTCGGCGGATGCCCCGTCGCCGTCGAGCGCGGCACCCGCGACCGCGGCGCTCCCGATCTCAGTGCTCACGTCGGTGCCGGCGACCTCCACGCCCGCGGCGTCGGCGAGCGCCTCGTCGAGCGTGAGCGCGGCATCGGATGCCTCGACGGAAGCCGGCTCGACGGCCTCGGGCGCGGCAGCCGCGATGTCCTCCGTGACCGGTGCGTCCTCCGCGACCGGATCGGCCTCGGCCTCGACGACCGGGGCGGCGGGCTCCTCGGTCGCGGGCTCCGCCACGACAGTCGCGGCCGGGTCGGCCTCGACGACCGGGTCGGCGGGCGCCTCGGCAGCGGGCGTCTCAGTGGAAGGCGCCTCGGTGGCGGGAGCGTCGATCGCGGTCGCCTCGCTGACGGATGCCGCGGCCGCCGTCGGGTTCTCGCCCCCGTTCGATTCCGGCGCGCGCGGCGCCGTGGGCGCGGGCTCCGCGATCGCGTCGTCGGCGATGGCGGCCGCCGCGACGGCCGCCGCTGCGCGGCCGGCGGTGCTGCGTGCGATCGGACGCTCGCGCGTGGTCTCGTCGACGGTGCCCTCGGCGGCGCCGGCGTCGGTGGTGGGCGGGACCGGCGCCGCGGATCCGGGCTTGCGGGTCGCGCGCTCGGCAGCCGTGGTCTCGGTGGTCAACGACGCCGCGACGCGCTGCGCCTGGCGCTTCGTGCTCGCGGCCGCGGCCGCTCGGGTGCGCTGGGACGAGGCGGCCGACGCGCGCGCGGCCCGCGCCGTCTTCGTGGCCTCGCCGCGGGCGGACGCGGCCTTCGAGGAAGCGGCACGCGATGCCGCAGTGCGCTTCGAACCCGTGGTCTCGTTCGGCTCCGCCGCGGCATCCGCCTGCGCGGAGTCGGCCGGTTCGGTCGGTGCGGCGGCCGACGTCGTGCGCTTGGTGGTGGTGCGCTCGGCAGCCGGCGCCTTCGCGGTCGTCGCGTCGGCCTCGGGCGTGGTCGCCTCGGTCGCAGGCGCCGTCGAGGCAGTGGTCTTCGCAGTGTTCGCGCGTGACGCCGCCGACCTCGACGCGGCGGGCTTCGAAGCAGGCGTCTTCGACGCCGCCGACTTCGACGCGGCCGACTTCGCCGCTGACGACTTCGCGGCGGTGTTCTTCGCCGTGGACGCCTTGCGCGCGGTCGTGCTCGGGGTCTCGCCCGACGACTCGGGTCGCGAGCTCGTGCCGGGGCGGGCCGGAGCGCCCTCGGTCGCGGCGGCGCGCGACGCGGCCGTCTTGGAGGCCGTTCCCCGCGCGGCGGAGGAGCGGGCGGTGCGCGACGCGGCCGCGGCATCCGACTTCGGGGTCGTCGAGCGCGTCGTGCGCTTCGACGCCCCTCGCGGCGCGCGCGGCGCGCTGGACGTTCCCCCTTCGGCGGACACCCCCGTGCCGGTGCCTTCGGGAGCTTCGTCGTCGTGTTCGGAGCGCGAAACGGAAGTCACCCAGACAACCTACCAACCGCGACCCGCGTTCCCCAGTCGGGTCGTCATGCGACGCGCGGGGGAACCTGTGGGTTTCCTGAGCGTCGCATCACGATCACACTACGACGTCGGGCTCGACTCGTTCACCGAAGGGGTCGCCCGGTACCCTGTAAATCGGCATAACGGCGTGTCCACATGTGAACTTCCGGGTGAACGACGGGTGAAGAATCGGCGAGGGGCCGATCGCCCGCGGCATCCGACCACCATAAGGAGATGCAGTGACCCAGATCGTGATTCTGGCAGCCGGCATGGGGAGCCGGCTCGGACGATCCCTCCCCAAACCGCTCACCGAGCTCAGCGACGGCCGCACCATCATGCGCCAGCAGTTCGACAACATCGAGCACGCCTTCGGCAAGGACCCGAACGTGACGATCGTCGTCGGCTACAAGCTCGAGCACATCATCGAGGCGTTCCCGCAGGCGTCGTTCGTCTACAACGAGGAGTACGACCAGACGAACACCTCGAAGAGCCTCATGCGCGCCCTCGCGGCGTCGCAGGCGGGCGGCGTGCTCTGGATGAACGGCGACGTCGTGTTCGACCCGCGCATCCTCGACCGCGCCCTCCCGTTCATCGAGCGCGACCAGTCGTTCGTGACCGTCAACACCGCGAAGGTGTCCGACGAGGAGGTCAAGTACACCACCACCGCCGAGGGCTACATCAAGGAGCTCTCGAAGACCGTCAAGGGCGGTCTCGGTGAGGCGGTCGGCATCAACTACGTGTCGAGCCGCGACAAGGCGGCACTCCTCGCGTTCCTGCAGCGCGTGGGCGACCAGGACTACTTCGAGCGCGGCATCGAGCTCGCCATCGAGAAGCAGGGCATGCTCGTCGAGCCGATGGACATCTCCGACCTCTACGCGGTCGAGATCGACTTCGCCGAAGACCTGGAGCGTGCGAACCACTTCGTGTGATCGCAAGCACCACAGCAGTGGAGAGCGGATGCCCGACGGCATCCGCTCTTCGCGTCTCCGGACGCTCCGCTCCTCAGGGCCGAGCGGATGCCGCGCGGCATCCGTTCGCGTCTAGGCCGCGTTCTGCCGGTCGCCCACCGACTGCCGGGCCACGCCCGTCTTCGCCAGCCGTGCGGCGATGACGCGGCCGAGCCAGGTGAAGAAGACCGGGCTCGCGACGAACAGCGCGAGGTAGAGCGCCCACGCCCAGGGCGCGTAGTGCTCCGCACCGAGCACGACGAACGTGCCGACGGCGAGCGCGACGCCCGCGAACCCGGCGGCGAGGTAGGAGAGCCAGGCGCTCCAGTTGCGGTACCGGGTGATCAGGAACGGCAGCTCGAGCAGGGCCCCAACGAGCAGCCCGGTGCCGACGAAGCGCCAGATCCAGATCGGCGCGAACACGGCCCCGACGAGTCCGGCGATGAAGCCGACGAGCACGGCGACGCCCGGCCGCCGCAGCAGCGCGAGCGCGACGGCGCTCGGGAGGAAGTGCGTGCCGATCGTGAGCCCGTAGAGCACGGGGATGAACGCCGCGAACGCGGCGGCGAGGTAGGCGGATGCCCCGGCCACGAGCCCCCCGGCGACGCCGATCGCGGCGCAGCTGAGGAGCACGCGGGTGCTGGTGCGGTGCACGACGCTCCTTCCGAACTGGCGCGGCCCAACGGCCGGGCGCGGCACGCGCCGCCCGCCTGCTTTCAAACCTACCGCGGCATGGCATCTACGATGAGATCGTGATGAGCGCGGTATCCGTCGGGAGTGCTGGAGACTCGCATCCGCTCCAGCGGACGGCGTGGATCCGCTACCGGCACTCCCTCTGGCTCCTCACGACCCGCGACCTGAAGGTGCGCTACTCGACCTCGGCGCTCGGGTACCTCTGGTCGATCCTCGACCCCCTCGTGATGGCCGGCATCTACTGGTTCGTCTTCACCCAGGTGTTCCAGCGACCCGTGGGCACCGAGCCGTACATCGTGTTCCTCCTCGCGGCACTGCTGCCGTGGATGTGGTTCAACGGCGCGATCTCCGACTCGACGCGCGCCTTCCTGAAGGACGCGAAGCTCGTGCGGTCGACGATGATCCCGCGCACGATCTGGGTGAACCGCATCGTGCTCTCGAAGGGCATCGAGTTCCTGCTGTCGCTGCCCGTGCTCGCGCTCTTCGTGATCTTCTCGCCCGGGTCGCGGGTGGGGTGGGAGCTCGTGTTCTTCCCGCTCGCGATCCTGCTCCAGGTGATCCTCACGTGCGGGGTCGCGCTCATCGTCGCGCCGCTCGTGGTGTTCTTCCGCGACCTCGAGCGGGCGGTGAAGCTCGTGCTGCGGTTCCTCTTCTACGCGTCGCCGATCATCTACGGCGTCGAGAACCTGCCGGAGGAGCTCCACGTCTGGGCGGCGTTCAATCCCCTCTCGGGCATCTTCGGCCTCTATCGCGCGGGCTTCTTCCCGCACGAGCTCGACTGGTTCAACGTCGTGATCTCGGCGGTGATGTCGCTCGCCCTGCTCGGCATCGGCCTCCTCGTCTTCCGCGGCAGCGTGCGCCAGGTGCTGAAGGAGATCTGATGACGGATGCCGCAGCCGCCGCCCTCGCCGCCACGGAGACGTACGCGATCCGTGCCGAGGGCCTCGGCATCCGCTTCCGCCGCAACCGGCGCGGTCGCCGGTCGTTCAAGGACCTGCTCGCCGGGCGCCGGCGTCGGACGCGGCCCGGCGAGTTCTGGGCGCTGCGGAACCTCACGATGGAGGTCCGCCCCGGCGAGGCCATCGGCGTGGTCGGACGCAACGGCCAGGGCAAGTCGACGCTGCTGAAGCTCGTGGCGGGCGTCATGATGCCCGACGAGGGCCGTGTCGTCGTCACGGGCGGCGTCGCCCCGCTGATCGAGATCACCGGCGGTTTCGTCGACGACCTGACCGTGCGCGACAACGTGTACCTGACGGCGGGCCTGCACGGCATGACGCGCTCCCAGATCGACGCGAAGTTCGACGAGATCATCGGGTTCGCCGACATCGCGGACTTCCTCGACACGCCGTACAAGCACCTCTCGAGCGGCATGAAGGTGCGCATCGCGTTCGCGGTGATCTCGCAGCTCGAGGAGCCCATCATCCTCGTCGACGAGGTGCTCGCCGTCGGCGACAAGGCGTTCCGCGAGAAGTGCTACCGGCGCATCGAGGAGCTCCTCGAAGGAGGCCGCACGCTGTTCTTCGTCTCGCACAACGAGCGCGACCTGCGACGCTTCTGCACGCGCGGCCTGTACCTCGACAAGGGCGCGCTCGTGCTCGACGGGCCGATCGACGACGTGCTCGAGCGCTACAACGCGGAGCACGGCACGACGTAGCGGCCCATACCGCATCCGCCCAGGCGTGACGAGCCCCGGGCAGCGATCCGGGGTTCACCCGGATGGGCGCTCTATGATGCTCGGCATGGCCGAACGGGTGCACAAGATCACCTCGATGGGGCCCTCGGCTCCGCAGGAGGGCTCTCCCGGCGCGCCCGACGAGCGGCCGCAGGCCCCGGGTGGAGCGGCGGGCGAACGGCCCACCGACACCGGACGAGCACAGGGCATGGAGCGCGGCATCGACATGGTGCTGTCGATCCAGCGTCCGATCGTGCTGGCGCACCTCCGCGGCATCCGTCGACGCGTGCCGAACGCGACGCCCGACCAGCTGGTGCGCATCCTCGAACGACGCTACCTCGCGGCCGTGACGACCGGCGGCGCGGCCGTCGGCGCCACGGCGGTGATCCCCGGCATCAGCACGGGCATCACGCTCGCACTGTCGGGCGTCGAGACGGCCGGCTTCCTGGAGGCCACGGCGCTCTTCGCGCAGTCGGTCGCCGAGGTGCACGGCATCCCCGTCGACAATCCCGAGCGTGCCCGCGCGCTCGTGATGACCCTCATGCTCGGGCGCGAGGGCGTCGACCTCGTGCGCCAGTTCGCCGGGCAGGCGACCGGCGGCGGACCCGCGCGCAACGTGTTCTGGGGCGAGCTCATCACGAACAGCATGCCGAAGGCCCTCATGGGCACCATGGTCGACCAGCTGCGGCGCGTGTTCGTGCGCCAGTTCGCGGTGCGCGGCGGCGCGGGCATCATCGGCAAGGCGATCCCGTTCGGCATCGGCGCCGCGATCGGCGGCACCGGCAACCACCTGCTCGGCCGCAAGGTGCTGCAGCAGTCTCGGCTCGCGTTCGGCGCGGCACCCGCGGTGCTGCCGGCCGTGCTCGAGCCCCGCGAGGGCGACACGTTCATCCGCACGACGGGCTCGCGGATCGGGCGGGCGGGCGTCGCCGTCGGCGAGCTCGCCGCGTCGACCGGTCGCGGCATCCGCGGCGCCGCCACCAAGGTGGGGCGCGGCATCACCCGGCGGCGGGGCGACGATGCGGCGGTCGACGCAGGCGCCGACGCCGGCCCCTAGGTCAGCGCCTCCGCCTCGTCCTCGTCGTCCGCCTCGAACTCGTCGACCTCCTCGTCGCCCGCGTGCAGTGCCGCGAAGCGCTCCCACTCGGCCATGAGGCGGTCGACGGCCTCGTGGAAGCGCGCCGTCGTGACGCCCGGCGTGGTGTCGCCGAAGTACCGCTCGACCCACGCCTCGAGCCGCGCGAGCGCGTCGGCGTCGTGCGCGACCGCGTCGACACGCGCGAGCATGGCCGCGCCGTCGCCCGCGTCGAGCCACTCGCACGCCTGCAGGTAGCCGCCGGTGTCGATCTGCGCCTCGGGATTGACGGGACGCGTGATGAGCAGCGGCTTGCCGGCGGCGAGCCGGTCGTAGACCATCGCCGAGATGTCGACGATCGCGACATCCGCCGCGGCGAGCTGCCAGCCGAGCGAGGGGCCGTCGTCGTAGACGTGCTGCGCGGAGGGGTCGGCCGCGTTCGCCGCCGAGATCGCCTCGATGATCTCGCGGTTCGCCGCACGGTAGTCGGGGTCGACGACGCCCGACCGCGGGTGCGGACGGTAGATCACGCGGTGCCGGCCCGTCGCGAGCAGCGCCTTCACGAGTGGCACGCCGTGCGACGCGATCGATCCGTAGGCGGCCGCGCCGCGATCGCCCTCCCACGTGGGCGCGTAGAGCACGACCTCGCGCTCGTCGGGCGTGTAGGGCAGCGGCGAGCCGTCGAGGTAGTGGTCGGCCTGCGGCCGCCCGATCGGGATCGCGCGCTTGTCGAAGTCGTAGTCCCAGAGCACCTTCTCGAGCCGGGCCCGGGCCGCGTCGCCCGCGATGAAGGCGTAGTCGTAGGCCTTGAACTGGTTGGTGGTCATGTACATCTTGTCGGACTCGCCGTGGTTGATGAACACGTGCCAGCGCCGCCCGTAGCGCATCATCTGGAAGTTCTTCGCGTTCTGGTTCACGTAGAACACGACGTGCAGGTCCTGGTCGTGGATGACCTGCTCGAGGTCGACGACGCGACGCACGTAGGCGACGGGCAGCGGCGACTCCTCGAGGAGTTCGAGCGCCGACCCCGAGGCGCGGCTGAGGATGAGCACCGGATGCCGCTTCGAGAGCTCGAGCAGCGGCCTGTACCACTGTCGCAGCTGGTAGAGGTTGACGCGGCCGTCGGCGAAGTACACGCCGATGCGGTAGCGGTGCGGCTCGAGGGGCGGCAGTTCGCGCAGCTTCCTCAGCAGCTCGCGCTGCGCCCGCCGCGACCACATGATGTCCTTGGCCAGCTTGACGGCGCGCTGTGCATCTCTCCGCAATCCCACTCGCACAAGGGTACCGAAGGCGCGGATGCCCCGCGGCCCCCCGCGACTCGATACGCGTCGCCTCCGGCGGCGCTCCTCGACGACCGGCTCCTCGACGACCGCGATCAGACGATCGGCGGCCGGCCCGCGAGCGTCATCCGCCACACCGTGCGCCACCGCATCGGACGCCGCTCCCCCGGATCCTCGCGCCAGCCCGCGCGCCAGCCGCCGAACCACGCCTTCAGGGCCGACGGGTTGCGGAACCAGCGCAGCACCTGGATCGCCGTCCACGAGCCGACGTAGAAGGGCACGAGCACGAGCGGCAGGTTGCGCCGGGCGAGCCACACGCGGTTCCGCGCGTTGAGGCGGTAGTAGTACGCGTGGCGCGCCGGGTCGATGACCGGATGCCCCGCCTCGAGGTCGCCCGCGTACCACGCGACGTGGCCGGTGTCCCACACCCGCCACGCCAGCTCGATGCCCTCGTGCGCGTAGAAGAACGGATCCGCCCAGCCGCCCGTGGCGTGGAACACGGCGCGCGGCATGAGGACGGCGCCCTCCCAGCACGAGAACACGTTGCTCGAGCGCGCCGGGTCGCCCTTGCGGATGCGTGGGATCCAGCGCCGCGGCGACACCTTGCCCGTGGGGTCGACGACGCGGGGCTGGATGAGGCCGAGCTCGGGCCGGTCGGCGAGCTCGCGGCATCCGTCGGCCAGGAAGCGCGGGCTCGGCAGGAACGCGTCGTCGTCGAGGAAGAACAGCACGTCGCCCGACACCTCGGGCACGCCGCGGTTGCGTCCGGCGGGGATGCCGAGGTTCTCGGGCAGGTGCAGCGTCTTCACCGCGCTCGGCAACGGCGGCTCGGCGCTCGCGGGGTTCCAGCCGTTGCCGACGCACACGACGTCGACGTCGACGTCCCGCTGCTCGAGCACGCTCCGGATGCCGCGCGCGAGGTCGTCGGGCCGAGTCCCCATGGTGAGCACCACCACGCCGACCCGCGGCCGCCCGTCGACGGGCTCGGGGAACGAGCGGTCAGGACCGGACACGGCGGGAGGCCATGATCGCGACGAAGTGCCCCAGGAGCGAGAGCGCCGCGAGCGGCAGCAGCGCGATCACGACGACGCGGTCGACGAGCGGCTGTCCGGCGAAGAGGCCCACGATGGCCGCGGCGAGCGCGATGAGCGTGAGCTCGACCGAGTGGTACAGGCGGTGGAACGGCAGGAAGCGCGCGGCCTTGCGGAGCTTCGCGATGAGCCCGCCGCGCGGCGCGGTCTCGCCGTGCGTGTCGGCGAGCTTCGGCAGGCCGGCGTTCGCGCGCGCCACGTGCACCATGTCGTTGAGCGCCTTGTTCAGCACGATGACGAGCGCGAGCAGCGCGCCGACGGTCGTCCAGAGGAAGTCGGCCGGGAACTCGAGCGGGTACGCGGCGGCGCGGATGCCGAGCGCGAGCGGGATGAGCGCCTCGGTCGTGTAGTGGCCGACCTTGTCGAGGAAGACGCCGGCGGGCGACGACGTGCGGCGCCAGCGGGCGACCTCGCCGTCGCAGCAGTCGACGAGCATCTGCAGCTGGCCGAGCACGACCGCGAGCAGCGCGCCCCAGATGCCCGGGATGAGCAGGGCCGCGGCGGTCGACCAGCCGACGAGGATCATGAGGCCCGTGACGCCGTTGGCGGAGATCGGGGTCTTCAGCAGGAGCCACGTGAGGTACGGCGAGAAGCGACGGAGGTAGAGCGACGCCGTCCAGTGCTCGGCGTTGCGTCGGCCGCGGACCTCGGGCGGCTGGGTGACGGCGCGGAGCTCGGCGATGCTCGTGGGCCTGGCCTGGGCCGGACCGGCTTGTGACATCCGCGTCACCTTCCCGTGTGCTTGGCGATGTTGCTCGTCAGCGAGAGGTAGCCGAGCACGAAGCCGACGCCCCACGAGACGTGTATGCAGGGCAAGACTACGAGAAACCTCCACGCCACGGCGGCTCCGCGCACGCGGGCGTAGGCGAGCGTGGCGACGACGACGAAGAGCAGGTAGGCCGCGGGCACGAGGAAGCCGAGGAGCAGCCACGGCGTCGCGCCCATGGCGGCCTGCACGAGGCCGATGATGCCGAGGATGAGCCCGAGGGTCACGCCCACGACCATGGCCGGCGGGATGAAGTAGCGGATGCCGTTGGCCGACGGGAAGCGCCGGGCGAGCTCGCCGCGCCACAGGCCCGTCGAGAACATCTGACGTGCGAGGCGCTCCACGCTCGACCGGGGGCGGTAGGTGACCGCGAGCTCGGGCGTGAACCAGACGGTGCCGCCGGTCTCGCGGAGGCGGCGGTTGAGCTCCCAGTCCTGGCCGCGCTTGATGGTCTCGTCGAAGAGGCCGACGCGCTCGAGCGCAGCGCGGCGGAACACGCCGAGGTACACGGTCTCGGCCGGCCCCTCGGCGCCGCCGACGTGGAACGCCGATCCGCCGAGGCCGACCTTCGTCGTGTAGGCGAGGGCAACGGCCTGCTCGAATGGCGTCTCGCCACGGGCGTCCATGATGCCGCCGACGTTGTCGGCGCCCGTGCGCTCGAGCACGCCCACGGCGACGCGGGCGTAGTCGACGGGCAGCATCGAGTGCGAGTCGACGCGCACCACCACGGGGAACTGCGCGGCGCGGATGCCGATGTTGAGGCCCGAGGGGGTGGAGCCCACCTCGTTCTCGAGCACGCGCACGCGAGCGTCGCGGGCGGCGAGGTCGGCCACGAGCTCGGCGGTGCCGTCGATCGACGGACCGAGCGCGATGAGCACCTCGACGGGGCCGGCGTAGTCCTGCTCGAGGATCGACTCCACCGCCGCGCGCACGTGCGAGGCGTCGTTCAGCACGGGCATGACGTAGGAGACGCCGACGAGCGGCGACGCTGCCGCCTCATGGTGCTGCTCGGGCATGTTCCTCACTCGCTCGGGTCGATCGAGCCTAGCAGCCGGCGCGTTCGCGGACGCTGAAGGGGCCGGGGTCCCATGGACCCCGGCCCCGTCGTTCGACCGGTCGTGCGAGCGTCAGCCCTCGAAGGTGCCGAGCGTCACGGTCGCGGTCTGCGAGTCGCCGTCGCGGGTGAAGGTGATCTCCGCCTTCGCGCCGCCCGGGAGCGCACGCACCTGCGCGGTCAGGTCGGTCTGGTCGGTGATCGGCACGCCGTTGAACTCGGTGACCACGTCGCCGGCCTGCAGGCCCGCCTGCTCGGCCGCGCCGCCCGAGCTCACCTCGGAGATGAGGGCGCCGACGGTGTCGCTCTCGCCGTCGGCCTCGGCCGACGTGACCGTCGCGCCGAGGAGGCCGTGCGTGGCCGCCCCGCTCTCGATGATCTCCTCGGAGATGCGCTTCGCGAGGTTCGACGGCACCGCGAACCCGACGCCGATGTTGCCGGCCTCGGTGCTCGAGCCGCCCGCCGAGAGGATCGCGACGTTCACGCCGATGAGCTTGCCCTCGGAGTCGAGCAGCGCACCGCCCGAGTTGCCCGGGTTGATCGCGGCATCCGTCTGGATGACCGGGAGCGACACCTGGCCGGCCGACGCCTGCGGCGCCTGCGACTCGCCGCTGTCGGGGTCGGGCAGGTCGAAGAAGAAGTCGAACGGGCTCTGGCCGTCGCCCTGGCCCTGGTCGCCCTCGCCCGAGTCGCCCTGGGAGTCGTCGGGCGTCGTCGGCGCGGCCGAGGAGGCCACGTCGATCGAGCGGTTGAGGGCGCTGATGATGCCGTTCGTCACGGTGCCCGAGAGGCCGAGCGGCGCGCCGATCGCGATCGCCGTGTCGCCGACGTTGAGCTTGTCGGAGTCGGCGAACTCGAGCGGCGTGAGGCCCGACGCGTCGACGAGCTTGATCACCGCGAGGTCGGACAGCGGGTCGGTGCCGACGAGCTCCGCCGCGTAGAGGTGGCCGTCGCTCGTCTTGACCTGGATGGTCGGGTCGCCGGTGGCGCCGTCGAGGGTCACGACGTGCGTGTTGGTGAGCACGTAGCCGTCCTCCGACAGGATGATGCCCGAACCCGTGCCGCCGGCCTGGCCGCCGCTGACCGAGATGGTCACGACGCTCGGGCTGGCCTTCGCGGCCACCGCGGTGATCTGGTTCACCGAGTCGGTGTCGTTGACGACGATGTTCTGCGCGCTGCCGGCGCTGTCGCTCGTCGCGGGAGCCTGGTTGCTCGAGATGAGCGCCGTGATGCCGGCGCCCGACGCGCCGCCGATGAGGGCGGCCGCCACGATCGCGGCGGCGACGCCGAGGCCCACCCGGCGCTGCTTGGGCGCGGGCTGGCCGGCCTGCGCGGGCTGGCCGGGCTGCGTGCCGTACGGCGGCACACCGGCGTAGGAGCCGGTCGGCTGCGCGTCGCCGGGGCGGGGTCCGCCGAACGCGGGCGGCACCTGGCCGCTCACGGGCTGCGTCGGAGCCGTCTGCTGCGCGGATGCCGCGGCGGGCGCCGGCGCGGCGTAGGGCTGCGGGGCCTGGCCGGGCTGGTAGACCGTGCCGGTCGCCTGGGCGGCCGGGACCGGCTCGGGGGCGGCGGGCGCGGCGGCAGCCTGCGCGGATGCCGCGGGGGCGGGCGCGGCCGGAGCCTGCGTCGCGGGAGCGGTGGCGGGCGCGGCCGGAGCCGCCTCGGGTGCCGGCGTCTCCGACGACGCGGCGGGGGTCTCGGGGGTCGTCGCGGCGGCCTCCGCGGCCTGGCTCGCGGCGGGCTCAGGGGTTGCGGAGGTGGCGTCGACGACGCCCTCGCGGGCCTCCCCCGTCGAACCGTCAGTGGTGTCGGTCATGGTCTGCTCCTTCCAAAGCGATGCCAGCATCCCGCGCGAGTCTGTGTGCGGCATCGGCGAAGTCTGTGATCCGGCTATCACCGGGCGGTGAGTCCCCCGAATGCGGCGACGGCGTCCCGTCGAACCCGTGCGCCAGCGTAGCGGCCCCACCCTGACGTACGGTGAGAGCGTGAGCGACTTCTCCCCCGCACCCGGCCTGCAGCCCTGGCAGCGCACGGCCGCCGGCGCCGGCCTGCTCGACGCCGACGGCCGCATCGCCGCCACGATCTTCGCCGAGATGAGCGCCCTCGCCGCGCGCACCGGCGCGATCAACCTCGGCCAGGGGTTCCCCGACGAGGACGGGCCCGCCGAGGTGCTCGAGGCCGCCCGGCAGGCCATCGCCGACGGGGTCAACCAGTACCCGCCGGGCATCGGCATGCCCGTGCTGCGCGAGGCGGTCGCCGCGCACCAGCGCCGCTGGTACGGGCTCGAGGTCGACGCGGCATCCGAGGTGCTCGTGACCGCGGGCGCGACGGAGGCGCTCGCCGCGACCCTCCTCGCGTTCGTCGACGCCGGCGACGAGGTCGTGACGTTCGAGCCCTCCTACGACGCCTACGCAGCCCTCGTCGCGCGTGCCGGCGGGGTGCATCGCACGGTGCCGCTCAGGTTCCCCGACTGGCGACCCGACCCGGCCGAGCTCGAGGCGGCGGTCACCGATCGCACGCGCGTCATCCTCGTGAACTCGCCGCACAACCCCACGGGCGCGGTGCTCGACCGCGAGACGCTCGAGCTCGTCGTGCGCCTCGCCGAGCGGCACGACGCGATCATCGTCACCGACGAGGTGTACGAGCACCTCACCTTCGGCGCTCGACACACCCCCATCGCGACGCTGCCCGGCGCCTGGGAGCGCACCGTGTCGATCTCATCGGGCGGCAAGACCTTCTCGACGACCGGCTGGAAGATCGGCTGGATCACCGCGCCCGCCTCGCTCGTGACCGCCGTGCTCGCCGTCAAGCAGTACCTCACGTTCGTGAACGGCGCGCCGTTCCAGCCGGCGATCGCGACCGGGCTGGGGCTTCCCGATGCGTTCTTCACGGACGCCGCGGCCGAGCTCCGCGCGAAGCGCGACCTGCTCGCGGGCGGCCTCGAGGCCGCGGGCTTCGCGGTCTCGCGCCCCGAGGCGGGCTACTTCATCGTCGCGGATGCCGCGCCCCTCGGCTACCGCGACGGCGCCGTGCTGTGCCGGGAGCTGCCCGAGCGTGCCGGCGTGGTCGGCGTGCCCGTGTCGGCGTTCGTGCACCCCGACCGCCAGGACGCGTACCGCAGCCTCGTGCGCTTCGCGTTCTGCAAGCGGCACGCGGTGCTCGAGGACGCGACGGCGCGGCTCGCGGGGCTCGCGGTCGGCTGAACCGGGCTCGGTGACGGCGGCTGAGGCGGCCGCGAGCTCAGCCGCGGCGCTCGGTCACGTCGAAACGGCGGAGCGCGAGCGCCGGGTTGAGCCGCCGCACGGCCTCGATGCGCTCGCGCGACACCCAGGCGACCGCGACATCCGTGCCCTCGCCGATCGTGGCCACCTCGACGCCCATCGGGTCGACGACCATGCTGTTGCCCGCACCTACCGGCGGGGCGTGGTCGGCGGCCGCGACGTACATCGTGTTCTCGAGGGCGCGGGCCGTCGTGAGCACGCGCCAGTGCGACTCCTTCAGCGGTCCGCGCACCCACTCGGCGGGCATGCAGACCACGTCGGCGCCCGCGTCGACGATGCGCCGCGTCACCTCGGGGAACCGCACGTCGTAGCAGGTCTGCAGCCCGAACCGCAGGCCGCCCGCCTCGAAGACCTCGGGAGCGGCGATCTCGCCCGGCGCCACCCACGCGGACTCGCGCTGCCCGAATGCGTCGTACAGGTGCAGCTTGCGGTACCGAGCGACGATGTCCCCGCCCGGCGCGACGGCGACCACGGTGTTGCCCACGCGGTGCTCCTCGCCGTCGAGCCGCTCGATCATGCCGGCGACGAGGTGCACGTCGAGGCGGGTCGCCAGCTCGGCGAGCCGCTCCGTGAACCGACCACCGACGCGCTCCGCCTTGGCGTGCCACTCGGGACCCGGCTCGGGCGTGAACCAGCTCGAGTACTCGGGGAACACGACGAGGCGCGCTCCTCGCGCGACCGCCAGCTCGGCGAGCCGGGTGATCTCGGCGAGGTTCGCGTCGGCGTCGGCATCCGGCGCGAACTGGGCGACGGCGATCGGGAATCCGGGCGAGGCCGCGTCGACAGGCTCCATGCCGACAGCCTACGGCGCACGGATGCCGCGGCGACCTCCCATCCACACCGCTCCTGCTGGACGGTCAGCTCTCCCGACGGACGTCGGCCTCGACGTGCCGATACCCGGCCGTCTCGTACCCGACGGCGACGACGAAGGGCGACAGCATCACGACGAAGAGGCACCACCCCAAGGGAAGGCCGGCAACGGCGAGCAGGACGCCCAGCACCAGGAAGGCGACCATGCCCGCCGCGAGGAGCACGTGGAACGCGTCGACGGCGCGGAAGAGGATCGACCAGAGCACGAAGTACGCCACCAGGAAGACGAACACGGGGATGGCGACCGACAGCACGACGCCGGTCGTGCCGATGGACGTCTCCCCCTCAGCGGCGTACGCGGCCACGTGCAGTCCGGCGCCGACCGCCGCCACCCCGCCGAAGAGGACGATGTGACCGTAGCCCCACGCCCACTTCCGCTCGCGATGCCGCGCGAGGACGGGTGCCGACGGAAGGATGAAGTAGTCCACCAGAGGCCGAACGTCAGGCCGGTGCCCGCGATCACGATGAGCACCGCCTCGCTGCTCCAGCCGACGTGCGCGACCACGGCGGCGACGGCGGCGATGGTCCCGAGGATCCCCTCGCCGAGCGTGATGATCACCATCAGGCCGTACCGCTCGCTGATGTGGCGTGCGTTCCACGGCGTCCCCTGCCAGCTGTGGTCCGCACTCCTCGCATTCCAGGTCGCGAACGGATGCCCCGCGAACTCGGCGATCCAGAGGACGACGAGCACCGCGACCAGGACGGCGGTGCTCTCGGGCTGCACCAGCGCCACGGTCAGCCAGCCGGCCTGGATCACCACGTTGAATCCCGCGTAGCGCAGGGCGACGCGCCGGTTGGCCGGATCCTCCCTCGCGACGCGCAGCCACATCAGGACGAGCGACGTCCGCATGACGACGTAGCCGACGGCGACGAGCACGAAGTCGAACGGCCCGCCGTCGTCGATCGACTGGAAGACCGCCGGGATGCCGAGCGCGAGCACGATGACGCCGACCATCTGCACCATCGTCAGGATGCGCTGCAGCCAGTCGTCCGTGTCGAACGCCGACGCGAACCACGTGAAGTTGATCCACGCCCAGCACACCGACAGCAGGACGAACGCGAAACCCCAGACGGCGACCGGGATATGCGCCTCCGCGACGTAGTGCGCGAGTTGGTCGCCCGCCTGCGCGAACGCCACGACGAACGTCAGGTCGAACAGCAGTTCCAGCGGGGTGACCGTGCGATGCGGTTCGCGCGGATCACGACCGAGCATTCGTCGGAGACCGTGCGGGCGCACGTACTCGACGACCGGGTCGGGTGCTGACACGCGATCAGGATAGGGAAGACGAGCTCAGGTCGTCCACCCGGCGAGCATCCTCGCCGGGCCCCGGTGCCGTTCGGCGCGGCCATGCGGTCAGCGCAACCCGAGAGACCCGGCATCCGTCAGGGCAGGCAGGGCAGCGATTTCACGCCCATCCAGCGCCCCTCGAACCACATCACCTCGTAGTCGTACGGATACGCGGGCGCGACCAGTACGTAGCCGGTGGCGCGATCGGGGTACCACCAGTCCCAGATGGCCTCCGTCTCGCAACCGGGACGGTAGTCGCCCGCCGCCTCGACGCGGAGCGGGGGCTGGGGCGGGAAGCCCGTGACCAGCGGCCCGCTCGGAGGGCGCGGCGTGGTGGACGACGAGGCGCCGGATCCCTGCTCCTCGGCAGCGGCGGCCGCGGCCGCGGCGGCGGCCGCCGCTGTTGCTGCAGCTGCGACGTTGGCGGCGTGGGAGGCGACGACGCGATCGCTCGCGGAACGCAGCCGTTCGAGCGATCCGGCGGCGTCCTCGCCGTCGGCCACCGCCGCACGGACCTCCGTGACCGCCGACGCCGCCTCGTCCTTCGCCGCCTGGTCGGCCGAGCCGTTCGCCGCGACGCGGGCCTCGGCGCCGGCGCAGACGGCCTCGAGGAACACCGCGTGCGCGGCGCGCACCGCCGTTCGGGCCGCGCCCATCGCGCCGATGTCCCGTCCTTCCATGGCCCGGTCGAGCTCGGTGACGACGTCGTCCAGTGCAGCGGTCGCCTCGGCATCCGCCAGGTCGCCCGCCGACTCGATGGCCGCGCGAGCCGCGACGGCGACGGGCTCGACGCTGCGCCGAGCGGCGGCGACGGCGCGCTGCCAGCGGTCGGCGGACGCTGCACGCTCGGCAGCCGACTGCTCGGTCTCCGCCACGTGCCGCTGCTCGGCCTGCGCGATCGAGTCCTGCACGGCGAAGCTGCAGAACATGAGGACGACGAAGGCGAGGAGCGCGGCGGTGGACTTCCCGATGGCAGACATCGAGATGATCCTAGGGGGTCGCCGGCGGGCCTTCGCGCCATCGGCATGGGCCCGGGAATGCAGAAGATCCCGGCCTCGTGATGAGACCGGGATCTTCCGTTTCTGGTTGCGGGGGCAGGATTTGAACCTACGACCTCTGGGTTCCGCGTCAGCCGCTTGATTCCGCGGGACCGCCGTCGTTCTCCACAGAGTTATCCACAGCGCCAGGTGGGGGCAATCCTCCGGTTGTCAGACTGGCGCCACGTCGTCGGGGACGACCGTGAGGAACACCGGGGAGCGAGCTGACTCCCCTCTGGGGACGGGGGTCGAGGGGGTGCTATCACGCTACCGCGCCGCGCTGATCCAGGCTGGACGCTCCATCGGCACCATCCAGCAACGAATCGGCGACGTGGAGCGATGGGCCGCCTTCCACCGAGACATCCTGGCTGCGACAACCGCGGAGCTCGTCGCATACGTCGGGAATCCTGACTGGTCGGCCGAGTACCGGAAGAAGATCACCGCCTCGTTCCGATCCTTCTACCGGTGGGCACACTCGACAGGTCTCATCGAGACCAACCCTGCCGCGGAGCTTCCGAGCGTGACGGTGCCACGCCGGCCCGCCCTCCCCGCCTCGCCCGAAACGGTCGTGCTCACCGCGTTCGAGTCCGGGACGCTGCACGAGAGGACGATGCTGCTCCTGGCCGCGACGATGGGCCTGCGCCGAACCGAGATCGCCAGCCTCCACCCCGCCGACCGACGCGAGCGGGTGATCCGCGTGCACGGCAAGAACAGCACCGTTCGGGAGCTTACCCTCGACAAGCTCACCTACGAGCTCCTCATCCAAGTCGAGGCCGAACAGGGGCGCGACAGCTACTACTTCCCCGGCCGGTTCGGCGGCCACGTTCACCCCGCGACGGTCTACAAGTGGCTGAAGCCTCACCTCGGCCCCGAGTGGACGCTCCACTCCTGCCGACGGCGCGCGGCCACCGTCGGGTATCGCGCGACGAAGAACGTCTACGCCGTCCAACAGTTCCTAGGCCACTCCTCCGTCGAGACCACGCAGATCTACGTCGACGTCGGCGCCGAGGACATCGCAGCCGTCGCCGCAGCCGCGTCGCTCGTCTCGGCACGCAGCACCCGGCATGTCGCCGGCCTACGACCTGAAGAACGCGACGACATCGACGACAAGGGCGAGTTCCTCGCCGACCTGGCGAGTCTCACGAGCCGGGCACGAATCTACGGCCTCGAACTCACCATCCGATGAAGAACCGGATCGACCCGGCCGCGGCCGGCGAGCACGTGCTAAGCCCATGGGCATCCCATCTGAACACTCCATGCTCGCCCCTACGTGCCGTGCCGCAACCCCAGTGTCGGCGAGCGAACGGCCGGGGACGGTGCTCCGCACCATGCGTGGTGACCTCCAGCGTTCGGGGGTTGCACCACGTCACTCCGATGCGCTCACTCCGCTTGTCAGGTGGGATGCCCGCCGAAACGGTGGGGCCCAACGATTGCGCCCACCAAGCGCCATGGGCCGTGACCCCGCACACGCCCGCCGAGCACCACACGCTCGTCGACGCCCGCGCCAAATGGCGCCCGCCACCGCATAACCGCGGAACCAGGAAGGAACCACGATGACCGAGATCGCAACCCGCGTCCGCGCATGGGCGAAGGGCATGTACCCCACCGAAGCAGGCGCCGAACTCCTGATCCGCCACGGCGCGATCCACGACGGCGCACCGTGGCTCACCGATCACGGGGGCCTCACCTCCATCGACACGTTCGTGCTGCTTGACGAGACCGGTGCATGGTCCGGCGGTGAACGCCGCATCGTCGCAATCGCCGCATCCCTCCTCGACGGGGCGCCAGTCGACCTCTGTGACATCATCCCGGGGCTCGATCGGAAGAATCTCGCGCTCGTGCTCGCCGCAATCGCCCACGCAAATGGTTCCCATGAAGACGGCGGCATCCGCTTCAGCGACGACGGTGTCCCCCTCGGGTTCTATCGCGACTCCAGCCTTTACCCCTGGCCTGAACCCATCTCCCGATGAGCCCCCTTGTAGTGGTCCCGACACGTCTGAATTTGACAGCTAGATTCATGACCGGAATGAGGGGCTTGAATCACGCCCACTTGGCGCGCCTTCGGCTGCGCATTCCGGCGCTCGACTTCGCGTCGGATACTAGCGTCCTCGCGTCCGACTAGGCCACTGTGGTGCCCATGAGGACCACCGAGTCGGAGAAGCTCTACGAACACAACGGCATCTTGTGGAGGCCGAAGCCTAGCGCGACAGCGACCTTCGAAGAGATGCTGGCCGCTCGTGCGGTCTTCGTGGAGATTCACCAGGACGCCCTCTGGAATCCATGGGTCGAGGACGACCGCGCGGACGATCTCGAGCGGGCCGAGGCTGTCATGGGTCAGTGGACGCGTGGCGAGCCGTGGTTCCGGTACAAGACCAATCGTCAGCTGGACGCCGAGTTCGCCGATGTCGATCGGCGGATTTCGGCCGAACGAGCCGCAGACGAGGCTCGCTGGGAGCACGACAGTGAACGGTACAACCTGGAGCGTGAGGTGGCGCGCCTGTCGCTCCTCGAAATGAGCTCCATCCTGGCGCGCGACCGTGAGGAACTCGCCGCGTACCGCTCGGGCGAACGCTTCCCGGCCATGCCCCACAGCATTCGCGCAGGGAACATGGCCGAACTCGAGGTCACGATCGCGCAGCGCGAGGCCACAGTCAAGCGGCTGGCAGAACAAGTCGGCGACCCGGAAGACGTGGTCGACAAGCAAGGCTACCTGCCGCGCGATCGACGGGTGATCTCGCTTATGTATTACCGAATGAATCGCGAGCGCGACGTGACCGCGCTGCGCGCCCAGATTCCCGAACTGCAGGAAGGGCTCAAGCAGGCGACCGACAAGGCGGAGAAACCGAAGCTGCGTACGGAAATTCAGATAGCCGAACGTCGGCTTGCCGATCTCCTCGCCGTTCCACCGCTCACGGCGGACGACATGTGTTCCGAGTGCGCCACTCCCGCCAGCAAACACGGCTGGGTGACGCCGCCGTACCAGGGCCCGTGTCCAGCATGGCCGGGCTGGTCGGCTCGTCTCCGCGAGGTGCGGCGCATGCTCGAGCAGTCAGCTGCTCGCACGAAGCTGAAAGAAGCTGACCCGCGGAAGCCGCAACCGCTCGCCACGGTGCCCTCTGGCCTGCCGCTGGGCGAAGTGGCGAAGCGCCTGGCTGAGCTCGACGCTGAGTTCCCCGGTGCCATCGTGAAGCGGGGTCGAGCCAATCGCTGGGAGCTCTGGCCGCCCAAATGAGACATAGTGCTTGTCGGGCCGTGGTCGACGTAGATGTTCTCATCGTCGACGCCCAGTCAGCAAAGCGCGAGGCCCGGCGTGGCGAGGCCGAACGACAGCGATCCCACTGAGGGATGCTCCGGCGGCGCAGGCTCAGTTGAACTGGAACGTGCGGTACGAGCTCCGCACGTTGAACCGGCGACCCTCTTTCCGGCGCTGGAGGAACCCGGCGATCGTGTCAACGTCGTTCGGCCGCATCCCGAGCTCTCGGCACTTCGCACGGACCTGCTCGACAGTGACCGAGCTCCACCGCTCTGGGCGGTTCATCATGTCCGCCTTCAGCTTGTCTTCCTCGTTCCATTTCAGTCCAGACGAGTATCCAGCCGCCATGCCGGCCACGTACTCGAGGATGCCGTCGATCCCATTGGGCAGGGGTTCGAGGAGCTTCTCTTCACCCGAGACCGTCGACGCGGGCACGATCCCCTCAGGCAGCAACTGCATCGGATTGGTGTCGGCGATCCACTCAGCTGTCTCCTGCGTATTCCACTCGATGACCACGAGGGCGTCCGCCTCACTCCCCCAAAGATCGTTCAGATGCTTACGGTCCGGCCAGGCGTACAGCACCCGCTGGCCGTCGAAGGAGCCGCCGACGAACCCCCGCCATGTGCGATGAACGACTCCAGGCTGCGCGATCAAACGCCTCAGGCTGTCTCCATCGAAGTTCTTCTGTGGCGTCACAACGACGATCGGACCACCGGGCTGCTGCAAGAGCCACTCCACAGCACGCCGATTCTGTGACTCGCGTGAATCCGGCTCTCCGAGCCGCGACACCGCAACGGGGATGGACGACATACAGCGACTCCTCTACCTCGCAGCCTTCCGGTGTCACGAAGCTAGCGCTGCCGTACGACAACCCGATCGGGGTGAGCCGACGGAGAAGGCAAATGCTGCTGGTGGACCTGCAGGATCGTCCCGTGCCTCGAGCGGTTTGGGATCGGACGTCACAGTCACAGTTGCTCTTGCGGCGTGAGCAGATACTCACGGCTCTACTCCGGCTAGGAGAATCAGCCCTGGATTCGCGAACGCCCAACTGTCGGGGAAAACAGCGGAGTCCGGTCAACTCAGTCGATGAACCAGCTTTCGCTGATTCTGTCGCCTACTTGCCAGATTCGCCCGCGCTCGGCGTTCAGGATCGCCAGTACGAGGATCTCCTGGAGCTGATCCAGCGTCCACGATCCGGGTCGCGGCTTGAAATCAAGATGGCGCCAGTACCAGTACTCCATCGTGGTGTCGTCGCGAAGCTGCTCGAGCCAGGGATAGGTGGTCGCCGGGTGTGGAGCATATGCGGGCCCGTCGAATTCATGAACTCGCCCGTCCACGAAGACGATAAGCCCATCGATGGCGCCGCTCTCGCTGAAGTACGCGCCCTTTCGCACATCTGGGATTGCCCACCCATCGCCTAGCTCGTCTACCACGGCACCGGCGCGCTGCTCTGGGATCCAATAATCCCAGGGTCTCTGCATCTTCTTGAACCAATCTTCCGGCTCTGCTGGCGCATAGCCGGCCTCGCGAGCCACCCACTCCTTGTAAGTTGCAAACCGATACCGGGGAATGCCCACCCTGTGAGCAGCTGTGGCGAATTCGGCCACGATCGGCAACAGCTGCTGTTGCCTCACCGACACGCGTTCGGCTTCCTCGGCGCGCTGCCTTTCGATTCTTGCCTCTAACGCCGACTCGGCCTCCTCCTGTCGCTTACGAGCGCCGCTGAGAGCGTCTTCAAACCCCATCACGACCTCCCCATTCCATGGTCAACGACCGGTCTTCCAGAGCTGGGCGAGCACGAGGGCGCCGATGCTGATGCCGACGCCCCGTCAGGCTACTTACAGCCCGGCGCCTGCACGTGAGCGTGCCCTGTTCGCGCCGATGATGGAGAGAACGAGGGCTATGAGCGCGACGCCGGTGGCCTGGTTGGCGCGAGGAAGTTGGCTGCTGCGGGAACCGCGATAACGAAGCCGCGATAGCGAATCCGTTTCGGATCGACTGCGTCGGAGTCATCGTGGCCGGCGACGCCGCCGCCCACTCCGTGCAGGTCCACCACCTCGAGGGGCCGGCGCGTTCGGGGTCGGGGTACCAGCCGGCGGGCGGGAGACTCGTCTTCTGCATGCTCATGGTGGGAAGCTTCCCAGCGCATAGCCGACCCGCGCCATTCCCAGTCGCGCGCCGACGCGACCAGAGTTGCTCCAAGTGCGCGGTACAGATCGAGGATGTCTGCTGCCGCTTGCGGAGGCAGCAGTCCAAGCGTGGCGCCGGCGGCCGTGCAGCTTCAAGCAAGCCCGCCTGAAGGAGGATCGACTGCAGCTCTCGCGATCGCGCCCCGGTCGCCACCATGATCAGTCGCCATTCTTCTTTCTGTTCTGCAGTTGCAGTCCGCCGGCCGGTCGGGTTTCGATGTGGAAGAGTTCCGTCGCGCGAACCAGCTCGGAGAGTTTTGCGTAGCCCCAGTTTCGTGAGTCGAAGTCGGGATGTTGTTTCCGCATTAGCTGGCCCACCGTGGCAAGGTTCGCCCATCCGTCCTCTCCCGATGCGGTGGTGACACTCGTTCGTAGCCCGGAGACAAGCTTTGTGTCGCTGCGCAGTCTCGGCGGCGGAACGCGAGTGCGCGCTGCAGAGGTGCTCTCCGTTGCTGGCTGGTCGAGCACGTCCAGGTAAGTGAACCGATCGCACGCGTTACGGAATGCTTCGGGCGTCTTCCGCTCACCGAACCCATAGACGGTGACACCCTCTTCGCGGATGCGAGACGCGAGACGGGTGAAGTCGCTGTCGGATGACACGATGCAGAACCCGTGAAATCGGCGCGTGTACAGCAGGTCCATGGCGTCGATGATCAACGCACTGTCGGTCGCGTTCTTGCCGACCGTGTTGGCAAACTGCTGGATTGGCTGAATCACATGCTCGCTCGCAACCTGCTTCCAACTGCTTAGGTTCGGCTTGGTCCAGTCGCCGTAGACCCGCTTGACCGAGGCAGTGCCGAAACGTGCGACCTCGGTAAGGACTGCACCGATTGTCGAAGGCGGCACGTTGTCAGCGTCCACAAGAACGGCGAGGAGGTCGTGAGGCTGCGCCATGCGACAAGCATGGCAGTGAGCGCCCAACGATTGGCCATCCCGCTACGCGGATCCACTGAGGGCCGCTGTCTCCATCGATGTCGGAAGTATTGGTCATAATTGAGATCGGGAGGTCCCATGACCGACATCGTTTCTGGAGCGAGCTCCATCTTCGGCGCGGTCGCGGGTCCCGTCGCAGCCGGTCAGGTGACGAAAGGCCACATCCGTTGGGCGCGGCGGCACGCAAGCGGCACCGCTCTGTTGGAATCCCTTCTTTCCGTCAAGCGGCTGCTGGACCACCGAGACGTAGTGACCGACGTCGAGCGCTGGAAGATGGCGATTGAAGGGGCAATTACCACGATCGAGCAAGAGCAGTCGGGTCTGCCCCGGCAGTGGGCACATCTAGAGAGAAGCGTCCGAGCTGCGATAAGCGAAGCGACGGGCTTGGGGTTCGCCGATCGGATGTCCGACGACCAATGCTGGCGAGTGGTCGGCTTTGATCGACTGTGGTTGGACTTTGCCGCTGAATACCTCCGTCTCGTGATTGCCACGATCGGGCTCTGGCGTGAAGAGCCCTCATTCCGTCGGGCCAACCAAGTGACCATCCCCAGTTTCGATCGATGGCTACAAGAGTCGGGTCGCTACGTTCCCGGCCTCGGCCTCTGGCCCGACGAAAGCTCACTGAAGCCGCAACGCAGGGAACGGTCAATTCTGCCGTAGGACGACGCGACGAACTCGGCGTTCAGGGAGAGCGGCTCCAGCTGCACGAGCTCGGTTCGTGGTCGCCGGAACGGCTTGACTCGGTCCGGCGACCACACGCCGCGTTCGGGGATCCCACTTGATCCTGGCGTCGGATGACGCGGGTCGCGCTAGCGTCTTGACCGACACCGCCGGCGCACCTGCAACTTGAACTGGACATGGGTGTCCGTGCGGCCAACTAAGTTGGTGGAATGACTCCTGGCCGTGACACCGGCGAGCAATCCTCGTTCGACGACGATGCGGCTGCGCAATTGCGGGCATCGCTCGCATCGCATGGAGCATTGCCTTACCTGTTCATCGGCAGCGGCATCTCCCGCCGTTATCTCGGCCTTCCCGATTGGGAAGGCCTTCTGCGGCAGTTTGCGGCAGAGGCAGGTGAGAACTTCAACTACCACCTGGCGACAGCGAATGGAGATCTCCCGACCGCTGCAACCAGCGTCGCTCAGGCGTTTCACCAGCGCTGGTGGAACGACCAGTCCTACGCGCAGCAGCGCGAACAGCATTCGGCGATCGTTCGTGACGATGAGGGCGGTCTGAAGGTGGCGATCGCCGAGTACATCCGCACGCATGACGCATTGACCGCGGGCGTCCCCGGCGTCGATGACCCCGACCTGGCCGCCGAAGTCGCCCTGCTCGGATCAGCTGTCGTCGACGGCGTGATCACGACCAACTACGACTCTCTGACCGACCAATTGTTCCCAGCCTTTCAGCCGTACGTCGGTCAGGACGAACTGCTCATGAGCGATGCCCAGTTCATAGCAGAGACGTATAAGATCCACGGCGCGGCCACGCAGCCGCTGTCGCTGATCCTGACCAAGGGCGACTACGAGCGGTTCTCCAACCGGAATCACTACCTCGCCGCCAAACTGCTGACGATCTTCGCCGAGCATCCCGTGATCTTCGTCGGCTACAGTCTCAGCGATGAGTACCTGAACGAGATCCTGGACAACATCGCGACCGCGGTCGGACCTGATCGACTGGGCGAACTCGGCAAGCGCATCTACTTCGTTGAGTGGAACCCCGATGCGTCGTCAGCCACGGTCATCGAGCAGACGAGCATCCAGCGGGGCGGTTCGCGACTTCCGATCACTCGGGTCGGAACCCACAGCTTCGAATGGCTGTGGGGGGTCCTCTCCCATCTGGAACGTCCGTTCCCTGCAGCGATCCTCCGCGAACTACGGAAGCACGTCTTCGACCTCGTCACACACCCCGATCCATCGCAGACACGTGAAGTCGTGCGCGCGATTCCGATCGATGCGGAAGACGCCGACGAGTATCGCGTGGTCTTCGGGGTGGGCGCGTTCTCCGAGAAGGACCTGCAGAACCTGTCCACCATCGGCCGCACGCTTCGTCGTGATGACGTCGAACAGGATGTCCTCGGTATTCGCAAACACGGGTTGGACCCGGACAATCTCCTGGCGTCCGGAGTCCGCGACGGGATTCGCGCGGCGCACAACTCGTATCTGCCGGTTCACAAGTACTTGCTTGAGGCCGGACGCATCGCCCCAGACGGAAGCATTCACTTCGACGGGCTCCCAGATGTCATCAAGCGGCTCGCGGAGCGACCTCTGACGGCGTCCGCTCAGAACGAAGCGCGATTCAATCGCGACGTGAAGGGCGCCCTAACCACTCCACGGCAGATCGTCGACTCGGAGTACACGACGTATTTCAAGCTCGAGTGCTTGGTCCTCCTCGATCCGGCCGACTACAGCACCACTGACCTGCACGACGTACTGGTTGAGCTTTACGGAACCCCCGACGTGAGTTCGCCGTATAACTTGGCGCTATTCCGCCGCGCGATTTGCCTGTACGACCGTCGCAAAGCCCTCGAAGCCGCCGCCGCTGGCGCGGCGACACAGGAGTAGGAGGAATTAAGGTGACCGAATCCGGCTACACGGACATTCCCGCAGTCATCCGGGTACTGGACGGGATGAAGCTCTCGGCTTCGAAGCAGACAGAGGGCGCTGTGAGGGCTCTGCTGAGGAATGCCCAGACCAACAGCCTCGAGACGCACGCGGAAATCTTCCTCGTCGACAAGAGCAAGAGCGCGCTGAAGAACCTGACCCCGAAGGACTGGGCTGTCTTGGGAATCGGAACGCTAGTCGTGATCGGAGCGACGGTAGCAACGGTCAAGGTCATGGATCGCTTCAAGGCGGGGCGGCCGGAGAAGGCCGAAGCCATCAAGACCGACGGTTCCCATGGGATTGAGCTCCATGAACCCTCCGAGGAACTGTCGCCGGTGGAAGCGCCCGTGGCGCTCGTCATCGGCTCCGAGGTCGAGACTGCTGACGAGCAAGTTTTCATCACCATGACTGCCGAGGACTGGCAGGAACTCCTGCGAAAGGCCGTGCTGCTCAACTCGCTCGAAGAACGGATCTGGCTGCTCCTGTCCAGCGTTCGCATCGAGGGCGCCGACGAGGACGTCCTCGAGTGGCAGCAGCGGATGAAGGAGCTCTCCCCGCAGGCGGCTGCATCCGAGGTCAGGCTCATGCTCGAGGCTCATCCCGAGCTGCGCTACGACGAAGAACTGGCCGACCTCATCAGGATGTTCATTGACGGACGCCCCGACGATGGAGACGCCCGACTCAGGTCGCTCGGCGCCGAATAGGCCATGCCGCTCTCTGTGCCTGACTCGGTCGAGCACGAATCTGTCGTCTGCCGTTGATCAAGATGAACGCGCTCGCGATGTCGGCTCTGGCACTTGCGCGTGCTGGATTGGGAGGGCGAGACAGCCATCGGGGTGGGAGCCTCACCCGAGGAGAAATCCGATTCCCGGGGATGCAGCAATTCGCGACGGGCCGGTACCCGGGCACAAGGTCCTGACTGCGAGTGATCGCATCCAGAATTCTGCTCGCAGTTCGCGGCAGAGCAAGCTCGTGCGTGAGTGCAGGCGCGGCGTTCCGGTCTTCCTGCTTGTCGAAGCAGAACACGTCTGGCACTTGAGGGCGGCTGCGTCGCAACCGCGTTACGCCAACATGCGCGTTGCGACCCATCGGAAGTGCATGAAGCTGACACACAACGCCGCAACCACCCTCGATGATGCACTCAGCCGTGTGCGGGTGGCCGGACCTACCGTGATCCACGTCGCCCGGCGCGACGACCGGCACGGCATTCACGATGACATCCGCCTGGCCGTCGCCGGCGCGGAGCGTCGAGCATGACGCGTCAGCTGTCGCGGGCGATGACGATGCTCGGCGACGCGGCTCACGCGCCGCAGCGCATCGGGCATCGACGGTTCGCGTCGTGGTGTCGCGAATGTCGTCGTCGGTTCGTCGCCGGCACTCAGCACACGTCGTTCTGCTCGCAGGCGTGTCGTGACGCAGCTCGTCGCCGTGTGTCGCGTCAGGAATGCGACGCTGCGACGTCCGTGCTGACGCGACGCTGCGACAGCTGCCTCGACTGGTTCGTGTCGTCGCTGTCGCGTCAGCGGTTCTGCTCGGCGTCATGTCGCAAGCGCGCGTGGCACTACGCGGCTCGTGTCGCGGCGCCGCGACGGACGACCTGCGCGAACGCGTCGTGTCGGGCCGACATGTCGGCCGCCCGAGCAGGTCAGCAGTACTGCTCCACGCGATGTCGTGTCGCGGCGTTCCGGGCGCGTCGGGCGGCGACGTCGTGATCTCGATGGTGAAGATCGCGTCGGGCGAGGACGCGTGGCGGTACTTCCAGGACTCTGTCGCGGCCGAGGCGGGTCGCGGTGACGCTGTCGACTACTACGCCGCCGAGGGCACACCGGCCGGCCGCTGGTACGGCGCCGGTGTCGCCGGTCTTGGGGTCGCCGAGGGGCGAACCGTGACGCCTGCCGAGCTGTCGCATCTCTATGGTGCTGGCGCTCACCCGTTGACGGGTGAGCCGTTGGCGCGGAGGTACGTTGTCGTCGCGACACTCGAGGAACGGATCGACGCGCGCGTGAAGCAGCTCGACACGTCGCTGGACGACGCGACGCGCGAGCACGTTGTGGCGAAGATCATCGCCGAGGAGACCGCGCACACCCCGCCGTCATCCGTCGCCGGGTTCGAGCTGGTGTTCAACCCGCCGAAGTCGGTCAGCGTGCTCTGGGCGCTGTCGCCCGCATCAGTGCAGGAGCAGATCAAGGCCGTCCACGAGCAGGCATTGCAGGAGACCCTCGCGATCCTCGAACGCGACGCGCTGCGCACCCGAGCCGGCACTGGCGGCGTCGTTCAACTCGAGGTGCTTGGCGCGGTCGCGACAGGATTCGACCACTGGGATTCGCGAGAGGGCGACCCGCAGCTGCATACCCACCTGCTGATCTCGAATCGCGTCCAGACGACCGACGGACAGTGGCGCACCATCGACTCGCGGCATGCCTTGTCGCCTCACGTCGTCACGCTGTCCGAGACCTACGACGCGGCGCTCATGGATGCGCTGTCGAACCGACTGGGCGTCCAGTGGACCGAGCGGTCGGTGGAGCGTTACCCAGAGCGGTACGCCCGGTTCCTGAGGGAGCGCGACCTCAACGACTCGCAGGAGAGCCGCGCGCTGTTCGCAGACGAGCTCGGCGTCGCCGCACGGAATCGGAAGTGGGAGATCGACGGTATCCCGTCATCGCTGCTCGACGAGTTCTCGCAACGGTCGACGCAGATCGCACGGGCTAAGGACGAGTTGATCGAGGAGTACCGCGCGGCGACGGGCAAGGAGCCGTCGCGGTTCCAAGTCTGGAGGATGCGGCAGGCGGCGACTCGGCGCACCCGCGCATCCAAGACCGTGCGCTCGCTCGAGGAGCTGTCGGCGTGGTGGCGAGACCGGGCCGCACGCATCACCGACCCCGACCGGCTCGTCGGACGCGTCGTGGAGGCCGGACATCGACGCTTGTCGTCTCACTCGCAGTGGTCGCTGCACGGCGATGACCTTTCCGACATCGTCGATGTGGGTGAGATCGCCGGCCGCGTGCTCGCCGCGCTGACCGGGTCCCGAGCGACGTGGACTCGAGCCAACGCGATGGCGGAGGTGCATCGTGCGCTCAAGCCGGTGACGTTCCGCAGCATCCTCGACCGCGCTGACGCGTCGTGTCGCGTGCTCGAACAGGTCGTCGCGGCCGCGGTGGCGCTGACGCCTCGAAACCCGCTGCACGCGCCACGAGAGTTCCGGCAATCGGATGGCGCCAGCGCGTTCGCGCCGACCGCGCGGGAGCTGTTCACCACGCGCGCGCTGCTGGATGCTGAACGTCGCCTCGTCGCGGCATCCCATCAGGCCAGCGACCTCCGCGTCACAGCGGACGCGATCGCGATCAGGCTCGACACCGCCGACAGTGAGGGTCGGATGCTCGCTGACGACCAGCGCGACGCAGTCGCTCGCATTGCCACGTCGGGACTCGCCGTCGACGTGCTCGTCGGCCCGGCAGGGGCGGGCAAGACGACGACCCTCGCGAAGCTGCGCGAGCTGTGGGAGCACGAGTACGGGCAGCACTCGGTGATCGGACTGGCTCCGTCGGCCGCGGCCGCTCGCGTCCTCGGCGACGCGCTCGGCATCGAGACCGAGAACACCGCGATGTGGATCACAGGATCGACCGGCGATCGACCCCGGTTCGCCATGCGCCCGGGGCAGCTCGTCATCGTCGACGAGGCCGGCATGAGCGGCACCCTCGCCCTTGACGAACTCCGCGCGCAGGCCGCGGCCGCAGGGGCGAAACTCCTGCTCGTCGGCGACTGGGCACAGCTCGGCGCCGTCGACGCGGGTGGCGCGTTCTCGCTCATCGTCGCCGAGCGCGGCGATCGCGCCGCACAGCTCGACCAGGTGTGGCGATTCGCGGCCGAGTGGGAGCGGGATGCCTCGGTGCTGCTGCGACTGGGGGACGTCGGCGCGATCGACACGTACGCAGCGCACGACCGCATCGAGTCGGGCACCAGCGACGAAATGCTCGCTGACGCTCTCGCCGCATGGCAAGCGGATGTCGCAGCGGGTCTCGATTCGCTGCTGATCGCATCGGACAACGCCCAGGTCCGCACGCTGAATCTCCACGCCCAGAAATGGCTGAGGAAAGCCGGCTGGCTCAGCGACGAGTCCGCCGCGATCAGTGAGCAGATGCGCGCACACCTCGGCGACAGGCTCGTCACCCGGAACAACAACCGGACCCTCCGCGACTCGCACGGTGAGTGGGTCCGCAACGGTCAGGAGTGGATCGTCGTCAGGCTACGCCGCAACGGTGAAGCCGTCGTTGAGAACGCGGATGGCGCACGTGTGACCCTTCCCGTCGCGTACCTCAGGGAGCACGTGCAACTCGCATACGCCACCACGGCACACCGATCGCAAGGACGAACGGTGGACACCGCGCACATG
The DNA here is from genome assembly GCF_008122505.1 of Agromyces mariniharenae. NCBI lineage: Bacteria > Bacillati > Actinomycetota > Actinomycetes > Micrococcales > Microbacteriaceae > Agromyces > Agromyces mariniharenae. Next base: position 279,471 of record NZ_VSSB01000002.1, on the reverse strand, counting down.
CTCGTCGACGAGAGCACGACACGCGAGGTCGCGTACGTCGGCCTCACCCGCGGCAAGCACTCGAACAAGGCATACGTGACGGTGGGCGTCTCCGACTCGGACACGAGCCGACAGCTCGAGCGTGGATGGCGCGACGTGCTCGAGTCGGTGCTCCGTTCGGCCGGCGCGGATACGTCCGCCACCGCAACGGCTCGAGGCGAGTACGAGCGAGTGTCAAGCATCCGGCAGCTCGCGGCCGAGTACGACACACTGGCCGCGCACATCGCCGCCGAACGATACGGCGCTGTGCTGAACGCGTCGCTCGGGGAGGAACAGCACGCGCAGCTTCGCAGCCATGGCGGCTACGACGCGCTCGTGGCGCTGCTGCGTCGCGTCGACGAACAGCAACTCCCGGTCGCTGAGCTCATCTCCGAAGCCGTCCACCCTCGTCGACTCGACACCGCCGACGACGCGGCCGCAGTCATCCATCAGCGGCTCACCGATCGTCTCGCCCTCGCATCGGCGAACGCTCCCCGCACGAGGCGCGAACGCATCGCCGGCCTCATTCCCGTGATCCGCAGCGACAACGCGGACATGCAGCGTGCGCTCGACGAGCGAGCGACCGCCATCCACGAACGCGCCGAACGCGTACTCGACAACGCGATCGCCACACGTGAACCGTGGACCTCGAGACTCGGCGTGCCAAGCGGAGACGACTGGCGCGAACACGCGGTGACGATCGCCGCCTACCGCGACAAGTGGGGCGTCACTTCGTCGACGCCGCTCGGCCCCATCGATGACCTAAACCATCAGCGGCGCACCGACTACGAGATCGCTCACACGGCGCTCTCCCACGTCGAGGCAGCTCCCCCGACCGTCAGTCGGCCGCGCTCGGACGACGGGTCGCGTCGCCCACAGATCCCCGCCGAAGAGACGACACGTCAGCGGATCCGTCTACCGTGAGGGCCATGCGGCATAACGACCACTACAAGACGCTCGGGATCACCCCTGACGCCTCCGCCGAGGCGGTGGAGGCGGCGCTCACCGAGCGCGCGTTCGCCACGCACCCTGACTTGGTCGGCAGCCGCCGCACCACCCGGGACCATGCGCGCGTCGTGACCGCCGGCGAAGTCCTCACCGACCCGGTACGTCGTGCCGCGTACAACGCCCAGCTTGAGAGGGCGCGCGAGCACCACCGCCTTCCGGACTGGATCGTCGTTGTTGCGGCGATCATCGTTCCGGCGGTCGTGCTGATGGTCGCCTTGGCCATGCTGTCTTCGGCGGCCAGTCGCCTTCCCGCCGCAGCCGAGCCCGCTGCCGTGTCGCAGATGTTATCGCTGCAGCTGGTGCTCGTCGGCCTGGTGGTCGCGGCCGTGCTCGCGTATCTCCCGCGGCGGAGCTTCCCACGCCGGTCCTTCGCGGCGCTCTTGGTGGCGGCGATGGGCATGGCCCCGCTGGCGGTCCGCTCCGCGGACCTCGGCACTGTCGGACTGCTCGTGTTCTACGGCGCACTGCTCATGGGCCTCGCCGTGCTCGCAGGCGGTGAGCTCATGATTCGGTTGATCGGGCTGTGGGCGAGGAAGCGGTGGGCCATGATGCTCGAGCTCGCCCGAAGTGGGGACATGCGACTGATCTACGTCGAGCGGGCGCTGCTGTATCCCTCACACTCGCAGGTGCTCGGATACGACTTCTTCACGGGCGACTGGCAGACAGTCGACCTGTGGGGTCGCGCGATGGCCGGGTATTGGCATCTCGTCGACGGCCGAGGTGTCGTGAGTGTCGAGCCGCGATTGAGTCGGCGTAACCAGCGCCTCATCGATCCTCTGTCCAGATGAGCCGGTGCCGACCTTGCTCGAGCTTGTCTGACCGGCTCAGCGGGGAACGATAGATGCCCCCGCGAACTCCACACCCTGGTCATCCGACCCACAGCCCGGAGCGCGAGTCGACCGCGCCCTTTAGCATTCTGCAGAGTCGTTGGAGTAGCCCCGGCGATCCAGCGACTCGACGACGGCATCAAGGGCGAGCTTCACCATGCGATTCAGCACTCCCGTTCGCCCGAGACGTTTCGCCAGTGAAGGGCTCACGGCGTAGTACACCTTGATCGCCGTCCTCCCTGTCGCGGTCCCGGCGAGCTTCCGATCGCGGAATCGACGAAGGGTGAGGACTGGAGGTGCATCGTACGATCCGTAGACTGCCGTCGCGATGTAGCATCCTCCGCGCGGCGACTCGGCACTTGCCTGGAGCTTCGCGACGTTCGCATAATGCTCACGAAGTTCCCGGACCATCGCTGGGTAATCCCGGGGGAGGCGATAGTCCGCATTTCCCGAAATATCGCGGAGGTACGCTTCCAGGCTCGCCTCAGAGGACGCCGACTTGAGAAGCCGGCTCAAATGGTCCTGAAAGGTAGTCGGCCGCTCCTTCGCGGGAGGCCACGGATGCGGGTCGAGCTGGAAGATTGTGAGCGCCCTCATGAGCAGGAAGTTGCCGTCTAGGAGATCACCAGCACACGCTACGGTCTTGTAAAGGCTGAGTAGCACTCCCGTGTAGACCGTGCCCGCAACACGAGTCAGGCCCATGTAGATCTTCGCCGACGCCAGGAATTGTCCTTCGCGCTTGAGTTGCACCGCCTGCCTGATCTGAGCCTCCCAAGTGTCCGGGTAGGCGGCAGAGCTACTGCCGAGCTTGCTTCTGGAAGGAGTTGAGTCCCACTCCGCCATGAACTCGTTCAACGCCGCCCTCAGCTCATCAAAGCGCCCGTCTGGGGTGAACCGGTTCGGTTGGTGCGGGGTAATGATCCACTGACCATCCGCTGAGGATCGCAGCGCTACGAGAGACTCCTCCTTGTCCTCTCCTTGAGTACGAGGAGCGCTCTTTCTTCTGATCGTCTCGAAGTACTTCTCACGCGTGAGGCTGGCCCTGAGGTATGAGGGCTCTGCGTTCTCGTCGAGCTCGATCAGCAACGCACCAATGTCGTCGAGAATCAACAAGTCCTCGTTGACCGCGCCAGGCACGCGGCGCACGGCCTCCCCGTAGAGCACTTCCAGTTCGCGCTGCCTGCGATCTCGTGCCGCCCAGCGTTCCTGTGCTTCATCAAGCAGCCCGGACTCGGCAAGCCGCTCCTGCAGGGCTACAGCAAAGCCTGGGGAGTTCACGGGAATGTGGCGCTGGTCCTTGATTTCGCTCTGCCAGCGGCGGAGGTTGTCGGCGACGATTCTGAGTACGCTTTCGTCCATACCCGTGAAGATTCCCTTACTCTCGGTGTCGGGCTTGCAGCTAGGCACGCGCCGCTAGCCGCGGTTGCTGCTGAACGTTCTGACGCGATGGCGCGGTCAGCCGCCGGCGTTGAGTTTGGCCTCGTATTCGCGGGCGGACTCCATGAGTTCGGCCTCGGTCACGAAGTCATCCCACTCTCGCAGATACGGCCGGATGACCTCTGCTCCCTTGTTACACCGCACATCGTCGTGCCAGTCCTCGTTGTAGCTCGGATCGTAGTTGCAGGACCACCCGAAGACCCCGTCAGCAGCCTCCTGCTCGGCTCGGGCGATATCGACGTCCGTCGGCTCATACTCCTCCACGGCTCGAGCGCCGGGCGCTCATTCGCAGCCAGGTCCATTGCCTCAGTTGAGTAGTAGCCCGAGCACCCAGACACGCCGAGGCCGACGAGAAGGACGAGCGCCGTCTGGCTCCAGCCAAACAACGGGGGGCGATTCATGGACTCAGGCTAGCCAAGCGGGCCAGCCACGTGAGGCGGGATCCAACGCCCCACTTGTAGGGGTGGTTTCGACGTGCAAGTGCTGCTATGGCTTCTGTGCGGCTGCGCTGGATTGCGACGCCTGACTGCCCGGGGCAAGAACCGTTCTTCGTAAATGGTCACCCCGACCTGCCTCGTCACCGCGCGGCTATCACTGGGCAGAACGATCGGGGCGGAGACGGGCACGCGGATTATCGCGCCCGTTTCGGCTACTTCCGGTGCGAGTCGAAGGCTGGGTACCCCTGGAACGCTGCCGGCCCATGCGACCGGATGAAGGCGGTGTGCACTCGCTCGCAGGCTCCGCGTAACGTCGTGTCATAGCCGAGCAAGGCGTTCCGGAACTCAACTCGGTATCGAACCTCGCCATCCAGCCGAACGATGGTCACGCGCCCGTACTCACGCTCGTAGCTGTCGAGGAGCCGCCATTGCCCCGGCTCTGGCTCATCGGCGGCCAGGATCGGGTGCCATCGAACGACCATGACTCGAACATAAGTTCGAATCCTGTGAACACCAAGCCGCACCGGACGAAGGGCTCAGCCTCGTATCGCATTCGCGACGCGCTGGTTGCTGCCACGCTCCAACGCCGTCCGGGCGCGTGGGCGCGAACTCACCTACCGGCGTGCCACGACGGTGGACGCATCCACGGCGGCGAACATCGTCGGCCGCTCCCCCGTCAAAGGCGCAGTCGGACCCAGCGCCGGCGCGCTCGGCACGCTGCCGATACCCCCGTAGAGGGCCTGAATGTGCGCCGATCGCCCAGCGGCGGTGCCGAACTCCCGGACCTCGACCCCGGCTGGCCCGATCGTGAGCAATCGCGCGTCGCCGTACTCGTCGCTGACGAGGAGCAGCTGCTGGGGCGCGACGCCGGTGGGTGCCGGCACGATCCGCCAGCCGGCCCGCACATTCGCCTGCACAAGCTCGCGCACGCTGCCCGCGGTCACGACCGCGCCGCTGCGGTGCGCCTCCAAGACTCTGCCCGAAACCTCCTTGCGGGCCTGGCCTTCGCGGACCTCTGCCACGGCGCGTCGTCGTACCTCGAGGAGTACGTCATACGGCAGCTTGCAGACCAACTCACGCGCACGCGAGTCTAGGATGACCTCCTCATGCAACCGCTCGGCGTGTTCGAACTGATACACGTCGACCGCGCGCCGGAACCGCAGACGATCCCGAAGCCGCGCGGCCCCATCGTTCCACTGGCTGATCAACTCCGGCGGAGTCGGCTCGTCCTGCCTCCTGATCCTCGTCAGCTCGACGTAAGAGCGCCGCCGAGCGAAGAACGCATCGGCCTCAGCCGCGTTCCTGCGCTTCTCGAAGGCGAGGACCCGCCGGATCCTCCGTGAGGGAAGACCGGCCTTGGCAAGGGCACGTTCGACACGCTTCTTGTCACGTTGCTGAGCCTGGTACCGCTCGCGCTGCTCGGGCGACGGCGGCTTCGCCGGCTTCGCGCGATCTCGCTTCTCGTTGTCCCGCCGCGCGTCCGCTCGCACCTTGTCGGGCGTTCGGGCCGCATCCCGGCGCGCTTGAATCGCTTCCTTGTTGCGGTGGTAGTAGGCCCGCTGCGCCTCGCGGTACTTCTCGGGGTTCGCAGCCTTGTATCGCTCGCGCGCGGCCTTGCGCTTGTCGGGGTTCTGCTTGCTCCATTCGCGGACACGCTCGACTTCGCGCTCTCGCCGCTTCTTCTCGGCGGCTTGAGCTCGCATGTAGTTGCGATTCTGCTCGCGAAGCCGCTCGAGATTCTTCTTACGGTGTTCCGCGCGGTAGTCCGGATGGGCGTCCCACCACGCACGCTTACGCGCCCGGTCCCGGGCGATGCGTTCCTCTTCCGGGAGGGGCCGAGTCATTCTGCTGTGGCGTCCGGGTCCGCCAGGTCCGACAGCGCCGCGAAGAGCTCTTCGCGAAACTCGCTCGGGTCGACGATGGCTCGTCCCACGGCATCCCTGACCGACCCGAGCGCGGCGCCTTCGAGGTCACCGAGCGGTTCGACGCACCAGGCAACATCCTCATCGAGACGGTAGTCCGGTTGGTCGACGTGGATCTGGGGGTAGTAGATGAACGCGGCGATCGCAGTGCGCTGCAGGGCAACGTCGATCTGGTCCTGGGTGCTCATAGTGGAGGTTCCTTTCGTTGTCCCTTTGGGCATGACGTTATTGACCGTGGCGGCAGTACGGCCCGCACCACGGATTGCCGTGGATCGGCGGCGACCATCGCGCCGCCGCATGCGTGTACGTCATCGGCGCAGGCGGGCGATCGCTAAGCCTGGCGCCGTCCCTGACGGCATTGGTGTCGCTGAGCCCGCGCTGTGGCGGGACCCGGATGCAGGCGGCGTGCTCTGCTGAGTCGGTGCCGGCCTTCGATAGGCCACCGGGAGCCGCCCGGCTGGGTACGCGCCGATATCGCGGGGGCCGTCTGCTTCCCCGGTGCGCCAGAGCTCTTCGGCGACGGTGTCGACGTATCGCTCGCGCTGTTCGACGGAGTCGAACTCCCATTCCTCGGTGTCGCCCTCGATGTACAGCAGCGCTCGTGGCTTTTCGTAATCGTCGCTGAACATGACGACAGTGGTCGGCCACCGCCCGAGATCCCAGCCCTCGGCAGCCCAGTCAGGGACGGCGCGCCAGCCGGCGCCCTCGTTGACCGCGATGAACTCGTACCCGTCGCCGTGCGTGGGAACGACGCCAGAACGGTGGGAAGGCACGGGGACGCCGCTGTCGGGCGCCTCCGCCGGTTCGGGGGCGTCGCGCGCCAGGTCGTCGCGCTCGGTGGATGTCGCCCGCGTGAGCCATCCGCGATCGGTAATGTCCTTCGCCATGGCGATCTTCCTCTCGCTCACCGTCACTGCCCCCAAAACGAGATCTCGTGTGGGGGGCATTCAAGGTATGTCAGTCAGCGTGTGACGCTCGCGGCCTGCTCAGGCGTGTGGTGCTGCGCCTGCGCGGGCGCCGGTGCTTTTGGGCCGCGTTCGATCACCACCCGCCCGCTGGCGAGGTCGGCCCCGATGGCCTGGATCGCGAACTCGTGCGAGGAGCGCGAGTTGCCGTCCTTGTCCTCGAAGGTCGAGAACCGCAGGTCGCCGGTCGCGACGAACGCGTCACCAGAACGCAGCGTGCCCTCGATGCGATCTGCGAGGGGGCCGTACCAGACCACCGCCTCGTGGAATGCGCGGTGCGACACGACGGGGTACCCGTTCTCGTCGCGAACGAGCTGGCCGTTCTCGCGTTTGAAGTCCTCTTCGACGAACCGAAAGCGGAGCTTCGGCCCATTCTCGTGCTCGGACCGCGCCGGGTCCGAGACCAGCCGCCCCTTGAGCGGGATGTTCTCCTTGGTCGTCGCCATTGCTTCCCTCATCTCCCCTGGCGGCCCAGCGAGTCCGGGCCGTTCACAGGTCAGATGGGGTTCGACGCGCACCTCGCCCCGGCTGCCGACAAGGTGCGTGGCATCGGAGCACGGCGAGAGCGTGCTCGTTCGCGAGCCGCAATGGCATCCGCTGGCGCAGCCCGAGTCGGTCAAGGAGGTCGTGCACCTCGTCGTGCGCCTGGCGGTGCAGTGGCACGAGGTCTTCGTGCCGTTCCGCGCCGAGGCGGGCGTACTCGAGGTGGTGCAGGTCGTCGCGGAGCAGGTCCCAGTCCCGGCCGCACACGGCGCACACGAGCGGCATGCAGGTGCGGGCGGACTCCTCAGCCGCCCACGCCACGCGACGCTCACGCCACGCACGTGAGTCGATGTACGCGTCGTAGCGCCTCTTCCGCTGCCGGGCGAGCCTCTGACGGGGCCCGCCACGGCTGGCCGGGCTCATCCCGGGTTCCGCTCGTTCCACCGCCGCAGGCGCGCCGCGTATGGGCTCGCCGCGGAGAGTCGGGCGGCGACCATGTCGCGGTCGGTCTTCAACTGTTCGGCGATCGGGAGCGCGATCCACGGGGTGAGTTTCACGATCGCTGGCTTGAGCTGTCGGAAGAACACCAGCGCGGTCCCGAATGCGAGGGTCCTGATCTCGCTGGCTCGAAGAACTCGCTTCTCCTCGCGAGCGTGCTGGTACGAGACGCCGCTCTCGGACGTCGAGAATGTGCGCCGCTCGAGCTCCACCTCGCCGACAAGCGTTTCGAGATCTTTCAGATCGGACGGGTCGGAACCCCCGGGCAGGACGATCTTCAGGCTCGCGGCACCCCACAAGGCGCGCGCTCCATCGCGACCCCACGCCATCTCAGCCTGCGAGATCGACTGCAGCACGACGATCACGGTCAACCCGGAGCCGCCACTGTAGCTGATCAGCTTCGGCAGGGTCGGGATTCTGAAGTTCGCGGCCTCGTCGAGGATGAACTGCACGGGCGGGTCGAGGCGCGCGTCCGGCGACGCGCCCGCGATGCCTTGGGCGACCGCGGAGATCTCTTCAACGAGTGCGACGATCAACGGCTCGAACGCGGCCGCGGATGCTGCATCACCGATCAGATACAGGGTGCCGCGCGACATGATGAACTCGAACGGGTCGAACCCCGCATCCTCCGCGGTCGGCGACATCGATGCGCGCACCTTCGGGGAAGCCATGTACGCGACGTCGGCGTACGCTGCCGCCCAGTCATTGCCGCGCTGCTCGGGGCTTCCGGTGAGGACCGCGTTAAGGGAACGTGCCGTGGCACGGTCGGAGTCGGGATGCGAGTTCAAGATCTCCAACGCTTCAGTCTTCGCGAGGTTCGGATCACTCATCCACCGCCAGAAGTCATCAATTGTGCGCTCGTCGAGCGCGGCCGCGTGGAACAAAGCGAGGATGATCTTCTTCGACGTCGCCTCCCAATAACCGGTGTTCTGGACGCCATCGAATCCGTCGCTTGGGATCAGCGACGCGAGACGACGCATTGCGATGTCAAGATCATTGGCGCCTTCCAGTGGTGACCAACGCAGTTCGTTTCCGGCGCCGGCCGCGACCCCTGCAGGGTCGAACACGAACATCGGCCCTCCGGCGCGCTTGCGGTGCTCCATCGTGAGGAGCAGGTTGTCCGCGCGGGTGGAGGTCGTCACGACTGCGCCCATCGCCTTTGTCAGCATGGGGACGACAAAGTTGAAGCCTTTGCCCGATCGGGACGGGCCGATAAGGATCGCTGAGTCCTCCACGCTCATCCAGATCGGCAGGCCGTGCGCCGCCCCGATGCAGTATCCGACCTCTTCTGGCTTCGCCGTCTTCTTGTCGATCGACGGTCGAAGGGTGGTTGCACGCCTGACCAGCTGGGGGCCGCCGGCGTGCCTCTTCAGCTCTGCCTTGCTTGCAGTACCCTTCCGCAGTGTTTCCCCAAGGCCCGAACCTCGGCGCTGCCGCAGCCACAGCACTACTGGCAGCAGCATCAGAGCGACGGCAAGCGCCACCAGTCCCCAGTGCACGGCCCCCGGGACGGGCTGCCCTGTCACGATGGTCGGATCGGGTTGCGCGTACAAGCCGAGCAACTGCCAGATCGACAGGTGGGCGACTGGTTTCGAAGTCGCCACAGCGAGCGCCCAAGCTGTTCCGGCCTGCGCGATGATCAGCGCAGCCACGACGCCGACACCAGCCAGTGCCATATTTGCGCGCCAAGCATCCGGTGAACGCATCCGTGACTCCCTTCAGTCACGGTTGTGATGCTGACTCTCGCGCACTCACAGTCAGAGTTGCGGTGAACAGCCTTGGCTGGCCTTGACTGCCCGGCAGTGCGGCGACGCTTGAGAACTGGTCACTTTTCAACGCCTTGGTATCCAGCAGCTACGCTCGGTGAACTTCTGCCCAATGGGCACGATATCCGCCGGGTAGCCGGCCGGGAGCTTGATCGAACTTCGACCCTTCTCGTACTTCTCCCTTTCTGCGCCCTGCCATGTTCTGTTCCTCTTCCGACACGTCAAGCAGGCGCGGAATGAGCCTCAGCGGGCAAGTTTTCGGAACGCGCCGGCTCTGTCGCCCACTCGGCCGAAATGACGCTGAGCGCTCCGACCAAGCGCATCAGGTAGTCGGCGAATGCTTCTCTTTCTCGAAGCTCCGACGCCGACGGAAAGGGGAGCTCCGCGGTCCATAGCGGAAAGGACTCGCCGGGAACCCGCGAGTACCGGCGACTAATGTCTTGTCCCGTACTGGCCGCCTCAGGGTAGAGGAGCACCGCGAGGGACGGCGAATCGTCGTCCATCTGCGCGAGGTGGCTGTACGCGAACAGCTGGTAGCCGTCGCCTGAGCGGATGTACCCCAGGTCGATCTTGTACTTCGCGTCGACTGCAGCCACGCGGCCGTCCGGCAGCCGGACGAGGAAGTCAATCCGGCCGGTCTGCGGCGGACGAGCCGGATCGAGCGCCCACGGCCCGCGCGTCGTCGCTTGAGGGCGAACGTCCGTCCAGAGAATCCGCAAACCGCGCTCCAGCCACTCCTCCCACGCCTGCTCCATAGGCAGGCTCAGAACTGGAGCGCGCTGGGCTTCGTCGCGCCCCTCCGTCGGCGCCACCCCGTGCCCGCGGAGGACCGGCATGGCTGCCGCGATGGCCGGCTTCCATTGTTCATCCAGGCGCCCGAAGTAAGAGCGCTCGGCGAGGAGCATGGCACTCGGAGGATCGAGTACGGTCACCCCCGACAGCAGCTGGAGTAACCGGGCCGCACGATCGCGTAACCCCGTCGCGACTGCGCGCAGTCGCAGGTCGTGCTGATCCGCAACGGTCACTCGAAGCGCGGCCGCAGCGATCTGCAACACCGGCGTGTTGGTCGTCAACTCATCGAACACCGACTCGACTCGAGGAACCCCTGACCACTCGGAGCGCAGAAGTGCCCCCTCCACCAGGCGGCCTCGAGGAATGGTGAGCTCCTCGTGGCGCTCCTCATAGCGGGGGCGCGCGAGGTAGATGACCCGCTCGAGCTCGCCAACCATCCGGAGCTGCTCCATCAACCGAAGGAGCGATCGGGAGTACCGGCCCCGCATTGAGCGGTGCCCGCGGAGGACACGCGACCGCTCGATGATGAGGAGGAGACGTAATAGCGCTTCATACAAGTCATCGGGCGTCGCCTCAGGGATCGCCGCGCCCGAAGGCGCCACCGCCTCAAGTAGTCGACGTCCACGACCGTCGTCGTCATCGCCAAGCTCGGCTGGCAGAGAAGTCACAGAGAGCGCGATGGCCTGAGCAGCGCTCCGCTCAGTCGCGATCTCGGCGACATCGAGCTCATACAGGACGACATGGGTCGTCGTCCCGGGCTGGTGCGCAACAGATCGCGCGCGGCCTGGAGCGGAAGACCAGGGCTTAGGGAGGACAACGACGGCTACCGCGCCCGTCTCGCTGCCGTCGCTCAGCACTGTAAACCCCGCGGTGGAGCCATCAGGGCTCGCCCTCAGTGCGATCGACGCGAGGTCAGCCATACTGTCTACGTTTCCGCCGCCGGCGCTTCGACGGGCTCCTCAGTCTGCGCTTTGTCGCCGCCGCCGGTCTCCTTAGGCCCGGCGTGTGCCGCCTCCGGGCCAGGCGCCGCCTCAATGACGGCAAGACCGCGCGTCATCCCGCGCCCTTCCTCGACGATAGTCAGGCCGAGACTCTGGGCGAGGAATGCATCGAACTGCGCCAGCGCCGCCTCCAGCTTGGCGCGCGCCGCCTGCTCGAAGCTTGCCTCGGTCAGCCACTCGGCTCGTCGAGTGCCCGCCACCAGGAGGCCGGCGGCGTAGGCCTGTGTCACCGTCTCGATCAGCTGCGGAAGGATCGCGTAGCGCCACACCCACCACAGGCGGTCGCGCTGCTTGGGCTGAGCAGGGATGACGCCCCATGTCCGGGCCTCGCCCTCTTTCGGGCGCTGACCGGGCCGCGACGCCCTCCAAAGCGCGTCCGCGCGACTGAGCGGGACGACGACGAGTTCCATCGTTCTATCAGTCCCGCTAATCGGACGAAACAGCGCAATGTGGCCCGTCAGCTCGGCCATCGGCAGCGCCGACTCGCCCTCGCCATTCTTTGAGAGACGGATCGTGTTGTTCGCCGAGTTGCGCGTGATCGCCGGCGTGTACGTTCGCCCGCGGAACCGCGTGACGACTTCGCCGGCGGACCCCTGAGCGGTGGGGACTTGCATCGGGTCGGCGAAGCCGACGCCAGGAAGAAACGCATTGCTCCAGACCGTCGCCGGAAACTGGAGTTGGGAGCCGGTATCCATCCGCCCGGCCGTCGTCATCCAGAAGACTTCACCTAACGCGCCGGTCTCCAGTTCGGCCTCCAGACTCGACGGATCGACGAAGAGGTAACTATGCCCAAGTCGCGAATCCGGCCCAAGGCACTTCGTCAGCACGTCGTTGATCGTGTCGAGCGCTCCGACGGACGGCTTCCAGATCATTTCCGCTGTTGCTTCGTCGACGTCGTACTCCGACGCGAGCGCTCCGAGTAGTTGATCGCCTGACAGCGGTTCGACGGAGACGAATGCGAACCGGCGGCGAAGCGCCGCATCGAGCGGTGCAATCGAGCGGTCGGAGGAGTTCATCGTGCCAAGCAGATAGACATTGCTAGGCATCTCAAACGATAGACCCGAGTACGGCAGCGTAACTGGGGTTCCATCGACCCACTCCGTACCGTTCCACTGGGCTCGCTTACTGGCTTCAACCGTGAGCAGGAGATCGCCGAAGACCTTTGGGACGTTCGCTCGGTTCAGCTCATCAATGAGGATGAGGTAGTCGCGATCAGGGTCACTGCGTGCTGCCTCAACCACCAATCGAACAAACCCCGGTTGCAGAACGAATCGCTGGATGCCCTTCGTATCGTCGTACCGTAGCCCCTCGACGAACTCTTCGTAGGTGGTTGAGGGGTGCAGCGTGACGGAGAACGGAAAGGAGCGGTCGTTGCCGTCCTTATCCTTCATGGTCCCGGCCGTGACTACGTGTCGGCCGCTGTGCGTTAACCACGCCGCCGCAATCCGATCCCGCGCGTATGTCTTGCCAGTGCCGGGCGGCCCGAAGAGCACGACGTTCTTGAAGATCTGGAGCGCGCCAAGCGCCTCATCGACAGTGCGTCCCATGCCGTCGACTGCTTCCGCCATTAGAGCCCCTTCCGCTCCTACCAGCCGAGGAGCGATGCCAGTTCATCGCTCGTGACGTAGCGGCCCTTTGCGCTGTCGCCCGACGATCGCATTACCTGGCGATACAAGATATGAAGGGCCCGCCAGTCCTCCTCGGTCCCGCCCAACGACTGCAGCGCGATCCTGTCAAGCTTGTCCGTGGTCGGGCGAACGTTGTTCCAGCGCACGTTGAAGTACCACTGCTTATTGAGACTGACGTAGGCAACAGTGCGAGCCGCTTCTTCCACGTCCGCCACTGCGTCTACCCAGCCGTCGCTGCCACGCGCGGCGAGCGCGAGCGCCCGCGGTGCGGTCGTCTCGCGAGCGTAGACATCGAAGTCGTCGCTGATCGCGGTCCACCACAGGTAGGTCAGGCGCCCGCCGAGCGTTGCGATGACGTCCGACACCTGTTCATCGCCGCCTAGGGGCACGACGCGAAGGCGACGGTCCACCGACTCCAGAACGTTGCCGTCTGAATCCAGTACTGGCGCCGGCCCAAGGAGAACGGGGAACCAGTACGAAGCGGTCGGGCGGAGGTAGACCACGTCATCGGATCGCCGTGGGGTCGGCACCGCGAGGTCACGAAGCCGTTCAAGCACGCTGGTGGCGACACCGCCACGCACCGGCCAATCGGCACCGTCTCGCGTGCTCGCCGCGTATTCGATCGTGGGGAACAGCCAGCTACGCTGACGGGCGGTGTGAATGTGGTGGCGCGTGACGTAGCGACCCTCGCCCGGTCCGAGCACCACGATGGTGTTCCTGACACGCACGCCCCGGAAAAGCGCCGCCGGGATCTTGCCGTAAGTGCTCCACCACTCCGCACCGCCCCGCTCGCTGATGACGTCTCGAAGCGGCGCAAAGGCATCCCAAACAGTCAATGAGGCCATCACGATGAAGGCGTGGCGACCGTCCGGGTGCGTGAGCGAAAGGCTGCGTTCGTAGCACGGCGCATAGAGATCGGCGCAGGTCGAAGTCTTGTAGCCGGCGACAGAGTACCCCTCGATCTCGCTTCGCTTGACGTACGGCGGATTGCCGACGACAACATCGAATCCGCCACGCCGGATGATCTCCGGGAACTCGCAGAACCAATGGAACGGCCTCGCCGATTCCACCCAGTCGTCGAAGTCGGCGTCGGGGATACCCGCGACCTGAGCGTACGTTCGGTCACAGTCCGGCCGAAGCAGTTCCTCGTTCTCGCGGAGGGCGGACTTGAGCGCCTCCTGCTCTGGCGAGTCCGACTGAACCGCATGGCGGAACCGGTTGTAGAGATCGACGTGCTCGTCGATGCGCGAGTCGAACCCCTGGAGGTAGGCCTCCGCGACGAGGTCGTTCCCGACGCGGTGAACGTCCGCGGCGTCCTTCAACCCGACTACGAGATTGCCGGCCTTCAGATTGAAGTCAAGGTCCGGCAGCGGCTTGAAGTCGTCGTACGAGTCAACGCAGGCGGCGAGGGCGAGGAAGATACGGAGTTTGGCCGTCTCGATTGCCCCAGGCATCAGGTCGGTGCCGTAGAGGTTCGTGATCGCGATGTGCTTCCGGATGAAGTAACGCTTGCCACTCGGACGCGCGGCCTGGCTTGCGTAGTCGCCGAGCTGCGAGGCGACTCCGGTCGCGGCCGCAATGTCGACAATGTGGGCGTAGATATCCTCGAGCACTTCCAGCGCGGCGAAGAGGAAAGCGCCCGAACCGCAGGTCGGGTCGAAGACGGACAGCTCCGACAATCGGCGGAACAATCGCACTACCGACAGGGGGTTGCTGATCCGATCGATGGCGTCTGTGAGGAGCAGCTGCCCATTCAGGTTGTACGTAACGAGGTCGTTGACACTGCGCAGGCCGCCTTCCGCCGCGCGGCTCCGGATCAGCTCGACGCGATCGCGCCGGTGGAGCGTCTCAACCCACGTCTCCCCCGGCAGGTTCAGATCGCTCGACTCGGGGGCAGCGTCCAGCCTCGACCATTCGCTGGGGCCGGCCGCCCAGGCGTCCTCGAGTTCAGACGGGATGGGCAGCCACATGCCCACGTCGGCATCCCAGCCCTTGAGCATTGTCGGCTGGAGATACCGATCCGGGTCCGCTCGGAGCAGGGAGAAAGCGTCCTCGATCGCTTCGAAGTCGTCGAAGATGCGCGGGATCAGCGCCTGCGACACCATGTAGGCCGTGACGTCGTGCGGCGTGTAGTAGGCGCCGTTTTCCTTCTTGCCCGAGGACGCGAGGTTGATGAACTGCTCGAAAATGTAGCCGATCACCTCAGGGTTGATTTCGTCCGAGTTCTGCGTCGGGCGGGTGTCCAGATGCCAACTGAAGGCGCCGAAGAACTCAAAGATCTTCTCGAACGCTGTGTCCGGCACGAGCAGCGTGTCGGAGTGTTCGACTTCGATGTCAGTCCGCCCGAAGATGCCGCCGTTGACGTATGGGATATGGCCGAGGATGCGTCGGATGTCGGGGTCGGCGACGTGGCCGTCCCGATCGTTCAACTTGTCAAAGAACAACGGCAGCAGGGCATCCCGGTAGAAGGAGTAGTAGCGGTCGTTGCCCTTGATGTCGCGCACGGCCCGGAGCGTGTTCTCGAGGTAGTTGACGTCCCCGTTGAGGAACTCCTTCTTCTGCAAGAAGTAAAGGAACATCAGCCGGTTGAGCAGCGTCGTCGAGTAGTCGAACCGTCGATTGCTGGGAAGGCCCTCAATGGCGTTCGCCAGCGCGACCTGCTCCTTCGCGAAGCGGTCATAGAATCGCTTCGTCACGGCGCTGACGTCGAAGTTGCCCTGGACGCGGTCACGCACGTCGACGAGCGTTATGCCCTTCTTGAGTTCGTTGATGGTGAACTCAAGCCCCGTCAGCCGCTGGGCGAGAAAGGTCGGGAGCGTTCGCGGCAGCGTCTCAACGGTTTCGTAGGTTGTAGTTCCCGCGTTCGTCCGGCGCGGCCAGTGCCAAGTCCACGACCCTGCGGACTCGAATATTTCAAGACGCTCCGGAGAGAGTTCTGCTAGCTGGTGATCGATCCGGCGCATCGAACTCCGCGACGGCTTTTCGTCGCAGGCAACCGAGTAGACGCGGAACTCCTTGAGCGTCGCGACGATCGATGCCGCGAACACCTCGCCGTCCACGTTTATGGCCGTCGTAGGGCTCGCGCCCCCGGGGTTCTCCCATCCCAGTTCATCAACGAAGACCGATCGTAGCCCGCCCCGTTCGAAGGCGTTTAGGATCGCCCGCACACGCGTTACCTCAGGCAAGTAATTCCACCCCATCTGCCGACGTCAACGGATTGAAGCCCACCGACGTCACGAGTTGCACCCGGTCGACACCAAGGTCGCGGACATCCACCAATAGATGGTCCTCATGCAGCGCGAGCAGGCGTTCGAGCTGTCCACCATCCTCTCCGAGCACACGGACGGAACGCAGAATCGCGTTCACCTCGCTCTTGGCGCTCTCTCGAAGGGGGTTGGACGTGACGGCTTCGACCAACTGTCCGATCTGAGCGTGCGTCAGCGCGGGCAGGTCGATCCGACCGCTCTGCTTCATTAGGAAGTCATAGAGACGTTTTCGAAGCCCATGATTGAGCAGCACGGTGTTCTGGCGCACATGCTTGATCATGGCACTGGCGGCGCGCTCGACGTGCTCGAGATGCGTGCCCAGCACCGCGGCCGGCGCTTCGCCCGGCTCGCTTTCGGAGGCGGCCAGCGCCTCCATCGGGGTAAGGAATACCACGTCGAGCGCGGTCGAGCGCACGAGCAAATCGGTGCCGGCGTCGGTAATACCGTAGGTCACGACGCTGACGTCGCGCCCGGCGTCCGAGTGCTTGGTCGAATACACGACCTTCTGAAGATCGAGGGCGATCCTCCGGTCACGGTCGTTGGCGCTTTCCCAGATGCGCAGTGCGTAGCTCGACGAGTCCACTTCGCCTTCGTCTTCGCCGAGATCGGCGGTGCCGTCGAATAGCCCCGCCAGGTCGGTCGTAAAGTCGTCGTCATCGAAGAAACGCTCGCCGCCGCCGAGGATCTGTTCGGAGTTCTTGAGCCGCTGCAACAGTCGAGCCCGCAGCTGAATCACCCCCTCCACCCCCGCCTGGGGTAGGAACGACATGACCCGGATGGTATCCGCCTGCTGCCCGACGCGGTCGACGCGGCCGGCGCGCTGGATGACCTTGATGATGGTCCACGGCAGATCCCAGTTGACGACGATTCCAGCGTCCTGCAGGTTCTGACCCTCGCTGAGCACGTCTGTGGTAAGGAGGACATCAAGCTCGGACTCCCCCTCGGGCAGCCCGCCGAGGTGCGCGTTGGCCAGAGGCGCAAAGCGGCGTGCCAGCCGGACGGGATCGCCGGATGCGCCGCTCGCCGCTGCGAAGCGGCGCTGCGTCCATCGCGGCAAGTGCTCGGCGAGATAATCCACCGTGTCCTTGTACTCGCTAAACACCAGAACCTTCTCGCCCATTGGGAGGGCATCAATCAGGCGGCCGAGTGCATCCAACTTGGTGTCGTTCTCTGGCTCCCACACGCCGTAGTCGTCAAGAAGCCCCTGCAGCGTGCGCGAATCTTCGCGCAGGTCATTCAGCAGCCTGGACGACTCGAACAAGGAGGGTCGCGCCCACCGAATGCCCCTCGGCTGTTTCTGGGCGACCCGCTCGTACGCTCCGCGGGCATAGGCAAGCCACTGATCCGCCGTCCAACCAACTCCCCACGACGGTGAGGCTGAATCGTCGACGCCGTCCGCCTCATCCGCATCACCGTCGTAGTCGTCCAGCTCGAAGTACTGCTCCGAGAAGTTGCCGAGCGGCACGGCCAAATCGCTGGTGATGGCGTAGTCGAGCACAGCGTTGCGCGCGATCATTCGCTTGATCGTCAGGATAAAAGCGTGTGCCGAAGAGGTAAGCCGCTTGAGCGCCGTCGTGCGGATGAATCCCGCGGCAGCCGAGATCGCGGTGCGCAGATCCTCAATCAGTTCCGCCTCATCCTTGTCGCGGGCAATGATCGCGTCATCGAGATAAAGGCCGAGCTGATACCGCGCGTAGGTCAAGCCGGTAACGGCCTGGAAGGTCTCGTCAGTGGCGAGCCGGTCATTGGGGTCAGCCGGGCCGCCCGGATATTTGAGGGGCTCTGGGATGCGCTTAGGGAAGCGGAACCGAGTGCCGTCGGGGAAAGCTAGCGTCGTCTCCCCGGAGACAGGATCCGTCGAGCCGTAGGTGGTTTCAAGGAACTTACGGGTGCGGCGAACGAGAAACTCGCTCAGAAGCCGCTGCCAGTCCTCGTTGTGCTCCGAATGCTCGAATGCAGCCAGCGTGTCGAGCCGACCGCCAGTCTTACGGGCGACATCAACGGCGCCGATTTCGCTGATGAGGTGCTCGGGGCGCACGCCGAGTGGCTCGTCGGACTGCAGCTTGAGCCCGAGTTGGCCGCCGATGTCGCTGTGCCGCGCGTTGAACATTGTCGCGGTCAGGAGGACGACCTTGCAGTCGTTCTCGTCGATGTAACTGCGGATCGCGTTCCACGCCTTGCGCTGGCGGTTCCGGAGGTTGTGCGATTCATCGATCAGCACCAGTCGAAAGCGCCTAAGCTCCGGGAGCTCGCGGCGAACCATACTCAGGCTGATCACCCGACCGGGGATGTGAAAGCGGTCCAGGTGCTCTTGCCACATCTTCGTCAGGTTCTTCGGAGCAATCACCAGGACGCTCTCTCCAACCGTGGCTGCGATAGCTGTGCCGGTCAGTGTCTTGCCGAGCCCAACGACATCGCCAATGACGGCGATACCCTTTCGCTCAATCAGGCGGGTCGCAACCCGCACCGCACTCTCCTGATGCGGGAGCAGCACCTTGCGCACTTCGGTGGGGATATCGAGGGTGAGGCCGGCGCGGGCGTCGCGTGACAATTCGTATGCCAGGCGGAGGTAGACGTGGTACGGGCTCGGCTGCTCTTCCCGAACCCAGGACTCTTCGAGGACGTTGATGAGGTCGTCAGTGACATCGATGGAGAACGGGTCGTCCCAGCGCGCGTCGAACCAGTCAGCGAGTTCCGCCGTCAGCTGCTGGTCGGTCTCCTCGAGGCTCAGTTCGCCATGCTTGCTCATGCCGGCGGAGGTGAAGTTGGAGGAACCGACCACCGCCTGCCTGAACCCGTTCGGACCGGACGGAATGTGGGCGACATAGAGCTTGGCGTGGAGCGGCTCACGTGCCGCAAACTTCACCTGAAGCAGGCCATCCTGCAGGTCCATTCGCAGCTGCCGCAGGCCAGCCTCGTCCGTCTTCGTCGGCACGCCCCACACAAGCTGCTGAGCGAATCCAAGGACTGCCTGTTCAGAGCGCCGCACTGCCGCGGGCCGGTCAACTGCCGGTGCTCCACCTTCGAGTGCTTGGCGCAGCGCCTCGTCCGCTGACATTGCCATGCCAACGAGCAACCTAACCGGCGGACGGCTGCCGTCGCCCGGCTGCATCTGACCGATCGCGTCTCGCAGGAGACGCCAGCCACGGAGGTTGAAGTACCCGACGCACGCGTCGAAGGCCACGGAGTGCGGCAGTACATCATTGAGCGCGACCGACAGCGTCACGACGCCGTTATCGACGATCCTGCTCAAGGCAACCTCCCGCACACCACTCTGTCAGATTTCAACTCGGCGCTCGGGAGCCCAGTCATGTCGGCGTGCCCAATCGGAGCAGCCGATTTCGTCGAGCGCAGCGACCGGATCGCCCGATGAACAGAGGCCGCCGCGCACCTGGTCCACACGCCTGCCGGCCGTGCAACTTGGGCGCACCGCCGGCCGCGCGCGATGCCTCGCGGGTGCGCGAGCTGATCCAGCCACCCTGGCCTCGGCGAGCGCCGCCATGATCGTGAAGAATAGTTTGGCATTGAGTGCGCGCGGAAGCCTTCCTCAAGGGGTCGGTGACGACGTCGGTTCCTGCTGTGCCGCGATGTGCGCCGTTCGGCAAGCGGACAGCACCGACGAGATCGGCGTGCTCGGCGAACCGTTTGCGCACTCGGGAGTCCTTGCCGTCCATGGTCCACCTCGAGGTGAGGACCGCAATCAAGCCACCTGGCTTGGTCATCTGCAGGGACTTCGCGATGAAGTGGTTGTGCATGGTGAACCGGTCCGGGTTGTAGACCGGTCGTGCAGGCGCGTGTCGGCGAACGGCACGTTGCCGATGACCGCGTCGAACCCGTCCGCGTCGGGCCCGTGCGGGTCGAGTTTCGTGTCCGCAAACGATTCGGTTCTCACTTGTGCGGTGGGGTGCAGGTGGCGGCTGATCGCCGCCGAGGTCGGGTCGAGTTCGATTCCGACCATTCGTAGCCGCTCGGGGGCGCGGCCGAGGAAGTTGCCCGACCCGCTGCCCGGCTCGAGCACGGTCCCGCTCATGAGCCCGAGCCCCGTCAAGGTGTCCCATATCGGGCGGGTGATCGCGGGGTCGGTGTAGTGCGCGTTAATCGTCGTGCGCGCCGCCGCGTGCCACTCGTCATTGGTCCACAGCTCGCGCAGTTCCGCGCGCTCGTCGGTGAACCGGCGGGACCGCTCGTTGAACAGCTCCGGGACCGCCCCCCATCCCGGCCAGGCCTGGAGAGTCGCCGCCTCGTCGTTGGTCGCTGGCCGTTGCTCTCGTTCGAGCAGCTTGAGGACCCGGACGGCGTCGATGCCGCGCCGCACACGCTCGGCCGCACTCGAACGGTACGCCAGCGCGCTGCCCTGCCGGCCCTGGCCTCCACGCTCAGCGCGCCCAGGCCGGCCACGCTCCGGCGCGTGCGAACCGTCGACCGCAGTGGCGGCGGGTTCGTCTGCGCGCAGGTTCACCCGGGCGGATGTCGCGAGCGGCGATTCACGGCCGCCGAGGTCGAACAGCGCGGATGGCACCGGCTTCGCCGCTGGGGGGAGCGACGCAGCCGGTGCCGGTTCGGGGAGGTCGTCGAGGTTCCAAATGTCGAACGCGAGCTGGTTGGGGTCTTCACGGTTTCGACGGGCCACGAATCCCTAATGCGGCGCGGCCGCGCACCGAACCGGTCAGAGCCGGAGCACCTCTTTGAGGTGTTCGATGTGGTCGTCGATGACGTCCGCGGATTCCTCTACCGCGGCGGCGAGGTGCGCTGTGACGAGCAGTCCCGGCGATTTGCGCGCTTGCTCACGGGTGAGGGCTGCGAGCACCGGGTCGGCGCGGGCGATTCTGCGGATCGCGACGAACCACCCGACCGTGAGGTCGGGGATGGTGCGCGCGACGGCGAGGACATCGGCGTGCGCCCACATCAGTGTGGCCGGCATGTCGCCCTCTCCAACCGGAATCGACGCGACCACGGCTCGGTGTAGTTGACCGTGCGCCCGCAGTGCGGCCGCGAGCTCTGAGAGTCCTTCCTGCTCGACGGCGCCGCGGTATCGCTCGACCGCGGCGGCTTGGGCGAGCCAGACAGCCGCGAGGCGGCCCGAACTGATCTTGTTCCGGCCGACGATCTCGCAGGTCGCGGCGAGCTGTTCGAGCGTTGAGGTCACCACTCGCCTGACTCACGGAGGTGCCGCTCGGCGGTGGTGATCAGCTCGCGGGTCTGTTCGAACTGCCACACCGGGTCGGCGTCGTTCGCGTTCTCGGCGCGCCTGATTCCGGGGATGTACCAGCTGAGCTGGCTGATCATGTCGCAACGGTGCTGGATGCGGACGTACTTGTGCGCCTCGGGCTCTTCCCGCCGGAAAGATAGCTCCATCGCTTCGACACGTGCTTCCTGGGCGAGACCGTGCAGCTCGTCGAACCCGCTGGAGTCCCCTTCGACCGGCGGCTTCATCAGCTCGCCGAGGTCGAATGCCGGGGCGCTCATCATGAGGCAGTCGACCACGTAGGTCTTCATCGCCTCGCACACGAACACCATCTGCCGGTCGTGGTCCGGACCCCACCAGTCCGGGTTCTCGTAGTCCCAGTCCTCCTCGGCGATGCCGCACGGTTCACCGTCTTCCTCCCACGTCGGGATGGGACGACGCACAGCGGACGTCTGCAGGTGCGTGATCACCTGCCACACCCGGATGAGTTTCGCCTCGATGCCCGAGTCGATGATGAACGGGTCCATCCGGGCGCTCCTCTGCAGAATCAAGCTCATGCCGCCGCGCCATCCGGTTCGACGTCGGCGATCTGCTCACCGCATCGGATGCAGTACTTGCCCGGCTTCGTGGCCGCATGGATCGACGGCGAGTCACACCCGACAGTACTCACTTCGTCTTTCTGCGTGTCGGCGCGAGAGGCCTCGAGCCCACGCTGAGCGAACTCGAGTTCCTGGTATTCGTCGCGTGCGGACTTCTCGCCCGATTCGGCCTGCCATCCGATCGGGTAGAGCTGGCTCTGACCCACGACGGCCAGCGTTCTCGGCGACGGGTCGACGAGGATCTCGTCGGGGATCTCGACCTCGAAGCGGCCGCTGGTCTTGAAGACCTCCAGTTCCTGCTCGGTGAGGATGTTGCTCACCAGGAAGGGTCGCTTGCCGATCTTCCACAGGCCCATGCCCCTTGGAAGGGCCGAAACCTCGCTGATCTCGCGATCGGTAAGTCCGAGGCCTTCTTTCGTCGCCTCGAGCACGTCGGCTTCCTGCCGGTAGACGACGCGGATCTCGGCGTCTGTCAGCAGGCCCTGCGCGATCGCTCGTGCGGCCGAGCCTTGGTCGCCGACCATGTCGAGGTCAGTGATGCGGTGCATGACGAGCAGGTTGCAGAGGCCGTACTGTCGGGCGAGCTTCCACTGCTCGCTCATGCGCAGCAGCATGAGCTCGTCGCGCAGCATCCGCCACCCTTCGTCGTAGACGAGGATGCGACGCCCGCCATTCGGGTCCATGACGGCCGCTTCGACCCAGGCCGCGACGACCGTCATCGCGACCGAGAGCAGCGTCCCGGATGCGCCCATGAAGCCCGAGGTGTCCATGACGACCATCGGAGCGTCGGCGTCGAACTCGACGGTGGACTCGCCGTCGAACACGCCGGCGAGGTCGCCCTCGACGAGTCGGCGCATTCCGTGCGCTACGTCCGAATCGGCGGCCGGCGCTCCGCTGCGACCGTGCTCGGGGTCGACGAGCCACCGGTAGACGTCACGGATGGTGACTTCGCCTCTCCGAGCACGGTCGTCGACGGCACGGTCGAGGGCGATGTCGAGCTGGGTGTGCTCGGCCGGCTTGAGGTCGCGGCCGATCAGCGACGGGATGATCGACGACAGGAGCAGTCGCCGGCGGGACTTCACCAGCCGTGCCCATGCGGCGTCGCTCAGTCGAGAGTCGCGGGGACCCTCATCGAGCGGGTTCAGCCGCTGATCGCCCGACGGCGAAAGCGTGATCACCTTTCCGCCCATCGCCTCGGCGACGGGAGCCCACTCGCCCTTCGGATCTGACGCGACGGTGACCTTCACACCCATGGTCGCCATCCGGCACGCGAACGACTTCGCGCCTGCCGACTTGCCGGTGCCGACCGTGCCGATCCATACCATCGACGTGCCGGTGACGTACTCGGCGTTGTAGAGTTCGTAGGGATCGAACACGAAGTCGCCGCCGCCGCTGATGTCGGCGAGCTTGCCCATCCAGACGCCTCGCGTGCCGAGGCCTTCTTCGGTCAGGAAGGGGTAGGCGTACGAGGTGACGAGCGAACTCGCACGATGCGGACGCGGGGTCACGTGCGCCGGACCCCACCACGCCTTCGGGCTGCGATCGCCCCACGCCTTCGCCTTCGGCTCCGCGCTCGGTGCCGGCTGTCGTTTTGGCGGCGCAGCCGCGGCGAGTCGCTCGCGCATCTCGATCTCGCGCGCCTTCCGGGCGGCGCGGGTCTCACGCTCAGGGATGACGCTCCCGACGAATGCTCTGCTCTTCATGCCGTTCACCACACCTTCACCCCGCGCGTCTTCGCCGGTGCGAGCGCAAATGGCAGGCCGGACGAGTTGAACGCGGCAAGCTGCTGTCCGAACATCGGCCGGGCCTCCATGCCCTTGCCCTCGACGGCGGTGCGCAGCTCGCTCGAGTACGCGTCGAGATCCTCGAGTGTGGTCGCGGTCACGGTGATGAGGCCGATGTACTCGAGGTCACCGAAGCCCTGCGTGAGTTCCTCCTCACGCTCGTCGATGGCTTGCCGCTCGCGTCTTTCGAACGCGTTGTCCTCGCGGTAGTTGCCGCGCTTCTGGCGCAGTTCCCGGTTCGAGTCGATCGCCCCGCGTTCACGCTTGATGCGGGACATTGACTGCTTGAGCTTGATCGGGGTGAGGTACAGCGACATCGTGTGCTGGAACGGAAGCGTGTTCACCGCGTTGAGGAAGTCGGGCAGAGTCGGGATACGCGGCCACTCGGTGATCTCGAATGTTCGGTGGAACACTTCATCGACTTGGATGTGGTCCCAGCGCTCCTCGCCGGCCATCGGCCCGGCTGTCGAGGGTGCAACGCCCGCACGATCGGCGGCGCGGTCGTCGATCAGGTCGCCGGTGGTCGGGTCATAGGCGATGCGCGTCACCGCCGACAGCTGCCGGGCGCCAAGCCAGTGCCGGACGGTCACTGAGCAATCCGTCAGCGCGCTCCGTACTGTCGCGACCTCGCGGGCCATCACGGAGATCAGGCCGGCCGTTCCGCCACCTTGTGCACGGACCTCTTTGCCGATCCTCGACTTTTCGAGGACAACGGCGACGTACTGTCGGTGCGTGGTGGTGGTCGCGACCCCGGCGTGGAGCAGGGTCTCGTACTGTTCGCGCGCCCAGTCCGACACCAGGTCGGAGACGCGGCGCTCGTAATAGTCGCGGAGTTGCTTCGGTTGCGCGACTCGGGACGTGTTCAGCACCTGCACCCGTGCCAAACCGACGTGGTTGACGAGGCCGGACTGCAGTTGCGCCCACGCCGCCACCCGACCTTCCTGGTCGCTGTCGTCGAGAAGACCGTAGCCGGGCGACGTCACCTCGATCACGGCCGTCGCGGTTCCGGATGCCGCGTCCTCCATGATCGCGCCACCGCCCGTCGCCTCGAGAAGGCGAAGGCTGCTTAGCGCACCGGGCAGCTGCAGTCTCCCGGCGCCCGAGAGGGGCACGCCGGCGGGGCGCCGGTAGCTCGTCTGTCCGAGGCTCTTCCTCATGGTGAACATCGCTCTCTGGAGAAGGGTGGATAGGAGCGGGTAGCCGTACTGGTCGGACCAGAGCCCAGCGACGATCAGCGCCGCCGACGGGACAAACGCAAGCGTCAGGCCCTGGATCGGGTCGGGTCCCGTGAACATGCTGAGGATGGCGAGACCGGCGCCGACGCCGGCAACGATGAGCTGCGCCGGGTCGAAGGTCCCGACCACCCCGGTGCGACGACGCCCGGGGAACGCGAGGCGGGGCACACCCGCGGATGCTTCCTTGGTCATGGTCTGCCTCGTTTCGTCGAATTACTGTCTGGGGACGGGTCGCGGTTGGTGGCTCGGCGGCGGCGAAGGCTTTGGGGCCGCACGGGTCGACGGGCCCGGCCCCGAGCTCGGGTTCGGCCTCGAGCCGGAGTTCGACGATGAGGTGTGCTTCGGCTTGTTCGGCACGGGACGAGACTGCTTGCCGTCCAACCTCGCGCCGCTGGGGCGGTTCGGCACCGGCTTCGGGCTGCGATGACCAGAGCCACCGCCGCCGCGTGCCACCCCGACGAGCGACCGCGCGCCTCGACCTGCCTTCTGCGCACCTTGCTTGAGGTTGCCCTCGCCCGCAGCGCGTGCGTAGGCCTCAGTGATCTCAGTGCCGAGGAAGCCGAAGAACTTCATGGCGATCACCGGCGCGAACGCGGCGACGAGCAGCCCCACGAACGCCGCGATGAACATGACCAGGTTCATGCTCGCCGAGACGGAGACCATCTTGGCCGAGAGCGACAGGATGATCGCGGCGAGCGGTTTCGCCGCAACGAGCGAGATGAAGATCTTCACCCACAGTCCGATCATGTTCTTCGACGCCTTCTCGGCGGGAAGGAACATGAGCGCGAGCGGCGCGAGGGCGATCATCGCAACGACCGCCCACCGGCGGAACGCGAGCATCATCATGAGCGCGAGTGCCGCGCCCGCCATCAGCAGCCAGAGGATCAGCGGGATGCCGAGCGGGTTGCCGCCCGCGGCGCTGAACACCATCCACACCGGAGGCTCGTACTCGCCGCCGCCGGTCGATTGCCACTCGTCACCGACCTTGCGGAGCCCGACACCCTCCATGAGGGTCGTGCCGAGCCCGCCCGGCCCCGACTCGAACGCGTCGAGCAGGGCGATCGTGGTCTCGTCGAAGCCACGCACCATCTCGGGGCCGTACCAGAAGACGATCCGGGTGCCGGCGACCATCGCGACGCCGCCGACCAACGCACGCAGCACACCTTCCGCACGCCCCTTTGAGGCTGAGCGCATGACCTGCCAGATCATGGCGGCGATCGTCAACGGCACCGCGAGATACAGCACCAGGTTGCCGACGCTCGTGGCTGCCTCCAGGTCGGCGTCGGTCGGTCGCCCGTCGGTCGTTCGCGAGTCGATCGTGAAGATGCCGTTGAGGATGTCTCCCACAAACGCCGCAAGGCCGAGGATCCCGGCACGAAGCATGTCGAGGAAGCCGTCACCGATCCAATCGCCGAGCCAGCCCATGTCTCAGCCCCCTAATCAGCTGATCGGGTTCTGGCCGGACGCCCACTTGATGATGGCGGGCGCCGCACCGATGAGAACCGCGCCCAGGACGGAGAGGAACACCATCCACTTGCCCGCGGTCTGCTGTCTCGAGTTGTCACTCCCCGACCCGGCGACCCAGGTGAAGATGCCCGCGATGAGCAGCGCGACCATCGCAACGACCCCGAGCGTCTGGAAGTTGCCGACCTGCTGACCGATCCAGGTGAAGATCGGCCACGAGTTCGAGGGACTCACACCCGGGTCGATCTCGCCCGGGGTGACGAGGGTCTTCGTGTCCATGTGAATCGTTGGCCCTTTCCGAGCCGCCTGTCGGCTCGGCACATTGATTCACATGCCCGCGCACTCCAGTCAATCAGTACAGCCGCACGTCCCGCTCGCGGAGAACTTCGTGAAGCATCTCGGGCAGGTGCCGTACTCGCGTGCCAGGCTTCGACGGGCGCCCGCGTCGCGCCCTGGCGCGCCCGTCGGGTGGCCGATTCGCCAGAGGCCTTTCCGAGTGATGCTTGGCCCCCGGGGCGTTTCGTCGCCCGCGGCGCGGATGACTTCCTCCTCGGAGACGAATCCGTTCGTCCCGCCGTAGTAGATCCGCAGGTCGGGACCGCCGTCGGCACGGACCGCTCTAATGTAGCCAGTCGTCTCATAGAATCCCTCGATCCCAACGACCGAGGTGAACCGCTTGATATGGGCGTGGTTCTCAAGTGGGTAGCGCTTGTCGCGCAGAGCCTCGCCGAGCGATGCGTACCGACGCAGTGCCGTGTCACCCGAGGCGTTCACCGGATTTCCTTCCAGCGTTTCGCCTGCTCCTCGGTGATGCCGACGTACAGCTGGTCGCGCACCTTGAGGTGCCGGCCAGCGATAGTCACGAGGGGCCACATCGGTTCGCCGATGTAGGGCTCCCGATCCCACAGCGGCACGTCCGGGTAGTGCCTCTTGAGGTGAGGCCCGATCTTGCGGCACGCGTCGCGCCACTCGTTGACCGGAATTCCAGTCTTCGCGGACACCTCCTCAGTGGAGAACGTCTCCCCCGGATGCTCGGCGCACAGGTTCATGACCTTCGTCCAGCGCTGCGTCGTGAGCGTCGAGCCCTCAGCGAGGCGAGCAAGCGCGGAAGCGGGCCACGGCCGATGCTCACCGAACGCGGCACGCAGTACCGTGTCCACCGCCATTTCGTCCCCGCGCAACTCCTCCGTCGACGGGGAGACCGCCTCCCCCCGCTGTCGCTGGCGGTACTCGACCATGTGCTTCAGCTCCGCATAGTCTTCCTGCGGCACAGGGAGTAGTACCCATTCCGTCGCCATGATGCCCCTCCAAACCTCCTCATAAAGCCCCCTGTTTACAGTGACTCACTGTAAAGCCGTTGGCTCAATTTTGTCTAGTGGGGCACACCATGAGATCGAGGGCCTCACCCGGTCAGGTCGGAGGAGCGCGTCGTCATTCACGCCGCGCGAGTGCAGACCTCGGGTCCGCAGAGACCGACCCCGAACGCCCGCGTGAACTCTTCGGGATCAACCCAGCCGCCCGCCCCGGGGTCAGGCACGAGCGCGAGGACGCGCGGATCCGTCGCGCCCTCCGGGTTCACGCGAACGTCGAGGTGACAGCCGGTCGACGGCGGCTGTGTGCCGACCGCAGAGATCTGCTGTCCAGCTGCGACCCGGTCGCCGGGGCGCACGAGGTGATCGGCCGGTGCCGTGTGCAGGTAGCCGATCTGCCCGGCACCAGGCGTCTCGATGAGGATCGTGAGTGAGTCGGCGGACACGACGCGGCCGCTCATCATCGCGTACACCGGTGTCCCGCAGTCGGCTGCGAGGTCGACGCCGCGATGGAATGGATTCGTTCCCATGCCGAGGTTGCGCCATCCGTAGCCATCCGTGAGGGTGTAGCCGGCCGCCAGCGGCAGCACGAGCTCGCCCGAAGCGATGCATCCGCCGGTGTTCTGTGCGGCATCTGCCGCCGACCCGGTCATGCCCGTCCATCCCACCTCAGCCGGGATCGACACCGGCCCAACGTGCGCCCACAGCGTATCGATCGTCGCCGCTGCGGTGCTCTCCCACTTCGCGTACGCGTCGGGGAAGCCGGAGATCTGCACCTTCTGTGCCGCGATCGTCACCGGCAGTTGCTGCCATCCCGCCACCTGTGCGAGTGCCTGATAGAACCGGCCCGCCGCGTACGCCGGGTCCATGATCTGCTCCGGCGTGCCCCATCCCATCGACGGGCGCTGCTGGAAGAGGCCGAGCGAGTCGCGGTCGCCGTGGTCGATGTTGCGAAGCCCGGACTCCTGCAGCGCCGTGGCGATCGCCACCAGCGCTGCGCGGCGCGCGGTCGCCTCGTCCGGGAAGAGTGCCTTCGCCGCTCCGATGAGGATTCCCGCGTTCTGCGTCTGCTCAGCGTCGAGCTCAGCGACCGGGCTGTCGACCACCTGCGGTGGCGCGCAGGATGCCGCCTCCGCACCGCTTGCGAGGAGCGTCACGACCACCGCGATCGGACCGATGATCGCGACCGCGAGCACGACGAGCAGCACACCGGCAGCCCGGAACATGAACTTCACGAGCTACTCCGACGCCCAACCGTGGAAGTCGAACAGCTGAAGCCCGGTCATGTCCCACCCGGACGCCGTGCTCGGCCAATTCTCGTGGGCGCATGGGGCGGTGAGAACGACCGTGACCGTCTCCACCGCGGATTCGGGCTCGATGCCGTCACCGGCTCGGGTGATGGTCACCGCGTAGTCGAGCTGCATCAGCGAATGCTTCGGGGCGGTCGTCACCACCTGATTGATGCGTACCTCGCTGCGGACACCGTTCTGCGCCCATCCGGCCCACGTGGATTCGCTGATGCCGATGGACTTGAACCGGTCTTCGATCAGCCCGGTGTCGCCCTTGCCATTCATCCCGTCACCGCCGTAGTAGCCGTACAGGCGGTTCCACTCGCGGTCCAGCGGCGCCGCCCACTGGTCGAAGGTTGCCGTCGACGTGTCCCAGGTGAATAGGTACGCAATGATGTCGTTTCCCATCGCGCGGGCCTCAGGGATCTGCGAAGCAGTGCACTCAGCGACGGGAACGTCGTCGTACGCGGGGGTCGTGAGCGCGTCGAGCGGAACCTCGGCCGGCCAGGGCGTGAGCCCCGTGTGCTTGTCCGGCTCGGCCTCTGGATCCTCAGGCTCGACCCAGCCGTCGATGTTCGCGGGGATCCCGGGTCCTCCGACGTCGACTTGCCCGTTGTCCATGATGACCGGTGCCCCGCCCGGCTTCTGAGTCTCGACGGATGCGTCGGGGAACAGCTCTTCGGATGGCTCAGCTGGCGTGGTCGTAGTCGGCGGTGTCGCTTGCGGAGCGAGTGCGACGTTCATCGCGACGATCGACCCGACCACCAGCAGCGTGAGCGCGACGGTCGTGAAGATTGCGAACCGGCCGCGGCCGGTCGCCCACAGCTCTCGAATCGTCCCGGTGAACGACGCCCACATGTCGGCCATTCCCCTACTCCTCATCCGTCATCTGCTGAAGTAGCTCGTCGAACTCACGCTCGACCGCGGTCGCGGCTGAGCTGTGCGGCACGACCCACATCGGGAGCGCTTTCGTGAGGTGCTCGTTGGGCTTGCAGCCGGCCTCCAGGGTCCAGGCGCGCATCCTCGCCGTCCACATCCCGAGCTGGTAGTGGAAGTCGAGAGCCGCGCCCGGGGACTGCTGCTCAATGAATTGCTGCTCGTTGCGGTACTGCATGAGCGAAAGCAGCTCCTGCACCATCTCCTCGTGCCGGAACCAGCACGGCGGCACGATCTCGCCCGGCAGTCGGTACGAGCGCACCAGCCGCTGAGTGAAGGACCACACACGGTTCAGCTGGGCGCGCCGCTCGGGCTGGCCGAGCTTCCACCAGTCGATCGGCGGGTTGAGCCCGCCGCTCTCGCCATCCGGCGCGACTGGGTCGGGCTCGGTCATGCCGTAGTCCTCAGGTGTCAGTTCATCGTCGTACACGCCTCACCGATCCCTCATTGCGCGCAGCAGACGCGCGGATGCGTCACACGGTGGAGTGCGGTCAGGCTGCGTTCTCGCGTTCGAGGTAGGCGGCGAGGTAGCGCTGCCCAGTGCGCGTCGACTTCCCGCCGAGCCAGTCTGCGACCTCGCGGCCCGACGGCGTCGCGCCCCTCTCGAGCGACTCGCGGATACGCGCGTCAACGCTCCACGACCCCGTCGATGCGTGCGACACCGGTGCGGGCGTCCCGGGCCCTGCCTGTCGCGTCGTCGCCGTCTCACGCGACGCGGCGTGCGCGACACTATCGTCGTCCCCCTTCTCGGTTGTCGCGACATCGACGGACTGCGACGCCTGGCCTGTCGCAGTCGTGACGCTCGTGCTCGCGGTGTCGCGACGGCTAGTGTCGCGGCGCGACGACTTCACGGTCGCGTCGTGACGTGCAGGATCGCTGGTCGCGGATGCCGCGGCGATCCGCTCGCGCTCCTTCATGTCGGGGACGAGCTTCATCACCAAGTGCGTGATTGCCACGAGCGC
This sequence comes from Agromyces mariniharenae, assembly GCF_008122505.1. NCBI lineage: Bacteria > Bacillati > Actinomycetota > Actinomycetes > Micrococcales > Microbacteriaceae > Agromyces > Agromyces mariniharenae. Next base: position 248,659 of record NZ_VSSB01000002.1, on the reverse strand, counting down.
GGCCGGCGGCGTCGCTGCGAGCATGATCGCGACGCCGAGTGTTGTCGCGGTCAGGTCGGCAGCGCCGAGCGCGTGCGTCGCGTTCGCGAAGACCGAAATGCCCGACAACGCGAAGAAGGTCACGTGGGCGAGCCAGCGCCCGTTGATGCCAAGGGTGCGGAATTGGGCTGCGGCGACCATGCAGGCGACAGTGCCGACGTCGATGAGAATCGGGAACAGCTCGGGCAGCGGCATTCCGTTCACGCGGGCGACATCGATGAGCGTGGCGTAGCTGATCGCCATCGCGGAGGCGCCCACCACGACGAGCGGCAGTACGAGCGACAGGACTCCGCCCCAGGTTCGCCTGACGTTCTTCGCACTCATCGCCGCACCCCTTCAGTCGCGGTAGCGCGTCCCGCGAGAGCCACGTCACGGTCATCGCGCCAGTTCGGTCGATCGATCCCGCACCGGGCGCAGCACTCGTCGAACTCGCCGATCCATCGATGCCCTGCGGCAGTGCACTCAGCGACGGTCGGTGGCCTCCGCGCCTCGCGCTGCGGCTGCGCGCTTGAATTCGTCGCCACGAATCCAAGCCCATCGACGGCGTCGGTGCGGACCCAGCGCCACGGCTCGGCGGCGAGTGACGAGGCAACATACGCGACAGGGTTCCCGACGCGACGGGGTGCGGCGCCGAGGACGTCATCAACAGCGCGGGGAAGGTCGATGAGCTCCACGGCGACGTTCGGGTGGCTCCGGTTCAGGCGGTCGACGAGCTCACGCAGGTCGAGGCGAGCGTCCAGGCGGGCGAGCCGGTCTGCGGTTCCCTGGTCGAACCATGCTCCGCCGGTGTCTTCGTCCGGCGGCGCAGCCGCCGCCTCGACGTCGCGCCCGTCTGTGGTCACCTTCAGAACCGACGACGAAGAGTGTTGTTTCACTTGGTCTTGTTTAAGCGGCGGATGACCCGGCGCTGGGTGTTCCGCCAAGGCTTCTGCCCAGTGATCGCGCGGGATCTCCTCGTACTCCGCAGCTGCGCTCTCGAGCGGCGAAGGCCAAGGCGGCTTTTCCGCCGAGGCTTCGGACTGCGAGGCTTCGACGCTCTCGGCGGGCCTCGGCGGGTTATCCGCCAAGGCCGGAGGCTTCATCCTTTCGCCGCCCGACTCGACCGGCCGGCGGTCGACGAGGGCTCGGAGCTCCGCGGGCGGCTCGGGGTCGCAGACGATGAGTTCGGTCCACTTCTGACCGCCTATCGGCGCGCCGTTCTCGTCGACCTCGCCGGGCGCGTAGCGGTGCACGACGACCTCGAGGTAGCCGGCTGCTTGGAGTTTCCGGCGTGCGGCGAGGTAGGCGTCCTTACCGAGGCCGAGGTCGCGCATCACCTTCGACTGGGTTACTCGGAAGTCCGCCCGGTGCGAGAGCAGATAGAAGAAGATTGACGCCGGGTTCCCGACGATCCGCTTGTCCTGCACCCACCAGTTCCGCACTTGCAGGAAGTCGCGTTCGAATGCGAGCTCGGGGCGTACGAACTCGGTTTCCCGCCTCATGCTGGTGCCGTCTCTGCGTCGTGTGGGATGTCCCAGGCACGATGTCGGAGCCGAACGGCGCCCTCGACCACCTCGAGATAGCCGAATCCGACCGCGAGCCTAAGCGCATCGTCGATGACGCTGCGGTCCCATGTGCGGAGTACGGCGTCGAGGTGCTCGAGCTGCACTCGGTCGGTGCCCGGTGCCCGGCGCTCAGCGAACCAGCGAACAAGACGAATCGCCTCCTCATTCAGGCGCTGGTCGGCCTCCCATGGTGCGGGCATGACTCCCGTCGCAGCATCCGGGATCATGACGCGGCCCTTTGCCCGCCCCGCTGCACACCCGCTCGAGCCAAAGTGGCGCGCATGTTCATCAACGCCAGACGATGCGGTCGAGACGCATGGGGATCAAAGCTGTCATCGAGCAGGAACGCGCGGAGCAGGCTCGTGACGTGCATGTTCGGCCGGCCTCCCCACGTGACCCGAGCAAGCGCGCCGACTTCATCAGGTGCGAAACCCATCCGCCCGAACTCAGGGGCACGACGGGCATCCGAGTGACCGTGGCCCTGGTGCGTCGGCGGGTTCTCCGCGAACCACGTCACCGCCGCCCGGTAGGGCCGGTCAGCCACGTCGTCGACGTAAGCCTCGACGGTCTCCGTCGTCTTGTCGATGACGACCGGTAGCGGAGTGAGCCCATGCGCGGGGTCTAGGCCGGCGTCAGCGGCTGAGCCCGCGACTCCAGGCAGGTCCACCATGGCGTCCAGCTCGCCGACACGATGGCCGGCCTGCCCGATCGCCCACATACTGGCGCACTTCGCGAGGTAGGCCCACGGGTCTCGCGAGCCTTGAATGCCCGACACAAGGACCTTGCCAGTTTCAGGGTCCGCGAGTCGCACGAGGACGGTGTTCGTGACTTCATCCCGCTCGAGCGCGTATCCCAGCTTCGACCGGACCGAGCGAGCGATCTGCCCCGCGAGGTACCGATCGACTTGGGCGACGAGCTCCCCACAACTCGACGTTGCCCAGAAGGCGCCGCCCGACGACGCCGCGGCGATCACCGTGGCCTTCAGCCGATTCCCCGACCAACGCTGCATCTCAGCTCCCCCTTGGCCGCTCGCACGCCTCGCGACGCCTGCGCGCGTCACGGCCCCACTCCATCGTCCGCTGCAACACCACTGCGAGACCCCGCCACCCGCCCTCGGACAGCACCCCTGCGACCTCGGCCGCGGGGTGCTCCTCCAGCAGCCGTTCGAACGCGGAGAACCCTCGTGTGAGACGTGCCTCGACCTCGATCGACGGGTCAGGCCTCGGCACGGCCGGCTGCTCAACGAGCGCCCGAACCCGCTTGTACTCGCCGTCGACCTTGCCGAGCGTGTTCGCCCGATCACGCGCCCGCGCGGCCTCCTCCCGCACCGGCGCCGGAAGCGACTCATCTTCCGACCAGTCCGCGAGCTGCTCGAACTTCTCCATAGTCCGCCCCGACACACCCAAGTAGTGGTTGAGCAGATCGCGCGACTTCCCCGATGCCGGGCGAGACTCGACCTCGACCGCGGGTCCTGCAGCGAGAATCGCCGGCGTCACCACGGGTGCGACGACGTGTCGCTCAGTAGAAGGTGGAAAGTTTCCACCTTCTACTGAGCGCCCCCACATCTGCGAAGCCCGGGCGGTGCCGTTGGCCTGCTGGCGCTCCTTGGCGCGGGCTGTGAGGATCGGGTCGAGCACGTCGCGCTTGAACGCAAGCTGTTCCTCGAGCGTGAGGTCCTGACGTGCGTCGTTCTCTTCCCACTCCATCAACCTGCGAACCTCAGGGTCGTCGGCGGACTCGAACTCGCGCGCCTCGATGCGCTCCCACCCGAGCTTCTTCGCCGCCGCGAGCCGCGTGGTACCGAAGATCAGCACGTTGTGAGGCGTCACCCCGATCGGCATCAGCAGACCCACGTCCGTGAACGAGCGAGCGATCCGCTCGACCACGACCGGGTCGGGCTCCCGCCGCGACCGATCATGTGGCAAGACAATGCTGTCGACCTTGACCCAGATCACCGGGTTCACATCGTCGAGCGCCGCCCGTCGCGCCATCGCCATGCTCACGCGAGCACCCCCCCGACTGCGACAGCGCTGGCCGCGATCAGCAGGCCGCTTACGACAGCCAGGAACCAGTCCTTGTCGAAGATCGAGCGGAACATGACGACCAAGAACGCCGTCGCCAGCCCTCCGAACAGGATGAACAAGACCGCGCCCCACTCACGCGTCAGCTCCTCCATGCCGATCATGCCGCCACCTCCCCCACCTCAAGCGACGCAACAACATCGCGAGCGACGTCCCACGCAACCCACGCGCACGTGATCGACGCGCACTCTGACGCCGACGTCGCGAACGATGCGCCTGGACAGCACAGCCCATGCGTGGTCTCCCGCACTCGCGCCGCGATCGCCTGGAGCCGCGCCACCTCCGACGCCGTGAAGGGCGCCCCCGTGGCGCGGCCGAAAACCTGGCTGATACCCTCGAACATGGCCTGATTCCTCCTATGCCTAGCCCGTGAATTGGAATCCCGACCCCCCGCTGCAACGGGGGGTCCCTTCTTATGCGGACGCACGTCCAGTCGTCCGCTCGGTGTGGGGCGTCTCGCTGAGCGCCGAGCGTGGGATCCGCCACTGGGACCCGACGCGGACCGCACGCATCTCCCCTGTCCTGATCAATCGCCGGATGGTCGCCCCAGTGACGCGATAGATCGCGGCCACCTCGTCCGGCGTCAGGTAGCTCTCTTCCGTGACCATGTACGCACGGTATCATGATGTACGTGTTTTATGTATCTTTCACGGATCTACAGTGAAACTGCGTGCCTTGCGTGCTTCTCTGTGCGATCATGTGGAAATGGCTGAAGCAATGAGCATCCCGGAGTACAGCGCCACCGAGCTGGTCGCGCTTCGGGTGAACCACCTGCTCTTCTTGAACCGGATGTCACAGCGGGAGCTGGCCATGCGCCTCGGCACAAAGCCGACGACGGTGAACAGCAAGATGAACCGCTCGAACCGCTGGAACCTCGACGAGATCCTTCACCTGGCCGAGATCTTCGGTGTCAGCACTGACTACCTGCTCGGACGCGCCCCGATCGAGTCGGCGGTCCCGGTGAACACGAAACGCCCGGCCTCCGAAGAGACCGGGCGTTCCGATTTGGTTGCGGGGGCAGGATTTGAACCTACGACCTCTGGGTTATGAGCCCAGCGAGCTACCGAGCTGCTCCACCCCGCGGCACAAGAGATAACACTAGCATGCGGGTCATCCGTCGTCCAATCGAGCCCGGCTCAGACGAGCATGGCGATGATGACGAGCACGGGCAACGCCACCAGCACGATCACGTTGCGCCAGTACCGGATCTCGGTGAAGACGATGACGAAGCCGAGCACGACGAGGACGATGCTCGTGAACGCCACGAGGGTGCGACCGACCTCGGGGAAGCCGAGGTTCACGGCCAGCACGCCGGCGAGCACCCCGAGTCCCCACAGCATGTTGACGTACCCGCTGTAGACGGCCCACGGCCGTACCGCCTCCTGGTCCCCCGGCTGGATGTAGAGGAACCTGAAGAGCCGCGGGCTGCGGAAGAAGAACGCCGTGATGATCCCGACCACGATCAGGGCGATCCCTTCGACGACCGCGAGCACCTGCGCGACCACGCCCATAGGGCTCAGTGTGCTCGCGCGATCCCGGCGTCACAATACCCCAGATCGGGCCGTGGAAAGCACTCTCGGCCCGGATGCCGCAGCACCCCGCCGACGGCGCGAGCCCAGTGCTGCCGGGCCGTCGCGACGACCGCCCGATGCGGGTGCCGAAGCATCCCGCCGACGGCGCGAGCCCAGCGCTGCCGGGCCGTCGCGACGACCGCCCGATGCGGGTGCCGAAGCATCCCGTCGACGGCGCGAGCTCAGCGCTGCCGGGCCGTCGCGACGACCTCGTACGAGAGCGGGAGCCACCGCTCGGACGGCCAGCCGAACATGCCGTCGCCGACCGGCACCGTGACCGGGAAGATCTGCCACGGCACCTGGTAGTGCTCGTCGAACGCGTCGATCGAGAGTCCCGCGTCGCGCAGGGCCCCGAGCACCTCGGCGAGCGGATGCATCCACTCCCACGTACGGGCGTTCGAGATCGCCACGTCGCGGTCCGCGTAGTCGCTCGCGTCCTCGAGCACGTCGGGCTCGGGATTCGAGTACGGGAACTGGAACACGGGCAGGCCGCCGGGGCCGCCGTCGCCATCGAAGACGAACGCCGAGGGGTGCCCGTCGGCGAAGTAGAGGCGTCCGCCGGGCTTCAGGAACCAGGCGATGATGCGCGCCCACTCCGCGACGTCGGGCAGCCAGCCGATCGTGCCCCACGTCGTGAAGACGAGGTCGAACGACTCGGGCTCGGGCAGCAGGTGCCGCGCGTCGTAGAGGTTCGCCTCGACGAACCGGGCTCGATCGTCGACGCCGAGCTCGGCCGCCATGCGCCGCGCCTCCTCGACCGCCGGCCGCGAGAAGTCGAGGCCGACCACGCTCGCGCCGCGGTTCGCGAGCGAGAGCGTGTCCGAGCCGAAGTGGCACTGCAGGTGCAGCACGCGCACGTCGCGCATGCCGTTCGGGAACAGGCGGTCGACGCCCGCCCGCGCGATCGGGTCGAGCACGCCGTCGCCCCGGCGCAGGGGCGACCGATCGTAGAACTCGGACGCGACGTGCACGGGCACGCGCTCGTCCCAGTTGGCGCGGTTGTCGTCGAGCCAGTCACCGCCGCGGAGGTCGACGTCCACGGCTACTGCGGGTTCGTGTCGGGCTGGTTCAGCTCGATGAGCTGGGCGATGATCTCGGCGAGCTGCGCGTCGGCGGCGCCGTACGCGGCCCAGTCGCCCTCGGCGAGGGCGGCCTGCTTGTTCTGCAGCGCGACCTTCGCCTCGTTGAGCAGCGCCTGGGTCTCGTCGTCGGGCACGGTCGGGGTCGTCGGCTGCTCGCCGCCCTCGGGTGGCGTCGTCGGCGTGGTGCCGGGCTCCACCTCCTCGTCGCCGGCTGCGGCGCCGGAGTCGCCGCCGAACAGCACGTCGAGCGCGAGGTCGAGCGTGTCCTGGAACGCGATCTGGTCGCCGAACGCCACGAGCACCTTCTGCAGCAGCGGATAGCTCGTGTTGCCGGTCGACTTCACGTACACCGGCTGCACGTAGAGCAGGCCGCCGCCGACGGGCACCGTGAGCAGGTTGCCGTTGATCACCTCGGACTGCCCCTGCTTCAGCAGGTTCAGCGACTGCGACACCGTCGGATCGCCGTTGAAGGTGTTCTGCACCTGGCCGGGGCCCGGCACGTTGTCGTCTTCGGGCAGGGTCAGCAGGCGCAGCGTGCCGTAGCCCTCGGCCCGCTCGCCGTCGGTCGAACCGGCGTCGGAGTCCACCGCGAGGTAGCCGCGCAGCACGTTGCGGCTCTGCTCGCCGCGGGCCTCGGGGATGAACGTGGAGTACAGCGAGTACGCCGGCACGTCCTGCCCGGGCATCTGCATGGTGAGGTAGTACGGCGGCTGCAGCAGCTGCGTGTTCGAGGCCGCGGTCGGGTCGTTCGGCGTGGTCCACGCGTCTTCACGCGAGTAGAACGAGCCCGGGTTGGTCACGTGGTACCGGCCGAGGACGGCGCGCTGCATCTTGAAGAGGTCGGCCGGGTAGCGCACGTGGCTGAGCAGCGCGCCCGACATCTCGCTCATCGGCTCGAGCGTCGACGGGAAGATCTTCTGCCAGGTCTGGAGGATCGGGTCCTCGTCGTCCCAGGCGTAGAGCGTGACGGAGCCGTCGTAGGCGTCGACCGTGGCCTTCACCGAGTTGCGGATGTAGTTGACCTCGTCGAACGGCAGCGACTGCGGCAGGCCCTCGCTGTCGGCGATCGCCTCGCTCATGCTCACCTTGTTCGAGTACGGGTACTGGTCGGTGAGGGTGTAGCCGTCGACGATCCAGACCACGCGACCGTCGACGACCGACGGGTAGCTGTCGGAGTCGAGCGTGAGGTACGGGGCGACCTTCTTCACGCGCTCGATCGGGTCGCGGTCGTAGAGGATCTGCGAGTCGTCGTTGACGGCGTCGGAGAGGAAGATCTGCTCGGACTGGAACTTCAGCGCGTAGACGAGCTTCGTGAAGACGTTGTCGAGCGCCGGGCCGCCGTCGCCCTCGAACGTCGTGTAGGTCTGCTCGTCGCTCGAGGCGCCGGCCGGGTAGTCGAGCTCGACCGGGTCGGCACCCTCGGGCGCACCCACGATGGAGTACGCCGGCGAGTCCTCGCCGAAGTAGACGCGAGGCTCGAACTCGCCGAGCGAGCCCGTCGAGGGGATGCCCGACTGCAGGAACACGGGCTGGCCGTCGACCGAGCGCTGGTTGCCCGCCGCCGCGACGAGTCCGTAGCCGTGCGTGTAGACGATGTGCGAGTTGAACCACGTCTCGGCGTCGCCGAGGCCCGAGAGGGCGAGGTCGCGCACCGCGACGACGGTGTCCTGCGTGGTGCCGTCGATGTCGTAGCGGTCGACGTCGAGCGCATCGGGGAACTGGTAGTACTGGCGGAACTGCTGGAGCTGCTGGAACGCCGGGCTGATCACGAGCGGGTCCATCAGGCGGATGTTCGCCGTCGTGGCGGCATCCGATCGCAGCGCGCCGGGCTCGGCATCGGTTTCGGCCTCGAACGGGATCGTCTCGATGTCGTCGACCCCGTAGGCGTCGCGCGTGAGGTCGATGTTGCGTTCGATGTAGGGCGCCTCGAGCGAACGCGCGCTCGGGTCGACCTGGAAGCGCTGGATCACCCACGGGTAGAGCGAGCCGATGATGAGGCTCGACACGATGAGCAGCGCGGTGCCGATGAGCGGCAGCCGCCAGCGCCCGATGATCGCGGTCACGAAGAAGAGCAGCGCCACCACGGCGGCGATGGCCGCGAGGATGCCGCGACCGGGGATCACGGCGTTGACGTCGGTGTATGCCGCACCGGTCATGAGCGTCGAGTTCTCGGTGACGGTCGCGTACTGGTCGAACCAGATGCTGATCGCCTGCAGCAGCAGGTAGATGCCCGCCGTCACGGCGATCTGGATGCGCGCCGACTTCGAGATGACGACCTCGCGCCCGCTCACGCGGATCGAGCCGTAGAGGTAGTTCGTCGCGATGACGAGCAGGAGCGAGAGCAGCACGACGGCCGAGGCGAACCCGACGATCGAGCGGTAGAAGGGGAGCTCGAAGACGTAGAAGCCCACGTCGAAGCCGAACTGGGGGTCGGTCGTGCCGAACGGCGTGCGGTTGAGCCACATGAGCGTGAGCTCCCACCGGCTCGACGCCGAGACGCCAGCGAAGATGCCGAGCACGGCCGGGATGCCGTACATCGCGAGGCGGCGCAACGGCTCGAAGACCTCCTGGTAGCGGTCGAGCTGCGAGTTGAGCTTCGCGTAGACGGGGCGCGTGCGGTACGCGATCTGGATCGACGCCCAGACGGGCACGGCCATCGCGATGAAGCCCACCAGGAACAGGACGATCCGGGCGACCCATTCCGTGGTGAGCACGTTCAGGAATCCGAGCTGGTCGTACCAGAGGACGTCGGCGTAGAGTCCGACGAACACGAAGAACCCGATCACCAGCAGGGCGACGACCCCGATCGTGATCAGGATCGGCGCGCGGCGTCGCGGAATCCTCGGTTCTTGCGTCTGTGCTGACACTCTCGGCCTCTGTTCGGGGTCGCTGTGGGGGCTCGGGATTCCATCCTAGGGTCGCGATGCTTGGAAACGGCTGTTCGGCCGTTCGCTGTCAGCGACGCCTCAGGATGCCTCGCAGGACGCGAATCCGGAGGTGTCGCCGCGTTCGCCGATCGTCTCGACGATGGTGCGCGCCTCGTCGAGGGTCTCGACGGCGAACACGCGGATGCCGTCGGGGACATGTCCCACGACCTCGTCACAGTTCCCGGCGGGCGAGAGGAACCAGTCGGCGCCCACCTCCTCGGCGCCCCAGAGCTTCTGCCGGACGCCGCCGATGGCCCCGACCTCCCCCGCGGAGTCGATGGTGCCCGTGCCGGCGATGATCTCGCCGCCCGTCATGGCGCCCGGCGTGAGCTTGTCGATGATGCCGAGCGCGAACATCATGCCCGCGCTCGGGCCGCCGACGTTGTCGAGCTGGAGCTCGACGTCGATCGGGAACGCGTAGACCATCCGCACGCCGACGCCGAGCACGACCGTGCCGTCGCGATCGACGGGCGTCACCTGCACCGTGAGCGGCGCGCCGTCGCGCACGACCGACAACTCGGCCGGCGCATCCGCGCCGTTCTCGCGCACCGCGGCGCGCAGCTCGTCGATGGAGTTCACCGGGTCGCCGTTGACCTCGGCGATGACATCGCCCTCCTCGAGCACGCCCGCCGCGGGCGAGTCGTCGAGGATGCCCGCGACGGTGACGTCGCGCGGGAAGTCGTAGCCGAGCTCGACGAGGGCGGCCGCGATCGCGTCCTGCTGCGAGTCGACCATGGCCGCCTCGTTCTGCGCGTCGCGGTCCTCGTCGGTGACGCCGGGCGGGAAGATCGCCTCGACGGGCACCGCGGAGCGCGTGCGGTCGAACCAGGCGCCGAGCACCTCGAGCCAGTTCGGCGTCTGCCCCGGGCGGCCGAGCACGGTCACCGTGAGCAGGTTCAGCTCGCCGTCGGTGGGGAAGGTCTCCTCGTCGGGGATCTCGATGAGGGGCACCTCGTCGCCGTCGTGCTCGGCGACGCCCAACGTGTCGTAGACCGGCCCGGGCTGCTCGATGACGTACGGCGACGGGAGCAGGGCGAACAGCACGCCGATGAGGACGGCGACGATGATCGCGATGCCGCCGATCCGCTCCCGGCGCGAACGGGCGCGCGGGCGCGGCGACGGGTCGTCGTCGAAGAGGGCCATCCGATTCCTTCCGGGGCGGGCCGGACGCCGCCTGGGGCGCCGGGCGGCGATGTTCGCGAAGGGCGGACAGCCGGAAGGCCCAGCCTAGGCCATTTCCCAGACGCGCGCCTGAGCGCCGGGGCTACGGTTGAAGTGACGCGACTGGAGGTGGCGCACGTGGCCGATCGGGACGACGAGCCCTTCGACCGGGACCCCGAGGAGGAGTTCCGCGAGATGCTCCGCGAGCTGCTGTCGGGGTCGGGCGGCATCGATCCGTCGCGGCTCGCCGGCGCCGCGGGGCTGCCCAACGATCCGGCGAGCATCGCCGCGCTGTTCGGGCAGCTGCAGCAGGCGATGAACCGCGGCGACGAGGGCATCGACTGGAGCCTCGCGCTGCGCCAGGGCGAGGACCGCGCGGCATCCGAGCAGCGGCAGATCACGCCCGAGGAGCGCGCCCGGCTCGACCAGGCGCTGCAGGTGGCGGCGCTCTGGCTCGACGAGGTCGTCGACTTCGGAGGCCTCCCCGACACCCCCGAGCTGCTCACGCGTCGCGCGTGGGTCGCGGCGACCATGCCCGTCTGGTCGCAGCTCGCGGAGCCGGTGGCGCTCAGCATCTCCGACTCGCTCACGCGCGTCATGAGCGAGCAGGCGCCCGAGGAGCTGAAGTCGATGATCCAGGGCGCGAGCCGCATGATGCGCGGCATCGGCGGCGCACTGTTCGCCATGCAGCTCGGCCAGGTCGTCGGGCAGCTGGCCGACGAGGTCGTCTCGGGCGGCGACGTCGGCATCCCGCTGCAGACCGACGGTCGCGCGGCGCTCATCCCCCAGAACGTCGCCGAGTTCGGCGACGGCCTCGACATCCCCACCGACCAGGTGGAGCTCTACCTCGGCGTGCGCGAGCTCGCACACGCGCGGCTCTTCCGGCACGCGCGCTGGCTGCGCCTGCACCTCATCACCGCGATCACGGCGTTCGCCCGCGGCATCGACATCGACACCGAACGCCTCGAGGAGCTCGCGGAGGGCTTCGACCCGTCGAACACCGACGCGCTGCGAGACGCGGTCGTGAACGGCGCCCTCATCCGCCCGAAGAGCGAGGCGCAGGAGTCCGCGCTCGCCCGCCTCGAGACGATGCTCGCGCTCGTCGAGGGCTGGGTCGACGCCGTGACGGCCGACGCCACCGGGCGCCTGCCCAAGTCCGACGCCATCGCCGAGTCCATCCGGCGCCGTCGCGCGTCGGGCGGCCCGGCCGAGTCCGCGTTCGCGACGCTCGTGGGCCTCGAGCTGCGACCGCGCCGGCTCCGCGAGGCGGCCGCGATGTGGCGCGCGGTCACCGAGGCGGTCGGCGTCGAGGCGCGCGACGCGCTGTGGGCGCACCCCGACCTGCTGCCGACGTCCGCCGACATCGACGACCCGAGCGGCCTCATCGCACGGCTCACCGGTACCGACACCGCCGAGTCCGAGGCCGACGACGAGTTCGACCAGGCGCTCGAGCAGCTGCTCCGCGGCGAGACGCCGGCCGCGCCCGGCGAGGACGGCGAGGAGCCGAAGGCCTGATCGGCCGGGCGGGCGGTCGCCCGTCCCCGCTCGTGCCGCCTGTGGACGGATCGGGGCCCGAGGCCTGACCGGCCAGTGGGCGCATGGGTCGGTCGTGCCGCCTGTGGACGGATGCCGCGCCGCGGCGCCCCGCTCGGGCATGCTCGCGGCATGGCTCCGCGCATCGACCCGGCCCTCCCCCTCGTCTGGCGCACGCCGGCCGACCTCCAGCTGGGCGCCACGGAGGCTCGCGTGGTGCTCCGCGACGCGGGCGACCTCGAGACGGGCCTCATCTCGGCCCTGCGGCACGGCGCGAGCATCGGCACGCTGACGACGATCGGCATCGGGCTCGGCGGCAGCGGCGAGCGGGTGCGCGCGGTGCTCGCGGCGCTCGAGCCGGCATTCGAGGCGGCAGCCCAGGGTGGGGAACGATCGGCTGCGGGGTGTCCGCCGCGCAGCGTGGTGGCGATCGACGCGACAGGCGAGCTCGGCGCCCGCATCGCCGCCGACCTCGCCCTCCTCGGTCACGAGGTGGTCGACCTCGAGGGCGGCGCCCGCCGATTCGCCGACGGGGAGGGGCCCGACGCGGCATCCGTGCTCGACCGGGCCGACCTCGCCGTGGTCGCGGCCGACTGGGTCGTGCCGCCCGCGCGCCACCTGCGGTGGCTCCGCCGCGACGTGCCGCACCTCGCGGTCGTGTTCGACGACGCCGGGGTGCGGGTCGGGCCGCTCGTCGAGCCGGGTGCGGGCCCGTGCCTGCGCTGCCTCGAGCTCGCGCGTCGCGACGCGGATGCCGCGTGGCCGGTCATCGCGGCGCAGCTCGCCGGACGATCGGCGGCCACGCGCGACCCCCGCGCGGTGATCGAGGCGGCGGCACTCGTGGTCGCGGTCGTCGACGATCGCCGTGTCCACGGACCGGGAGCGCTCGCGTCGGCGTCGATCAGGATCGGTCGCGCACGACCGGCCGGGCTCCCGCGGTCGCATCGGCACGCGATGCATCCCGAGTGCGGGTGCGGAGCTCCTGGAGGAAGCGCGACGGCTCCCGCTCCCCTCGGTGCGCGCCGCCCGCCCGCGCCCAGCTCAGCGAGAGCCGGCGCCGTGCCCGCGTGATGCCGACGTAGAGCAGCCGGCGCTCCTCGTCGATCGCGTCGAAGCCCTTCGCGTACGCGATCGGGAGCATGCCCTCCACGAGGCCGACGATGTGCACCTCGTCCCACTCGAGGCCCTTCGCGGAGTGCAGGGTCGCGAGCGTGACGGCGGAGACCGTCGGCTCGTGCTGCGCCTCGGCGCGGGCGCGCAGGTCGTCGGCGAACGCCCGGAACGTCGTGCCGTCGGGCGCGTCGTCGACGAGGCGGGCGATCGCGTTGAGGGACTCCCACCGGGCGCGAACCGCGCCGGGGCCCTCGGGCGGCTGCACGGTCCATCCGAGCGACCGCAGCACGTCGCTCACCGACTTGAAGAGCGGCTCGCCCGTGATCGTGAGCGCCGCCGCGCGCAGCGCGTGCACGGCCTCGCGCACCTCGGGCTGGTCGAAGAACCGCGCCGCGCCGCGGACGCGCGAGCTCACGCCCACCTCGTCGAGGGCCCGCTCGAGGATCGCCGACTGCGAGTTCACGCGCATGAGCACCGCGATCGCCTCGGGCCGGATCCCCGCGTCGATGCGGTCGCGGATGCGGGTGGCGGCCGCCCGGGCCTCGGCGAGCTCGTCGGGGTACTCGAGCACGACGGGTTCGACGCCCGGCCCGGCATCCGCTGCGGGCCGGCCGCCGAGCGGCGCGGCATCCGCTGCGGCCCGACGCTCATCGTGCCCGGCCGACGCGACCGACCCCGCCGGCGCCACCGCCTCGAGGTGCAGGGCGCCCGCCCGGCCGCGCATGAGCCGGTTGGCGACGCCGATGATCTCGGTCGTCGAGCGGTAGTTGCGTTCGAGCCGCACGAGCGTCGCGTCCTCGTAGCGACGCTCGAAGCCGAGCAGGTACTCGGGGGTCGCCCCGGCGAACGAGTAGATGGTCTGGCTCGCGTCGCCGACCACGCAGAGGTCGCGGCGGCCGCCGAGCCAGAGGTCGAGCAGCTGCTGCTGGGCCGGCGAGACGTCCTGGTACTCGTCGACGACGAAGTGCCGGTAGCCCTCGCGCACCTGCATGGCGACGGCGGGCTCCGCCTCGATCATGCCCGCGGTGGCGAGCAGCACGTCCTCGAAGTCGAGCATGCGGCGCTCGTCCTTGAGCTGCTCGTAGCCGGCGATGAGCGCGAGGAGCTGCTCGGCCGTGAGGTCGCCGGGTGCGCCGCGCGACGCCACGCGTCGCTCGTAGTCGTCCATGCCGAGCACGCTGACCTTGCGCCACTCGATCTCGGAGGCCACGTCGCGCAGGGTGGGCACGTCGACACGGAGCCGCATCCGCTCGGCCGCCTCCCCGAGCAGCCGTCCCTTGTACTCGAGCACCCGGGGGGCCGACCCGCCGACCACGAGCGGCCAGAAGTGGTTGAGCTGCGCGAGCGCCGCGGCATGGAACGTGCGGGCCTGCACTCCGCCCGCGCCGAGCGCGCGGAGTCGGGCGCGCAGCTCGGCCGCGGCGCGCGACGTGAAGGTGAGCGCCATGACGCGGGCGGGGTCGTAGGCCCCGGATGCCACGCCGTAGGCGATCCGGTGCGTGATCGCCCGGGTCTTGCCGGTGCCGGCGCCCGCGAGCACGCAGACGGGTCCGATGAGCGCCTCGGCCACCACCCGCTGGTCGTCGTCGAGCGGGGCGAGCAGCGGGTCGGATGCCCCGGTCACGACGTCGCCCACGCGAGCGACTCGGGGATCGGGCCGCCGTACCAGCGCTCGAGCATCCACCGTGCGATCGACGTGCCGCCCGGCAGGCCGATGTCGCCGACCGACTCGGCCAGCTCCTCCCTCGTGAACCAGCGCAGCTGCAGGATCTCGACCCCGTCGGGCGCTGCGGACGACGGCGCAGCGCCCGCGGCGACGCGAGCCGTGAACCCCAGCATCAGGCTCGCGGGGAACGGCCACGGCTGGGAGCCGCCGTACTCCACGCGGTCGACGAGCAGGCCGGCCTCCTCGCCGACCTCGCGCACGACCGCCGCCTCGAGCGACTCCCCCGGCTCGACGAAGCCGGCGAGCAGCGAGAAGCGGTTCTGCTCCCACAGCGCGTTCGAGCCGAGCAGCACCCGGTCGTCGTCGTCGGTCACGAGCACGATGACCGCGGGGTCCGTGCGCGGGAAGAGCAGGTTGCCCTCGCGATCGCAACGGCGCGCCCAGCCCGCCTGCACGACGGTCGTCGTCGAGCCGCAGCGCGGGCAGAAGCGGGCGTTGTCGTGCCAGTTCGCGAGCGCGAGCGCCTCGGTGAAGAGTCCGGCGTCGCGGTCGCCGAGCACGGGCGCGGCGGCGCGGAGCCCCGACCAGCGGGCGTCCTCGCCCTCGAGCGCCGCCGCGGCATCCGCGTCGACGACCCGGAGCTCGATCGGCGTGCCGGGCGGGAGGCCGTCGGGCGATCCGGCGGTCGCCACCGCGCGCCCGAGGTAGGCGCGCAGCGCCGGCGTCGGCACGTCGGCCGGGCGCAGGAACTGCAGCGACGGCGCCGACCCCTCGATCACCTCGGCGAGGAGCGCCTTGTCGCGATGCACGGCGATGACGCGCGCGGCGGGATCGGCGTCGAGGTGCGCGAGGGCGTCGTCGTCGGCCCGGGTGTCGCCGTCGCGATCGAGGGCCGCGCGCGCAAGTGGCGGGGCTGACGGTTCGCGCACTCGGCCACCTCTCGGCACATCAGGCTCGGCCACGGAGGGCTCGGGCGCTTCGGAGCGGAGTCGGCGGGAAGGCGTGGCGGTCGCCCGGGAGGCGGATCCGCCTGCTTAAGCTGTGTGCCATGGCCAGACCCCCTCTCACTCTAGCCGCGTTGGCCACGGCGGCGGTGCCCGGCCTCGAGGTGAGCGCGGCTCGCGCGCACTCGCGTCGCAGCCACGGGGGCTACGACGCCGTCGAGCTCCGTTCGACCGACGGCCGGCACCTCGTCATCCGCGCGCCGCGGTCGCAGAACGCCGAGACGGAGCAGTCGGCCGACCTCGTCGCCATTCGCGCGATGACGGCCGGGATCCGCGCCCGCCTGCCGTTCCGCGTGCCGCAGTTCGTGGGCCAGGCGCCCATCGACGGCACGCGCGCCGTCGTCACCGGATTCCTCACGGGCGCCGTGCGCACCGCCGACGAGCTCACCGAGCACCCCGCGCTGGCCGCCGCGGTCGGCGCCGCGGTCGCCGCGGTGCACGCGCTCCCGAGCGGCTTCGTCGGGGATGCCGGGCTTCCGCGCGAGACCGCCGACGAATCGCGCGACGCGGTCATCGAGCTCATCGGCCGGACCGCCGACACCGGGCACCTGCCCGCGGCGATCCTGCGCCGCTGGGAGCAGGCGACCGACGACGAGTCGCTGTGGCGGTTCCGCCCCACGGTGATCAACGGGGGCCTCACCGCCGACTCGATCCTCGTCGACGGCGACGCGGTCAGCGCGATCGTGGGGTGGTCGGCACTGGCGGTCGGCGACCCCGCCCGAGACCTGCACTGGCTCATGACCTCGCGCGGGGCATCCGCCGAGATCGCCCTCGAGGCCTACGTCATCGGCCGCAGCGGCGGCGCCGACGGCCACCTGCCGCAGCGCGCGCTGCTCTACGGCGAGCTGGAGCTGGCCCGCTGGCTGCTGCACGGCATCGACCAGCGCGACGAGGCGATCGTCGACGACGCGGTGTCGCTGCTCGACGGACTCGCCGCGAGCGTGCACGACCGGTCGAGCGAGCCGCTGTCGCCCGAGACCGGGCCGATCATGACGGTCGGCGACGTGGAGCGCATGCTCGACGACACGCCCCGCGGCGGCGTGCCGCGCGAGGGCGGCGCGACGCTCCTGACCGACAGTTACGACTTCTCCGAGCTCGAGCGACGCGAGGCGGGCGAGCAGCCGGCGGCGGCGATGGACCTGACCGCGCCCATCCCCCTCGACCTCAGCGACTGGGGCGACGCGGCGCCGCGCGAGGGTCAGCCGACCGCGGACGGAGCAGCGTCCGACGCCGCGACCGACGCCCACGAGCGCCGCAACGCCGCCTCGTCGTAGAGCCGCTCGGGCCGGATGACCCGGTCGTCCTCGACGAAGTAGAACACCGCGTCGACGGTCTCGGGCGGCACGTCGGCCCACGTCGCGTACGCGAGGCGGTACAGCGCGAGCTGGGTCTGCTTGAGCTCGAGGTCGTGCGCGTCGCGCGGTGCCTTGCCGGTCTTCCAGTCGACCACCTGGTAGCGGATGCCGCGCTTCGCGAGCTCGCTCCCGGCGGGCACCTCGTACACCGCGTCGAGCTTGCACACGAACACGTGCGCGTCGATCGGCAGGTGCAGCTCGAGCTCGACGGCGATCGGCTTGCGGCCGCCCCACTCGGACGTCTCGAAGGTGGCCTGCAGGGCGCGCAGGCGCTCGGCGGTCGCGGCCGCGATGGAGGCTGCGGGCGCCCGCTGCGTCGTGGGCGCGTCGTCGGCAGGGCGGTCGGCGGGGTCGGCCCCGTCTGACCCGCGGGGCCGCTCGGCATCGAGTGAGCGGTCGAGCGCGTCGTCGTCGTGCCAGAGCCCGTCGTGCCAGAGCCCGTCGTGCCCGACGTCGTCGATGGCCGCCGCCTCGCCCTCGCCGGTCGCGCGGTGCTCGACCCAGGCGTGGAACAGGGTGCCCAGGCGGGTCGCGCGGTATGGCCGCTGCGGCATCGGACGGCGCAGCTGCTCGGCGACGGCGGCCGGATCGTCGACGTAGTCCTTGAACCGCGACGCCGGCACGCGCGCCGGGATCGCCGGCGACGCCGGACCCTCGGAACGGCGGCGTCGATCCTCCAGCAGCAGGCGCAGCTCCTCGGCGAGGCGGGGGCCGATGCCCGCACCGCTCGGCTGCTCGGCCGCGACCCGCACGGCCTCCGCCGCGGCGAGCACGGGGTCGCGCCGGGCACCGAGCGGATCGAGCGGCCACACCTGGCGCGCGGTGGCGCCGGCGCGCGGGTTGGCGTCGGCGACCGGGGCGGCCGGGAGCACCCCGGGCGCGATGATGCCCGCGCGCGACAGTTCGTAGAGGTACGGACTGGGCTTGCGGGGCGACTTCTGCGTCGACCACCACGATCCGGTGAGCAGGAGCTCGTCGCGCGTGCGGGTGAGCGCCACGTAGGCGAGCCGCCGCTCCTCCTCGGCGAGGCGCTCGCGGTTCTCGTCGGCGAACGCCCCGAGCGCCCGGTCGAACTCGGCCTGGCTCGGCACGCCGCGCCACTGCAGCTCGGGGAGCTCGTCGCGGTCGCCCTTGAAGTCGTTCGGCAGCTCGCCGAAGGCGAGCCAGCCCTTCGTGGTGCGCGGCTTCGCCGGCAGCTCCTCGTCGACGAGCCGCGGGATCGCCACGACGTCCCATTCGAGGCCCTTCGAGCCGTGGATCGAGAGCACCTGCACGGCGCCGGGCTCGGGCTCGTCTTGGCGGGGGGCCAGCCGGTCGCGCTGCTCGGCCTCGGTGAGCCAGCCGAGGAACGCGCCGAGCGTCGGGTGCTCGGACACGTCGGCGAATCCGGCGAGCAGCTCGTCGAACGCCTCGAGGCTCGGCGCACCGAGCGGCTGGGCGGCGTTGGCGGCGACCTCGATGTCGAGCAGCAGCTCCTGCTCGACGAGGTGCACGAAGTCGACGAGCCCGAGGCCGGCGCGGCGGCGCAACGACTGGAGCTGGGCACCCGCCCGGCGCATGCGGCCCAGGCCCACCGCGGTGAACTCGCGCAGTGCGGAGTGGCCGTCGGGCGCCGTGAGCAGGAAGTCGAGCGCGTCGACGATCGACGGCGACTCGTCGGGCGCGATCGACGCGCGCAGTTCGCGGCGGACGTCGTCGTCGAGGCGGCGGCTGCCGAGGTCGCGGTCGGCGAGCCAGCGCGCCAGCCCGTTGAGCGCGATGAGGTCGGCCGGGCCGATGCGCCACCGCGCGCCGCCCAGCACGCGGATGAGCTCGGAGCCCGCCGTCGGGTCGTGCAGCACGCGCAGCACGGAGACGAGGTCGGCGATCACGGGCTGGTCGAGCAGGCCGGCCAGGCCGAGCACGTGCGCCGGCACGCCGTGCGCGCGGAGCGCGGCGGTGAACACGCCCACGTTCGCGAACGTGCGGCAGAGCAGCGCGCCGCTGCGCGCCTCGCGCCCGCCCGCGGTGCCGACGCGCGCGCGGAACCACCGGGCGACGAGGTCGGCCTCCTCCTCGATCGTCTCGGCCCACGCGGTGTCCACGACGCCGGCGCCGGCGAACGGCGACGGGGCGAGCGGCGCCTTCGGGATCCCGGCGTCGAGCGGCTCGATGAGCGCGTTCGCCGCGTCGAGCACGATGCGCGGGTTGCGCCAGCTCGTCGAGAGGTCGAAGACTCCGGCCTCGCCGGGTGCGCCGTCGACGTCGGCGGCGAAGTCGCGCGAGAAGCGTGCCAGGTTCGCGGCGCTCGCCCCGCGCCATCCGTAGATCGACTGGTCGGGGTCGCCGACCGCCATCACCGAGTGACCGCGGAACAGCGTGGCGAGCAGGCGGGTCTGCACGACGCTCGTGTCCTGGTACTCGTCGAGCAGGACCGTGCGAGCCCGTTCGCGGTGGGCGGCCACGACGTGCGGATGCCGCTCGCAGATCGCGAGCGCCAGCGCGACCTGGTCGGAGAACTCGACGTGCCCGCGCTCGCGCTTGGCCGCCTGGTAGGCGTCGGCCAGGTCGAGGAGCGGCGGGAGCGCGCCGACGACGCCGAGCGCGTCGACGAAGGTGGCGAAGTCGGTGCGCTTGCGCGGCGCCTCGATGGGCAGCCCCTCCATCGCGAGGAAGTCGCGCGCGAACGCGCGCACGTCGCGGCTGTCGGCGACGTTCTCGGCGAGCGCTCGGCTCAGCGAGAGCACGGCGCCCGTGACGCGGTCGAGCGACGCGTCGAGCTCGACGAGGCGCGGGTCGGCCGATGCGCTCGCGACCGACCGCGCGAGCATCCACGCGGATGCCTCGCCGAGCACGGAGGCGTCTGGCTCACGGCCGATGAGCATCGCGTGCTCGCGATAGATGGCGCTCGCGAAGGCGTTGTAGGTGCCCACGGCGGCCGACTCGAGCGGATCGAGCTCCACGTCGGCGATGCCCTCGGCGACGAGCTGCCCGACGCGTTCGCGCACCCGCTCGGCCAGCTCGCCTGCCGCCTTGCGCGTGAACGTGAGGCCGAGCACCTCGGGCACGGCGACGTGCCCGTTGGCGAGCAGCCACACCACGCGGTTCGCCATGGTCTCGGTCTTGCCGCTGCCCGCCCCGGCGACGACGATGCTCGCACCGCGCGGGTCGGCCTCGATGACCGCGCGCTGCTCGTCGGTCGGCGGGTGGAGCCCGAGCCTCGCGGCGATCTCGGCGGCGCCGATCGAGGCGGGGGCGGGTGCGGCGCTCATGCCGACACCGCCGGCACCAGGTGCACCCGGTACTGCCACGACCCGAAGCGCGACCGGAACCCGAGCTCGCCCGGGCCCTCGAACTCGCTGCCCGACATCGTGCGCGCGACCGCGGCGAGCCGCTCGCGGAACGCGGCCTCGTCGTCGTCGTCGAACGGCTGCTGCGCGCGCTCGGAGAAGCCGAGACCGCGCACGGGCTTGGCCACGTACACGAGCTTCGCGCCGCCGAGCACGCCCGCGTCGGGCACCTCGCCGAGGCGCGCGGCGAGCTGGTACGCCGCGAGCTGCGGATGCTGCGCGGTCTGTTCGGCGGTCGGCGTCGTGCGGCCGGTCTTCAGGTCGACGATGACCGTCGTGCCGTCGGGCGACGCCTCGACCCGGTCGATGGTGCCCGTGATCCGGATGCGATCGAAGACGAGCGTGAAGCGGCCTTCGGCGCCGAGCAGGACCTTGCGGTCGTCGCGGAACTGGGTGAGGTAGTCGGAGGCGCCCTCGGCCATGCGCCGGGCACCTCGGCGCTCGCGCTCGGCGACCCAGCCGGCCTCGAAGCGGAGGTCGCGCCAGCGCTCCTCGACGGACGCCCACAGCGTCTCGATGCTCGTGTCGCCGTCGTCGCGCCGACCTGCCTCCTCGACGACCGCGTGGATGAGCGTGCCGATGGAGGCGGCGATGCCCGACGGCGGCGCGGCGACGCGGTCGATGAACCAGCCGAGCGGCGACTCCTCGGCGCGGTCGATCTGCGACGGGGAGACCGCCACGACGGCCTCGGGGTCGCCGTCGAGGTCGACGATGGGCGCGGTCGTCGACGGCGCCGCGAGTCCGTACCAGTCGTCGGGGTGCGCGCCCGGAACGCCCTCCTCGGCGAGCAGCGCGAGCGCCGCGGCGGCCTCGTGGTCGCGGCTCGCGGCGAGGTCACGGCGAAGCGCGCCGACGAGCCCGCGCAGGTGGAGCGGACGGCGTCGGGGGCGGAGGCGCTCGGCCGCGTAGCCCATGAGCATCGACGGCTGCTCGTCGTCGTTGGAGGTGCAGCTGAGGACGAGCTGCCGGCGCGCACGGGACGCGGCGAGCGCGAACAGCCGCAGCTCGTCGCCGCGGACCGTGGCGCGGGCCTCGGCGGTGGTCTCGGGCGCGGGAAGCGGTGCACCGGCGCGGGCGGCGTGCACGACGCGCGGGAGCAGTCCGGCGTGCAGCAGCGTGCCGCGCGGGCGCAGGTTGGGCCAGACGCCGTCTTGGAGGCCGGCGACGACCACGACGTCGAACTCGCGGCCGATGAGCGTCGGCGGCGTGGTGACAAGTACCGTCTCGGCGTTGCGCCGTGGGGCGAGGGAGTCCTCGGGGAGCTCGCTCGCGAGCACGTCGTCGACGAAGCGGAGGGCCGGAGCGTCGGGCTCCCGCTCGACGAAGCGCGTCGCGGCGGCGAACAGGGCGACCGCGGCGTCGAGGGCGCGGTTCGCCTCCTCGGCGAGCACGCCCGTTCCGCGTGCCTGCGCGCCCCACTCGGCCGCGAGGGAGCTGCCGTCCCACAGCGACCAGAGCACCTCCTCGATGGTGCCGCCCGTCTCGCCGACGGCGCGCGCGGCGTGCAGGAGCTTCGCGAGGCGCGCGGCCCGACGGCCGGGTGCAGCATCGATGGTCTCGAAGCCGCCGGGCGCCGACAGCGCGTCGACGAGGAGCTCGTCGCCCGGGCGCGAGCCGCCCGCGGCGAGCTCCTCGTGCCGCAATGCGAGCCGGAGCCGGCGCAGGCCGACACCGTCGAGGCGGCCGAGCGGGCCCGTGAGCAGGCTCACGGCGAGCTCGGGCGTGAGGGGTTCGCGCCCGAGCACGAACGACGCCGCGGCGAGGAGCGCGGCGGCGGCCGGCGCCTCGCGCAGCGCGGTGCGGGCGGCGTCGCCCGCGGTGGGCACGTCGGCGAGCGCGAGGCCGCGTTCGATGGCCGGCACGTCGGCGCCCGACCGCACGACGACCGCCATTGACGACCACGGCACGCCGTCGAGCAGGTGGCGCTCGCGCAGCAACCCGGCGATCGCCTGGCATTCGGCGGCATGCGAGGCCGCCTCGATGCCGAGCACGGGTGCGAGCGGGTCGTCGTCGGCACGGCCGTCGGAGCCGTCGTCGTCGGCACGGCCGTCGGAGCCGTCGTCGTCGGCACGGCCGCCGGAGCTGTCGTCGTCGGCACGGCCGTCGGAGCCCTCGAGGAGCCCTGCGAGCGCCGCCTGGCGATGGGTGCCGCCCAACGCCGTGCCGATGTGCGAGGTGACCGAGCGCACGAGCTCGCGGATCGCGGGTCGGCCGCGATGCACCGTGTCGAGGTCGATGCGACGAACGGGGGCGCCCACCACTGCGCCGAGCGAGCCGAGCAGCTCGGGTCGGCCGCCGCGGAACCCGTTGCTCGCCACGTCGGGATCGCCGAACGCGACGATCGCGACCCCGCGTGCGGCGAAGGCGCCGAGCAGCGCGGCGGTGGCCTCGGTCGCCTCCTGCGCGTCGTCGACGACGATGAGCCGCAGCCCGGTGAGCACCCCGAGCGCCGCGGATGCCACGGGGTCGACCGTGCTGCGCCGTACGATCGCCGCGGCGAACGCGCCGAGCTCGGCCGAGTCGAACTGAGTCGGCCGCAGCTGCTCCTTGACCTCGGCGTACTCGGCGAGGAACGCGGCGGCGGCGACCCACTCGGGCCGGGCCGCCCGCTCGCCGAGCCGGGCGAGGTCGTCGGCGCCGACGCCGTGCTCGACGGCGCGCATCATGACGTCGCGCAGCTCGGAGCGGAAGCCGCGAAGGGCCCGCACCTCGGGCGTGAGCGGGTCGGGCCACGCGGGCCCGAAGCCGTCGCGGATGCCGCCCTCGAGGAGCTCGCCGACGATCTGGTCGTGCTCGGCGCCCGTGAGCAGCGTCACCGGCTCGCCCGTGAACGCGCGGACGAGCTGGAACGCGACCGAGTTCGCCGTGCGGGCGAGCGGACCGCGCGTGGTGACGCCGAGCCGCACGGCCAGCTCGTCGCGGAGGGCGGTGGCCGACGCCCGCGTGGCCGACAGCACGAGCACCTCGTCGGTCGTGTAGCCGCGGCGCTCGACGCGCTCGGCGACGACGTCGATCAGCAGCGCGGTCTTGCCGCTGCCCGGGGCCCCGAACACCGCGGCATGCTCGCCGTCGACCAGGGTCGCGACGGGATGCAGGAGGGTCGCGGTGCCGGGCATGCCTGAACGCTAACGCGTTCCGCCGACAGTGAACGCGTACGGCCCGGCGCGGCCCGTGTCGTAGGGTTTCAGCAAGAGCAGAAAGGCGCACCGTGGACGTTCGCATCGGCATCCAGAACTCCCCCCGTGAACTCGCATTCGAGACGTCGCACTCGGCGGCGGAGGTGGAGGAGGCCGTCGGGGCGGCCCTCGCAGGGCAGTCGGCGCTGTTGAAGCTCACCGACGACAAGGGCACCGTCTACGTCGTGCCGGCGCCCGCGCTCGCCTACGTGGAGATCGGCTCCGAGGAGTCGCGCCGCGTCGGATTCGTCGCCTGACGATGGAGCTCCTCTTCGTCGTGCTCGGCGGCGCCATCCTCGGCCTCGCGGCGCGCTACGCGCTCCCGCGTCGCCACACCTACGGCAGCGCCCTCGTCCCGGCCATCGGCGCCGGCGTGGCCGCAGTCGTGTGGGTCGCCCTCACCTGGCTCGGCTGGGCGTGGGACGGCGGATGGATCTGGGTCGTCTCGCTCGCCGTCGCCGCCCTCGCGTCGGTCGGCGCCGTGCTCTTCATCGGCCCGCGCCGCGAGCACGCCGACACGGCGCTCTTCGAGCGGCTCGCCCGCCCCGGGGCATCCGCCCGCAGGGCCTAGCCGACTCGGGTCGCGACTCGCCGTTCAGGCGGTGGGTCCGCGGGTGTGCGGCAGATGGGGTCAGCTGAGCGCGCGCCGTTCAGGCGGTGAGCCCGAGCGCGTCCATGCGGCGCGTGTGGTCGGCGATGAGCTCGGTGAACACGGGCTCGACGTCGTCGCCGGATGCCTCGGACGCCCGCAGCGCCGACCGCGCGATGAGCAGCGTGTCGCCCACGAGGCTGCGCCCCCAGAGTGCGAGCCGATCGGCGAGGTCGGGATCGTTCGCGATCGCGGACTTCAGCTCGGTCTCGAGCACGACCGACGCGCCCTCCTCGTCGAGGATGGCGCGCACGCGCGAGCCGAGCTCGACCGGCAGTCCCTGGGCGAGCCGCGAGAAGTAGCCGTCGAGCATCCCCGCCGTGATGTGGATGCCGAGCAGCAGTTCGAACCAGTCGGCGCCGGAGGTGGCCAAGCGGAACCGGTCGGTGGCGGGCGCGAACGGCGCCATCACGTCGTCGGGCTCGACGCCGAGGCGGCGGAGCTCCGCGATGAGGGCGTGGTGCTTGCGGAGCGCGACACCCGCGGCGGCGCTCAGCCCCTCCTTCGCGGGCAGCGTCGGCGCGGTCGCGACGGCCCTGGCGAGGTTCTCGAAGAACTCGAGCTGGATGTACGCGGCCTGGCCGAGGAACGGCACGGGCTCGGGCACCAGCTCGGCGAAGTCGACCTTCGCCAGCTCGGTGGGGGCGACGCGGGGACGCATGCGCGGCGTCTCGGGGCGGGGGACCCGCCGATTCGTCCAGAACACCACGGGGACAGCCTATATCCGAGCCTCGCCGGCACCCCGGAGAGGGTCGTCGGGCGCGTTCCGGGCGCGTCCGGGCACCCCGTTCGAGGGCCGCTCAGTCGCCGTCCGAGAGGCTCACAGGCTCACTCCGATAGTGTGGAGGGGCATGCGGGCGTTGGATCCGCGGCCATGCGCCTGTGATCGAGACGAGGCGCATCCCCTCATCACGAACCTCGACAGGCAGATCCTTGACTACTTTCACCGACCTCGGCGTCGCGTCCGACATCGTCGACGCCCTCGCCGGGAAGGGCATCGTCGATGCCTTCCCCATCCAGGAGCAGACCATCCCCCTCGCCCTCTCCGGGCAGGACATCATCGGCCAGGCCAAGACCGGCACCGGCAAGACCTTCGGCTTCGGCCTCCCGCTCATCCAGCGCCTCGGCGACGCGCCCGGGCCGGGCGTGAAGGCGCTCGTCGTCGTCCCGACCCGCGAGCTCGCGGTGCAGGTGACCGAGGACCTCGAGCTCGCGACCTCCAACCGCCCCACCACCGTGGTCTCGATCTACGGCGGCAAGGCCTACGAGGGCCAGATCGAGCAGCTGAAGGCCGGCGCCCAGATCGTCGTCGGCACGCCGGGCCGGCTCATCGACCTCGCGAACCAGCGCATCCTCTCGCTCGCCGACGCGCACGAGGTGGTGCTCGACGAGGCCGACAAGATGCTCGACCTCGGCTTCCTCCCCGACATCGAGAAGATCTTCTCGAAGGTCCCGGCGACGCGGCACACGATGCTGTTCTCCGCCACGATGCCCGGCCCCATCGTCGCGCTCGCGCGCCGCTTCATGACGCGGCCCATCCACATCCGCGCGAACGACCCCGACGAGGGCCTCACGCAGGCGAACATCAAGCACCTCATCTACCGGGCGCACTCGCTCGACAAGGACGAGGTGATCTCGCGCATCCTCCAGGCCGACGGACGCGGCAAGACCGTCATCTTCACGCGCACGAAGCGCGCCGCCGCGAAGCTCGTCGAGGAGCTCAACGACCGCGGCTTCAACGCCGCGGCCGTGCACGGCGACCTCAACCAGGACCAGCGCGAGCGCGCCATGGCCGCCTTCAAGGCGGGCAAGAAGGACGTGCTCATCGCCACGGATGTCGCGGCGCGCGGCATCGACGTCGACGACGTGACGCACGTCATCAACCACACCATCCCCGACGACGAGAAGACCTACCTGCACCGCGCCGGCCGCACGGGCCGCGCGGGCAAGACCGGCATCGCCGTGACGTTCGTCGACTGGGACGACCTGCACAAGTGGGCGCTCATCAACCGCGCCCTCGAGTTCGGCCAGCCCGAGCCCACCGAGACGTACTCGTCGAGCCCGCACCTCTACAGCGACCTCGACATCCCCGAGGGCACCAAGGGCCGCCTGAAGCCCACGGCCGCCGCCGCCCCGACCCGCTCGAGCACCGCGGGCCGCAGCGAGGGACGCGCAGAGGGCGCCGAGCGCGCGCCGCGCTCGCGCTCGCGTCGCCGCACCCGCAGCGGCCAGCCCACGGGCGAGGGCGGCGCACCCGCGACCGAGAAGGCCGACTCGGCCGTGGCCGCCGCCAAGGAGCCGGGCACCGGCACCCACGACGGCAAGGGCCACGAGCACCACGACGGCAACGCGGCACCGCGTCGTCGCCGTCGCCGTCGCGGTCCGCGCACCGGCGGGGCCGCCCCGCAGGCCTGAGCCGTCGGCGCCCGGGCCCCGGCCCGGGCGCCAAGCGCGCCCGAAGGGCTGGCCCTATGGCGTCACGATCGTCGAGCCCCGCCCCTCGGCGATGATGCGCTCGACGACCTCGGGCGCCGTGCGCAGCTCCCCGAGCCGGTTGGGCTTGCCCGTGCCGTGGTAGTCGCTCGACCCGGTGACGGCGAGCCCGTGCGCTCGCGCGAGCTCGCGGAGGCGGGCCTTGGCGTCGTCGCGGTTCTCGGGGTGGTCGATCTCGAGGCCGAAGAGCCCCTCGTCGACGAGCCGCGCGAGGCGCTCGGGTGGGATGACCCGCTCGGCGCCGCGCGTGCCCGGGTGCGCGAGCACGGGTACCCCGCCCGCGGCGCGGATGAGCCGCACGCCCGTGAGCGGATCAGGCGCGTAGTGCGGCTGCGCGTACCCGGCCCGCGGGTGCAGGATGCCCGCGAACGCCGCCGACCGCGTGGCCACGTGCCCGCGCGCGACGAGTGCGTCGGCGATGTGCGGACGGCCGATCGTGGCGCCTTCGCTGGTCTGCGCGAGCACGTCGTCCCAGCTGAGGTCGTAGTCGCGGCCGATGCGCCGCACGATCTCCTCGGCGCGCGTGAGGCGCGACTCGCGGATGCGCGAGGTCTCGGCGAGCAGGCGCTCGTCGAGCGGGTCCACGAGGTAGGCGAGCATGTGCACGCTCATGAAGCCCTCGCGCGTCGACAGCTCCATGCCCGGGATGAGCACCACGCCCGTGTCGGGCACCGCGGCCGCCGCCTCGGCCCAGCCGCTCGTGGAGTCGTGGTCGGTGAGGGCGACGCCCCAGAGCCCGGCCGCGGCCGCCTGCGCCATGAGCTCGGCCGGAGACTCCGTTCCGTCGGAGACGGTCGAGTGCGCGTGCAGGTCCGCCTCGCCGACGGTGAGGGGGGCTGCTGGCATCCCCTCATGCTAGTCCCGGCATCCTCCTCCCAGCCGATCGGCGGCGGCGCCTCGGCCACGCGCGCCGAGCCTCCCCTAGGGTGGATGGAATGCTCCCCCGCATCCTCGGCTGGGCACTCGTGCTCGGCACCGTCCTGGTCGCGGCCGTGCTCCTGTGGCCGCAGGCCTTCGGGCTGCAGAACCAGTGGGTGGCGGCGCACGTCGTGGCGCTCCGCGGAGCGGCAGCGGCGTGCGCGGGCGTGGCCGCACTCGTGCTCGCACTGGCGGTGATCCCCCGCGCCACTCGCGTCTTCGGTATCGCGATGGCGGTCGTGCTCGCGCTCTACGCCGTGGGCAACGTCACGGTGCTCGCCGTGCGCGGCCTCGGCGGGTCGGATGCCGCGGGCGACGCGGCATCCGTGACGGTGCTGAGCTGGAACACCCTCGGCGAGGTGCCCGAGGCCGCGACCATCGCCGGACTGGCACTCGACGAGGGCGCGGACGTGGTGGTGCTGCCCGAGACGACCGACCCGCTCGGCGAGGAGGTCGCGATCGCGATGCGCGAGGGCGGGCGGCCGATGTGGGTGCACACGGTCGCCTTCGACGACATCGCGAAGGCCCGTTCGACGACGATCCTCATCTCGCCCGACCTCGGCGACTACGAGGTGGCGTCGGCGCTCTCCCCCGGGCCGCCCGGCAACACCAACACGCTGCCGTCGATCGTGGCCGAGCCCGTCGACGGCGACGGCCCGCGCATCGTCGCGGTGCACGCGGTCGCCCCGATCCGGTGGGAGCTGCGCAATTGGCGCAGCGACCTCGACTGGCTCGCCGAGCAGTGCGCC
This sequence comes from Agromyces mariniharenae, assembly GCF_008122505.1. NCBI lineage: Bacteria > Bacillati > Actinomycetota > Actinomycetes > Micrococcales > Microbacteriaceae > Agromyces > Agromyces mariniharenae. The sequence continues at coordinate 220,269 of NZ_VSSB01000002.1, read as the reverse complement.
GGCGAGAACGTGATCATGGCGGGCGACTTCAACGCGACCGTCGACCACTTCGCTGGCCGGGGGATCGACGGCGGCGACCTCGGCCGGTGCCGGGATGCGGCTGTGGCGGCGGGGGCCGGCGGCCTCGGGACCTGGCCGACCGATGTGCCCGAGCTCCTCGGCAGCCCGATCGACCACGTGCTCGCGACCCCGGGCTGGCGGGTCGACGCGTTCCGGGTGATCGGCGACGTCGACCACGCCGGCAGCGATCACCGCCCAGTCGTCGCGACGCTGACGCCCGTCGGATGAGGCCCTCGGACGGTGCGAGAATGGAGCACATGTCCGAGACGAGCGACACCAGCACGACCACCGCACCCACCGCCCCCGACGAGGAGGGCCGCAACGCGAATCGCTCGACCACCCCGGGCTCCGAGGGCTTCAAGCGCTACATCGGCAGCGGCTGGGCCGAGCGCGACGAGACCCTGCCGCCCGCGCGCGAGCAGGCCGCCCACGCGGCGGCGCGTCGCGCGACCGTCTCGGCCGCCTTCCCCGGGCAGCGGGTCATCGTGCCCGCCGGCGACATGAAGCAGCGCGCGAACGACACCGACTACCCGTTCCGGGCCCATTCCGCGTTCGCGCACCTCACCGGCTGGGGCTCCGACTCCGAGCCGGGTGCGGTGCTGGTCCTCGAGCCGACCCCCGATGGCCACGAGGCCACGGTCTTCTTCCGCGAGCGCGCAGGGCGCGACTCCGAGGAGTTCTACGCCAACCCCGCGATCGGCGAGTTCTGGATCGGCGCCCGCCCCTCGCTCGCCCACGTCGCCGCCGACCTGGCGATCGCGACGAGCGACGTCGCCGACCTCGACCACGTGCTCTCGCGGGTCGACACCGCGACGCTCGTCGTGCGCGAGGCCGACCCGGCGATCACCGACCGCGTCGACCACGCCCGCATCCGCTTCGCGGCCGAGATGGCCCTGTCGACCAACGCGGCCGACACCCCGTTCTCGCTCGAGGTGAACGCCGAGCACGAGCCCGACGCGGAGCTGGCCCGGGTCCTGTCCGAGCTGCGCCTCGTGAAGGACGACTACGAGGTCGCCGAGCTCCGCGCCGCCATCGACGCGACGCAGCGCGGCTTCACCGAGGTGCTCGAGGAGCTCCCCCGCATCACCTCCGAGGTGCGCGGCGAGCGGGTCATCGAGGGCGTCTTCGCGACGCGCGCCCGCCTCGACGGCAACGACGTCGGCTACGGCTCGATCGCCGCGGCCGGCCCGCACGCCACGATCCTGCACTGGACCCGCAACGACGGCCCCGTCGTGCCCGGCGACCTCGTGCTGCTCGACGCCGGCGTCGAGCGCGACAGCTACTACACCGCCGACATCACGCGCACGTTCCCGGTGAACGGCACGTTCTCGCCCGTGCAGCGCCAGGTCTACGAGGCCGTGCTCGAGGCCGCGGATGCCGCGTTCGCGGTCGTGCGGCCCGGTGCGATCTTCCGCGAGGTGCACGCCGCCGCGATGGCGGTCATCGCCCGGAAGACGGCGGAATGGGGCTTCCTGCCCGTCTCGGCCGAGGAGTCGCTCGAGCCCGACAACCAGTTCCACCGCCGGTACATGGTGCACGGCACGAGCCACCACCTGGGACTCGACGTGCACGACTGCGCGCAGGCCCGCCGGTCGCTGTACATGGACGGGGAGCTCGCTCCCGGCATGGTGTTCACGATCGAGCCCGGACTGTACTTCCAGCCCGACGACCTCACCGTGCCCGCGGAGTTCCGCGGCATCGGAGTGCGCATCGAGGACGACATCCTCGTGACCGCAGACGGCGCCGAGAACCTCTCGGCGGGCATCCCGCGCACGGTCGACGAGGTCGAGGCCTGGGTGCGCGCGAGCCGCGGCTGAGGCTTCCGACCCGCAGCGACTCCGGAGCGCCGGCGGGTCAGCCCTGCGCGGACGCCGCGCGGCGTGCGCGCCACCACGCCCAGAACCGGGCGAGCTGGCGCCTGGTGAACGCCGCCAGGCGCTTCGCCCACGCGAACTCGGTGCCGAGGATCGCCAGGCCGAGGAACACGACGAGCCAGCCCGGTCCGGGCAGCGGCACGAGCAGCAGTCCGCCGACCGCGATCACGCCGCCGAGCGCGCCGACCCCTGCCCGGTAGGCGACGCGCAGCCGGGGGTGCCGGTCGATCCGTCGACGGATGCCGCGCAGCATCCGCCGCACCGGGCGATCGGGCCGCTCGGCCTCGGCGATGCCGCGTTCGAGCTCGGGCTGCGTGACCATGGCGGACACGATATATCGCGAAACTGGCAAAGCGCCGCGACCCGAAGGCCCCAACGCGGGAGGACCTGCGGTGCGCGCGCCGTCAGGACTCGCCGGCGTCGCGCCGCTCACGGGCCGCGCGTCGGGCGGCGTCCTGCGCCTCGCCGTAGGTGAGCGGGCGGGCGGCGTCCTCGCCCTCGGCTGCACCGGGCTGCGGCGCGGCCGGCGCCGGCGCGTCGGGCTCGCCGGCGACCGGCTGCGACGAGGTCGGCGGCGCTGACGGGGCGGTGGGCGTCACGACCGGTCGGGGTGCGGCGGACGCGAGGCCCGCGGCATCCGTGCCCAGCACCGTGCGTGCCCGGGCGACGTGCTCGGGCTCCGCGATGATCGCGTAGCGCGTGGCGAGCACCTGCATGACCGACGTGAAGTCGCGACGGCGGCGGTTGATCGAGTACGAGACGAGGCCGAAGATCATGCCGAACCCGGCGCCGATGAGGATGGCCGAGCCGAGGATGCCGAGACCCGCGCCGGTCGGCGAGAAGATGAAGAAGAGCAGCCCGAGGAACGTGCCGAACCAGGCGCCGGAGAGCGCGCCGGCGCCGGCCGCGCGGCCCCACGTCAGCACGCCCGTGATCCGCTCGACGCTCGTGAGGTCGGTGCCGACGATCGCGAGCTCCTTCACCGGGAAGGCGGCCTTCGCGAGCTTGTCGACCGCGGCCTGCGCCTCCTGGTAGGTCTCGAAGCTCGCCACGGTCTCGCCCTTGGGCAGGGTCGGGAACTGGCGCGCCGTCCGGCCGCCGAAGGGTCCAGGGTTGCTCACCCGGACATTGTCCCACGGGCTCCTGCACCGGGCCGGGAACGGGCCGCCTTCCCGGTTCCGGGGGCTAAGTTGGTAGTCGTGAGCGCCACGAGAGTCTTCGTCGCCCGACTCGCCGGGTGCGCCGTCTTCGACCCCGCCGGGGATCGGGTCGGCAAGGTGCGCGACGTCCTCGTCGTGTACCGCAAGAACGACCCTCCGCGCGTGGTGGGCCTCATCGTCGAGATCCCCGGCAAGCGGCGCGTGTTCGTCTCCATCGGGCGCGTCACGTCGATCGGCGGCGGCCAGATCATCACGACGGGCCTCATCAACCTGCGCCGCTTCGAGCAGCGCGGCGGCGAGGTGCGCGTGATCGCCGAGATGCTCGGCCGCAAGGTGGTCTTCAACGACGGCTCGGGCGAGGCGACCATCGAGGACGTCGCGATCGAGGAGCAGGAGCTCGGCGAGTGGGAGGTCGACCAGCTCTTCGTGCGCCGGCCGAAGACCAGCGCGTCGCCGTTCGCGAAGGGCCAGTCGGCCTACGTCACCTGGCGCGAGGTGCGCGAGCTCGCGCCGAAGGGCGAGGCGCAGTCGGCCGAGCAGCTCATCGCCACCTACTCCGAGCTGAAGCCCGCCGACCTCGCGAACACCCTGCTCGACCTGCCGGCCCAGCGCCGGCAGGAGGTCGCCGAGGAGCTCTCCGACGACCGGCTCGCCGACGTGCTCGAGGAGATGCCCGAGTCCGACCAGGTCGACATCCTGGCCCGGCTCGGCGACGACCGCGCCGCCGACGTGCTCGACCACATGCAGCCCGACGACGCCGCCGACCTCATCGCGCAGCTGCCCGAGGAGCGCGGCGAGCACCTGCTCGAGCTCATGGAGCCCGAGGAGGCCGACGACGTGCGCTTCCTCCTCTCCTACGGGCCCGACACCGCGGGCGGCCTCATGACGACCGAGCCGATCATCGTGTCCGCCGACGCGACCGTGGCCGAGGGCCTCGCGCTCATCCGCCGGCACGACCTGCCGCCCGCCCTCGGCGCCGCGGTGTGCGTCACCCTCCCGCCCTACGAGCCGCCCACGGGCCGGTTCCTCGGCATGGTGCACTTCCAGCGGATGCTGCGCTACCCGCCGCACGAGCGCATGGGCACCCTCATCGACCAGGGCCTCGAGCCCGTGACCGCCGACACCTCCGCCGCCGAGGTCAGCCGCATCCTCGCGAGCTACGACCTCGTGTCGGTGCCGGTCGTCGACGAGAAGCATCGACTCGTCGGGGTGGTGACCATTGACGACGTGCTCGACTACCTCCTGCCCGATGACTGGCGAAGTCATCCCGAGGAGACCGAAGTGGGTCGCCGCGCCGCGGCGCGGGCCCAGCTGACCACCGGAAGCATCCCGATCCCGAACGGAAGGAGGGCAGGAGATGGCACGCGTTGACGTCGAGGACCGCCGGTTCGACACCCCGAAAGGCATCCGCCGATCTGCGCCCTTCCGCGGGACCGGCGACAACGACCGCTTCGGCCGCTTCACGGAGTGGGTCGCCCGCGGCATGGGCACGCCGGGCTTCCTGCTCGGGCTGTCGGTGTTCGCGATCACCTGGATGGCGTGGAACACGTTCGCGCCCGAGCCGTGGCGCTTCGACTCGATCGCGATCGGCTTCACGGCGCTGACGCTCGTGCTCTCGCTGCAGGCCTCGTACGCCGCGCCCCTCATCCTGCTCGCCCAGAACCGGCAGGACGACCGCGACCGCGTGCAGATCGAGCAGGACCGCCAGCGCGCCGAGCGCAACCTCGCCGACACCGAGTACCTCGCCCGCGAGGTCGTCGCGCTGCGCCTCGCCGTGCGCGACCTGGCGTCGCGCGACTTCATCCGCGCCGAGCTGAAGGCGGTGCTCGAGGAGCTCGACCGGCGCGACGAGGAGGAACGCGAGCATGCCGCGTCCTGACCTCGAGGCGTCCGTCCGCGCGGCGCTCGGATCGGTGATCGACCCCGAGATCCGCAAGCCCATCACCGAGCTCGACATGGTCGACTCGGTCACGGCGGGCGACGACGGGCGCGTGCACGTGGGAATCCGGCTCACGATCGTCGGATGCCCCGCCTCCGATCGCATCGAACGCGACGTGCGGCAGGCGGCCGAGGCCGTCGCCGGTGCCGGCAACGCCGACGTGACCCTCTCGGTCATGACGCCCGAGCAGCGCGCCGCGCTCACCGAGCGTCTCCGCGGCGGACGCACCGCGCGCGGCAACCCGTTCGGGCCGGGCAGCCTCACGCGCGTCATCGCGATCACGAGCGGCAAGGGGGGCGTCGGCAAGTCGACGCTCACCGCGAACCTCGCCGTCGCGCTCGCGGCGCGTGGCCTCTCGGTGGGGCTCGTCGACGCCGACGTGCACGGCTTCTCGATCCCGGGCCTGCTCGGCCTCGTCGACGAGCACGGCAACGCCGCGCGTCCGACGCGGGTCGACGAGATGATCCTCCCGCCCGTCGCGCACGGCGTGAAGGTGATCTCGATCGGCATGTTCGTCGAGCCGACCGAGCCCGGCGGGCGCGCCTCCTCGGTCGCCGTGGCGTGGCGCGGGCCGATGCTGCATCGCACGCTCTCGCAGTTCCTCACCGACGTGTACTTCGGCGATCTCGACGTGCTGCTCGTCGACCTGCCGCCCGGCACGGGCGACGTGGCGATCTCGCTCGGCCAGCTGCTCCCGAACGCGGAGGTGGTCGTCGTCACGACGCCGCAGCCCGCCGCCGCCGACGTGGCCGAGCGGTCGGGCGTCGTCGCCCGCCAGACCGGCCAGCGCATCGTCGGCGTGGTCGAGAACATGGCGGGCTTCGCGGGGCCCGACGGCATGGTCGAGCTGTTCGGCTCGGGCGGTGGTGCGCTCGTCGCCGAGCGCCTCTCGGAGGGCCAGCCGTCGCCGGTCCCGCTCCTCGCGAGCGTCCCGCTGAGCATCGCGCTGCGCCAGGGCGGCGACGCCGGCGTGCCCGTCGTGGTCGCCGCGCCCGACGATCCCGCCGCGCGGGCGATCGAGGACGTCGCCGCGCGACTCGCGGCGCTCCCCCGCTCCCTGGGCGGCCGTCGCCTCGACGTCACGGTGCGGTGACCAGGTGAGCAGGATGCCGCACGCCCGCGTCATCCGCTCGCTCGCGCTCATCGGCGCCCTCGCGGCAGCCTCGGCCGTGCTCGCGGGCTGCTCGGCACCCGGCGCACCGGCCGAGGAGCCGCTGCCCGCCGGCCTCGCCGTCGCCATCCAGCAGGGCCGCCTCGACGTCGTCAACGGACGCCTCGTCGTGCGCTTCGAGAACACGGGCGACGACCCGGTCACGGTCGAGGGATTCGCCGTCGAGACGCCGACCCTCGCCGACGGACTCGAGCGCACGACGCCGTTCGAGCTCGCAGCCGACGACGCGATCGCGATCCGGCTCGACCTGCCCGAGAGCCGGTGCGACGCGGAGCCCGGCCCGGTCGTCGTGCACGTGACAGCCCGAACGGCGTCGGGCGTGGAGGCGGCGGGCGACCTCACCGCCGAGGATCCGTTCGACACGGTCGCGCGCGTGAACGCCGAGGACTGCCTGGCCGAGTCGGTCGCCGACGTGGCGGCGATCGTGCTGCCCGAGCATCTGCGCTCGACGGGCAGCGGCCCCGACCGCCGCGCGTTCATCGACGTGACGATCGAGCCCGTGGCCGCCGGCGACACGACCATGCGCATCGAACGGGTCTACGGCACCACCCTGCTGAACGCCGAGGACGGCATCGACTGGACCCTCGGCGTCGACGTCGCGGCCGGCGACCCACCCCTCGTGCTCACGCTCCCGGTGCGGCCGGCGCGCTGCGACGCGCACGCGATCGCCGACGACAAGCGCGGCACGATCCTGCCCTTCGAGATCGCGACGGGCGACGGCCGCGCGGGCCGGCTCGACGTGCCGAGCGACCCCGGGCTGAAGGCCGAGCTGTACGCGTACTACGCCGAGCGCTGCGGCCTGGAAGCGCCCCGCGGATAGCAGCACCCCCCGGAGAGGTCCGTCGACGCGGCGACGGGAGCGGACTAGCATGCGACGCATGACCGAGGCGCAGCAGTCGAGTGGATCCGCCGCGTCGGGATCGACGGGCGGCGGGTGGTTCTCGAACCTGCCCGAATGGGCGCGCTGGGCGATCCCGGTCATGCTCGTCTTCCTCGGCGTGGGCCTCATCGCGACGTTCCTGCGCTACACGGGCGGCGGATCGTCCGATCCCGAGTCGCAGGTGCAGTCGCTCTGCCAGGCGGCCGTCCAGGACGACCTCGAGGCCCGCGGCAACACGGTCGAGGACCTGCCGCTGTTCTCCGACGTCGAGCAGGTCGACGACGCCGAGTACCGCACGCAGGGGTCGGTGTCGTACGACGAGGACGGCGAGAGCGAGCAGCGCACCGTCCGCTGCGTCGTGCGGGTCGACGAGGACGGCACGATGCAGGTCGCGAGCGTCCGGTTCGGCGGCTGAGCCGCTTCAGTGAGCAGTGTCAGTCGGATGCCGCGGGCCGGGCGGAGGCCGCGGGCCGCGGTTCGACCACGCGCGCGAGCAGCTCGACGAGCAGTCGCTCGGTGAGCGGTCCGGGCAGCGCCTCGACAAGGGCGAGCACCGGCGCGAGCCGATCGGGCAGCGCACCCGTCGCACCGGCGCCGCCGAGCAGCCCGAACGCGGCGAGCAGCGTCGCGGCCGCCTCGCTGTCGAGGCCCGAGGCGGCCGCGGCGAGCGCGTCCGCCCCACCGGGCAGCTGCGCGGCCAGGCCGGCGAGGAGCTCGCCGCCGTCGATCGGCGGCGCACCGCGGACCGCGTCGGCGGCGGCCGCGAGCGCGGCCGACAACTCGGGCAGCACCGACTCGGTCACGGGCGTGATCGTGAGGTGCGTCGTGTGCGGCAGTCGCGTGCCGTCGCGCTGCACGAGGCCGGGCTGCAGCTGCAGGTGCCAGCCGGCCGTGCGCGCGGCATCCGCCCAGTGGTGCGGGTCGATGCGCCGATCGGGCGCGACCCCGTCGTCGGTCGCGACCGCGAGCAGCGGACCGGTCGGATCGCCCACGACCCGGAGCCCCTCGATGCCGTCGACGAGGGCGCGCACGGCGGCCGTCGCCCGTGCGGCGCGGCCCGTGAGCTCGACGAATCCGGGCTCGCCGAGCGCCCGCACGATCGCCCACGATGCCGCGAGCGGGCCGGCGGGCCGGGAGCCCGCGAGCGTCGGGTTGACGACCGGGTAGCCGGGCCACGCCGTCGTCGCGAAGTACTGCCGCCGCTGGCGATCGCGGCCGCGCGTGAGCAGCACCGAGACGCCCTTCGGGGCGTAACCGTACTTGTGCAGGTCGGCGGAGAGGCTCGTCACGCCCGGCACCGCGAAGTCCCACGCGGGCAGGTCGTCGGGCCAGAACGCGAGGGCGAACCCGCCGATGCAGGCGTCGACGTGCAGCGCGATGCGGCGGGCGGCGCAGACGGCCGCGACCTCGGCGACCGGGTCGAGCGTCGCGAACGGGTACGACGGTGCGCTGACCACCACGAGCGCCACGTCGTCGCCGAGGCGCGCCTCGAGGTCGTCGACGGTCGGGGCGCCGGTCGCGGGGTCGACGGGGACGAGGTCGAGCGCGAGGCCGAGCAGCTCGGCCGCCTTGTGGAACGCCGCGTGCACCGTGACGGGCGCGACGAGCCGCGGCATCCGAGGCGTGCCCGCCCGGGCGGCCCGCCAGTCGTCGCGGGCCGTCTTCACCGCGAGCACGCAGCTCTCGGTGCCGCCCGAGGTCACCGAGCCGACGACGATGTCGGCGTCGGAGTCGTCGTCGGCGCTTCCGAACGCCGCGCCGGCCGTCGAGCCGGACCCGCTTGAGCCCGCGGCATCGGGCTCGCCGTGGAAGACGCGGCGTGCGAAGCCGACGACGGCCGACTCCATCGCGGCGACCGACGTGAACGTGGTGGGGTCGAGCCCGTTCACGGGCTGCACGAGCCGAGCCGCCTCGCCCGCCAGCTCGTCGATCGCGTGCTCGCCGGAGTCGTAGACGTACGAGAGCACGCGTCCGCCGTGGGTGGGCGCGTCGGCGGCGCGGAGCGACTCGAGTTCGGCGATGACCTCGGCGGGGTCGCGCCGGAACACGCTCACAGGGCCACCGCCCGGAGCGCGGCATCCGCCTGGATGTCGTGCCTGCGGAGCGGGTAGCGTCCGATCGGCACGAGGCTCAGCAGCACGAGCGCCGCGGGCAGGAGGCTGAAGCTCACGACGATGCCGACGACGGCCGCGGCGGGCTGCTCCACCACCGTCGAGCCGGCCGACTCGACGTAGCCCGTGACCGCGAGGGCGATCGTGAGCAGCGTCGCGCCGAGCGCCATTCCGGCGGTCTCGCCCGCCGTCCAGATGCCGCCGAAGCTGCCGGCGCGGCCCTCGCCGTGCTGCCGCGCGTCGTGCGAGATCACGTCGGGCAGCATGGCCATCGGCAGCGACTGCATGCCGGCGTAGGCGGCGCCCGCGAGCGCGACGGGCGCGTACACCCACGCGCCGGGCGCCCAGAGCATGCCCACGAGCGAGGCGGCCGCCGCGGCGAACAGCACGCTCGCGATCGCGAAGCCGCGCTCCTTGCCGACGCGGCGGGCCACCTGCTGCCAGACCGGCGCGCAGAGCACGGCCGGCGCGATGAGCGCGACGAACAGGAACGTCACGGCGCTCTCGTCGTGCAGCACCCACGTCGCCACGAACTGGGCGCCTGCGAGCATGACGCCGGTCGCGAGGCCCTGCAGCACGAACGCCGCGAGCAGGTCGCGGAACGGGCGGCTGCGCCCGAGTGCCGCGAAGCCCTCCGCGTACCCGGCGCGCAGGCTCCGCGCCTGGTGCGAGCCCGTCGGCGCACCGCGAGCCGCGGTGAACGAGGCCACGAGCATGCCCGCACCGATCGCGACGCCGGCCACGATCGCCATCACGAGGTAGCCGACGTGCTCGTCGGCGAACGCGGCGCGCACCTCGGGGCCGCCGGCGCCGAACAGCAGGATCGCGACCGTCAGCACCACCACGCGCCAGGTGAGCAGTCGGGTGCGGGCGTCGTAGTCGCTCGTGAGCTCGGCCGGCAGTGCGATGTACGGCACCTGGAACAGGCTGAAGGCCGTCGCCGTCGCGAGGAACGCGACGAACACCCAGGTGCCGGATGCCGCGGGGTCGAGCCCGGCCGGCACCGCGAAGGTGAGCACGAAGCCGACGGGCAGCGCGATCGCGCCCACGACCATCCACGTGCGCCGGGTGCCGGTGCGGGCGAGCGCCCGGTCGCTGCGCTCGCCGATCCACGGATCGATCACGACGTCCCACACCTTCGCGGCGGTCACGACGAGTCCGGCCACGAGCGCGGCCACGCCGAGCGTGTCGGTCAGGTAGTACACGAGCACGAGGCCGGGCAGCGTCGCGAACCCGCCTGTGCCGATCGAGCCGATCGCATACCGGGTCACGACGCCACGGGACAGGGATCGCTCCGGTGCGGTCATGGAGGCAGTGTACTCATCGAGCGGCGAAGTGGGACAACTGACCTAGACTGTGGCTCATGCGTGCCACGATGGCCTCCCCCCACCTGTATCGGAGCCTCGCCGACGACGTCGTCGCGTCGGGCTCCGAGACCACCGCCGTGCCCACTCCCTCGACCGGCGAGACCCTGTACGAGCTCCCCCGATCGAACGCCGACGACGTGCGCGACGCGGTGGCGCGGGCGCGACTCGCGCAACTTGCGTGGGCGCGCGCGGGATTCGCCACGCGGCGCCGGATCCTCCTGCGGGCGAACGACCTGATCCTCGACCGGCGCGAGCAGCTGCTCGACCTCGTGCAGCTCGAGACGGGCAAGACCCGCGGGCAGGCGGTCGAGGAGGTCTACCAAGCGGCATCCGTCACTCGCTACAACGCGCTGTCCGCCCGTCGCGTGCTGCGAGGTCGCGGCCGCCGGGCCGGCGTCCCGCTCGCGATGACGACCCGGGTCCGCTACCGCCCGAAGGGCGTCGCCGGGGTCATCACCCCCTGGAACTACCCGCTCAGCCTCGCCGCGATGGACGTCGTGCCCGCCCTCGCCGCCGGCTGCGCGGTGGTGCAGAAGGCCGACGACCAGGCGGCGCTCACCGTGCTCGCCCTGCGACGCGCCTTCATCGACGCCGGAGTGCCCGAGGCACTGTGGGCGGTCGTCGCCGGTCCCGCAGACGAGGTCGGCGAGGCCCTCACCGACCACGTCGACTACATCTGCTTCACCGGGTCGACGGCGGTGGGCCGGCGGATCGCCGAGAAGGCCGGACGTCGACTGGTGGGCGCCTCGCTCGAACTCGGTGGCAAGAACGCCGTGATCGTGCTCGACGACGTCGACCCCGAGCGCACCGCGGCCGACGTCGCCTACGCGTGCTTCTCCTCGATGGGACAGCTGTGCGTCTCGACCGAGCGGATCTACGTGCACCGAGCGATCGCGGGTCCGTTCACGAGCGCGCTGGTCGACCGGATCGCGACGGCGAAGCTCGGCACGTCGCTCGACTTCGGCTCCGACTTCGGCTCGCTGGCGAGCGCCGGCCAGCTCGAGCGCGTCGAAGCGCACCTCGACGACGCCGTGGCGAAGGGTGCGACCGTCATCGCCGGCGGGCGCGCGCGCCCCGATCTCGGCCCGTGGGTCTTCGAGCCGACGGTGGTCACCGGCGTCACCCCCGACATGCGCATCCACGCCGAGGAGACCTTCGGTGCCCTGGCGTCGCTCTACCTCGTCGACAGCGAGGAGGAGGCCGTCGTCGCGGCGAACGCGAGCGAGTACGGGCTGAACGCGTCGGTGTTCACCCGGTCGAGGCGGCGCGCACGGCGCATCGCCGACGCGCTCGAGGCCGGGAGCATCAACGTGAACGAGGGCTATCGGGGATCGTTCGGCTCGGTCGACGCGCCGATGGGCGGTGTCAAGGCGTCAGGGCTCGGTCGCCGCAATGGACCCGAGGGCCTCCTGCGATTCGTCGAACCCATCACCGTGTCCCGAGCCACCGGGGTGATCCCGCTGCCGACGAGCGGACGGGACTTCGCCGTGCTGGCCGGGCCGTTCATGCTGCTCGCCCGGGTGCTCCGGGGCATCCGCCGACGCTGAGGTGCCGCTGGCGGGATGCGCGGCATCCGCCGACGCTGACGTGCCGCGGGGCTAGCTAGGTCGCCTCGGAGTCGAACGGCGCGGCCTCGCCCGCGCCGAGCACCTCGCGCTTGCGCTTGTGCTGGAGGTAGGCGGAGTTCTCGTTGACCGCCGCGCGGGCGACGACGGGCTTCGGCGGTTGGGGCTCGGCGAACGGGTCGACGTCGGTCAGGGCCTCGCGGATGATGCGACGCGGGTCGTACTGGCGAGGGTCGAGCTTGCGCCAGTCGACGTCGTCGAAGTCGGGGCCCATCTCCTCCTTCACGCGGTCCTTCGCGCCGGTCGCCATGTCGCGCAGCGAGCGCACGAGACGGCCGAGCTGGGCGGCGTAGTGCGGGAGTCGCTCGGGCCCGAGCAGGAAGACGGCGATCACCCCGATGATGAGGAGCTTCTCGAACGTCAGACCGAACACCACTACAGGATAGTGGGCGGCGAGGCGTGTGTTCGCCGCATGCGGCGCGCCGTAGGCTTGGGGGTCGAGAGATCCCCGGGAGCCGCACGTGTCCGATCGAGACCTGAACTGGAAGTACGTCGACGAGTCGGTCGTGGAGTCCGACGCCATCGCGAAGGCCAGGCAGCAGTCCCTCGAGCTCGGCATCGATCCCGTTTCGCCGGCGGTCGGCGCGCAGCTCGGCGTCATCGCCGCGGCCGCGCGCGCCGAGTCGATCATCGAGGTGGGCACCGGCGTCGGTGTCTCGGGCCTGTGGATGCTGCAGACCGTCCGCACCGCGATGCTGACGTCGATCGACACCGAGAACGAGTACCAGCAGCACGCCCGTGAGCACTTCGCCGACGCGGGGATCGCTCCCGCGCGCGTGCGACTCATCGCGGGGCGGGCGAGCGAGGTGCTCCCCCGCATGAACGAGAGCTCCTACGACGTCGTCGTCATCGACGCGGATGCCCCGTCGGTGATCGAGTACGTCGAGCACGGCCTGCGCCTGGCGAAGCCGTACGGCTGCGTGCTCGTGGCCCGCGCGCTGTGGAAGGGTCGCGTGGCCGACCCGGCCCGCCGGGACGACGCCGCGACCGCGTTCCGCGAGCTCAACTCGGAGCTCTCGGCGTCGACGGCCGTAGCGACGGCCGTCTCCCCTGCGGGAGACGGCCTGCTCCAGATCGTGAAGCTGGGAGCCTGAGTCAGGCGGGGTTCACGACGCCACCGAGGACGTCGTAGAGCTCCTTGGCCTCAGCGTCGTTCACCGAGACGACCAGGCGACCGCCCCCCTCGAGCGGAACCCGCACGATGATGAGGCGACCCTCCTTCACAGCCTCCATAGGCCCGTCTCCGGTGCGTGGCTTCATGGCCGCCATTGAGCTACCCCTTTCGTGGCTGACCGTTCCATTATCGGCCATCCCGAGCGGCGCTGGGAAATCCCGGCCGGCTTGTGGACAACGCTTCCAGCGCCCGGAGCGCGCGCATCGCGGCATCCGCACGCTCGATTCCGCTGCTCATCAGGCGATGTGCGCACGCATCAGGGCGGGGTCCAGTCGCGCCCGTCGATGCCCCAGCAGATGAGGAGCCAGCCGACCTGCAGGGCCAGGAACAGCACGACGAGCCCCCATCGGTACCACCGAGCCCGAGGGATCGCGAACGCGCCGAGCAGCGGGAACAGCGGCGCGAGCAGCCGGAACGTGCTCGACTGCGGGAAGAAGACGGCCAGCAGGTACAGCGCATAGCTGATCGACCACAACCGGATGTCGCTCCCGAGGCGTGCGACGGCCGGCGAGGCCACGAGCACCGCGAACACGAGGACGAGGCCGATCACCGCGATGGTGCCCATGGGCTGGCCGAGCCACCACTCCCCCGACTGGAACCACGCGGTGAAGGGCACGAGCTCGCGGTACCCGATGTACGCCGAGCGCCAGGCGAGCTCGGTGTCGAAGTAGGCCATGAGGTCGCCGGTCGCGACGCCGGCGATGCCGATCCAGGCGAGGCCCGCGAGCCCCGAGAAGACGGCAGCGGATGCCGCGAGCACGCGTTCGCGCACCGGGAACGGCTCCCGGTCGCGCCGGTACCACCGCCACGCCCAGTGCAGCACCAGCGTCAGCGCGAACGCGAGCGCCCCGGGCCGCGTGAACGACCATGCGAGCACGACGGGGAAGAGCCAGCCGTAGCGGCGATCGACGAGGAGCAGGAGCGCGAGCGCCAGCCAGAGGAATCCGAGCGACTCGGCGTAGCCGAACTGCATGATGGGCGCGACGGGCGCGACGCAGAACAGCACGACCGCGTACAGCGCGCGGTCGGGCTCGAGGAACCGCGACATGAGCCGGTGGAACACGAGCGCGGCGCCGAGCCCCGCCGACACCGAGACGAGCACGGACGCGACGTTCCACGGCACGGCGAGCCAGGTGAGCGCGCCGACGAGCGCGGGGTACACCGGAAGGAACGCCCAGGCGTTCTCACCCACCTGCCCGCCGTCGGTGACCGGCAGGGTCGACGGATAGCCGCCGAGCCAGATGATCCGGTACCAGAGCGCGTCCCACATGTTGGCGTACTCGAAGTAGCCCGGCCGGGCCTGCGTCCACGGGTTGGGGCCCTGCACGCTCGCGAGCGCGAGGACGAAGACCGTGGTGATCACGCGGGATGCGGCGTAGACGATCGCCACCTTCGCCCACCACGGCAGCAGCCGCCATCGCACGCGCGGCGACCACCGGGTCGCGCGGAACGGATCGCGCTCCCGCTCGACCGGCGTGCTCGTCACGGCTTCCCCGCTCAGGCCGCGCCCGTGAGCCACGCCCGCAGGGCGCGCTCGCACTGGAGGACCTGGTCGGTCGCCACCCGCTCGTCGTCGGCGTGGGCCTTCAGCGGGTCGCCCGGGCCGAAGTTCACGGCGGGGATGCCCATGGCGCTGAACCGCGCGACATCCGTCCAGCCGTACTTCGGATGCGCCGGGCCGCCGACGGCGGCCACGAAGCGCTTGGCGAAGTCGGCGTCGAGGCCCGGCCGGGCGCCCTCCGCCTCGTCGACCACCGTGAGCTCGTACTCGGGGAACAGGTCGCGCACGATCTCGATCGCCTCGGCCACCGTGCGGCTCGGCGCGAAGCGGTAGTTCACGTGCAGCATCGCCTCGTCGGGGATCACGTTGCCCGCGATGCCGCCCGAGACGCCCACGGCGTTCAGCCCCTCGCGGTACGCGAGCCCGTCGACCTCGATGGTGGCGGCCTCGTAGGCGGCGAGCCGCTCCAGCGCCGGCGCGAGCTTGTGCACGGCGTTGTCGCCCACCCAGCTGCGGGCGGAGTGCGCACGCACGCCGTAGGCGCGCAGCTCGACCCGGAGGTTGCCGTTGCAGCCGCCCTCGACGCGGGAGTTCGACGGCTCGCCGAGGATCGCGAAGTCGCCCGTGAACAGGTCGGGGCGGTTGCGCGCGAGGCGGCCGAGCCCGTTCAGCTCGGCCGAGACCTCCTCGTGGTCGTACCACATCCAGGTGATGTCGTACGCGGGTTCCGCGAGCTCCGCCGCGAGCTTCAGCTGCACGGCGACGCCCCCCTTCATGTCGACCGTGCCGCGGCCCCACAGGTAGCGCTCGCCGTCGATGACCTCGAAGCGCGTGGGCAGGTTGCCGTTGATCGGCACGGTGTCGAGGTGGCCAGCGATCACGACGCGGCGCTCGCGGCCGAGGTTCGTGCGGGCGACGACCGTGTCGCCGTCGCGGATGACCTCGAGATGCGCGGCATCCGCGAGGGCGTCCACGACGAGGTCGGCGAGGCGCGTCTCGTCGCCCGACACGCTCGGAAGGTCGCAGATCGCCTGCGTGATCGCCACCGAGTCTGCGGCGAGGTCGAGCACGGGCCGGGGCGAGGCGTCAGCAGGCATGCTCCGAGTCTACGGAGCGACCACGGGCGTCACGGATGCCGCGGGCGGCCGGCCCGCGGATACGCTGGAGTCATGCCCGCAGCTGACGACACCGCCTCCTCCCCTGCCCCCCGCACCGCCTGGGGTCACGGCCTGGCGACGGTCGCCGCCGACGGGACCGTGCTCGACACGTGGTACCCGTCGCCCGCGCTCGGCGTCGACGACGGATCGCCCGTGCCGATCGAGCTCCGAACGCTCGCCGAGCGCGACGAGCGCCGCGCCGTCTCGGTGGAGCCGGTCACCGTCGTGATCGACCTCGACGCGCCGCCCGCCGGCACGTCCGACGCGTACCTGCGCCTGCACCTGCTGTCGCACCTCGTCGTGCGGCCCAACGAGGTGAACCTCGACGGCGTGTTCGGCCACCTCCCGGCGGTCGTGTGGACGAACGCGGGCCCGGTGCACCCGGCCGACTTCGCCCGGCTGCGCCCCACGCTGCAGCGAGACGGCATCCACGCCACCGGGCTCGACAAGTTCCCGCGCCTGCTCGACTACGTCGTGCCCGACCGCGTGCGCATCGCGGATGCCTCGCGCGTGCGCCTCGGCGCCCACCTCGCACCCGGCACCACGGTGATGCACGAGGGCTTCGTGAACTTCAACGCCGGCACCCTCGGCACGTCGATGGTGGAGGGCCGGATCTCGCAGGGCGTCGTGGTCGGCGACGGCAGCGACATCGGCGGCGGCGCGTCGATCATGGGCACGCTCTCGGGCGGCGGCACGCAGCGCGTCGCGATCGGCGAGCGCGCCCTGCTCGGGGCGAACTCGGGCATCGGCATCTCGATCGGCGACGACTCCGTCGTCGAGGCGGGCCTCTACGTCACGGCCGGCACGAAGGTCGTCGTGGTGGGCGGGGCGGGCGAGGCCGGCCGCACCGTGAAGGCCGTCGAGCTCTCGGGCGTGCCCAACCTGCTCTTCCGCCGCAACTCCCTCAACGGGCAGGTCGAGGTGCTCTCGCGCACGGGCGACGGCGTCGCCCTGAACGCCGCGCTGCACGCCTGACGCGACGCGCGGCGTCGTCGACTACAGTGGGGTCCTCAGGCCGCCGGTCGGCGGCCGTCGCCGTGCGCATCACGAAGGAGTGACGTGGGGACCGACGCACCCAGGACCCATCGGCATCGGGGACTCGCGTTCCTGACGGGCCTGCTCATCGCGGTGCTCGTGCTCGTGGTCGCCGCGGCCGGCCTCGGCTGGTGGACGGTGCAGCGCTCCTTCCCCACCACGAGCGGCCGCCTCGAGGTGCCGGGCCTCACCGCCGCGGTCACGGTCTACCGCGACGATGCCGGCATCCCGCAGCTCGTGGCCGAGACCGACCACGACCTCTTCCTCGCGCAGGGCTACGTGCACGCGCAGGACCGGTTCTGGGAGATGGACTTCCGCCGGCACGTGACCGCCGGACGCGTCGCCGAGCTCTTCGGCGCGTCGCAGGTCGCCACCGACGCATTCGTCCGCACGCTCGACTGGCGCGGCATCGCCGAGCAGGAGTACGCCCTGCTCGACCCGGCGACGCGCGGCTACTACGAGGCGTATGCGCAGGGCGTGAACGCCTACCTCGAGGAGCGCTCGGGCGCCGACCTCTCCCTCGAGTACGCCGTGCTCGGCCTCCAGAACCCGGGGTACGCGCCCGAGCCGTGGACGCCGGTCGACTCCATCGCCTGGCTGAAGGCCATGGCCTGGGACCTGCGCTCGAACCTCGTCGACGAGGTCGACCGCGCGCTCCTCGCAAGCGAGCTGCCGGCCGAGGAGGTCGCCCGCCTGCACCCCGGGTTCGCGTGGGACTCGATGCCGACGATCATGCAGGGGATTCCGGCCGCCGCGGCCCCCGCCGGGCTCGACGCCGAGGCGCTGCCCGGCGCGGCATCCCCGAGCCCCTCGACCGCGCCCTCGACGCTCGATCCCGAGACGGCCGACGCGATCGCCGCACCCCTCGCGTCACTCGAAGCGCTCCTCGACGACGTGCCCGAGCTGCTCGGACCCGACGGCGGCGAGCTCGGCTCGAACTCCTGGGTCGTCTCGGGCGCGCTCACCGAGTCGGGGATGCCGCTGCTCGCCAACGACCCGCACCTCGGGCCCGCGATGCCCTCCATCTGGACCCAGATGGGCCTGCACTGCGCCGAGGCCCGGGACGACTGCGACTTCGACGTCGCCGGCTACACGTTCTCCGGCCTGCCCGGCGTGATCATCGGCCACAACGATCGCATCGCGTGGGGCTTCACCAACCTCGGGCCCGACGTGGCCGACCTCTACCTCGAGAAGGTCGACGGGGACACCTACGAACTCGACGGCCAGGCGATTCCGCTCACCGTTCGCGAGGAGACCATCGAGGTGGCCGGCGGCGACCCCGTCACCTTCACGGTCCGCTCCACGGCGCGCGGGCCGATCGTGACCGACATCGGGTCGGACTTCGGCGAGATCGCGGCCGAGTACCCCGCGACATCCGGCGCCCCCGATGGCGAGTACGAGCTGTCGCTGCAGTGGACGGCGCTGACCCCGGGCACCACCGCCGCCGCCGTCTTCGCGCTGAACCGCGCCGAGGACTGGACCGACTTCCGCGGGGCGGCCGACCTGTTCGACGTCCCCGCGCAGAACCTGATCTACGCCGACGTCGACGGCAACATCGGCTACCAGGCGCCCGGCTCGATCCCGATCCGTCGCGCCGGCGACGGCACGGTGCCCATGCCCGGCTGGACGAGCGCCAACGGCTGGAGCGGCATGGTGCCCTTCGACCAGCTGCCCTCGATGCTCAACCCCGAGCGCGGCTGGGTCGTCACGGCGAACAACCCCGTGAGCGCCGACGGCCCGACGCTCACGCAGGACTGGGACCTCGGGTACCGGGCGGAGACCATCGAGCAGATGCTGCAGGAGCGCATCGCCGACGGCGCGAAGCTCAGCCCCGACGACCTCGCCGAGATGCAGCTCGACACCGCGGACGTGAACGCCGCCGCCATCCTGCCGGTGATCGCCGAACTGCCGCTCGAGGGCGACGCTGCGCGCGGCGCCGAGCTCCTCGACGGCTGGGACGGCCGCGCCGACGTCGACAGCGCGCAGGCGGCGTACTTCGCCGTGTTCTGGCGGAACCTGCTCGACGACATGTTCGGCTCGCTGCCCGAGTCGACCCGGCCGGTCGGCGGAGACCGCTGGTACGGCGTGGTCGACGGGCTGCTCGACGAGCCCGACGCGCGCTGGTGGACGAACGACGAGCAGGGGGTCGCCGGCCGCGACGCGATGCTCGCCAACGCGCTCGACCACGCGTGGGACGAGGCCTCCGACCGCATGGGCACCGACTCCGACCGGTGGCGCTGGGGCCGGCTGCACACGCTCACGCTCACGAACCAGAGCTTCGGGCAGTCGGGCATCGCCCCGATCGAGTGGCTCTTCAATCGCGGTCCCTACGAGGTCGGCGGCGGCTCGTCGATCGTGAACGCGATCGGCTGGGACGCGAGCCTCGGCTACGACGTCGACTGGGTGCCGTCGATGCGCATGATCGTCGACCTCGACGACCTCGACGCGTCGCGGTGGATCAACCTCACCGGCGCGTCGGGCCACGCCTTCCACGGGCACTACGCGGACCAGGCCCCGCTCTGGCAGGAGGGCGAGACGCGCGACTGGCCGTTCACCATGGACGCCGTGCGGGAGGCCGCGAGCGAGACCCTCCAGCTGCAGCCGGCGGGCGGCTGACGGTCGGGCCGGCGCACGCCGGCCGCGCCCGGAGCGTCAGGCGGAGGGGTCGGCGCGAGCGCTCTCGCGAGCGTGTCAGGCCGAGGGGTAGCCGCGAGCGGGCTCGCCCACGTACAGCTGCTGCGGGCGGCCGATCTTCGTCTGCGGGTCGAGGTTCATCTCGCGCCAGTGCGCCATCCAGCCGGGCAGGCGGCCGATCGCGAACAGCACCGTGAACATCCGCGTGGGGAAACCCATCGCCTTGTAGATCACGCCGGTGTAGAAGTCCACGTTCGGGTAGAGGCGGCGCTCGCGGAAGTAGTCGTCCTCCAGGGCGATCTGCTCGAGCTCCTTCGCGAGGTCGAGCAGCGGGTCGTTGACGCCGAGGCCCTCGAGCACCTCGTCGGCCGACTCCTTCACGAGCTTGGCGCGCGGGTCGTAGTTCTTGTAGACCCGGTGGCCGAAGCCCATGAGCTTGACGCCGTCCTCCTTGCGCTTGACGCGCTCGACGAACTTGGCGACGCCCTCGCCCGAGTCGCGGATGCGGGCGAGCATCTGCAGGACGGCCTCGTTCGCGCCGCCGTGGAGCGGTCCCGAGAGCGCCTGGATGCCGGCGGAGATCGACGCGTAGAGGTTCGCGCCCGTGGAGCCGACGAGGCGCACGGTCGACGTCGACGCGTTCTGCTCGTGGTCCTCGTGGAGGATGAGCAGGCGGTCGAGCGCCTTCGAGAGCACCGGGTCGATCGCGTACGGCTCGGCCATGTTGCCGAAATTGAGGCGCAGGAAGTTGTCGACGAAGCTCAGCGAGTTGTCGGGGTAGAGGAACGCCTGGCCGATGCTCTTCTTGTGCGCGTAGGCGGCGATCACCGGGAGCTTCGCCAGCAGGCGCACCATCGTCAGCTCGACGTGGTCGTTCTCGTGCGGGTCGGACGAGTCCTCGTAGTAGGTCGACAGCGCGGAGACGGCGCTCGAGAGCACGGCCATCGGGTGCGCGGTGTGCGGGAGCGCCGAGAAGAAGCGCTTCAGGTCTTCGTGCAGGAGCGTGTGGCGACGGATCTTCTCGTCGAACTCCGCGAGCTGGTCGGTCGTCGGGAGGCTGCCGTAGATCAGCAGCCACGCCACCTCGAGGTACGTCGAGTGCTCGGCGAGCTGCTCGATGGGGAACCCGCGGTACCGGAGGATCCCCTGCTCGCCGTCGATGTAGGTGATCTCCGAGCGGGTGGATGCGGTGTTGACGAAGCCGTAGTCGAGCGCGGTGAGGCCGGTCTGGCGGGTGAGGGTCGACAGGTCGATGCTCGAGTTGCCGTCGACGGCGCGGCGGATCGGGAAGTCCGCGGTGCCGCCCGGGAAGGACAGGGTGGCGGCGTCGGGGTCCTGCCCGTTCGCCGGGGTCACGACGTCGCTCACGGCGCCTCCTGTGATCGTCACGTTCGCGGTCACCTGCTTTCCGAATTGGGGCCGAAGGGCCGCGGATCCGAGTACAGCCTAGACGTGGTCGCGGCACACTGTGGCATCCGCCAAGAGATCAGGGCTCCCGTTGAGGGGATGCACAGCCCCTGCGATCAGGGGTGGACGGCCGCCCGAAGCCGCTCCGCGCCGGCCGAGATGCGCTCGTCGCTCGCCGTGAGCGAGAGGCGCACGTGCTCGGGGAAGTGCACGCCGTAGAAGTGGCCGGGACCGCCCAGGATGCCGAGGTCGGCGAGACGACCGAGGCTGTCCCACGCGTCGCGGCCCTCGGTCGCCCAGAGGTAGAGCCCCGCCTCACTGCGGTCGATGCGGAAGCCGGCCTCCTCGAGGGCCGTCTTCAGGATGCCGCGCCGTGCCCGGTACCGCTCCTTCTGCTCCGCGACGTGCGCCTCGTCGCCGAGGGCGGCCACCATCGCGTGCTGCAGCGGCTGCGGGAGCATGAGCCCCGCGTGCTTGCGCACGTTGGTGATGCGCGCGATGAGGGTGCGGCATCCGGCCATGAACGCGGCGCGGTAGCCCGCCATGTTCGACTGCTTCGAGAGCGAGTAGATGACGAGCGTGTCGCGGCGGTCGCCGTCGGTGACGGCGGGGTCGAGCAGGCTCGGCACGGGCTCGTCGGCCCAGCGCCCCTCCCACCCGAGCTCGGCGTAGCACTCGTCGCCCACGATGACGGCGCCGAGCTCGCGTGCGCGTGCACGGGCCGCGCGGAGCTCCTCGATCGTGAGCACCCGGCCGTCGGGGTTGCCGGGGCTGTTCAGCCAGATGAGCCGGGTGCCGACGGGCCACTCCGCCGGGTCGTCGGCGGCCATCGCGGTCGCGCCGACGAGCACGGCGCCCATCTCGTAGCTCGGGTAGGCCGCGCGCGGGTGCACCACGATGTCGCCCTCGCCGAGGCCGAGGAGGAAGGGCAGCAGCGCGACGAGCTCCTTCGAGCCGATCGTCGGCAGCACGTTCGCCTCGGTGAGCCCCGGCACGCCGCGGCGCCGCTCGAACCACCGCACGATCTCGGCGCGGAGCTCGGGCGTGCCCACCGTGGTGGGGTACGCGTGCGCGTCGGTGGCGACGGCGAGCGCCTCGCGAACGACGTCGGGCGTGGGATCGACGGGCGAGCCGATCGACAGGTCGACGATGCCGCCCGGGTGCGACGCGGCCCGATGGCGGTAGGGACCCATGAGGTCCCAGGGGTAGTCGGGCAGGTCGCCTCGCGCCATGCTCAGTGGCCCTGCGGCGGCAGGGCGGCGATGATCGGGTGGTCCTTGGGGATCACGCCGACCTTCGCGGCACCACCCGGCGAGCCGACCTCGTCGAAGAACTCGACGTTGGCCTTGTAGTAGTCGGCCCACTCCTCAGGGAGGTCGTCCTCGTAGTAGATCGCCTCGACGGGGCACACGGGCTCGCAGGCGCCGCAGTCCACGCACTCGTCGGGGTGGATGTAGAGCGAGCGTTCACCCTCGTAGATGCAGTCGACGGGGCACTCGTCGATGCAGGCCCGGTCCTTGACGTCGACACACGGCAGGGCGATGACATAGGTCACGGTGACTCGCTGTCCTCTCGGATGGCTGGGATACCAGTCTATGCGCCGTCGGCGACGGCGGTGCGTCGCGCGGGCAGGCTCGGCCATGCGACCACGAGCACCGCGATGAGCGCGGGCCCGACCGCCCAGATGGTGCCGACGAGGTCGCCGGCGACCAGCACGGACCCGCCTGGTCCGGGCAGCGTGAGCAGCGCGACGATGCCCACGATCCCGGCGCCGGTGGCCGCGGCGGCCCAGCGCCCGCCCGCGACGAGCCGGATGCCGAGCAGGAGCGCGAAGACGCCGACGAGGGCCAGCACGAGGCCCCACGGGAGCTCGACGTCGCCGATGCGGATGGCCTGCCGGTGGCCGATCGTGGCGACCGCACCGTAGATCACGCCGATGAGGAAGGCGAGGGCGTACGTGCCGACGCGCGCGAGGAGCGTCGGGCGATGCTGGTCGTTCACTGCACCGGGGTCACGGTGTAGACGACCGACGATCCCTGGCCGACGAGCAGAACGGAGTACTCGCCGTCGGAATAGAACTCGGCGCCCACGCCGCCCGTCGCGATCGACTCGTCCTTGGTGAAGCCCGCCGACTCGAGGGCGGCCACCGCATCGGCCATCGGATCGGCGGCCTCGGACGTCACCGTGACCACCCAGCCCTCCGTGCCGTCCGCCGCTCCCCCGGCACCGATCGAGATGTCGCCGTCGATCACGGGAACCGACTCGGGGAAGCCCTCGGGCAGTTCGCCGAGGCTGACGTCGCCGCCCGTCGCGCCCTCGATGGCGTCCTCGACGCCCTGCTGCACGACGTCGGCGGGATTGCAGCCGGTCAGGAGTGACGCGGTGACGCCGGCGATCGCGAGGGCGATGGCGGCACGGGTGCGGGTCGTCGGGGTCGACATGGCGGACTCCTCGGTGGCGACGGATGGCGGAGGGCGAGCCGGTGCGCGGCGCGGAGCCGCGGCATCCGCTCGCTCGGAGTCTACCGTTCGACGCTCGCCCGCGACGATGCCGTAGCGTGGGTGAGGCGCGGCGCCGGCGCCGCCGGAGAGGACTCGATGACGATGTCGGATGCTGCAGCGACCGGGGGCGACGGCGAGCGGGCGGTGCGCGTGGAGCGCGACGGCAAGGTCGCGATCGTCACGATCGACCGGCCCGCCGCGCTCAACGCGCTCTCGGCCTCGGTGCTCGGGGAGCTCGAGGCCGCGTTCCTGGCGCTGGCCGACGACGTGCCGGCGATCCGGGGCGTGCTGCTGGTCGGCGAGGGCGGGCGCGCGTTCGTCGCGGGCGCCGACATCCGCGCGATGACCTCGCTCTCACCCGAGGAGGCCGCCGCCCTCTCGCGCCGGGGCCACCGTGCCGCCGCCGCGATCGAGGCGCTCCCCGCGCCGGTCATCGCCTGCGTCGACGGCTACGCGCTCGGCGGCGGGCTCGAGATGGCGCTCGCCTGCGACCTCATCTATGCGACGGATGCCTCGACGTTCGGCCAGCCCGAGGTGAAGCTCGGCCTCATCCCCGGCTTCGGCGGCACCGTGCGCCTGCCGCGCGCGGTCGGCCTCGCCCGCGCCAAGGAGCTCATCTACTCCGGACGGCGGATCGGCATCGACGAGGCGCTCGACTCCGGCCTCGTCGCCCGCAGCTTCACCGACCGCGCGGCGCTCCTCGACGGGGCGCGCGCGACCGTCGAGCTGATCGCGACGAACTCCCCCACCGCGGTCGGCACGGCCAAGCGCGTGCTCGTCGAGGCGGCGGGTCGGCCCACCGAGGTCGCGAGCGACATCGAGGTCGGCGCGTTCGAGGACGCGTTCCGCACGGAGGACATGCAGGAGGGCGTCGCCGCGTTCCTCGAGAAGCGCGAGCCGCGGTTCGGCGGCGCCTGAGGCGTCAGCGCGCCTTCGGCCCGAGGATCTCGCACGACCGCGGGGACCGCGGGGCCGACGAAAGCGCCGGCCCCGCGGCATCCGTCACGCGTTGACGTGCTCGGAGAGCCAGGCGAACCCGTCGAAACGCACGCCGTCGGCGCCGAACATCTCGAGGTGCAGGTGCGGACCGGTCGACTGGCCGGTCGAGCCGACGAGGCCGACCTGCTGGCCGGCGCTGACGCGCTGGCCCTCGGACACCTGGAGCGAGCCGTACTGCATGTGCGCGTACGAGGTGGTGATGAGCTCGCCACCGATGTTGTGCTGCACCTCGACGTTCACGCCGAGCCCGCCGCCGTTCTCGGTCGCGAGCACGACGACGCCGTCGGCGACCGCCATCACGGGCGTGCCGTTGCCCGGGTTGAAGTCGACGCCGTCGTGGTTCGTGGAGCAGCCCGAGCAGGGGGCGTCGCGCGGGCCGAAGCCCGACGCCCGCTTCGACCAGTCGATCACCGGCCACACGATGCGGTCGGACTCGACGACCGAGACCGAGCCGAGTCCGGCGACCTCGCTCATGATGGGCGGCGGGGCCGCCTCGACGGCGTAGCCCTCGACCGACATCGGCTCGAGTTCGGCCTCGCTCGCGACGTCGAGCGTCTGGGGGTCGAGCGAGATCGTGTCATCGACCGGGGCGTAGACCGAGGCGCGGTGCTCGGCGTCGGTCGCGCTGATCGCGAGCGCGGGCACGCTCGTCGCGATCATCATGCCGCCGACGAACGACATCGCGAGCATCGAGAACGCCGGTCGGAGCGCACGCCGCCGACGGCCCTGGGGGCGGGTCGACGGCGTCTCGGCCGTGCGCGTCGGAGCCGTGGCGGCTGCGGCCGTGGCGGCTGCCGTGTCCGCCGCGGCCGTGCGTCGCTCGCTGGAGCGCGCGGCGGAATCACGGGTCGATCGAGTGGATCTGGTGCTGAAGCGGGCAGGGGGCTTGGGGGCGGCGCGACGGCCGTGCTTGGGGGGAGTCATGCAGTGCGTTACGTATTCGGGTTCGGGGGCGTTGAGACAATCCCGGCTACAGTACGTACCCAGTCTGGGAGGTTCCTCCGTTATCGAACCGTTATCTGGGAAAGCCCTGAGAACGCTTTCCGAAACGATTCACTCGACGAGGCCCCGCAGACGCCGAAGGACGCCCGAGGCACTCCCCGGGCGTCCGTCGAACGGCCCCTGCTAGCCCTGCTTCTTCAGGCGCGACGCGGCCCGGGCACGGGCCGTCTGGTCGAGCTCGACCTTGCGGATCCGCACCTTCTCGGGCGTGACCTCGACGCACTCGTCCTCGCGGGCGAACTCCAGGCACTCCTCGAGCGTGAGCTGGCGCGAGGGCGTCATCGACTCGAAGGTGTCGGCCGTCGACGAACGCATGTTCGTGAGCTTCTTCTCCTTCGTGATGTTCACGTCCATGTCGTCGTTGCGGGAGTTCTCGCCGATGACCATGCCCTCGTAGACCTCCTCGGTGGGGTTCACGAAGAAGGTCATGCGCTCCTGGAGCGCGATGATGGCGAACGGCGTGACCACGCCGGCGCGGTCGGCCACGATGGAGCCGTTGTTGCGCGTCGTGATGGCGCCCGCCCACTCGTCGTAGCCGTGCGAGATCGCGTTCGCGATGCCGGTGCCGCGCGTGATGGTGAGGAACTCGGTGCGGAAGCCGATGAGCCCGCGGCTCGGCACGATGAACTCCATGCGCACCCAGCCGGTGCCGTGGTTCGCCATGTTGTCCATGCGGCCCTTGCGCGCGGCGAGGAGCTGGGTGATCGCACCGAGGTACTCCTCGGGCGCGTCGATCGTGAGGTGCTCGTAGGGCTCGTGCACCTTGCCGTCGATGGTGCGGGTGACCACCTGCGGCTTGCCGACGGTGAGCTCGAAGCCCTCGCGGCGCATCTGCTCGACGAGGATCGCGAGCGCGAGCTCGCCGCGGCCCTGCACCTCCCACGCGTCGGGGCGGCCGATGTCGACGACCTTCAGCGACACGTTGCCGACCAGCTCGCGGTCGAGGCGGTCCTTCACCATGCGGGCGGTGAGCTTGTGGCCCTTGACCTTGCCGACGATGGGCGAGGTGTTGGTGCCGATCGTCATCGAGATCGCGGGGTCGTCGACGTGGATCGCGGGCAGCGGGCGCACGTCCTCGGGGTCGGCGAGGGTCTCGCCGATCGTGATGTCCTCGATGCCCGCGACGGCGATGATGTCGCCGGGTCCGGCGTCGTCGGCGGGGAAGCGCTCGAGCGCCTTCGTCTTCAGCAGCTCGGTGATGCGCACGTTGGAGTGCGAGCCGTCGTGGCGCACCCACGCGACCGTCTGGCCCTTGCGGATGGTGCCGTTGAACACGCGGAGCAGCGCGAGGCGGCCGAGGAACGGCGAGGCGTCGAGGTTCGTCACCCATGCCTGCAGCGGCGCCTCGTCGTCGTAGGTCGGCGCGGGCACGTGCTGGAGGATGGCCTCGAACAGCGGCTCGAGGTCGTCGCTGTCGGGCAGGCTCCCGTTGGCGGGCTTCGTGCTGGAGGCGCGGCCGGCCTTTCCGGAGGCGTAGACGACGGGGACGTCGAGGATGGCGTCGAGGTCGAGGTCGCCATCCGTTCCAGCGGACGCGGCGTCGTCGGCGAGGTCGCTCGCGAGGCCGAGGAGCAGGTCCTGGCTCTCGGCGACGACCTCGTCGATGCGCGCGTCGGGCCGGTCGGTCTTGTTGACGAGCAGGATCACGGGCAGTCGCGCCTCGAGCGCCTTGCGCAGCACGAACCGGGTCTGCGGCAACGGGCCCTCGCTCGCGTCGACGAGGAGCACCACGCCGTCGACCATCGAGAGACCGCGCTCGACCTCGCCGCCGAAGTCGGCGTGGCCCGGGGTGTCGATCACGTTGATGGTGACGGCGCCGCCGTTCGCGTGCGCACCGCGGTACTCGACCGCGGTGTTCTTCGCGAGGATCGTGATGCCCTTCTCGCGCTCGAGCTCGTTGGAGTCCATCGCGCGCTCGTCGACGTGCGCGTGCTCGGCGAACGAGTTGGTCTGCTTGAGCATGGCGTCGACGAGCGTCGTCTTGCCGTGGTCGACATGGGCGACGATCGCGACGTTGCGCAGGTCGTTGCGGGTGGCGTTGGCCATTGGTGGGTCCTCAGTGGGTGCGTGTCGTCACATGGCACCGGCGCGGCCCTGGGCGGGCGGCACGACGGCAGCGCGGAAGCGCTGTGTGGTGAAGGTCGGTGGGATCGCGCGGAGCCGAAGCGCGGCGCGCGCCATGCAAGCCTACCGTGCGCGGCCCGGCTTCGGCTGGGAACGCCGAACGCCCGGCATCCGGGTGAGCGGATGCCGGGCGTCGCGGTCGTCGCGGGACTACGCCCCGAGCTGGATGCCGGCCCCCGGGATCGCCGCGAGCAGGTCGCGGGTGTACTGCTCTCTGGGGTTGTCGAACACCTCGTCGGTGGTCGCCGCCTCCACGATCTTGCCGCGCTGCATCACGCACACGTTGTCGGCGATGACGCGCACGACGGCGAGGTCGTGGGTGATGAACAGGTAGGTGAGTCCGAGCTCGGCCTGCAGGTCGGCGAGCAGGCGCAGGATCTGGGCCTGCACGAGCACGTCGAGCGCCGACACGGCCTCGTCGAGCACCACGATCTCGGGCTTGAGCGCGAGCGCACGCGCGATGGCGATGCGCTGGCGCTGTCCGCCCGACAGCTCGTTCGGGTAGCGGCTGATGAGCGTGCGCGGCAGCGACACCTGGTCGAGCAGCTCGAACACGCGCTGGCGGCGCTCCGCACGGGTGCCCACCTTGTGCGTGAACAGCGGCTCCGAGATGGTGTTGCCGATGTTGCGCAGCGGGTTGAGCGAGCCGTACGGGTCCTGGAACACCGGCTGCATCCTGCTTCGGAGGTCGAACAGCTCCTTGCCGGTGACGCTCGCCAGGTCCTTTCCGCCGACGACGATCTTGCCGCTCGTCACGTCCTCGAGCTTCAGCAGCATCTTCGCGACGGTCGACTTGCCCGAGCCCGACTCGCCGACGAGCGCCGTGGTGGTGCCCTTCGCGATCTGGAACGAGACCTCGTCGACCGCGGTGAAGTCGCCGGAGCCGCGGATCTTGAAGACCTTGGTGAGGTCCTCGACGACGATCGCGGGCGGGGCGGATGCCGCGGCCTCGAGCGCCTCGGCGCGGGCCTCGGCCGTGGCGATGAGGTCGATGGTGTCACCGGCCGCCGCGGAGGCGTCCTCGGCCATCGACGACTCGGCCGCCGAGATGCTGCCCGACGCCTGGATGCGACGCGAGGCGAGGCTCGGGGCCGCCGCCACGAGGCGCTGCGTGTAGGGGTGCTGCGGGTTCTGCAGGATCTGCACGGACGGACCGGACTCGACGACGCGGCCCTTGTACATGACCACGAGCTGCTCTGCGCGCTCGGCGGCGAGGCCGAGGTCATGCGTGATGAACAGCAGGGTCGTGCCGAGCTCGCGGGTGAGGGACTCGAGGTGGTCGAGGATCACGCGCTGCACCGTGACGTCGAGCGCCGAGGTGGGCTCGTCGGCGATGAGCAGCTGCGGGTCGGCCGCGAGGCCCATGCCGATGAGCACGCGCTGGCGCATGCCGCCCGAGAACTGGTGCGGGAACTGCTTCAGGCGCCGGTCGGCGTCCTGGAGGCCGGCCTGCTTCAGCACCTCGATCGCGCGCTTCTTGACCTCCTTGCGCCCGGTCGCGATGCCGTTCGCCTTGATGGCCTCCTCGACCTGGAAGCCGATCGACCACACCGGGTTGAGGTTGGACATCGGGTCCTGCGGGACGAAGCCGATCTTGCGACCGCGGATCGACTCCATCTCCTTCTTCGACGCCTTGGTGAGGTCCTGGCCGTCGAGGAGGATCTGGCCGCCGGAGATGTGGCCCGTGCCGGGGAGCAGCTTGATGATCGCGTGCGCGGTCGTCGACTTGCCCGAGCCCGACTCGCCCACGATGGCGAGGCTCTGGCCGCGGTACAGCGTGATGTTCACGCCGTCCACGGCCTTCACGAGGCCGTCCTGGGTGTTGAAGCCGACCTGGAGGTCCTTGATCTCGAGGAGGGGACGCTCGCCGGTGTCGACCGAGGTCTCCACCTGGGTGTCGTTCGTGTCGTTGACGATCTCGGTCATCGCTGCGCCCTCGCCTTCGGGTCGAGCGCGTCACGGACGACCTCGCCGAGCATGATGAAGCTCAGCACGGTCACGGACAGCGCGATGGACGGGAGGATGAGCACCTGCGGTGCGGTCCGGAGGTCGGTCTGCGCCTGACTGATGTCGTTGCCCCACGACATGGTGGACGAGGGCAGGCCGACGCCGAGGAACGACAGGGTCGCCTCCGCGACGATCGCCGACGCGAGCGAGATCGTCGTGATGACGATGACGGGCGCGATCGAGTTCGGCAGCACGTGGCGCAGCAGGATGCGGAACCGCGAGACGCCGAGGGCGGTGGCCGCCATCACGAAGTCGGAGTTCTTCACCCTGAGGATCTCGGCTCTCAGCACACGTGCTGTCGCCGGCCACGCGAATATGCCGATGGCGAGCGAGATCACCCACACGTTCGCGTACTGCGAGAACACCGACATGATGACCACGGCCGCGAGGATGTAGGGGATCGAGAAGAAGATGTCGCCGAGGCGCGAGAGCACCGAGTCGAGCCAGCCGCCGTAGAAGCCGGCGAAGGCGCCGAAGACGATGCCGAGCGTGAACACCAGCACGGTCACGATGATGCCGACCGAGAGCGACGTCGCCGTGCCGTGGATGATGCGCGAGTAGATGTCGCAGCCCTGCTTCGTGAAGCCGAGCGGGTGGCCCTCGGTGGGCGCGCCGTTGCTGTTCGCGAGCTGGCAGTCGTTGTTCGGCGGGACCTGCGTGAACAGGCCCGGGAAGAGCGCGACGATCACGACGAGCACGATGAGCGCGGAGGAGATCCAGAACATCGGGCGCTTGCGCACGTCGTTCCACGCGTCGCGCCAGAGGTTCGAGGGCTTGCCGTCGGTCTGGACCTTGTCGATCGCGACGAGCGGGGTCTCCTCGATCGGCGCGACGTAGTGCTGCTGATCGGGTCTGGTGGTGTTACTTGGCATAGCGGATCCTCGGGTCGAGAACGGCGTACAGCAGATCCACCAGCAGGTTCACCACGAGGTAGATCAGCACCATGACGGTCACGAAGGAGACGACGGTGGGTCCCTCTCCGCGGATGATCGCCTGGTAGAGGGTGCGGCCGACGCCGGGCACGTTGAAGATGCCCTCCGTGACCGTCGCGCCGACCATCAGCACGCCGAAGTCGACGGCGAGATAGGTGACGACGGGGATGAGCGAGTTGCGCAGGATGTGCACGGGGACGATGCGGTTGCGCGACAGGCCCTTGCTCGCGGCGGTGCGAACGAAGTCCTGCGTGTCCGTGTCGATGACCGACGCCCTCGTCAGTCGGGTGATCTGCGCGAAGCTGATCGTCGCCAGCACCAGCGCGGGCAATATCAGGTCCTGTGTCGGGGCGCCGGTGCCCACCGTGGTCCTGAACCATCCGAGTTGGATGCCGAAGATGTACTGGGCGACGAACGCGACCACGAAGATCGGCAGCGAGATCAGGATGAGGCTGACGACGAGCGCGCTCGCGTCGAAGATGCCGCCCTTGCGGAGGCCCGAGATGAGGCCCACCGTGATGCCGGCGACCATCTCGAAGAAGATGGCGAGCACCGCGAGGCGGAGCGTGACGGGGAAGGTCGCCGCCAGGATCTCCGAGACGGGCTGGCCCGAGAACGAGGTGCCGAGGTCTCCGCGGAAGATGTTGCCGAGGAAGATGAAGTACTGGACGATGAACGGCTGGTCCAGGTGGTAGCGCTCACGCAGCTGCTCGATGACCTGCGGGGGCGGGGTCTTGTCGCCGAAGAGGGCGACGATCGGGTCTCCGGGCATTGCGAAGACCATGAAGTAGATCAGGAAGGTGGTGCCGAGCAGGACAGGGATCGCCTGAAGCAGTCGGCGCACGATGTAGCCGGCCATGGATCAGGCCCCGCTGTTCGTGGATGTTGACATGTTGAAAGAAACCTCACCGTTTGCGAGTTCGTCCACACGATGCTACGCCGATCGGCAGCGCACCGGGGATACGTGGGAGTGGGGCGGCAGTCGATTCGACTGCCGCCCCACGGGCGCCTCAGAGTCTAACCCCGAGTCGCCCCTGAACGAGAATTACTCGCTCTTGGTGACCTCGTAGTACAGCGGCACCGAGTTCCAGCCGTACTGGACGTTCTCGACCGACTGGCCCCACGCGCCGTTGACCGTGGAGTACCACAGCGGGATGGCGGGGAGGTCCTGGAACAGGATCTCCTGCACCTGCTGGAACTTCTCGTTCGCGGCGGCGAGGTCGGTCTCGGCGAGACCCTCGTCGAGGAGCTGGTCGACCTCTGCGTTGGAGTAGTCACCGTCGTTCGAACCGGCACCCGTGCCGTAGATCGGCCCGAGGAAGTTGAACAGGGCCGGGTAGTCGGCCTGCCAACCGGTGCGGAACGCGGTCTGGATGGTGCGGTCGGTGATCGCGGTGCGCGCCTCGGCGAAGGTCGGGTACGGAGCGCCCGACGCGTCGATGCCGAGGTTGTTCTTCAGCTGGTTCGCCACGGCGTCGACCCAGGCCTGGTGGCCACCGTCGGCGTTGTAGGCGATCTGGAAGGTGCCGGTCCACGGGGAGAGGGCGTCGGCCTGGGCCCACAGCTCCTTCGCCTCGTCGGCGTCGAAGTCGAGCACCTCGGAGCCGGGGATGTCCTCCGAGTAGCCGTCGATGACGGGCGACGTGAAGTCGTGCGCCGGGGTGCGGGTGCCCGAGAAGATCACGTCGGTGATCTCCTCGCGGTTGATCGCCTTCGAGATGGCGGCGCGGCGGAGGTTGCCCTCCTCGCCGGCGAAGTGCGCCAGGCGCGCCGGGATCGTGAACGACTGGAAGATCGCCGCGGGCTGCGTGATCGCGCGGTCGCCGAACTCGTCCTGGAAGGTCGAGAGCGCGCCGTCGGGGATGGCGTCGAGCACGTCGAGGTTGCCGCCCTGGAGGTCGGCGTACGCCGCTTCCTGCGTGGCGTAGAAGATGATCGAGAGACCACCGTTCTGGGCGACGCGCGGGCCGTCGTAGTCGGGGTTCACGACCAGGTCGATCTTCTCGTTGTGCTTCCAGGCGCCCTCGCCGTCGAGCATGTACGGGCCGTTGCCGACCGGGTTCTCACCGAACGCGGCCATGTCCTCGAACGCCGACTCGGGCAGCGGGAAGAACGCCGAGTAGCCGAGGCGCAGCGGGAAGTCCGACTCGGGCTGCTTGAGCTTCACGGTGAAGGTCGTGTCGTCGACGACCTCGAGGCCCGTGAGCTCCGAGTCCTCGTCGTAGCTGAAGCCCTCGATCGACTCGAAGAAGTAGCTCGAGAGCTGCTCGTTCGAGAGGAGCGCGCCGTAGTTCCAGGCGTCGACGAACGAGCTGGCCGTCACCGGCTCGCCGTTCGAGAACTTCTGGTCGGCCTTGAGCTTGATGGTGTAGGTCTGCGCGTCCTCGGTCTCGATGGACTCGGCGACGTCGTTGTGCGGGGCGCCCTCGGCGTCGTAGTAGACGAGGCCGGCGAAAATCGAGTCGAGGATCTTGCCGCCGCCGACCTCGTTCGTGTTGGTCGGGACCAGCGGGTTCTGGGGCTCGTTGCCGTTCGTCGTGATGACCGCGGACGAGCTCGCGCCCTCGGTCGACTCAGGCGAGCCGCTCGTGCAGCCGGTCAGCACGAGGGCGCCGGCCGCAGCAAGAGCAATGGCGGCGACGCCGATTCTCTTGATCTTCAATGTTCCTCCTGTGAGATGAGCGCAGGACAGCGCGACTTATGGCCGCGTGGTGCGCTGGGATAGATCGAGAGTATGTATCGCTTCCCGTGGAAGCAAACTCCAGAGGAAACCGTTACCGACGCGCAATCTTGCGATCGATCCGGAAGTGGAAACCGCTGTCACCACGCAGGAATCTTGCACCCGCGATCCGCGTGCGAGGATAACCGCATGTCAAGCCCCCGGCGCGGCCTCCAGGTCGAGGTCGTGATCGTCCTCGGACTCAGCCTCGGGGCGTCCGCGGTGTACTCGATCGTCTCCCTCGTCGCGAAGCTGACCGAGGAGCGCGCGCTCGGCGACCAGTCCGTCGCCCTCAACCCGTCGCGATCGAGCCGCGAGTGGCTCGACTTCACGTACCAGTTCCTCGACGTCTTCTTCGGGCTGTTCGCGGTCGCCCTCGTGCTGTACCTGCTGTGGCAGCCGGGCGTGAGCCCGTTCCGTCGCATCGGCTTCGACCTCACCCGGCCCGGTCGCGACGCGGCATCCGGCCTGCTGCTCGTCGCCGTCATCGGCGTGCCGGGGCTCGCCCTCTACGCGATCGGCCGGGCGCTGGGGGTCACGGTCGCCGTGCAGACGTCACCGGCCGACTGGTTCTGGTGGACCGTGCCCATGCTCGTGCTGCGCGCGCTCGAGGCCGCGCTCACCGAGGAGGTCATCGTCGTCGGCTACCTGTTCACCCGGTTCCGGGAGCTCGGCGTCGGACGGTGGTCGACGATCCTCTCGAGCGCCGTGCTCCGCGGCTCGTACCACCTCTACCAGGGGTTCGGGCCGTTCGTGGGCAACGTCGCGATGGGCATCGTGTTCGGCTGGTTCTACGCGCGATGGGGTCGCACGATGCCGCTCGTCATCGCGCACTGGATCCTCGACATCGTGTCGTTCGTCGGCTACCCGCTCGCGATGGGCTGGTGGCCCGAGCTCTTCGCTCCCCCGGCGGCCTGAGCCGAGCTCGCCGCAGCAGCCGACGGATGCCGCGTGCGCGGCGCCTGCGGCACGTGCTCGCTGCGTGCGAGCGCTACGACCGTCGCGGGCATCGGCGGCAGGGCCTCCTCGGGCACCTCGACGCGGAGGTCGGAGTCCGTCGCGCGCACGCGCGCCCCGTCGTGCCAGCTGCGCCGGCTGGGCGAGCAGACGGCCGAGAACCCCTCGGGGCCGAAGACGGTGCTGCTCGAGTAGTCGGTGAACGACTGCGCCCGGCGCAGCGCCTCGGCCGTGGTCGGATCGCGTCGCTCCAGGAGGCCCGCCCGCTGCTCGAGCCCGAGGCCGCGGCCCGCGAGCATCGAGCTCCCGACGAAGACGCCGGCGAAGGCGAGCGTGGCGAGTACTGCGATGAGATCGACGGAGATCATGCGCGCCCCCTCTTCGAGAGAACCTCAGTGTACTCCCGGGGACGGCCATCGGGGCGGCCCGGATCCGCCGCGTCGCCGGTCTCGCGAGCATGGAGGCGGCGCGGGCCGGATCCCCCGCGTCGAAGGGAACGGACGACCATGGACCTCGCACACGCCATCGCCGCGGGCGGCCTCTCCGCGCGCACCACCGACCGCCGTTTCCGAGCGACCGACGACGAGATCCGCGACGCGGAGCGCCGCGTCGTGGCGCGCCGCAGGGCCGTCGTCGAGGCATCCGGCGCCCGTGTCTACACCGAGCGGGGACGGCACGTCGCGCAGCGCCCTGCTCAGCCGCGACCCGCGACCGCCTGACGCATCAGGTGCCGCTCAGCCGGTGACGCCGCGCATCAGCACGTCGCCGGACGCGACCGCGCGGATCTCGAGCGACGCGATCTCGTCGACGGATAGCGCGCTCCCCGCCTCGAGGCGCGCGGTCGAGCCGGGGGTCGCACGCCACGTCGACACCTCCGTGCTCCGCCCCTCGCGGTCGATCACGACCAGCGCGTACGGCCAGTCCTGCGCGGACGCGTCCTCGCCCGGCGGCACGTCGTAGGTGCAGTCCAGCTCGATCCTGGTGCCCCATTCCACCGGGGTGAGCACGGCGCTCGCGGTCACGGGCACGTCGACGATGGTCTCGAACGCGACCGACTGCCGGTCCGCGACGGGCCGGGTGAGCGCGAGCGGCACCGCGACCGCGGCGATCACGACGACCGCTGCGGCGGCCGCCAGCACGATGCGGGTGCGCGTGCGACGGATGCCGCGGCGGCGCCCTTCGCGACGTACGGCGTCGAGCAGCGCAGGGCTCGGCGACGAGGGCGCGACGTCGGACTCGTCGAGGAGCGCCTCGGCGCGGTCGGCGGACAGCCGGGCGAGGAGCCCGGGCATCGGCGAGAGTTCGGCCACGGAGCGGCGGCAGGCGTCGCAGGTCTCGAGGTGCTCCTCGTACTCCCGGCGCTCGCCCGGGGAGAGCGCGCCGAGCACGTAGGCGGAGTCCCAGTCGGCGTAGCGCGAGTGATTCGGGTTCATCGCGTCACCCCCTTCTCCTGCAGTGCGAGGCGCAGCGCCCGCAGTCCGTAGTGCAGCCGCGACTTGACGGTCCCCTCGGGGATGCCGAGGCGTCGCGCGACCTCCGCGATGCTGCATCCGCCGTAGTAGGCGTGCACGATCACGGCGCGATGCTCGAAGTCGAGGCCGGCCAGCGCCTCCTCGATCAGGAGGCTCTCGAAGAGCTGGTCGGTGCCGTCCTCGCGTCCGGGATCGGGCAGCTCGCCGACGCCGATCTCGTGCCGGCGACGGGCGCTGCGGGCCTCGTCGATCACGAGGTTCCGAGCGACGGTGAACATCCACGACCGCGTCGACGCCGGCTCCTGCTCGAGGATGCGCGGGCTCCGCCAGGCGCGCAGCAGCGTCTCCTGCACGATGTCGTCGGCACCCGCCGGGTCGCCCGTGAGGTGCACGACGTACCGCCACAACGACGGCCCGTGCGCGTCGTACAGCGCGACCAGCCGACGATCGTCGTCCTGCGGCATCCGTCACCTCCTGCGGTGACAACGAGAGTGAGAAGTCTCAGGTTCACCGCACTCTACGCGGGGAGGCCCCGTTCAGTCCGGCTTCGAGGTCTGCCGGACACGCTTCGCGGCGCGATGCGCCGCGAGCGCTCCTGCTCCGCCCTTCGTGACCTGCCGCGTCGCTACGCGCCGCGCCCGGCCACGCTACGCGAACGCCTCCACCGGCGGGCAGGCGCACACGAGGTTGCGGTCGCCGTAGGCCTGGTCGATGCGGCGCACGGGCGCCCAGTACTTGTTCCGCACGAGCGAGTGCACCGGGTAGACGGCCTGCTCGCGGGTGTACGGGTGCGTCCACTCCCCCGCGATGACCGACTCGGCCGTGTGCGGCGCGTTGCGCAGCGGGTTGTCGTCGGCCGGCCACTCGCCGCGGCCCACCGCGTCGGCCTCGGCCTTGATCGCGATCATCGCCTCGATGAAGCGGTCGAGCTCGGCGAGGTCCTCCGACTCGGTCGGCTCGACCATGAGCGTGCCCGCCACGGGGAACGACATGGTCGGCGCGTGGAAGCCGTAGTCGATGAGCCGCTTCGCGACGTCGTCGACCGTGACCCCGGTCGCCGCGGTGAGCGGGCGCAGGTCGAGGATGCACTCGTGCGCGACGAGCCCGTTGTCGCCCGTGTAGAGCACCGGGAAGTGGTCGCGCAGGCGTGCGGCGACGTAATTGGCCGCGAGCACCGCCGTGGCGGTCGCCTGCTTGAGGCCCTCGGAGCCCATCATGCGCACATACGCCCACGAGATCGGGAGGATCGACGGGCTGCCGTACGGCGCCGCCGAGACCGGGCCGCCGTCGTGCGTGACGCCGCCCGAGTGGTCGGCGCGCTGCGCGAGCGGGTGGCCGGGCAGGTAGGGCGCGAGGTGCGCCTTCGCCGCCACCGGGCCCACGCCGGGGCCGCCGCCGCCGTGCGGGATGCAGAACGTCTTGTGCAGGTTGAGGTGCGAGACGTCGCCGCCGAAGTCGCCGAAGCGGGCGAAGCCGAGCAGCGCGTTGAGGTTGGCGCCGTCGACGTAGACCTGGCCGCCCGCGTCGTGCACGGCCTGCGTGATCTGCTTCACCTCGTGCTCGTAGACGCCGTGCGTCGACGGGTAGGTGATCATGAGCGCGGCGATGCGGTCGGCGTGCTCCGCGATCTTCGCGCGCAGGTCGTCGAGGTCGACGTTGCCGAGCTCGTCGCACGCGACGACCACGACGCGCATGCCGGCGAGCACGGCGGAGGCCGCGTTGGTGCCGTGGGCGCTCGACGGGATGAGGCACAGGTCGCGGTCGAGGTCGCCGTTCGCGCGGTGGTACCCGCGGATCGCGAGCAGGCCGGCGAGTTCGCCCTGACTGCCCGCGTTGGGCTGCAGCGAGACGGTGTCGTAGCCCGTCACCTCGGCGAGCCAGTTCTCGAGCTGCTCGATGAGGCCGAGCGTGCCGACGACGTCGGCCTCGGGGGCGAACGGGTGCAGGTTCGCGAACTCGGGCCACGTGACCGACTGCATCTCGGTGGCGGCGTTGAGCTTCATGGTGCACGAGCCGAGCGGGATCATGCCGCGGTCGAGCGCGTAGTCGCGGTCGGCGAGCGTCTTCAGGTACCGCATCATCTGCGTCTCGGACTGGTGCGTGTTGAACACCGGGTGCTCGAGGTACGAGGAGGTGCGGCGCAGCGACTCGGGCAGGCTGGCGGGCAGCTCTCGCAGCGACACGGGCACGTCGATCCGCGGGTCGAACCCGAACGCCTCGACGACGCGCGAGAGCTCGTCGGCCGTCGTGGTCTCGTCGACCGCGATGTGCACGGTCGCCTCGTCGGCCTCCCAGACGTTGAGGCCGAGCCCGCGGGCGCGGGCCACGACGTTCGTCGCGAGGCCGGGCACGTGCACGCGCACGGTGTCGAAGTAGGCGTCGTGCGCGAGCGTCAGGCCGTAGCCCGACAGCACGTCGGCGAGCGCCTTCGCCTTCGCCGCGGTCGTCGTCGCGATGTGCCGGATGCCCCGGGGACCGTGGTACACCGCGTACATCGACGCCATGACGGCGAGGAGCACCTGGGCGGTGCAGATGTTCGAGGTCGCCTTCTCGCGACGGATGTGCTGCTCGCGCGCCTGGAGGCTCAGCCGGTAGGCCGGGTGGCCCGCGGCATCCTGCGACACGCCGACGAGGCGACCCGGGAGCTGGCGCTCGAGGCCCTTCCGCACCGCCATGTATCCGGCGTGCGGGCCGCCGAAGCCCATCGGCACGCCGAACCGCTGCGACGTGCCGACCGCGACATCCGCCCCGAGCTCGCCGGGGCTGGTCAGCACGGACATCGCGAGCAGGTCGGCCGCGACGACCGCGAGCGCGCCCTGCTCCTTCGAGGCGGCGATGACGGATGCCGGGTTCCACACGCGGCCCGAGGCGCCCGGGTACTGCACGAAGATGCCGAAGTGCTCGCCGAGGGCGGCGACATCCGTCGACTCGTCGAGCTCGGCAACCACGAGCTCGATGCCCACGGCCTCGGCGCGCGAGACGAGCAGGGCGTGCGTCTGCGGCAGTGCGTCGGCGTCGACGACGAAGCGGTTCGAGGCCGACTTCGACCCGCGGCGCGCGAGGAGCATGCCCTCGACGACGGCCGTGCCCTCGTCGAGCATCGACGCGTTCGCGGTGTCGAGCCCCGTGAGGTCGGAGACCATCGTCTGGAAGTTGATGAGCGCCTCCAGGCGGCCCTGCGAGATCTCGGGTTGGTAGGGCGTGTACGCGGTGTACCAGCTCGGGTTCTCGAGCACGTTGCGCTGGATCACCGCGGGCGTGATCGTGCCCGAGTAGCCCAGCCCGATCATCGACGTGCGCACGGTGTTCTGCTCGGCGAGCGCGGCGAGCTCCGCGATCGCCCCCCGCTCGGTGGCGGCCGGCGGGATCACCGAGTCGAGCACCTCCCCCATGCGGATCGCCGTCGGCACCGCCGCCGTCATGAGCGCGTCGAGGGAGTCGTAGCCGAGGGCGGCGAGCATCCACTCGTGGTCGTGCGGGGTCGTGCCGATGTGGCGGCGTCCGAACGCGTCGAGGTCGAAGGCCGGGGAGGTGGGCATGGGGATCCTTCGTGTCGTGGGTCTGTCGCCGGCGGGACCGGCGTCGCTGGTGGGTCCGGCGTCTACTCGCCGGTGAGCGCCTGGTACTCGTCGCGCGTGAGCAGCTTCGGGAGGTTCGGCGCGGTGACCTTGATGAGCCAGCCCTCGCCGAAGGGGTCGCTGTTCACGAGCTCGGGCGCGTCGATCACGGCCTGGTTCGCCTCGACGACCTCGCCGTCGACCGGGGCGAACAGCTCGCCGACCGACTTGGTCGACTCGATCTCGCCGACGACGTTGCCGGAGGTGATCTGCGTGCCCGCCTTGGGCAGGTCGACGTAGACGACGTCGCCGAGCTTCTCGGCGGCGTAGTCGGTGATGCCGATCGTCACGGTGTCGCCGTCGACGAGCACCCATTCGTGCTCTTCGGTGTACTGCAGGGCGGTCAGGTCGGTCATGGGGTTCTCCTCGCGGTCGGCGGTGCGGTGGGTTCGGTCGTGGTGCGTCAGGCGGGTCGCTTGTAAAAGGGGAGCGGCACGACGGATGCCGCGACGCGCGTGCCCCGGACGTCGACGTACAGCTCGCGGCCCGGCTCGGCGGCATCGGGCGCGACGAACGCCATCGCCACGGGGTGGCCGAGGGTCGGCGACAGGGCGCCGCTCGTCACGACGCCGACGCGCGCGGCATCCGCGCCCTCGCCGTCGTAGACCTCGTAGTCGGCGCGCGCGGCGCGGCGGCCCTCCGCGGCGAGGCCGACGAGCACCGGGGCATCCGTCGCCGGGCCGGCCTCGATGGCGGCGCGGCCGACGAAGTCGCCCTCCTTGGCGAGCGCGACGACACGGCCGAGGCCGGCCTGCACGGGCAGGATGTCGCGGTTCAGCTCGTGGCCGTAGAGGGGCATGCCCGCCTCAAGGCGCAGCGTGTCGCGGCTCGCGAGCCCGGCCGGGACGACGCGCGGGCCACCCGTCTCGGTGAGCGCCTCCCAGAGGCGTGCGGCGCGGTCGGGCGCGATGTAGAGCTCGAAGCCGTCCTCACCCGTGTAGCCGGTGCGGGCGACGAGCACCGGCTCGCCC
Organism: Agromyces mariniharenae; assembly: GCF_008122505.1. Lineage (NCBI taxonomy): Bacteria > Bacillati > Actinomycetota > Actinomycetes > Micrococcales > Microbacteriaceae > Agromyces > Agromyces mariniharenae. The sequence goes on along the minus strand of NZ_VSSB01000002.1, from coordinate 179,873 downwards.
TCGAACGTCGCCGGGAACGCGCGGTAGTACCTGAGCGCGGCGAGCTGCACGTCGAACTCCTCGACGTCGTTGCTCGGGCCGTCGTCGACGCCGAAGCCCGGAGTCTCCTCGAGCACGGCGCGGGCGTCGGGGCCCTGCAGGGCGACGAGCGCCACGTCGTCGCTCTCGTCGGAGACGAACGTGTCGAAGCCCTCGGCGCGGGCGACGAGCTCCGTCGCGACGACCTCGCGGTTCGCGGCGTTCGCGACCACCATGTAGCGGTCGTCGCCGGTGCGGTAGACGACGAGGTCGTCGATGATGCCGCCGTCCTCGTCGAGCAGCAGCGAGTACTTCGCCTGCCCGATCTCGATGGCCGACAGCTTGCCGGCGAGCGCGAAGTCGAGCGCCGCGGCGGAGCCCGGGCCGAGCAGGATGATCTCGCCCATGTGCGAGAGGTCGAAGATGCCGGCGTGCGTGCGCACCGCATGGTGCTCGGCGAGGTCGCTCGAGTAGCGCACGGGCATCTGCCAGCCCGCGAAGTCGGTGAACGACGCGCCGGCGGCGCGGTGCACCGCATCGAGGGGGCTTCGACGTTCGGTGGTGCCGGGTTCGGTGTCGGTCACGAGTTCTCCAGAGTCGCGTGGGCGGTCGGCGGATGCCGCTGGGAACTCCCCCTCTGTCATGGGCCTGAGAGCTTCACGCGTGGTTCGCGCTTTCACCGTCGGCGGGCCCGGTCGGAGGAGGGTCGATACGGGTCAGGCTACGCCTGCCGTGCTCGACCTGGATCTCGCTCCGCTCGATCCACTTTTCAGAGCGGCCTCGTCATCGCGGTGTGTGACCTGAGAGATTGGCGGGGAGGCTTGCTCCTTCGGTGCCGGCCCAGTGTCTCCTGCTGGAAGTGTGTCTCCTGCTGGAACTGTCCGGCTCTCCCGCGACGCGTCGATGGCCCGGTGTGAGGTTGTACCGCCGATCCTAGCCGACGCGGGCGCGGGCGCGGGCGCGTCGGAGACCCTGCCGGCCGGGATGGTGCCCTGGCGGAGACGGTGCCGGCCGGGATGGCGCCATCGCCGGAGAGGTTCCCGGCCGTGGCGGTCCCGCCGTGGCCGGGGGCGGTGCGGCCGCGTGGCCGGCACGAATGCAGGAACGACTGCAGTGACGTCGGCGTGTCACGGCGCGACATGCCGACCGGCATCCCGCTCTTCCTGCATACGCATCGTCACTCGCATCCTCGCCGCACCATGACGTCACGAATTCGCGTTCGTGTCACTTTGACTGTAAGCTGGTTCCAGCACTTCGAGTCATCCTGACTCTAAGACGACGTCGATCGAATGAGGGGCCACGGATGCCGCAGCAGCACGACCCGGCCGCGCCGGCGCGCCTCGCCGTCTCCACGGTGATCTTCGCCCTCAGCCCCGACGAGGGCGCCGAGCGCCCCAGCCTCCGCCTGCCGCTCGTCCGGCGGCTCCGCGAACCGGGCCTCGGACGCTGGGCACTGCCCGGCGGCTGGCTCCCCGTCGACGAGGCGCTCGAGGGCGCGGCGGCCCGCACGCTCGCCGAGACCACCGGGCTCACGCCGAAGTACCTCGAGCAGCTCTACACGTTCGGCGCGGTCGACCGCTCCCCCGACGAGCGCGTCGTCTCGGTCGTGTACTGGGCGCTGGTGCACTCCGACGAGGTCGAGCGCGCCGTGTCCGACGAGAACGTGCAGTGGTTCGACGAGGACGAGCTGCCCGAGCTCGCGTTCGACCACCGCGCGATCATCGACTACGCCCTGGGGCGGCTGCGCACGAAGCTCGAGTACTCGCGCATCGCGCACGCGTTCCTCGGCGAGACGTTCACCCTGGCCGAGCTCCGCGCGGTGCACGAGGTCGTGCTCCGCAAGCGGCTCGACCCCGCGAACTTCCGCCGCACCATGGAGGCCTCGGGCACGCTCGTCGACACCGGCGAGCGCCTCTCGGGCACCCGGCATCGCCCGCCGGCCCTCTACCGCTTCGACACGGCGTCCGCGATGGCGCCCGCTCCCGACCCCATCCACCTCTGAGCCACCCGCGCTGATCCACCCGCGCTGATCCACCCACCGCCCACCACCGACCCACCACCGTCGAGGAGCCGATCATGACCATCGTCCAGCCTCCCGCCCGCGACGTCCGGCTCGCGGCATCCGTCGACCGCTCGATCCGCCTCATCTCGACGGGCTCGTCGGCCGGCTCCACCTGCGCGCCCGAGCTCGCGAAGGGTCCGTGGGAGTTCGACCGCGGGCCCGCGGGCTACGGGCCGGGCGCGTCGATGGGCGACGTCATCCCGACCGGCTCGCCGCGCCAAGGCGCCCTGCCCGACGAGTACCGCCGCGCGTCCGACGCCGAGCTGCACGATCGCATCCGGGCCGCGAAGGCCACGCTCGGCGACCGCGTCGTCGTGCTCGGGCACTTCTACCAGCGCGACGAGGTCGTGGAGCACGCCGACTTCGTGGGCGACTCGTTCCAGCTCGCGAACGCAGCGCTGACGAAGCCCGACGCCGAGGCGATCGTGTTCTGCGGCGTGCACTTCATGGCCGAGACCGCCGACCTGCTCTCCAAGCCCGAGCAGGCCGTCATCCTGCCGAACCTCGCAGCGGGCTGCTCGATGGCCGACATGGCCGACGAGTCGAGCGTCGAGGAGTGCTGGGAGCAGCTCGAGGAGGTCTACGGCGACCTGGCGACCCCCGGCGCCGACGGCCGCGTGCCGGTCATCCCGGTCACGTACATGAACTCGTCGGCAGCGCTCAAGGGCTTCGTCGGCCGCAACGGCGGCATCGTCTGCACGTCGTCGAACGCGCGCACGGTGCTGGAGTGGGCGTTCGAGCGCGGGCAGCGCGTGCTCTTCTTCCCCGACCAGCACCTCGGCCGCAACACCGCGAAGGCCATGGGCGTGCCGCTCGAGCAGATGCCGATGTGGAACCCCCGCAAGGCGCTCGGCGGAAATTCCGCCGAGGAGCTCACCCACGCCCGCGTCATCCTGTGGCACGGCTTCTGCTCGGTGCACCGCCGGTTCACCGTCGACCAGATCGAGCAGGCGCGCCGCGAGCACCCGGGCGTGCAGGTCATCGTGCACCCCGAGTGCCCCATGCCGGTCGTCGACGCAGCGGATGCCGCGGGCTCGACCGATTTCATCGTGAAGGCCATCGCCGCGGCCCCCGCCGGCTCGACCTTCGCGATCGGCACCGAGATCAACCTCGTGCAGCGGCTCGCGGCGGAGCACCCCGAGCACACGATCTTCTGCCTCGACCCCGTGGTGTGCCCGTGCTCGACGATGTACCGCATCCACCCGGGCTACCTCGCCTGGGTGCTCGAGGAGCTCGTCGCGGGCCGGGTCGTCAACCGCATCACCGTGCCCGACACGGTCGCCGACCCGGCGCGGCTCGCCCTCGAGCGGATGCTCGCGGCGAAGCCGCCGGCTGCGACGCCAGCCGCGGTTCCGGCAGGAGCCTGACCATGGCGCGCGTGCTCGTGATCGGCGGCGGCATCGCCGGCCTGTGGATCGCGGTCAAGGCCGCGGACGCGGGCCACGAGGTCGAGGTGGTCACGAAGGCCGCGCTCGTCGAGGGCAGCACGCGCCACGCCCAGGGCGGGATCGCGGCGGCGCTGTTCCCCGACGACTCGGTCGAACGCCACTACGCCGACACGATCGCGGCGGGAGCGGGCTTGTCCGACCCCGCGGCGGTCCGTGTGCTCTGCGACGAGGGACCGGCCCGCGTTCGCGACCTCATCCGCTTCGGCGTCGCGTTCGACCGCGGCGACTCGGGCCTCGCGCGAGGCCTCGAGGCGGCGCATTCCCGCGCACGCATCCTGCACGCCGGCGGCGACGGCACGGGTGCGGCGATCGAGTCCGCGCTGGTCGCCACGGTGCGCCGTCGCGCGGTGCGCGTGCACGAGCACACCATGCTCGTCGACCTGCTGGTCGAGCGCGGATGCGTCGTGGGTGCGCGCCTGCTCGCGGCATCCGGCTTCACCGAGGTGCGGGCCGACGCCGTCGTGCTCGCCACCGGGGGCAGCGGATGCCTCTACCGGCATACGACCAACCCCGACGTCGCGACCGGCGACGGCGTGGCGGCCGCATGGCGTGCCGGAGCCGAGGTCGCCGACCTCGAGTTCGTCCAGTTCCACCCGACCGCGCTCGCAGCCCCTGGCACGCCGCTCGCCTCCGAAGCGGTGCGCGGCGAGGGCGCCGTGATCGTCGACGAGCACGGCGACCGGTTCATGCCCGACGTCGACCCGCGCGCCGAACTCGCCCCGCGCGACGTCGTCGCCCGGGCGGTGTGGAAGCGCATGGCCCAGCAGGACGGCCGACCGGTGTTCCTCGACGCGACGGCGCTCGGCGCGGAGTTCCTCGCCGCGCGGTTCCCCGGCATCGACGCGGCGTGCCGCGATGCGGGCTTCGACTGGGGCACGCAGCCCGTGCCGATCACGCCCGCCGCGCACTACGCCATGGGCGGGGTGGTCACCGACCTCGACGGCCGCACGACGCTGCCCGGGCTCTTCGCCGTGGGCGAGTGCGCGCGCACCGGCGTGCACGGCGCGAACCGGCTGGCGTCGAACTCGCTGCTCGAGGCCGCGGTGTTCGCCGACCGCGCGGCCCGCGCGCTCGGCGTCGCAACGATGTCTGCAGGAACTTCCGGGCGACACGCCGACAGGACCACCCTCGTTCGCGGCGTGTCGGCCGATTCTTCCTGCATCTCGCGCGTGGAGACGGTGGATCTCCTGGACACGGTCGACCGGGGCGCGCTGCAGGCGCTCATGTGGGAGCACGCCGGGCTCGAGCGCTCGGGCGTGGGTCTCGCCGCGGCATCCGCTGCGCTCGACGCCTGGAGCGCGCCCGTGGTCGTCGACCGCCGCACCGCGGAGGACCGCAACCTGCTCGACCTCGCGCGACTCACCGTCGCCGCCGCGATCGCGCGGACGGGCAGCGTCGGCGCGCACTTCCGCACCGACGACCCGGATGCCGCGACCGCAGAGCCGCTCGTGGCGGCGCCCACGACCCCGTCCGTCGCCGCCGACGCCCTCGAGGAGGCCGCCTGATGACCGACGTCCGCGAGATCGACCGCATCGTCATCGCCGCGCTCGACGAGGACGCGCCCTGGGGCGACCTCACGTCCGAGACGCTCATCCCGGTGGAGGCGACGGCGACCGCCGACCTCGTCGCGCGCGAGCCGGGCGTGCTGAGCGGCGTCGAGGTGTTCGCGGCGGCGTTCCGCCTCACCGACCCGCGGATCGTCGTGGAGCGCCTCGCCGCCGACGGCGACGCGTTCGAGGCGGGCACGGTGCTCGCCCGGGTCACGGGGCCGGCCCGCGGCATCCTCACGGCCGAGCGCGTCGGCCTCAACCTCGTGCAGCGCATGTCGGGCGTCGCGACGCTCACGGCGCGGTACGTCGCCGCCGTCGCGGGCACGCGCGCCCGCATCGTCGACACGCGCAAGACGACGCCGGGACTGCGCAGCCTCGAGCGACAGGCCGTGCGCGACGGCGGCGGCCGCAACCACCGCCGGTCGCTGTCCGACGCGATCATGGCGAAGGACAACCACCTCGCCGTGCTCACCGCGGGCGGGCGCGACCTCGCCACGGCGCTGCGCGAGGCACGCGAGCGGATGCCGCACACCGCCCACCTCGAGGTCGAGGTCGACCGGCTCGACCAGCTCGACGCCGTGCTCGCCGGCGGCGCCGACACGATCATGCTCGACAACTTCACGCTCGACGACCTTCGCACCGGCGTCGAGCGCATCGGCGGACGGGCCGTGGTCGAGGCATCCGGCGGCGTCTCGCTCGACACCGTCGCCGCGATCGCCGCCACCGGCGTCGACGTGATCTCGGTCGGCGCGCTCACGCACTCGGCGCGCGCGCTCGACCTCGGGCTCGACGTCGTCATCGAGGCGCCGTCGTCGGATGCCGCGACCGCCGCGTCGGCCGCGCCCGCCCCGGAAGTCTCCCCGTGATCTTCCTCGACCACGCCGCCACCACGCCCGTGCGCCGCGAGGCGCTGGAGGCGATGTGGCCCTTCCTCACGGGGTCGTTCGGCAACCCGTCGAGCCACCACGGGCTGGGCGACGAGGCCTCCCGGGCGCTCGAGTCGGCGCGGGCCGAGGTGGCCGCCGTCGTCGGATGCCGCCCCGGCGACGTCGTGTTCACGAGCGGCGGCACCGAGGCCGACAACCTCGCGATCAAGGGCATCGCGCTCGCGAACCCGCGCGGCCGTCACGTCGTCGTCTCCCCGATCGAGCACGAGGCGGTACTCGAGTCCGCGGATCACCTCGCACGCGTGCACGGCTTCACGGTCGACGAGGTCGAGGTCGACGCGGGCGGCCTGGTGCATCCCGAGGCGCTGGCGCGCGTCATCCGCCCCGACACCGCGCTCGTGTCGGTGCAGCTCGCGAACAACGAGATCGGCACGGTGCAGCCCGTCGCCGAGCTCGCCGAGCTCGCGCACGCCGCGGGCGCGCGATTCCACACGGATGCCGTGCAGGCGGCCGGCTGGCTGCCGCTCTCGCTCGACGGGCTCGGCGTCGACGCGCTCTCGCTCGCCGGCCACAAGGTCGGGGCGCCCAAGGGCACGGGCGCGCTGGTCGTGCGCGGCCGGATCCCCCTCGAACCCGTCGTGCACGGCGGCGGCCAGGAGCGCGGGCGACGCTCGGGGACCGAGAACGTGGCGGGCGCCGTGGCGTTCGCGACGGCGTTGCGCCTCGCCGAGGAGGAGCGAGCGGATGCCGCGACCCGCGTCCGCGCGCTCGCGAACCCGCTCGTGGCGCGCATCGCCGCCGAGGTGCCCGAAGCCGTGCTCACCGGCGATCCCGTGCACCGGCTGCCCGGCACGGTCTCGTACGTCTTCCCGGGCACGAGCGGCGAGGCCGTGCTGCTCGAGCTCGAGCGCGACGGCGTGATCTGCTCGAGCGGGTCGGCGTGCGCCGCGGGCAGCGACGAGCCGTCGCACGTGCTCACCGCGATCGGCCTGCCCGCCGAGCTCGCGCAGACCGCCGTGCGGTTCACGCTCGGCGCCGAGACGTCCGAGCACGACGTGGCGGATGCCGCGGCCGCCGTCGCCCGGGCAGTGTCGGTGGTGCGCGCTATCGTGAAGCCATGACCGATCCCACCGCCATCCCCGCCGACGACGACGCCGAGCGCGACGTCGAAGCACGGGTCGACGACGAGGTCGCTCCCGAAGAGGAGCTCCTCGAGGGGTGGCTTCCCGACGCCACGCCGACCGACGGGCCCGCGCCCGCTCCGTAGTCCGCGCGCACCGCGCACACCGCCCGACGTGCGCGACCGCATCGCCGTTCCCATTCGCAACCCGCACCCGTTCGCGCCGCGAGGTTCCATACGTTCCGATCGATCCGTCGATTCGGGAATAGCGCCTCCTCCGATGCGGGTTGTCTCTCACATTCGACGCAACTCCTCCGGCGCCGCTCTGCGCCGAGATCGATTGGACGCCTCTCCTTGACCGAACGCGCCGTTCCCGACCTGACCGAGAACGAGCCCGTCGCCGCCGGCGACGGGGCTCCGCACCACGCCCAGACCGCCCACCACACCGACGCCGAGGCCCTCCACGGCAAGCGCAACTCGCGCGTGATCTGGCTGCTCCTCGCGTCCGCCTTCGTCGTCATCCTCAACGAGACGATCATGGGCGTCGCCATCCCGCACCTCGTCACCGACCTCGGCATCACCATCGAGGCCGCGCAGTGGCTCACCACGGCGTTCATGCTGACGATGGCGGTCGTCATCCCCATCACGGGCTTCCTGCTGCAGCGGTTCGCCACGCGCCCGATCTTCATCGCCGCGATGAGCCTGTTCTCCGCGGGCACGCTGATCGCCGCGCTCGCGCCCGGCTTCGAGGTCCTGCTGCTCGCGCGCGTCGTGCAGGCGAGCGGCACGGCCATCATGATGCCGCTGCTCATGACCACCCTCATGACGCTGGTGGCGCCGGCCGACCGTGGCCGCTTCATGGGCCGCGTCTCGACCGTGATCTCGGTGGCGCCCGCCATCGGGCCGACGATCTCGGGCCTCATCCTCACCTACCTGTCGTGGCGGTACATGTTCTGGCTCGTGCTGCCGATCGCCCTGGTCATGCTCGTCATCGGCATCCGCCGCGTCGAGAACGTCAGCGAGCCGCGCGTCATCCCGATCGACGTGTTCTCGGTGGTCCTCTCGGCGTTCGGCTTCGGCGGCCTGGTCTACGGCCTCAGCCTCGTCGGCGGCGTCGTCTCGGGCACGGGCTCCCCCGCCGCCATGTGGATCTCGCTCGCCGTGGGCGCCATCGGCATCGCGACGTTCATCCTGCGCCAGCTGCTGCTGCAGCGTCGCGACCGCGCACTGCTCGACCTGCGCACGTTCCGGTCGCGCAACTTCGCGATCTCGGTCGGCCTCATGGTCATCGTGATGGCCGCGCTGTTCGGCACGATCATCCTGCTGCCGATCTACCTCCAAGACGTGCTGCACCTCGAGCCGGCCATCACGGGGCTCCTGCTGCTCCCGGGCGGCCTGCTCATGGGCCTCCTCGGCCCGACCGTCGGCCGCCTGTTCGACCGGTTCGGACCGACGCCGCTGCTCGTGCCGGGCGCCATCGCGGTGAGCGCCGTGCTCTGGTCGCTCACGATGGTGACCGAGACCACCTCGCCGTGGCTGCTGCTCGTCGCGCACGTGGTGCTGTCCGCCGGCCTCGCGTTCATGTTCACGCCGCTGTTCACGTCGGCGCTCGGGTCGGTCGAGCCGCGGTTCTACTCGCACGGCTCGGCCATCGTCGGCACCGTGCAGCAGGTCGCGGGCGCCGCCGGCACGGCGCTGTTCGTCACGGTCATGGCAGCCGTCACGGCCTCCGTCGCGGTGACGGGAGCGACCGCCGAGGCCGCGCAGGCGGCCGGCCTGCGCACGGCGTTCCTGGTCGGGGCGATCATCTCGATCGGCGCGGTCGTCGGCGCGTTCTTCGTCCGCAAGCCCGCCGACATGACGGCGGACGCACACGGCGACGCGGCGCTCGAGGCCGCTTCCGCCGAGGCGTGACGGCGACGCATCCGATCAGGAACTGACCAAGGGCCCGGCATCGCGCCGGGCCCTTCGTCGTGTGCGACGCGGTTCAGCCGCAGTTCGGGCGGCAGGTGCGCTGCGAGAGCGCGTCGACGAGCACCGTGCCGAGGTCCTCGGGCCGCGAGGCGGAGTACGCCGCGCCCTTCGTCGCCTGCGCGATGCGCTGCATCGCCGCGAGGTCGGTGTCGGGACCGAATCCGATCATGATGACCGGCACCGGCTTCGTCGGGTCGTCCATCTTGGCGAGCTCGGCGAGCAGCGTGTCGAGGTCGATGCCGTTCTCGTCCTCGTTCCGGCCGTCGGTGATGAGCAGCACCGAGTTCACCTTCTCGGGGTCGTACGACTCGCGCACGCGCTGCACGGCCGCGAGGGTCGTGTCGTAGAGTCCGGTGGCGCCGCCGAGTCGGGCCGGCAGCGACTGGATGATGCCGGCGATCTGGGCCTTGTGCGCCTGGTCGGCGAGCGGCGCGATCGGCGACAGGTCCTCCCAGTCGAGGTCGCCGTTGCGCGCGGTCGAGAAGACCCAGACGCCCAGCTCGACCTCGCCCGAGAACTTCTCCATGGCGCCGATCGCCGCCTGCTGGAAGATGTCGATGCGCCGCAGTCCGCTCTCCGCGGGCTCCTCCATCGAGCCCGACACGTCGATGACGGCGAGCATGCGCGAGCGGAGCGTCAGCACGGCCCACGCCCGGAGGATCTCGAGCTGTGCGGCGGCGTCGAGCTCCGTCGCCGCTCCCACGGGTCCCTCGGCCGCGAGGCCGGCGACGTCGATCGCGCCCGTGCCGTCGGGCGCGCGGAAGCCGTCGGCCGCGAGCCGATCGGTCGCATCGCGAACCGCCGCCGCGAAGGCCGTGAGCAGCTCGGCACGGGTCTTCGTCGCGTTCGCGGCGCCGTCGGCGGTCGCCTCGTCGTCGGACTGCGACGGGAGGCGCACGAACGGGTACTCGACCAGCACGGTGCCGTCGGCCGGGTAGGCCGCGACGAGCGTCTCCGCCGGCTCCTCGAGGTTGTACGCCGCCACCTGCGCCTCGCTCGTGATCACGACGCTCGGCTGCTGCACCGCGGCGAGCGCCGCGAACGCCGCTCCCGTCGATGCGGGAATGGACTTGCCGAGCTCGATCATGGCGCCCGCGAACTGGCGCGGATCGTCGGGCGAGGAGTGCCCGCGCAGGGCGAGGAGCCCTGCGAGGCTGGTCGACGATGCCTCGGGATCGGGCAGGATCGTGGGCATGCCGCCGCCGAGCACGCGGCTCCAGGTCACCGGCTCGCTCGCGATCTGGGCGGCCTTGGTGGCCGGTGCGGCGAACACGACGGGCGTCGCTGCGACCGCCTCGCCCACCTCCACCTCGGGCGGGGTCTGCCCCAGCGAGGCGGCGGTGGCGGACATGCGGTCGACCCACACGTCGGACTCGGGGATCCACGCGTCGGCGTCCAGTCCGCCCGACGCGAGCACCGCCGACGTGTCGGCCGAGTCCTGCGACGTGATCTTCGTCTGCACGCAGGTCTCCGAGTTCGCGTCGAACTCCTTCGCGATGTCGGTGAGCGCCGGCGCGATCGTCGTGTCGGCCACGATGGCGAGCCGCTCACTGCCGGCGCAGCCCGCGTCGGCCGCGGCGAACAGGGGGTTCAGGTAGCCGCCGACCCAGACGAAGACGCCGGACGCCACGATGCCCACGACCGCGAGCGCCGCGACGATGGAAAGGATGAGTGCGCGCCCCGGCCTCTTCGCCGGAGCCTTCACGCTGTGACGCCCCACGGACACTCCAAGCTGGACGGTGCCGTGGCGCCGCCGTTTCCCTCACTGGACGGGTTCCCCCGGTCCTGGGGGAAGGATGCCCATCAGCATAGGCGACGCATCCCGATACGCGAACTTCGCTCGGGATCGGCGTGCGGGCCGGGTCGACGGTCCGCGAGTGACGCGGGAGAACGCTTTCGCGGACGGTGACGGTGACGGCGCGGCGTCACGCGCAGTTCGTGCGCAGACGGAACACGCGGGTCGGATGACCCCCAGTCATCCGACCCGCTCCCCCGCCCTGGGTGCGACCCCTCAGTCGTCACTCAGGCGTCTTCGGTGTTCTCCGTCCCGACGGTCACGCGGCGCCGGTGCTCCGATCGCCCATCGTCCCCTGCCGTCGGATCTCCAACGCTAGGCGGCGGGGTCGGCCGAAGACAGGGCTTGACGCAGTGGGTGCCGACGGCTATTGGCGCGAGCCCCAGGGGGTGGCATCCCGCAGCACCGAGTGCGAGCATCACGACATGGAGCACTTCACCGATCGACGCGACGCGGGCCGACGGCTGGCGCGGGCGTTCGCGGGCCGGGCGCTCGATCGTCCGGTCGTGCTCGGACTCCCCCGCGGCGGCGTCCCCGTGGCGGACGAGCTCGCCAGGGCGCTCGGCGCGCCGCTCGACGTGCTCGTCGTGCGCAAGCTCGGGCTTCCGCGCCAGCCCGAGGTCGCCATGGGCGCCATCGGCGAGCGAGGTGCCCGAGTGCTCAACGACGACGTCCTGCGTTACGGCAGGGTGCGCGACGCCGAGCTCGCCGCCGTCGAGCGGAAGGAGCGTGCGGAGCTCGAGGCGCGGGTCGCGCGGTTCCGCGGTGGCGCCGCACCGGTCGACCTCACGGGCCGCACCGCCGTGATCGTCGACGACGGGGTGGCGACCGGTGCGACCGCGCGGGTCGCGGCGGTCGTCGCGAAGGAGCTCGGCGCGGCATCCGTCGTGCTGGCGATGCCCGTCGGCGCCCCCGACAGCATGGCCGAGCTCGCGGCGATGCCCGAGGTCGACGAGGTCGTGTGCCTTTCGACGCCGCCGGGGTTCATGGCGGTGGGCATGCACTACCTCGACTTCCGGCAGACCTCCGACACGGAGGTGCAGCAGATCCTCGAGGCCTCGCGCGAGTCGGGAGCGGGCGGCGCCTGAGCCCCGCGTCAGCAGCGTCCGACGACCACCGTGGCGTCGAGCTCGTCGTCGCGCAGCACGCGCGTCTCGAGCCCACCGGCCTCGACCGCGGCGGTCGTGCGGGCCGCCTGGCCGCGGCTCGTCTCGACGAGCAGGTGACCGCCGGGCGCGAGCCACTCGGCGGCGGATGCCGCGACGCGTCGGTGCACGTCGAGGCCGTCGTCGCCGCCGTCGAGCGCGACGTGCGCCTCGTGGTCGCGCGCCTCGGGCGGCATCATCGCGATCTCCGCGGTCGGGACGTACGGCGCGTTCACGGCGAGCACGTCGACGCGTCCCCGGACGTCGGCCGGCAGGGGGTCGAACAGGTCGCCCTCGACGACCAGGGCGCCGAGCGGCTCGAGGTTGCGGCGCGCGGCGCGCACGGCGTTGGGGTCGATGTCGGCGGCGACGAGAACGACACGGCCCCCGGCGCCTTCGACCGCGGCGACGACGGCCGCCCCGATCGCACCCGCGCCGCAGCAGAGGTCCACCACGACCGCGGGCCGCCCGGCGACGGCGGACGCGAGCCGACCGGCCTCAGCGGCGAGGAGCTCGGTGCGCCGCCGCGGCACGAACACGCCGGGCTCCACCACGATCCGCAGGCCCGCGAACTCCGCCCAGCCGAGCACCTGCTCGAGGGGCCCCCCGGCAACGCGGCGCGTGACGAGGCGCTCGAGCTCCGACGCGGCATCCGCCCGGCCCTCGACCGCCGCCGCGAGGAGCAGCGCCTCGTCCTCGGCGAAGACGCAGCCGGCGGCGCGCAGCCGCGCGACGAGGGAGGGATCGGGCTCCGACGCCGGCGATGCCGGCGGCAGGTTCTCGGAACGGGGGCCTGCGTGCACCATCGCATCGTAACGGCGCGCCACGCGGGGTGCGCCGGTCGATGGCATGCCATAGAGTGCTCGTCATGACCGCGTCGATCCGCACCTGGTGGCCCGCCTCCTAGGCGGCCCTCCACGCGTACCGACGCACGACGACCGCCCGAGGGCGGTCGTCTCGCATGTGCGGGGACGTTCCGGCCGAGGGCCCGACCGGAGACCGACATGACCCGCCTGCTCCCCTCGCTCCTCGCCGCCGACGCGCCCCCGTTCGCGGTGATCCATCGCGAGCACGAACCGGTGCTCGACGTGCTCGTCGGCGACGTCGTCGACGTCGACCGCCTCGCCGACATCCCGCTCGACGGTGCGGAGGTGCTCGCGCTCGTGCCGTTCCGCCAGGTGCGCGAGCGCGGCTTCGCGGCGCATGACGACGGCGCGCCGATCCGCTGCCTCGTCGTGCGCGACCGCGAGTCGCTCGGCGTCGCCGAGGCGATCGCGCAGCTGCCGCGGCATCCGGTGATCGTCGACGACCTCGACGTCGACGTGAGCGACGCCGACTACGCCCACGTCGTGCGCCGCGTCATCGACGACGAGATCGGGCGCGGCGAGGGCGCGAACTTCGTCATCCGCCGCGAGTTCACGGGGTCGACGGATGCCGCGCCCGCCGTCGCGGTGCTCGGCTGGCTCCGGCAACTGCTCGAGCACGAGACGGGCGCGTACTGGACGTTCGCGTTCAGTACCCCCGAGCTCGCCGCGGTGGGTGCGACGCCCGAACGGCACGTGTCGTCGATCGACGGGCTCATCTCGATGAACCCGATCAGCGGCACGTTCCGGCACGGCGACGCGGCGCACGACGACGACGCCCTGCTCGCCTTCCTCGACGACGTGAAGGAGCGCGAGGAGCTCGTCATGGTCGTCGACGAGGAGCTCAAGATGATGAGCGCGGTCTGCCCCGACGGCGGGCGCATCCGTGGTCCGTTCCTCAAGCGGATGTCGCGACTCACGCACACCGAGTACCTGCTCGAGGGACGCTCGTCGCTCGACCCGCGCGAGGTGCTGCGGCGCACGATGTTCGCGCCGACGGTCACGGGCTCGCCGATGGGGAACGCGTGCGCGGTGATCGCGCGGCACGAGCCGACGCCGCGCGGCTACTACGCCGGCGTGCTCGCCCGCTTCACGCCGCGCCGGGGCGGCTACGACGTCGACGCCCCGATCCTCATCCGCGCCGCCTACGTCGACGGCGTCGGCCGCATTCGCGTGCCCGTCGGCGCGACCCTCGTGCGTCACTCCGACCCCGACGGCGAGGTGGCGGAGACCCGGGCGAAGGCGGCCGGCGTGCTCACGGCCCTCGGCGCGCTCCCACGTGCGGCGTCCTCCGACCGGCGCGTCGACGCCGCCCGCCTCGAGACGCTCCTCGAGTCGCGCAACGACCGGCTCGCGCCGTTCTGGCGGACGCCGCAGGCGGCGAGACCCCCGCGGGCGGCGACCGCACTCGTCATCGACGCCGGCGACGACTTCACGACGATGCTCGCCCATCAGCTCCGCCACCTCGGGCTCGAGCCGCGGGTGGTGCCGTGGCACGACGCGGCCGAGGCGCCGTCGGAGGACCTGGTCGTCTTCGGGCCCGGTCCCGGCGACCCGCGCGACCTCGACGACCCTCGAGTCGGCCGCCTGCGCGAACTCATCGCTGCACGGCTCGCGACGGGTCGACCGCTCCTCGCGGTCTGCCTGAGCCACCAGGTGCTCGCCGGCCTCGCCGGGCTCGAGCTCGCGCCGCTGCCCGCGCCGCGCCAGGGCGTGCAGCTCGACGTCGACGTGTTCGGGCAGCGCGCGGCCATCGGCTTCTACAACACGTTCTCCGCCCTCGCACCGGCGGGTTCGATGAGCCCGCGGCTCGGGCTCGAGGTGGCCGCGGATGCCACGACCGACGTGGTCGACGCACTGCGGGGGCCCGCCGTGGCATCCGTGCAGGGGCACCTCGAGTCGGTCACCTCGCCCGACGGCCTCGCCGTGCTCGAGCGCCTGCTGGACGACCTCCTCGTCCGTCGGGCGGAGGTGCAGGAGCCCGCCGGCGCGGGCCGGGCGCGCGGATGATCCCCCACTCGGCGACGTTTGGCAAGGCATTGCCGCCAGGCGTCCTCACGGGCTTGGCTGGACGCGACCCGACCCGAGGAGGCGGTTCCCTGTGGAAACCAGCACCATCATCTGGATCATCGTCGGCATCGTCGTCGTCATCGCGATCATCGTGGTCGCGTGGCTCATGACCAGCCGGCGCCGCCGCGAGGCGCACCTCGAATCCGAGCGCCGCAAGGCCGAGGAGCTGCGCCGCGACGCATACGAGACCGATGTCTCGCGCCGTGAGCGCGAGGCGGATGCCGCGACCGCGGCGGCCGCGGCGAAGCAGGCCGAGGCCGACGCCATGCAGGCGAAGCTCGAGGCGGAGCGCCTCGAGCGCGAGAGCGCCGCGCACCGGGCGGACGCGGAGCAGCTGCGCACGCAGACCGACGAGCGAATGCGCAAGGCCGACGACGTCGACCCCGACGTGGTGCGTGACGAGGACGCGGCCCGCGCCGCGGTCGCCGAGGCGCGCGCCGGCGGGCGCACGGCCGACGGCGACGAGCGCGTCGCCGCCCACGACGAGCACGTGGCCGCTCGCGACGAGCGCACAGCCATGCGCGACGACCGCGTCGCAGCCGCTGACGACCGCGACGCCGCCTCCGACGAGCGGGCGGCCGCGGAGCGCGAGCAGGCCGCGCGGGAAGAGCGCGCGACCCTCGACGCGCAGTCCGCGACGCGCGAACGCCGCGACACCGAGACCGGGCGCCCCGTCTAGGCGCAAGCACCCGTGCGGGCGGCGGAGCAGCACGCTCCGTCGCCCGTTCGCATGTCAGGTGGCCGCTGGGAGCATCACGCTCCCGGCGCGGCCTCCCGCTCGATGAGCACGCGGACCTCGTCGGCGAGTCCGTCGATCGGACCCTCGGCCACGAGCCCGGGCGCGACGACCGCGATGGGCAGCGCCGCCACGGCCGATGGGCCCGCGCCTGCGGTGGCGCGCCACGCGGAGATCTGCGCCGACGACGCGACGAAGACGATGCGGCCGAGACCCACCCACGCGTGAGCCGCCGAGCACATCGGGCAGTGCTCCCCCGAGGTGTACACGGTCGCGGCGGCGCGGTCTGCGGGGGTCAGGTGCGTCACGGCCCAGCGCGCGATCTCGATCTCGGGATGCCGCGTCGGATCGCCGGTGCTCTGTTCGCGGTTGCGGTCGGCGAACCGTTCGACCCCGTCGCGGTCGACGAGCACGGAGCCGAACGGGCCGTCACCCGCGTCGGCGGCCTCTTCGGCGAGGGCGACGGCGCGGCGGAGGTGGACGAGGTCGGTCTCGGAGATGGCCATGGAAGCAGTCTGCCCCCGGAATCAGCCGAGAGCGATGACCTCGCGGAGCATCGCCTCGTCGAGCGGACGGTCGGCGAACACCAGCCGCTCGAGATGGGTCGTGTCGTCGGGCCCGGTCGGCGCGGTCGACGAGACGCCCTGCCATGCGAGCTCGAGGTCGAGCCGTTCGAGCACGCGGATCGACGCCGGGTTGTTCGCCAGCACGCGCGCCGTGACCGGCACGTCGGGCGCGGTGGCCCTGGCCGCCTCGATCGACGCGGCGGCGGCCTCGCCCGCCAGCCCGCGGCCCCACGCCTCTGGCAGGAAGCGGTAGCCGAGGTTCCACGCGCCGAACGGCAGCATCGCGGCGCCGGCGGTGCCGATGAACCCGCCGGGCGGAAGCTCGCCGACGGGTTCGCGCAGCGTGACCGCCAGGTGACCGAATCCGTGCTCGCGGCGACTCGCCATCGAGCGCTCGATGGCACGGGCGGACTGGGCACGATCGACGTGGCGACCGCTCGGGAGGTGCTCCCACGTGCGCGGGTCGCCGTAGACGCGGTGGTAGTCGTCGAGGTGGTCGAGCGTGAGGGCCGTGAGCATGAGGCGAGGGGTGTGCAGGTACGTCATCGTCGACAGTCTCGCAGCGGCATCCGACACCGGGGTTCGGCCCCAGCTCGGTGACGCAGGGACCTACTTCAGGAGGCGCGACAGCACCCGGTCGGCGAGCGGCTTGCCGCCTGTCTGGCAGGTGGGGCAGTACTGGAACGTCGAGTCGGCGAAGATGACCTCGCGCACGGTGTCGCCGCAGACCGGGCACGGCTGGCCGGTGCGGCCGTGCACCTGCATGCGGCTGCGCTTGCCGTCCTTCAGCTCTTCGGGCGGGCGGCCGGCGGCACCGGCCACCGCCTCGTCGAGCGTGTCGCGCAGCGCCCGGTAGAGGCGCTCGACGTCGTCGGGCTTGAGGTTCGCGGCGAGCGCATAGGGCGACATGCGCGCGTTGTGCAGGATCTCGTCGGAGTACGCGTTGCCGACCCCGGCGAAGACCGACTGGTCGCGCAGCAGTCCCTTGACCTGCGTGCGTCGCCCCTTCAGGATCGCCGCGAAGTCGTCGAGCGTGAAGTCGGGTGCCGTGGGATCGGGACCCAGCCGCGCGATGCCGGGCACGTCGGCGGGGTCGTGCGCGACGTAGACCGCGAGCGACTTCTTGGTGCCCGCCTCGGTGAGGTCGAACCCCGAGCCGTCGTCGAGCCGCACGCGCAGGGCGATCGGCGACTTGCCCGGGCGGATCACGGTCTTCGGCAGCTCCTCGTACCAGCGCAGCCAGCCGGCGCGTGCGAGGTGGAACACGAGGTGCAGGTCGCCGAGCTCGAGGTCGACGAACTTGCCGTGCCGCCGCGCGCCATCGATCGTGCGACCGGTGAGTGCCTGCAGCGGCGGATCGAACGTCTTCAGGGCCGAGATCGCGGCGACCGTCGCCCCGGTGACGGCATGGCCGACCGCCCGCTCGCGGAGGAACCCCACGAGCGCATCGACCTCGGGCAGCTCGGGCACCATGCCATCGTCTCACCCGCGGGCGACATCATGGCCGTTCTCGCCCTACGATCACCCTGTGGACCCCATCACGGCGCGGCAGGTGCTGCGCATCTTCCCCGACGCACCCCTCACCGTCGAGCTCGTCGAGCGCGCCTACTCCGAGGAGTACTGGGCGCGGCATCCGTCGCGCTACCAGGACCCGACGCAGCGCCGGGAGGCCGAGCAGTGGGCGGCCACCCTGGCGACCGCCCGGCAGGTGCTCCTGCAGGAGGCAGGCACGACGGATGCCGCGGTCGCGCCACCGCGGAAGCGCGGCCTTTCGGGCGGGGTGATCGCGGGCATCGTCGCCGGCGGGGTCGCGCTCCTCGCGCTCATCACGTTCGGGACCATCGGCGCCATGAACCTCCTGACGCAGGCGGCCACGACCGCGCAGGAGACCATCGAGCAGGAGCTCGACGAGCGGGTATCGGGCGGCTCGGACGGCTCGGAGGGCCCGGACGTGTCGGAGGACGGCGTCGAGCGCTACGAATCCAGCGAGACGTACTTCGCGTTCCCGGCCGCGCTCGAGTTCTACCTGGACGGACGCTACGACGCCGACTGCTCGACGGACTACGCGCAGGGCTGCTGGGAGGCGGCGCTCTTCACCGAGTCGGACTGCGGGACGCTGCAGGTGCAGCTCGGGTTCTCGAACGACGCCGACGCGCTCCTGCCCGACGTCACCGACACGATGGAGTTCGCCGACGTCGCGGCCGACGAGGCGATCCCCGTGGTCTACGGCAACGACGACTACGCCTACGGCTGGATCAACCAGGTCACCTGCCTCGGCTCGCCGTAGCGAGCGATGACCCGCCACCCCCGTCCGGGGGCTAGGGTCGTCTCATGCGCATCGACGAACACCACGGCGTCCGCGTGCTCCTCCTCGAGGCTGAGGGAGAGCCCATCTCGACGCCCGACGACGCCACCGACCTCGTGGGCTCGGCCTGGTCGCACCAGGCCGAGCTCATCGCCGTGCCCGTCGAGCGCCTCGACCCGAAGTTCTTCCGGCTGAAGACCGGCCTCGCAGGCGAGATCACGCAGAAGCTCGTGAACTACCGCCTGCGGCTCGCGGTCGTGGGCGACATCAGCGCCCACGTCGCGAAGAGCGACGCGCTGCGCGACTACGTGCGCGAGTCGAACCGCGCCGACCACGTGTGGTTCGTCGAGTCCGAGGCCGACCTCGAGCGCCGGCTCGCCGATCGGGCCGGGGTCCGCGCCGGCCGCTGACGCGGGCCGAACGGCACTCCGCCCTCGCGGCGGGCCAGCACCCCGACGGATGCTGGAGGGGCACCGCGCCGAGCGTGCGCGGGAATCGAGGCATCCGATGGACTCGATCACCAGGAGACTCACGGCCCTCGTCGTCGCCACGAGCAGCACTGCGGCACTGGCGGGCTGCATCGCGTCCTCACCGGTGCCCGCGTCCACGGCCCCGGCCGGCGGCTCCGCGGCGCCCGGCTCGGCCGCAGTGCTCCCCCAGGGCGATGACCCCGTCGAGCTCGACCCGGCGGACTTCACCACCGAGATCGACAACCCCTACTGGCCGATGACGCCGGGCACGCAATGGGTGTACCGCGAGACCGATCCCGAGGGCGACCTCACCGTGCGCGTCACGGTGACCTCCGAGACGAAGCGGATCGCGAACGGCATCGAGGCGCGCGTCGTGCGGGACACCGTGATGCGGGGTGACGAGCTCGTCGAGGACACGTTCGACTGGTACGCGCAGGACGCCGACGGCGCTGTCTGGTACCTCGGCGAGGACACCGCGGAGTTCGAGGGCGGCGAGGTCGTGTCGCGCGAGGGCAGCTTCGAGGCGGGCGTCGACGGCGCGCTCCCGGGCATCGCGATGCCGGCCGACCCGCAGCCGGGCATGACGTACCGGCAGGAGTACCTCGCCGGCGAGGCCGAGGACGCCGGCGCCGTGCTCGGCGACTCCGAGCTCGTCGAGGTCCCCTACGGCTCGTTCAGCGGCGCGGTGCTGACCCGCGACACGACGCCGCTCGAACCCGACGTCCAGGAGCTGAAGTTCTACGCGCCGGGCGTCGGGCCGGTGCTCACGCTCGCGGTGTCAGGCGGCAGCGGCCGCGAGGAGCTCCTCGAGGTGCGGACCGTGCCCGACGGGACGGGCACCGCTCCCCTCGGGTCGCCCGACTGAGCGCGGTCACTCGTGGTCGTCGCCGGCGCGCAGCCGACCGCCGGCGCGCAGCCGACCGCCGGCGAGCACGAGCTCGTGGATCGACGCGTTCCCGAACGCGGGCGTGACCGTGTCGGGGTGCTCGCCCACCGAGAGGCGGAGCGCGTTGATGACGCCCCGGTGCGTGACCACCGCGATCGTCTCCCCCGGCACGGCCCAGCGCTCGAGCGCGGCCCTCGCCCGGGCGACGACGGACGGCCGGTCCTCGATGCCGGGCACGCCGTCGGGGAACTCCGCCGTCGCGTCCGCCCAGCGCCGTCCCTCGGCGCGACCGAAGGCCTGCTCGACGAGGCCGGCGTCGACGTCGAAGCCGTCGAGGCCGAGCGCCTCCGCGATGACCTCCGCCGTCTGCGTCGCGCGGTGCAGCGGGCTGCTGACGACGCGACGGATGCCGCGACCCCCGAGCGCCCGCGCCACCTCGTCGGCCTGCTCGCGCCCGCGCGCGTTGAGCGGCAGGTCGGTGCGGCCCTGCACCAGCCCCTCGGTGTTCCAGTCGGTCTCGCCGTGCCGCACGAGCAGGATGCGGGCGTCCACGGTACGACCCTACGTCCGCGTTCGATCCAGCCGTAGGATCCCAATCATGACCCTGCCCCCCGCTGCCCCCGCGACGGCGTATCCCGCCGCGCCGCCGGCTCCCGCCGTCTCGCGAACGAACGTGCTCTCGATCGTGGCGATCATCGCCGGATTCATCGCCCCCATCGCCGGGATCATCACCGGGCATCTCGCCCTGCGCCAGATCGCTCGGACCGGCGAGGAGGGCCGCGTGCTCGCGCTCACCGGGCTCATCGCGGGCTACGCGCTCACGGCCTTCAGCGTGGTCTTCTTCATCGTGTGGCTCACGATGCTGCTGTCCATCCTGTCGACGGGGTTCGTCTCGGCCGGCTGAGGCCCCGCCGTCCGAGGCTGAGCCGGCCGGTCGGCGGCTCCGACGAGCTTCCTCGCCGGGTCCGCCGCTACGACTTGCGCAGCGGCAGCACCTCGCCGCCCGTCTGGCAGGTCGCCGAGTACTGCGCCGTGGTGCTCGCGAACGAGAAGTCGCGGATCTCGTCGCCGCACCGGGGGCACGGCTCGCCCGTTCGCCCGTGCACCTGCATGGCGGCGACCTTGGCTGCCTTGAGCTGGTCGATCGGCACCCCGCTGCGCGCCGCGACCGCCTCGGAGATCACGCCGACCGTCGACGCGAACAGGCGGTCGAGCTCGTCGCCGCCCAGCGACGCGGCGTGGGCGACGGGCGAGAGCTGCGCCGCATGCAGGATCTCGTCGGAGTACGCGTTGCCGATTCCGGCGAGCGACTCCTGCTCCTGCAGCACGGCCTTGACCTGCTTGCGCCGGCCGACGACCCCCGCGTCGAAGTCCGCTCGCGTGAAGTCGGGGTCGGCGGGGTCGGGCCCGAGCTTGGCCACGGCCGGCACCTCGAAGGGGTCGTCGACGACCCAGCCGCCGAGCGAGATCCAGTCACCGGCATCCGTCAGCTCGAGCGTCGTGCCGTCGTCGAACTCGATCGAGACGAGCGCGGGCGGTGGCGGCTCGGACTCGGCGTTCGGCGCCTCGGTGACGGATGCCTCGGTGACGGATGCCTCGGCGCCGCCGTAGCGCGCCCAGCCGTGCCGCCCGAGCGACACGACGAAGTGCGCGTCGTCGTCGAGGGTGACGTCGAGCAGCTTGCCGCGCCGCGTGACGCCGGCCACGCGGCGACCGACCAGCGACTCCAGCGGACGCGCTCGCGTCTTCGTCACCCTGAACTCGAGCACGTCGACGCCGCGGATCTCGTGACCCGCGAGCCGCCGGCCGAGATCGTCGGCGAGTGCCTGCACCTCAGGGGATTCGGGCATGCGCCCAGCCTCGCACGGCCCGGCGACAACCGCCACGCCTCGCGGCTGATCCCCGACCGCGGCGGCTGTCGGGGCCGTTCGGGCCGCTGCTAGCCTGTGGCCGAGGCGAGAGAAGGTGAGCATGCTTCACGCCCAGGTCGCGGGTCCAACGGAGGTGGACGGGATCGTCATCCCGATCATCGTGACGCTGATCACGATCGCCGGGGCCATCATCGTGCCGCGCCTCCGCTCGAACGCCGACGACCTGCGACGCGCCGAGAGCCTCACCTCCGTGCTGGACTCGATGCCGCCCTCGTCGGAGCGGCGACTGCTCGAGCAGCTGCGCGACGACCACGCGATCGTCTGGTCGCTCCGGCAGGCGGCCCCGCCGCTGCCCACCATGCGCGCGGTCGGCTCGGTCGCGTACGCAGCGGGGATCGTGGTGCTCATCGTGGGGGTCGTGTACCTGCTGGCCGCACCCGGCTACCAGTGGTGGTTCTGGCTGGTCTACATCGGCGGGGTCGCCGACATCCTCGTCGGCTGGCTCGTGCACCGGTTCCGCACCGGACGTCGGCGCACCTGGATGGCCGCGGAGCTGCAGCGGCTCGGACTGCGCCTCCCCATCGACGCACGCCTGCGCCGTGAGGTGTCGGGCCCGCTCGTCGCGGGCGTCAGTCCTCGAGCCGGAATCCCACCTTCAACGTGACCTGGTAGTGCGCGACGTCGTTGCCCTCGACCTCGCCGCGCACCGACACGACCTCGAACCAGTCGACGTGCCGCAGGGTCGCGGTCGCGCGCGAGATCGCATTGCGGATCGCGGTGTCGATGCCCTCGGGAGAGGTCCCGACGATCTCGGTGACGCGGTAGACGTGATTGCTCATGGCCGGCTCCCCACCCCCGCGCCGTCGCGGGATGCCTCGACCCTAGCCCTCGGCGCGTCGGAACCGATAGGGCGGGCTCGCGATCGCGATCGCGGCGACCCCGGCGGTCACTCCGACGCGCGTCGGGCCTGCTCGACGTTGGACTGGTGCGGACCGGCGAGCCACTCCTGCTCGAGGCGCGCGTCGACGGGTTCCTCGCCGCGTCGCAGCGCGTCGATGTAGGCGCGATCGGCGGCGAGGCGGGCCGCCACCTCTGGGCCCTCCGCGACGGCGCCGTGCCCGGGGATCAGGACCTCGACGTTCGCGGCGGCCGCCCCGAGCTTGTCGAGGGCGTCCGCGTAGGCGTCGACCTGCCCGTCGCGGCGGAAGTCGAGGAGCGGGATGAGCACGTCGGAGAGCATGTCGCCGGCGATCAGGACGCCGCGGTCCGCAATGAGGATCGCGGCGTGGCCGACGGCGTGCGCCTCGTGCTCGATGAGCTCGCCCGGCACCGGTCCACCGTCGGCGGGTAGCGGCGCGAGGAGCCCGATCAGCTCGAGCGGGACGCCCTCGGCGCTCTCGGCCGCCATCGCCTGCGCACGGTCCCGCACAGCGTCGACCGCCCGTGCGGACGGGGCGGTGGCATATCGCGGGACGTCGCCGAAGCGGGCGTGCCAGAGCAGGTGGTCCCAGTGCAGGTGCGTCGAGAATCCGGCGATCACCGGGAGGCCGAGACGTTCGATCTCATCAGCCAGTGCGTTCAGGTCGGCACCGTCGATGCCGGGATCGACCAGGATCAACCCGTCGTCGACGCGGACCACCGTGGAGTTGCTCCACACCCACTCGCTCTGGCGCACCCAGACGCCGTCGGCCACCTGCTTCATCATCGCTCCACCCTGATCGGCGTCCGCCCGCTGCGAGTCGGACGGTGGTCGACGTCATCGCCGGCAGCGACTAGTCGTCGACGAGCTCCTGACCCGAGAGGTGGCACCCCTCGTTGCAGGAGTACCAGACCTGCGGCGTGCGTCGACCGAGTCGGGTGTCCAAGGCGTCCACGTCCTCGTGGCGCTCGACCGGGAGGTCGTGTTCGGGGCATGCGAGCATCTGCCAAGGGTACGCATCCGGCCGCTCCGGCGCTACGGTCCCGCGGACCCCCGTCCGCGGGCTATTCGGTCGCGAAGTCGAGCTTGGAATCGGCGACGGCGATGACCGACCAGGTGCCGCCCGCGGCATCCGTGAACTCGTAGGCGGGCACCAGGAGCACGCTGCCGTCGGGCTGCCAGTGGGTCGCGAGACCGAGGCGGGCCTCGACGATCTCGACGTCGTTGACCGGCCACGCGAGCGCGATGCCCTCCGACGGGACTGCGGGCGGCTCCGTCGGCGGCACCCACTCGGTGGGTGCGTCGGGCTCGATCGCCTCCATCGTGTCGGCCGCCCTGGCCTCCATCGCGAACGGGAAGGCCATCACCTCGGGTCCGAAGCGCGGGTCGGAGAGGCGCTCGAACGCCTCCTGCTCGCTCACGATCGGGTACTCGCCGAGCTGCACAGGCTCAGCGAGCGCGCCCGAGGCGTTGACGATGCCGTCCTCCGCGAGTTCGAGGTACCAGCCCTGGTCGGTGCGCTGGCCGTCGACGAGCAGCCACGCCTGCGCGGTGCGCGTGGGCGAGCCCTCGTAGACCTGCGAGGCGAACTCGAAGTCGCCGGGATCCCGTCCGACCGACGAGATGAGGGAGCGCAGCCTGTCGATCGTCGCGGCCTCGCTCGGGGGCGTGCCGGTCGGCTCGCAGACCGTCGCGTCGGGCGCGCACTGCCACGGGTTGAGCTGGGGATCCCAGTACGAGAAGGAGAGCGTGCCGTCGAGGCCCACCCAGAGGGATGCCGACGTGCCGTCCTGCGGGCCGACGACCCAGCCGCCGTCCTTCAGCTCGGGCGTGCCCGAGAGGCCGAGCGCCGCGGCGAGCGCGCCGACGGTCTCGGCGTTCGAGGCCGCGCGCGCGTCGTAGGCGAAGGCGATCGCGGTGCCTTCGTCGGTCGACAGGCCCGACGCGCTGAAGTCGTTCCGGCCGTAGCCGGAGGGCATGAAGCGATCGGTCGCGCCCGAACCCGGCGCCGTCTTGGCGCTCTCGGGCGCACCGGCGGCCGCGTCGGGCTGCGGCACGGCCTGCTCGGTCGCCGCATCGACGCCCGACTGCAGCGAGATGGGCGGCGCGGCACCGCCGGCGACGGTGCTGGTCCCGGTGGTCGTCGCGCCGACGGCGTAGCCGGCTCCGCCGACGATCAGCACGGATGCCGCGACGGCCGCGGCCGTCAGCCAGCGGTTGCGGCGGCGGGCCCGCTCGGCGGCGAGGTCGGCGACGGTCGCTGTCTCGGACGGAGTGGCCTCGTGCGCCGGCTCGCCCTCGCCCGCGGCATCCGCTGCGGCTCGTGCGACGACCCCGTCGGCGAAGCCGGAGCTCGGCGCGATGTTCGCAGCGGGGTCGGCGGACCGCAGCCGCTCGACGGGGTCGAGCTCGTCGTCGTGCCGGTCGTTCATGTCGATCACCCTCCGTGACATCCGTTCACTGATGGATGTGTGCCGAGCACCCCGGACCTTGCATCAAGTCCCGTGCGCACCGCCGGCCGGCCCTGCACGGCAGGGCGCCGGGCGCCGCTCCGTGCAGGCGTCAGGCGGACGACGCCCGCGGGGCTGAGATCATCGAGACGGCACGCCGAGTGACACGGACCGGCTCGGCGAACTCGAGCCGCACGAGCGGAATCACGGGCGGGTCCTCACCCGTCACCTCGGCCATCAGGCGCTCGAGCCGCGGCCAGAGCATCGGATGCTGCGCCGCATAGCGGGCGAGCTTCACCCTGCTCTCGGCGGCGTCGAGCACGGTCGCCCGGGCCGACACCCGGATACGCCAACCGACGCTCACGCCGCAGCGCGGTTCGGCCTGGACGTTCTGCAGCCATTGCGCGTGCGGCCCGAATCCCGATGGAACGACGATGCTCGTCGGGCTCTCGTGCTCGGCGACCTCGAGCACGGTGTATCGGCGCTTGCCCGACACACGACCACGATGCTCGAGCATCATGAGGCGGCCGCCGAACACGAAGCCGAACCCCGCCCGGAACAGCGGGATGGGGGCGCGCACGATCCAGCGCGTCGTGACCATCCACGCGGTGATCCCCCGGCGCTCCACCATGCCTCCATTGTGAGGCCGGGAGCTGCGCTGCGACCTCCCCGTCAGAACGAGAGGCGCTCGCCCCAGGCGTCGCGGAGGCGCTTGCGAGCGCGCGAGAGCGCGGCGTCCGCCCCCGATCGCGAGATGCCGAGCACTGCGGCGAGCTCCTCACCGTCGAGGCCCTCCCACGCATGCAGGAGGAGGATCTGCCGGTCACGCTCGCCGACGCTGGCCAGCGCCCCGCGGAGCTCCGCGTCGAAGAGCATGCTCAGCTCGGGATCGTCGGCGACGCGTGCCGACCCGCTTTCGGGTACCTCGTCGACGGGCAGGTCGACGATCTTGCGCCGATGGTTGGCGAGCGTGAAGCCCGCCGTGCGATACAGCCACGGCAGCACGGCCTCGCGGGGCACGTCGTCTCGTCGGCGCCATGCGGTGGCGAACACGTCGGCGGCGAGGTCCTCGGCATCCTGTCGCGGTCCGCGACGGGCGAAGTACCGCACGAGGGCCGTCGAGTGCTCGCGCACGACGCCGGTGAACCACTCGAGGTCGTCGGCGCGGTCGGATGTCGCATCGGCACCGTCGGCCATCGGCACCCCCTCGGTCGTGTCGGCGGCTACGGCGGTGCTGACGATCCTCACATCATGCCTGTGTCGCGCCTGGCCCGAGTCTTGCACGAGGACGAGGAGAATGCTGCCGACGAACCGCATGCGAACGGACGCGAAGACCCCAGACAGCCTGAAAGGCCCTGGCGTCTGTCGACTCGTCGGGGCCTTTCTATGCCGGAGCGTCCTCCGGTGGTGCACATGATCATACGCCGGCCGGCGCAGGACGCAAGAGGTTCGTGACATTCGCTCACATTCGGGATCCGCTGACGCCGGGATCGCGGTCGACGGGTCGATCAGCGACCGGGCTCGCGAGATGCTCGAGCAGAAGGCGATGATGCCGGGCGGCGGCGGTGTCGAGGTGCACGAGCGGTTCGCGGGGTTCGCGCGGAGGACGGGCACCCGGGACTGATCCCCGCGGTCGATCGCATGCCGCCCGAGACATACGGCGTGGCATACGGTTGCCGGATGCTCCGACGACTCGTGTCCCGCGTCTACTGGGCCTGCAGTCGTTGGCGCCTCGTCAGCGAGCCGGCGCCCGATCGCCCCACCGTGCTCGTCGGGGCGCCGCACACCTCCAACTGGGACTTCGTGCTCATGCTCGGCATCGCCTGGCGGCTCGGCATCGACGTGCGCTGGCTCGGCAAGAAGAGCCTGTTCGCCGGATGGCGCGGGCCGATCATGCGGGCGCTCGGCGGCATCCCGGTCGATCGCTCCGACCCGGGCCGCGTCGTCGGCGAGGTCGTCGATCGGGTGCACTCGGGCGAGGTGTTCGGCCTCGTCGTGACGCCCGACGGCACGCGCGGCGCGAACGAGTACTGGAAGTCGGGCTTCTACCGCATCGCCAGGGAGACGGGCATGCCCGTCACGCTGGGCTATGTCGACCGCACGACGATGACGACGGGCCTCGGCCCGACGATCGAGCTCACCGGCGAAGTTCCCGCCGACATGGATCGGATCCGCGTCTTCTACGCCGACAAGGCCGGCCTGCGCCCGCACCTGCGCACCGAGCCTCGCCTGCGGTCGGAGGATGTGGCGGACGGTTCCACGATCGACTGATATCGCCCCGGCCCGACGCGTGCCGCACCCGGGCCACTGCCGTAGGCTCCGACACAGCGCACCGCGCTGCCTGCTGACCTCCGGACCGAGGACGTGATGACATGGCCATCAAGGTGATCGTGGAACTGCGGGCCCTGCCCGGACGGCGGCAAGACGTCACACGAGTGATGGACGACCTGGTCGCCGCCCAGGGACCGGCACAACGCGGCTTCCTCGGCAGCACCCGATACGAGGCGATCGACGACCCCGACGTGTTGGTCGAACTCGCCGATTGGGAGTCGGCCGAGGCTCGGATCGAACACATGCAGGAGGCTGCGGCCACCGGCGCCTACGCACCGTTGATGGAGGTCCTCGCCGCACCCATCAGGGTGACGGTCGTCCGCCCGCTGTGACGTCCGTCGACCTCCATCAGCGCACATCCGCGGGACGAGGCTCGCCGAACCAGTGCGTGAGGGCATCGGTGAGCGGCTCCTCCGTCCCGTCCTCGACCCAGGCGACGTGGCCGTCGGGCCGCACGAGCACGGCGGTCGGCGGCGCGACCTGCCCGAGCACCGGCAGCTCCCACGCGCCGGTGAATCGCGCGTCCACCACTCGCACCCGGCCCGCCCACGGTGAGGCTTCGAACCGCCGCTGGTCGGCGAAGTCGAGCAGCAGGGGCCTGGCATCGTGCAGGAGTTCGGAGACCCGCGTCGGGGTGCGCGCGATCTCGAGGTCGAGGTCCGGCATCCGTCGGCCGAGCAGCGGATGCCCCGCGCCGAGGTCGTAGGCGACGTCGAGGCCGTGGATGCGGGCGGCGAGCTGCCTGCGCGCGGCATCCGTCATCAGGAGGTCGTCGAGGATCTCGTTCAGGGCAGCGGTGCGCGGGTCCGCCCGCTGGAGGACCGTCTGCGCCATCGAGAGCTCGAGCGCCCGCGCGTCGGCGGGATGCCGCTCGGCGGTGTAGGTGTCGAGCAGCGACTGCGGTGAGATCCCCTTCACGACCTGCGCGAGCTTCCAGCCCAGGTTGACGGCGTCCTGGATGCCGAGGCCGATGCCCTGGCCGCCGGCGGGAGAGTGGATGTGCGCGGCGTCCCCGATCAGCAGGACGCGCCCGTTCCGATACGTCGCAGCCTGGCGCGTGGCATCCGTGAATCGCGAGATCCAGGTCGGATCGTGCACGCCGAAGTCGGTGCCGTAGACCGCCGTGAGGGCGTTGCTGAGATCGGCGAGGGTCGGATCCGCGGCCGTGACGAGCCGGCGTTCGGTCGTCACGACGCGATAGGTGGGCCCGCCCGGCATCGGCAGGAGGCCGTGGGTGCCCGACTCGTCCTGGCGCATGCCCGACGGCGGTTCCTCCGTCACCTCGACCTCGGCGATGAGGTTGCTGCGGGTGGCCTCCCAGCCGGGGAACTCGATGCCCGCCGCCTTGCGGATCACGCTGCGGCCGCCGTCGGCGCCGACGAGGTAGCTCGCGCGCCGTGTCTCGCCATCGGAGAACTCGACCTCGACGCCGTCCTCGTCCTGCACGAAGCCGGTCACCTCTCGTCCGTGCTCCACACGAACCCCGAGCTCCTCGATCCAGCCGGCGAGGATCGGCTCGATCTGGTTCTGCCACAGCGCGAGGCCGTACGGATGCCGCGTCGGGAGGTCGCCGATGTCGAGCACGGAGGTCCCGAACCTCGCCGTCTGCGCGGTCTGCCCCGCCGCCAGGAACCGATCGGCGATCCCGCGCTGGTCGAGGATCTCGATCGTGCGCGAGTGGAATCCGCCTGCGCGCGACCCGACGAGTTCGGAGGTCGTCCGACGCTCGACGACGGCGACATCGACACCCGCGAGCGCCAGCTCGCCGGCCAGCATCATCCCGGCCGGCCCGGCCCCGACCACGATCACGTCAGTCATGGGCTTCATCTTGAACCAGGTTCGGGCGACCGGCCAGAAGAGGATCCTCACGAGGATGCCCAGCACGGCTTCGATCATTCGTCGTGGACGTTCGCATTGCGAGCGGCGCGATCGTTGATGGTGCGTCCGACCCACGCCACGGATCCCAAGACAGCTCCACCGAGAAGGAGTATCGGTCCGATCAGGAGTGACCAGAGATTCCACGTCCCATGCAGGATGACCTCGATCACACCTGCGACGGAGAACGCGAGTCCCACCAACGCAGCGAATGCGCCTTCGAGCGCCGTGGCGAGGTCTTCGTCGAACAGGAACGAGCGAATCGTCGTCCACCGGCCCGGCTCCACGCCGAAGAACGACCGCCAAGCTGAGGGCACACGGCCCCGGTGACGAGGAATCGGTCGTCGCGAACCCTCAGCCAATCGGCGAGCCTGATCGTCGCGAAGCACTCGGACGCGATGCCCGCCGACCCCGAGAACCCGAGGCGGACGAGGAAACCATCGACTAGACGTTGAACCGGAACTCGACCACGTCGCCGTCCTGCATGACGTAGTCCTTGCCCTCCATGCGGGCCTTGCCCTTGGCGCGGGCCTCGACGACCGAGCCCGTCTCGACGAGGTCGCCGAACGAGATGACCTCGGCCTTGATGAAGCCCTTCTCGAAGTCGGTGTGGATCACGCCGGCCGCCTGCGGGGCCTTCCAGCCCTTGCGGATCGTCCAGGCGCGCGACTCCTTGGGGCCGGCGGTGAGGTAGGTCTGCAGGCCGAGCGTGTCGAAGCCGACGCGGGCGAGCTGGTCGAGGCCCGACTCGTCCTGCCCCGTCGACGCGAGCAGCTCCGCGGCATCCGCGGGGTCGAGGTCGATGAGCTCGGACTCGATCTTCGCATCGAGGAACACGGCCTCGGCGGGCGCGACGAGCGCCGCGAGCTCGGCCTTCTTCGCGGCATCCGTCAGCACTGCCTCGTCGACGTTGAAGACGTAGATGAAGGGCTTCGCGGTGAGCAGCCCGAGCTCGGCGATGGGCGCGATGTCGACCTTCGAGGCCGAGAGGGGCGTGCCCTTCTGCAGTTCCTCCTGCGCCTCCTTTGCGGCCGCGAGCACCGAGGGGTCGAGCTTCCTGCCCTTGACCTCCTTCTCGTAGCGCGTGATGGCGCGCTCGAGCGTCTCGAGGTCGGCGAGGATCAGTTCGGCGTTGATCGTCTCCATGTCGTTCTTCGGGTCGACGACGCCCTCGACATGCACGACGTCGGAGTCCTCGAATCCGCGCACGACCTGCGCGATCGCGTCGGCCTCGCGGATGTTCGCGAGGAACTTGTTGCCGAGGCCCTCGCCCTCGCTCGCGCCCCGCACGATGCCGGCGATGTCGACGAACGACACCGTCGCGGGCAGGATGCGCTCGGAGCCGAATATGCCGGCGAGCGTCTCGAGCCGCGGGTCGGGCAGGTTCACCACGCCGATGTTCGGCTCGATCGTCGCGAACGGGTAGTTCGCAGCGAGCACCTGGTTCTTGGTGAGGGCGTTGAAGAGGGTCGACTTGCCGACGTTCGGGAGTCCGACGATTCCGATGGTGAGTGCCACGGGCGTCCATCGTACCGGGCGGCGGGCGGGGCGACGCTGTGCAACGGATGTCGGGACCGCCCCATAGGGTGCGAGCGTGAACGTTCCGGCCTTCAACGTCCTCGAGCACGGCTCCGGGCTGCCCCTGCTCGCCCTGCACGGCTTCCCCGTCGACCATCGGCTGATGAGCGGATGCCTCGAGCCGCTCTTCGAGCCGGGTGAGCCGATCCGGCGCCTCTACCCCGACCTGCCCGGCCTCGGCGCATCCTCGGGCGACGGCGTCTCGAGCACGCGCGACGTGCTCGACCGCGTGGACGCGTTCATCGACGAGGCGATCGGCGACGAGCCGTTCCTCCTCGTGGGCGAGTCGTACGGCGGCTACCTGTCGCGAGCGCTGGTGCAGCGGCGGCGCGCGCAGGTGCTCGGGCTCGCGCTCATCTGCCCGATGGTCGTCGCCGAGGCGTCCGCCCGCCGTGTTCCACCGCGCACGGTGCGCCGTCCCGATCCCGAGCTGATCGCGCGCCTCGAACCCGTGGAAGCCGCCGAGTTCACGGACGTCGCAGTGGTCGAGTCGGCCGAGACCCTCGAACGCTTCCGCGCCGAGGTCGCACCCGGCCTGGCCGCGGGCGACCCCGCCCCCGTCGCTCGCATCCGCGCCGACTACGGGCTCGAGGAGCCGATCGAGCGCGGGGAGCCGTTCACGGCGCCCACCCTGATCCTCGCCGGCCGCCAGGACTGGATCGTGGGGTACCGCGACCAATGGCGTCTCGTGGAGCGCTACCCCGCCGCGACCTTCGCCGTGCTCGACGTCGCCGGCCACAACCTGCAGTTCGAGCGGCCCGACCTATTCGGGGCGCTTCTTCGTGATTGGCTCGATCGGGTCGCCGGAGAGCCCCGAAGCTGACCCCTCGAGCCCGACCGTCCCACGCGACCTGCGCTGGTGCAGCGTGAGGTAGACGCCCGCGATCACGATCGCGCCGCCGATGACGGCGGGCAGTTCGAGCGTCGCGCCGAACGCCAGGGCGATGACCACCGTGAACACGGGCAGCAGGTTGAGGAAGATGCCCGCCCGCGACGGTCCGACCTTCGAGGCCCCGATGTTCCAGAGCGCGTACCCGGCCATCGACGGGAAGACCACGATATAGGCCAGCCCGAGCGCACCGCCGGGCGACGACGGCAGCGAGACGCCGGTGAACGCGATGAGCGGCAGCATCGTGACGACGGCGAACACCGCCTGCACCGAGGTCGCCGTGATGGGCGGCGTCACGAGGCGCCGCGAGATGAGCGAGTAGACCGTCCACGCGAGCACCGAGCCGATGACCAGCAGGTCGCCGACGCCGAAGCCCTGCTCGACGAGCTGCACGAGGTCGCCGCCCGTGAGCACGACGGTCACGCCCACGAACGCGACGACGATGCCGAGCGCCTGCACCCGGTTCAGCCGCTCGTGCAGGAAGATCGCCGCGGCGAGCGCGATCGTGGCCGGGTTGATGGCGCTGATGACGGCGGCGTTCACCGCGCCTGTCAGTCCGAGCGCGGCGTACAGGAGCAGGGTGTACCCAGTGAGACCGAGCACCGACTGCAGCAGGTGCAGCTTCCACTCGCGCCACGCCTCGCGCCAGTTCGGCCGCTCGATGAGCCACGCCAGGCCGAGCAGCGGCAGCACCGCGAACGCCCAGCGGAAGAACGTCAGCGAGATCGGCGAGATCTCCCGCGTGACCATCTCGCCGAACACGTAGTTGCCGGCCCAGAAGAGGTTCGCGAGCGCCAGGAAGAGGTACATCCGGCCGCGTTCCACCCGAACAGCGTACGTCCTCGAAACGGGTCGTCCTGACGCCGATCGGCCGGTCGGATGCCGCGGCCGGATGCGGCGGCGCGCCGGGCGGCGTCAGGGCGACCCCTCCGCGGCATCCGGGATGCCACTGAACGTGCCCGTCGACGCTGGTGGGCGGGCTCGCCGCGGTCGTATGCTGCGCCTGAGGGCGAAGTCGAGCACCACTCATGTTCATGGGCGGCGCGACGAGTCGAGGGGGAATCGGCCATGTACGCCACGTGCAGGCGGGTCGACGGATGCCGCGGGCGGAGGCCCGGGCGATGATGCCGCCGCCGGCGATGCTCGGTGCGCGCGGCGCGGTGCGCGTGGTCGCCCCGGCGGAGGCCCTCGACTGGACGCCGCCATCGTCGGGACGCGTGCTCGCGCGCGCCGACCTCGTCGGAACGGGTGGTGGGCCGCCGGTCGTCGTCATCTCGCTCGCCGAGGACGTCGACCCGCGTCGCGTCATCGTGTTCGTGCAGGTCGAGGCCCTGCTCTGCTCGTTCCGCCCGACGGGCGACGATCCCGACGCACTCGAGGTCGTGCTGCCGTTCGCCATCGGGCCGCGCCGCGGAGTCGTCGTGGTCGTGGAGTGCGAGACCGAGGCGGAGGCTGAGGAGCTCGCCCGCGTCTACGCCGCGCGGCTGGAGACCGCGGCGCCCGAGGCGCCGCGGAGCGCGGAGCCGCCCGCGGAAGCCGCCGAGCCCGGCGCCGAGGAACCGCCGATCACTCGATCCGCACCACCGCCGCCGCCGCCCCCGTCGTTCCCGCTGCCCGCGCCCGGCCTGCCCCCCGACTTCGGCCCCGAGGATTCGACGGGCGTCGGCGGTGCCGGCGACGAGTCCGCCGAGCGACGCGCGCTCGCGCACGTGCACGCCGAGATGCCCCGCCGCGTCGTGGTCGACGAGGTCACCGAGGTGCGATTCCGCCTGAGCCGGCGGCGGCTCGAGGCATCCGCGGGCACGACGCACGCCGAGCAGGGGATCATGATCGATCCGCGACGGGACGTCACGGTGACGATCGCGCTGCGGGGGTTCAGGCTCGTGGAGGGCGAACGCGAGAGCATCGTCGAACGCCTGCCGGAATCCGAGGCGGACGTTGCCGAGCGCGTGTTCCGCGTCGTCGGGCCGATCCCGGGCAACGGCGAGGTGTCACTCGTCGTGCGCCAGGACGCCGACCTGCCGCTCGCCACGCTGCGCCTCACCGCGGAGATCGTCGCCGCGGGCGCGCGCGCCGCCGCCGAGCCGACCCGGGTGACCGCCGACGTCGTCGAGCCCGACCCCGAGCTCGTGGCGCTGCCGAGCATCCGCATCGACGAGTCGATCGTGGGCACCGACTCGCGACTGCGCATCCGCGTGACCGTCGGTCCCGGCGCCGCCGAGTGCGAGACCCCCATCGCCGACAAGGCCGCGTTCATCTCGCGCACGTACGAGAAGGTCGCCGGCATCCGCGCCGAGCTCGCGGAGATCACCGATCGCGACAAGCGCGCTCGCCGCGGCCGCGACCGTCTGCGGCGGCTCGGCATGGGGCTCGCCCAGGCGCTGTTCTCACCGAAGGTGCTCGCGTTCCTCTGGACGGCCCAGGACGACCTCGACGGCCTCATCGTGCAGACCGCGGGCGAGCTCGACATCCCGTGGGAGGTCGTGCACCTCGTGCCGCCGCCGGGCGTCGCCGATGACCGGAAGCCGCGCTTCCTCAGCGGCTACGGCCTCACCCGGTGGGTGTACGACACGGCGCACCCGACCGAGCTGACCGTCACGGCCGCGGGCGTGCGCTTCGTGTGCCCCGACTACGCCGATCGGCATCTTCGCCTCGCGCACACCGCCGAGGAGCGGAAGTTCCTCGAGGGCCAGTTCGCCGCGACGACCATCGACCCCGACGACGCCGACGGCATCACCGGGCTCATGCGGCAGGGATTCGACCTGCTGCACTTCGCCGGGCACGGACGCTGGAGCGCTGCGCCGCCGCAGGTGCAGGAGCTGCTGCTGGCGGCGTTCAGCGAGACGGAGGACCTGCCGCTCGCGCGCTACTCCGACGGCGAGCTGCGGCGCGACCTGCCCGACCGGGGACGCATCGACGACGCCGACACCGGGCCGTTCGTGTTCCTCAACGCATGCGACATCGGCCGCCTGCCGGCCGGCCCCGCGGCACTCGGCGGATTCCCCGAGGCGTTCCTTCGCGGCGGCGCCGCCGCGTTCGTCGGATGCTCGTGGGCCGTCGGCGACGAGCCCGCCTCGACGTTCGTGGAGGCGTTCTACCTCGCGCTCGCCGACGACCGGCTCACGATGGCCGAGGCGACGCGCAAGGCCCGCCGCGCCGCGAACGAGGTGGCCGACCTCTCCGAGCTCGCCTACGCCGTGTACGCGCACCCGCGCGCACGCATCCTCCTCGACCAGCCCGACCAGCCCGCACCGGCCGACGAGCCCGCACCGGCCGACCAGCCCATCCCGGAAGGACCGCAGCCATGAACGCCGTACGCCCGCCGAGCCCGTCCGCTCCTCCGTCGCCGCCGACCGCTGCGGCCCCGGCCGCCCCGCGTGGCGGCCCCGACCTCTCGGCGGCGGAGCTCGCCGACCTGCGGCCGCACGTGATCACGCTCGAGGACGGGAAGCTCGCCACGGGCGCGCCCTCCGAGCCGCGCGACGTGGGCGCCTACCGCACGACCACGGGTGACGTCGACGCCCTCTTCGAGACGCACCTGCCCGCCTTCATCGCCGCGCACGCGCCCGGTCCCGTGCCGGTCGTGCTCTACGCCCACGGTGGACTCGTCGACAAGGCCTCGGGCTTCGGCATCGCGCAGCAGCAGGTGGCGTGGTGGAAGGAGAACGGCGTCTACCCGATCCACTTCGTGTGGGAGACGGGCCTCGGCACGGCGCTGTGGGACGCACTGCGGCGCTGGGCGTCGGGCGGCCGCCGCGGCTGGGTCGACGAGGCGAAGGACACGTTCCTCGAGGTCGCCGCGCGGCTGCTCGGCGGCGGCGGGATCTGGAACGACATGAAGATCGACGCGGCCGCGGCATCCGTGAAGGGCGGCGGCGGCCACTACTTCGTGCGCGCCCTCGCGAGGTTCATGGCCGAGCACCCCAACGAGATCGAGGTGCACGCGGTCGGCCACAGCGCGGGCTCGATCTTCCACTCGCACCTGCTCGACGCGGCGCTCGAGGCGGATGTCCCCGAGATCTCGTCGCTCAGCCTGCTCGCGCCGGCCGTGCGCGTCGACACCTTCTCGAAGCTCGTGATGCCGCACGCGCGCAGCGGCAAGATCGCCCGCGTCGCGATCTTCACGATGGACGACGAGGCCGAGCGCGCCGACACCTGCCTGCGCATCTACAACAAGTCGCTGCTCTACCTCGTGTCGGCGTCGTTCGAGCCGCAGAAGGCGACCCCGATCCTGGGCATGGCGAAGTTCCTCACCCGCGACGCCGAGCTCGCCGACTTCTTCACGGGCGCGTCGGCCGACGGCGACCTCGTGCTCGCCCCCAACGCCGTCGGCGTGCGCACGGCGAGCGCCGCGACCTCGCACGGCGACTTCGACGACGACGCCCCGACCATGGAGAGCGTGGCCCGACGCGTCGCGGGCGTCGGCGCCGTCTCGGCCTTCCCGAAGGGACGCTCGCGCGAGATCGCACCCTGGCCCGAGTACGAGGACGTGCCCGGGGCCGTCGCCGGGACCCGCTCGGCCGACGGCGCCGGGGGCACGGATGCCGCGCCGGGCACCGGAGCCCGCCGGGCGCTCTGCATCGGCGTCGACGCGTACCCCGACGAGGGCGACCGCCTGCGCGGCTGCGTCGCCGACGCGCGTGCCTGGGCCGAGGCCCTGCGCGCGGCGCAGTTCGAGGTCACCGAGCTGACGGATGCCGCGGCTACCCGCGACGCGATCCTCCGCGGCATCCTCGAGCTCGTGAGCCAGGCCGCGCCGGGCGACGTGCTCGCGGTGCAGTACTCGGGACACGGCACCTTCGTGCCCGACCTCGACGCCGACGAGGAGGACGGCGACGTCGCGAAGGACGAGGCGCTCTGCCCCGTCGACTTCCGCAAGCAGGGCCGGCTCATCATCGACGACGACCTCGCCCGCATCTGGGACGTGATCCCCGAGGGCGTGGCGCTCACCGCGTTCTTCGACAGCTGCCACTCGGGCTCGGCGAACCGGGCGCCGCGCGTGGACCTCACGCCCGTCGGCGACTCGCTGCCGCGCGCCGTCGTGCTCACGCGCGAGGACGAGCAGGCGTACCGCGCCGACCGCGGCGTCGCTCCGGTGTCCGATGACGACGACGCGGTGCGGGATGCCGCGATCGCGAGCGTGCTCGCCTCCGAGGTGGTCGCGCCGGCCGCGCCCAGGGCCGCCGGTGTGCGGCGCGAGGTGCTGTTCAGCGCCTGCAAGGCCACCGAGGTGGCGTGGGAGTCCGGGGGGCACGGCGACTTCACGCGCACGGCGCTCCCGCTGCTGACGACCGGCGTCGGCTCGGTCTCGAACCGGGACTTCGTGCGGCAGGTCGTCGAGCAGTTCGGCGCGAACCGCCGGCAGACGCCCGAGTTCCATGGCGAGGAGGTGCTCGGCGGGCGGATCCTGCTCGGCACCGCGAGCGCGTCGGCGGTCGCCGCCGACGGCGTCGCCACGGTCGGGACCGGCACGGTCACGCCGGTCGGCCCCGGACCGCGCACCGACGACGGCGCGGCATCCGATCGCCAGCGCGACGCCGTGGTCGCGATCCTGCGCGCGACGGCCGACCTGCTGGAGGGCTGAGCGGGCCGCGGGCGGAGCCGGCTACCGGAGGCGCGCGCGGAAGCACCGCGTGACGTAGGGCACCGCGAGCTCCTCCGCGCCGGCGACGTCGGGATGCGTGTCGAGCAGCGTCTCGAGCGTCGCGATGGTCGACGCCTGCTCCTCGGGCGACGCCGTGATGAAGTAGCTGCGCGAGCGCACGAGGTCGAGGAAGCGCGACCGCGACATCCGCTCGTGCCATTCGACCGTGTGCTCCTCGATCGGACCGAACGGCGACCCGATGCGCACGTAGCTCTCGAACGTGGCGCTCGCGTCGTGCCGCTCGTGCATGATCTCGCCGGCCTCGCGCAGCCAGTCCGCGCTCGTGTCGCGGCTGTTCCAGACCAGGCCGAGCACGCCGCCGGGACGCAGCACGCGGGCGATCTCGGGCACCGCGCGCTCGGGCACGAACCAGTGCCACGCCTGGCCGGCCACGACGGCGTCGACCGAGTCGTCCTCGATGGGGATGTCCTCGGCCGTGCCGAGGATGCGCGGCACGCCGGGCACCGCGACCTCGAGCTCCTCGAGCATCTCCTCGACCGGGTCGACGGCGATCACGTCGCGATCGAGCTCGATGAGCGCCTCGGTGAGCTTGCCGGTGCCGGCCCCGAGGTCGAGCACGCGCTGCGCGTCGCCGATGAGCCAGGCGATCGCGTCGACCGGGTAGCCCGGGCGCGACGCGTGGTACACGGATGCCGCGGCGCCGAACGAGCGCGCCGACCGCACGGTCGCGGGGTCGGTCGGGTCGGCGACGAGGCCGTCGCGCCGGCCGGTGCCCGTGGTCTCGGGGGAATCGCTCACGGCTCGCTCACCCCGTGATGGTCATGCGCTCGATGGCCGCGCCGCCCGGCGCGAGCCGGAAGGTGAACGTCGAGGGCCCGTTGAACCCGTCGCCGCCGACGTCGGCCGCGACGATCACCACGTCGCCCGCCGTGCGCACGTCGGTGACGTCGAAGGTCTGGTTCACGCCGATCGACTCGCGGCGGCTCCAGCCGGCGATCTCGTCGCGGCCGCGGAACTCGCGGCCCCAGTCGTCGATGACGCCGTCCTCGGCGAAGGCGCCGACGAACCGGTCGAGGTCGCCGACGTTGGTCGCGTCGAACGCCTCCGCAACCGGTGCGGGCAGCTCGGTCATCGGGTCTCCTCACCTCGCGGCGCTGGTCGGGTCGGTGCGCCCGCAGCCATTCCACGCCCTGCCCGCGGCATCCGTCAACCCGTCGGATGCCGCGCCGCCGCGGCATCCGGACCCCGATCGCCGACGCGCCATGCGACGCGCCCGGCCGTGTCGGAACCGCGTGCGACGATGCACGCGTGCCAGTGGACTTCACCGCGATCGACTTCGAAACCGCCAATCCGTCGAGCGCGTCGGCCTGCTCGGTCGGCCTCGTGAAGGTGCGCGACGGCAGGGTCGTCGACCGGGTGCACTGGTACATCCGGCCGCCGTTCCCGCACGACGAGTTCTCGGAGTGGAACGTGCGCATCCACGGCATCACGCGCGACATGGTCGACGACGCGCCCGGCTGGCCCGTGCACCTGCCCGCGCTGCGGGAGTTCGCCGGGGGCGACGTGCTCGTCGCCCACAACGCCGGGTTCGACATGGGCGTCATCGCCAAGACGTCGACCGCGTTCGGGCTCGCGATCCCCGACTTCCGCTACCTCTGCAGCCTGCAGGTGGCGCGCCGCACGTACCACCTCGAGTCGTACCGGCTGCCGTCGGCGGCGATGGCCGCGGGGTTCGAGGACTTCTCGCACCACGACGCGCTCGCCGACGCCGAGGCGTGCGCGGCGATCATCGTGCACGCCGCGAAGCGCCACGAGGCCGACGACGTCGAGCGCCTGGCGCACGTCACGCGCGTGCCGCTGGGCGCGATCGGGCCGGTCGCGACCCAGGCGCAGCAGTCGGCGCACGGGCCGATGGCGCTGCAGTAGCGCGCCTGCGCCCCGCCCGGCCGCGGGCCGCCGCGCGACGAGTGGCTCTGCGCCAGTTCCACGCCCGCTGCGCCAGTACACGTGGCGCGCAGGCCGGCAACGTGGCGCAGCGGCCGCCGGGCGCCGCCGCGGCCCCGATCCACGCCCAGCCGGGCCGCCTCGCGAGCGATGTCGGATGCCGCTGCCACACTGACGGCATGGACCTCCTCGCACTCGTCATCGGCCTCGTGATCGGCGCCGTCGTCGGCGGCCTGATCGTCGCCGTCCGGTCGGCTCGTCGCCCGGCCGGCGACCCCGTCGGCGACGACCCGGCGCTCATCGAGGCGCGTCACCAGGCGCAGCTGGCCGAGGTGCGGGCGGCCGAGGCATCCGCGATGTCCGAGCTTCGCGCACAGGAGCAGGAGGTACGCGCGCGCCTCCAGGCCGACCTGGCGTCGGCCATGTCGACCGTCGAGGGCCTCGAGCAGCAGGTCGAAGAGCACCGAGCCCGCTACCGCGACCTCGTCGACCAGCAGCGCAGCGACCAGGCCGAGCGCGAGGCGCGGGCGAAGCGCGAGAGCGTCGTCCTCGAGGCGCTGAGCCCCGTGCGCGAGACGCTGCAGACCATGCACGTGAAGGTCACCGAACTCGAGCGGCAGCGCAGCGAGCAGTACGGGTCGATCGCGCAGCAGCTGAAGCAGGCCCAGGCCTCCGACGCCGAGCTCCGTGCCACGACGGAGTCGCTCGCCTCCGCGCTGCGATCGAACAGCACGCGCGGCGTGTGGGGCGAGACCCAGCTGCGCCGCGTGGTCGAGGCGGCCGGGCTCACCCAGTACGTCGACTTCTTCACGCAGCAGAGCATCGTGACCGACGCCGGATCGGGCCGCCCCGACATGGTCGTGCGGCTCCCGGGCAGCAAGTCGATCCCGCTCGACGCCAAGGTGCCGCTCGAGCACTACCTCGAGGCGAGCCAGATCCCCTTCACGGCCACCGGCGACGAGGGCGCGCGGCGCAAGGAGCTCATCACCCGGCA
This sequence comes from Agromyces mariniharenae, assembly GCF_008122505.1. Lineage (NCBI taxonomy): Bacteria > Bacillati > Actinomycetota > Actinomycetes > Micrococcales > Microbacteriaceae > Agromyces > Agromyces mariniharenae. Next base: position 139,522 of record NZ_VSSB01000002.1, on the reverse strand, counting down.
CGTGCGGGCGGTGCGCGGCCACATCGATGCGCTCGCCAAGAAGACCTACTGGGAGGGCCTCGACGCGAGCCCCGAGTTCGTGATCGCCTTCATCCCGAGCGAATCGCTGCTGTCGTCCGCGCTCGAGGCCGACCCCTCGTTGCTCGACTACGCGTTCGGCAAGCGCGTGGCGCTCGCCTCCCCCGTGAACCTCTGGGCCGTGCTCAAGACCGTGGCGTTCACCTGGCAGCAGCAGGCCGTATCCGACGAGGCGAAGAAGCTCTTCGATCTCGGCAACACCCTCTACCAGCGCATCGGCACGCTCGCCGGCCATGCCGAGGGCCTCCGCAAGGCGATCGAGCGCACGGTCGACAGCTACAACAAGTTCGCCAACTCGCTCGAGTCGCGCGTGCTCGTGACGGCTCGCCAATTCCCCGGCATCGACGAGACCAAGGTGTCGCTCCTCGCGGCGCCCGCTGCAGTGCACGAACAGCCCCGCCGGCTCACCGCGCCCGAGGTCACCGAGGCGATCGTCGCCGACGAGTTCGACGCACGCTCGGACGAGGGCCGGTCGCTCCTCGAGCTCGACCCCGAGATCCGGCGCCAGCTCGAGGTCGGCGACGGAGCGACCGACTAGCCGTCGGCGCCGCGCCGCGCCGACGGCTCAGCTCCGACGAGCCGCTTCCATCCGACGGCGCCGCGGCGATCCCCGAAGCGTCAGTCCTCGATGACGCTGATGACGTTCCCGGCCGGGTCGCGGAACCACGCGATGTTCGGGCCCGGGTTGTCCTCCGAGCTGCGGGAGATCCCGCGCTCGTCGGTCCCGAAGTCCAGGTCACCCGAGTAGATCTTCGTCACGACCCCGGCCGCGTTCAGCTCGTCGACCGCGCGGTCGATGTCCTCGACCACGAGGTTCAGGATCGTGAACGTCGCCGGTTCGTGGTTGTCCTTCTGGTAGATGAACACCACCTGGCCCGACGGCAGGGTCACGTTCAACGAGCCCATCGGCGCGTCCTCGACCGACAACCCGAGCTTCGTCCCGTAGAACTCTCGCGCGGCGCCGAGGTCGTCGACGCTGAAACCCGGGAATGCATCCTTCATCGTGACCACGTGGGGCCTCCTCCGTCTCGTTCACCTGCTCGGCACGGGCCACGCTTCCACACGACCACGTCGGCGTCGAGGGGTTGCCGGGTCGAGGGGTTGCCACGAGGAGCGGCGGACCGCAGCTCGCCGCGGTCGACCGCCGCGCCCCGCCGCCTGCCCTCGGCCCTACCCCGGCTCGAGGTCGGGGTCGGCACGCCGGTCGGCCTCGTGCCGATGGTGCGGCTCGTCGACTGGCGCGGCGAAGCCGGCGGCCGCCTCGGCGCCGGTCACGGCGGTTTCATCGGGGTGCCCGTCGAGCGGATGCGCGAGCTCGTCCTGCCCGAGCCGCGCGGCGGCGAGCGTGATCACCGCGAGCAGCGGCGGCACCAGGCCCGCGATGAGGAAGGCGGGCGCCAGTCCGAGCCACTCGCCGAGCGGACCGGCCACCGCCATCGAGATCGGCATGAGCGCGAGCGACACGAAGAAGTCGAGGCTCGACACGCGGCCGAGCATCGCCGGCGGCACGCGCCGCTGCAGGAGCGTGCCCCACACCACCGAGGCGCCGTCGAAGAGGAAGCCGACGATGAACGTCGCGACCACCATGACCCACAGCCACGGGGTCACGCCGATGAGCGCCAGCGGGATGCATCCGAAGCCCCACGCGATGATCATGAGGGTCAGGTAGCGCCGCGGCAGCGGGAACGACGCGACGAGCAGCGATCCGACGGCGCCGCCGATGCCGAACGAGGCGAGCACCAGGGCGAACTCGCCGGCGCCGCCGCCCGCCTGGTCGCGGACGGCGAACGGGATGAGCACCTCGATGGGCCCGATCACCACGAGCACGAGCAGGATGGAGAACGCGAGCGTCGCGAAGAGCCACCGCGTGCGCAGCAGGTACCCGAAGCCGTCGCGGAAGTCGGTGAACATCTGCCGCAGCGGATGCGCATCGACGTCGTCGAGCTCGCGGCGCACGGCAGTGGTGCGCATGATGGCGAGCCCCACGATCGCGACGAGCTGCAGCACCGCGACCGTCAGGAACGCCAGCCACGGCGCCTGCACCGCGATGAGCGCGCTCGCGACCGCCGGACCCGCGGCGTTCTGCGCCACCGGGCGCAGCACGCCCTCGACCCCGTTCGCGGCGAGCAGCTGGTCGGCGGGCAGTAGAGCCGGCAACCATGCGGAGTACGCGGGGTAGAAGAAGCCGTCGGCGACGCCGAGCACGAACGACAGCACCGCCAGCTGCCACACCTCGATGACGCCCGACACGGCGAGGACTCCGGCCACGGTGAAGACGACCGCGCGCGCGACCTCGACGACGAGCAGGATGCGCCGCTGCGGAACGCGGTCGGCCACGACCCCGCCGACCAGCACGGCGAGCACCAGCCCGAGGCTCGCCCCGACCGCGACGATCGAGAGGTCGACGGGCGAGCCGCCGAGCTCGATGACCTGCCACGCGGCCGCCACGATCCACGCCCCGGCCGAGAGCAGCGACGCGGCGAGCGCGACGACGAGCAGCCGATACTGGCCCGAGGCGAACGGGCGCAGGGCGCGCGGCAGCTTCGTCGCGTCGGTCATTCGGCCATTCTGTCGGGTCCCGCCCACATCCGCCCGCGGAATCGGGTCAGCGGTCGGCTTCGTCGAGCCACTTCTCCACGAGGTGGTCGGCCACGACGCGGCGGATGGTGCCCGACTTGCCGCGCAGCACGATCGACTCGGTGCGGATGATCGGGCCCTTCTTGCGGACGCCGTCGACGAGCTCGCCGTCGGTCACGCCGGTGGCCACGAAGAACGTGTTGTCGCTGCGCACGAGGTCGTCGAGCTCGTAGACCTGGTCGCAGTCCAGGCCCGCCGCCTCGCCGCGGGCGCGCTCGGCGTCGTCCTTCGGCGCGAGCCGGCCCTGCATGAACCCGCCGAGCGCCTTGATCGCGCAGGCGGTGGTGATGCCCTCGGGGCTGCCGCCGATGCCGACGCACATGTCGATGCGGGACTCGTAGCGGGCCGCGTTGATGCCGCCGGCCACGTCGCCGTCGCTGATGAGGCGCGTGCCGGCGCCGGCCGCGCGGATGTCGGCGATGAGCTGCTCGTGCCGCGGGCGGTTGAGGACCGCGACCCGGAGCTCGCCGACCTCCTTGCCCTTGGCGGCCGCGAGCGCGCGGAGGTTCTCGCCGATCGGCTTGCGGATGTCGACGACGCCGATGCCCGCGGCATCCGTGACGATCTTGTCCATGTAGAAGACGGATGACGCGTCGAGCATCGTGCCGCGGTCGGCGACTGCGATGACCGACAGCGCGTTCTGGCGGCCGGCGGCGGTGAGCGAGGTGCCGTCGATCGGGTCGACCGCGATGTCGCAGGCGGGGCCGCGGCCGTTGCCGACGCGCTCGCCGTTGAAGAGCATGGGCGCCTCGTCCTTCTCGCCCTCGCCGATGACCACGACGCCGTCGAAGTTGACCGTGCCGAGGAACGCCCGCATGGCGTCGACCGCCGCGCCGTCGGCCGCGAGCTTGTCGCCGCGCCCGATCCACGGGTACGAGCGGATGGCGGCGGCCTCGGTGGCCCGCACCAGCTCGAGCGCGATGTTGCGGTCGGGATGCAAGTAGAGGCTGCTTTCGGTGTCGGTGCTCACGATCGGGGGTCCTTCCCGGGGTGGTCGGTCGGAGGTCGCGGCCGGAGTGGCATCCGCGAACCGGTGCCGAGCCTGCTTCGAGCTTAACGATCGCACCCGTCGGAAAGCGCATTCCGTGCCATGGATGACGTGAAAATTCGTGCGTTCTTAACGGGCGGGCCGATCGGGTTCAACGGTCGCGCCGCGACGGCGCTCGACGGTCGGGCCGACGGCGCTCCACAGTCGCGGCGCGACGGCGCTCAACGGCCGGGCCCGACGGCGCTCAACGGCCGGCGCCGGCGACCGCGCCGTCGTCCCCCACGAGCAACTCCGACCTCCGCGGCGCGCGCTCTGGCCCGACGTCCCACGACGCGACCCGGATGCCGCGGGCCTCCCGCCGCGCCGCCTCGAGCACGCCGTCGGCCCCCGGCCGGCACGCCGTGACCGCGCTGAGGAACAGCCACGCGGGCCCCGGGCAGAGGTCGTCGAGGGTGAGCGGCGTCGAATCCGAACGGCCGGATGCCACGAGCCGCTCAGCCTCGCCGGCGGACTGCGGCGCGTACGACGCGACCATGTCGGCGCCGAGCGCCCGCACCGCGGCGGCCGTCAGCAGTCCCTCGGGCGCTCCCCCGATGCCGGTCACCACGTCGAGGTCGGTGCCGGGCTGCGCGGCGCGCAGCGAACGCTCGATGTCGCCGTGCTCGAACGGCACCACGGTCGCCCCGGCCGCGCGGGCGCGCGCGGCGACATCGGCGTTCCGGGGCCGGTCCTGCACCGCGACGCGCACGTCGGCCGGCGCCGCGCCGCGCACCTCGGCGAGGCGCGCGACCAGCCGGTCGATGGGCAGCCCCGCGGCATCCGGCAGCCAGGTGACCTGCTTCGCGAGGTAGTGCGCCGGGCCGAGGTCGGCGAATCCATCGCGGCCGGTGACCGCGAGCACGGCCATCGCCCCGTCGCGACCGGACGCCGCGAGCCGCGTGCCGTCGACCGGGTCCACCGCGAGGTCGAGGGCGAGACCGCCCGTGCCGAACCGCTCACCCGGCGCGAGCATCGGCGCCGCGTCCTTCTCGCCCTCACCGGCGACGACGCGACCGTCGACGGCGATCGCCGCGAGCGCGGCGCGCAGGGCATCCACCGCGGTGCCGTCCACGGCCATGCCGTCGCCCGAGCCGACGAGCGGCACCACGGATGCCGCTGCCGCCGCCGTCGCATTCCGCAGCGCACGCGCGACCCGGCCGTCGAGGTCGGCGAGGGGCGCGGCGCCAGGGGAGCTCATCCGTCCATCCTGCACCGCGCCGACCGACCCCGCCGCCCGTCACGAGCGACCTGAGCACTCCTCGCCACCTCGCTAGACTCGTCCCGAACCCAACGTCACCTTCGAAGGAGCACCATGCCCATCGCAACCCCGGAGCAGTACGCCGAGATGCTCGACACCGCCAAGGCGAAGGGCTTCGCCTTCCCGGCGTTCAACGTCTCCTCCTCGCAGACGCTCAACGCGGTGCTGCAGGGTCTGGCCGAGTCGGGCTCCGACGGCATCATCCAGGTGACCACGGGCGGCGCCGACTACTTCGCCGGCCACACCGTGAAGGCCCGCTCCGCCGGCGCGCTGGCGTTCGCGCGGTTCGCGCACGAGGTCGCGAAGTCCTACCCGATCACGGTCGCGCTGCACACCGACCACTGCCCGAAGAACGCGCTCGACGACTTCGTGTTCCCGCTCATCGCCGCCTCCGAGGAGGAGGTCAAGGCCGGCCGCAACCCGATCTTCCAGTCCCACATGTGGGACGGCTCGGCGGTTCCGCTCGACGAGAACCTCGAGATCGCCAAGGAGATCCTCCCCCGCATGAAGGCCATCAACGCCGTGCTCGAGGTCGAGATCGGCGTCGTCGGCGGCGAGGAGGACGGTGTCAGCCACGAGATCAACGAGCACCTCTACACGACGCTCGACGATGCGATCAAGACGGTCGAGGCCCTCGGCCTCGGCGAGGACGGCCGCTACATGGCCGCGCTCACGTTCGGCAACGTGCACGGCGTCTACGCGCCCGGCAACGTGAAGCTCCGCCCCGAGCTCCTCAAGGAGATCCAGGACGGCCTCGCCGCCAAGTACGGCACGGGCCCGAAGCCGCTCGACCTCGTCTTCCACGGCGGCTCCGGCTCGACCGACGAGGAGATCGCCGAGGCCGTGCGCAACGGCGTCGTGAAGATGAACATCGACACCGACACGCAGTACGCGTTCACGCGCTCGATCGCCGGCTACATGTTCGACAACTACGACGGCGTGCTGAAGGTCGACGGCTCGGTCGGCAACAAGAAGCTCTACGACCCGCGCGCCTGGGGCAAGGTCGCCGAGTCGGCGATGGCCGTCCGCGTCGGCGAGTCGACCCGCCAGCTCGGCTCGGCCGGCCAGTCGATCAGCGCGTAGGCACACGGATGTCGCAGGACGAGGCCGCTCGCACGCCCGACGCCCCCGGTCAGGGTGGCGCCGCCGACGAGCGGCCACGTCCGCGCTACGGCGAGTACGCGCCAGAGGGCTGGACGTGGCAGCCGCCCGCCGACGAGTCGGCGGCGCCCGTGCAGCCGGCCCCTCCCGTGCAGCCCACCGCGCCCCCGCCTCCGCCGGCCCCGGTCGCGCTGCCCGGCGAGCGCCAGCCCAGTGCCGTCGATCGCGTCGTGACCATTGCGCTGCTCGCACTCGGCGCATTCGGCGCGATCAACACCGCGGCGAGCCTGCAGATGCTGCCGCAGCAGTTCTCCCTCGTCTACGAGCAGCAGGGCGTCGGCGACTTCACGCCGCCCGAGTGGCTGCCCACGCTCACCATGGTCGGCACGGTGCTCCAGCTCGCGCTCTACGCGGCGACGCTCGGCTGGTCGATCCTGCGCCTGCGCGCCCGCAAGACGGCGTTCTGGGTGCCGATCCTCGGCGGCGTGCTGTCGCTCGTGCTCATGATGGTGCTCGTGTCGATCGTGTTCCTCAACGATCCGACCTTCGTCGCCTACATCGAGCGCATGGCGGGCACCACGGCGCCGTAGCGCCACGCCGCCGCTGTGCGGCCCAGTCAGTGCCGGGACCTCGTCACCAGCGGCATCCGTCGCGCCGCGCTGTCGCGCTCAGGCGTCGGTGTTCGCGCGCGAGCGCCCACCGAGGGCGCGGGCGTCGCGGTTGCCGCTGAGGTCGCGGCGCAGCTCCTTCGGCAGCGAGAACATGAGGTCCTCCTCGGCCGTCTTCACCTCCGCGACATCGGCGTAGCCGGCGTCCTCCAGTTCGAGGAGCACCTCCTTCACGAGCCCCTCGGGCACGGATGCCCCGCTCGTCACGCCGACCGTCGACACGCCGTCGAGCCACTCCTGCTTGATCTCGGTCGAGTAGTCCACCCGGTAGGCGGCCTTCGCGCCGTTCTCGAGGGCCACCTCGACGAGGCGGACGCTGTTCGACGAGTTCGCCGAGCCGACCACGATCACGAGCTCGGCCTCCTGCGCGACCTTCTTGATCGCGACCTGGCGGTTCTGCGTGGCGTAGCAGATGTCGTCGGAGGGCGGGTCCTGCAGGGCCGGGAACCGCTCGCGCAGTCGCCGCACGGTCTCCATGGTCTCGTCGACCGACAGGGTGGTCTGCGACAGCCAGACGACCTTCTCGGGGTCGCGCACCTCGATGTTCGGCACGTCGTCGGGGCTGTTCACGAGGGTGACGTGGTCGGGCGCCTCACCGGCGGTGCCCTCGACCTCCTCGTGGCCCTCGTGGCCGATGAGCAGGATCTCGTAGTCGTCGCGCGCGAAGCGCACGGCCTCGCGGTGCACCTTCGTGACGAGCGGGCAGGTCGCGTCGATCGCGTGCAGGCCGCGATCCGCCGCCGAGTTCACGACCGCGGGCGAGACCCCGTGCGCGCTGAACACCACGTGGGCGCCCTCGGGCACCTCGTCGACCTCGTCGACGAAGATCGCGCCCTGCTTCTCGAGCTCGGTGACCACGTGGATGTTGTGCACGATCTGCTTGCGCACGTAGACGGGCGCGCCGTAGTGCTCGAGCGCCTTCTCGACGGCGATCACGGCGCGGTCGACACCGGCGCAGTAGCCGCGGGGCGCCGCGAGCAGCACCCGCTTGCGTCCGGGGGCGGGGATATCCTTGAGCCGGCCGCGAACGCCCGGCATCCTGGGCATCCCGAGGCCGATTCGCGGGGCATCCGTCGTGCTCGTCACGGTGTCCATCCTACGCGGGCGATGCTGGGCGGGCGGCGGGAGGCCCCCATGACCGACGCACCGGCGACGCGCGAGCATCCGTGGCCCGTCGCGCTGCTCTCGGCGAAGCTGAAGGAGTACCTCGACCGGCTCGGCACCGTGTGGGTCGAGGGCGAGATCACGCAGTGGGGCGTCTCGGGCGGCAACGTCTACGGCAAGCTGAAGGACCTCGAGACCGACGCCACGATCTCGTTCACCATGTGGTCGTCGGTGCGCGCGCGCCTGTCCGAGCAGTTCAAGCAGGGCGACCACGCGGTGCTGCTCGCGAAGCCGAGCTGGTGGGTCAAGGGCGGCACGCTCTCGATGCAGGTCTACGACATGAAGCACGTCGGCCTCGGCGACCTGCTCGAGCGGCTGGAGCGCCTGCGCCGGCAGCTCGCCGCCGAGGGCCTCTTCGACGCCGACCGCAAGAAGCGCCTCCCCTTCCTCCCGGCTGTGGTGGGCCTCGTCACGGCGCGCGACAGCGACGCCGAGCAGGACGTGCTGCGCAACGCCCGCCTCCGGTGGCCGGCGGTCGAGTTCCGCACGGCGTACGCGTCGGTGCAGGGCGACCGCACCGCGCCCGAGGTCGTCGCCGCGATCCGGCGCCTCGACGCCGACCCCGCGGTCGAGGTCATCATCGTCGCGCGCGGCGGCGGCGACTTCCAGAACCTGCTGGGGTTCAGCGACGAGCGGGTCGTGCGGGCGGCGGCCGCGGCATCCACCCCCATCGTCTCGGCCATCGGCCACGAGGCCGACCGGCCGCTCCTCGACGACGTCGCCGACCTCAGGGCCTCCACGCCGACGGATGCCGCCAAGCGCGTCGTGCCCGACGTCGCCGAGGAGCTCCTGCGGGTCGAGCAGGCGCGAGCCCGCCTCGGCATGCGGCTGTCCGCCCTGCTGTCGCGCGAGATCGACCGGATCGGCCACCTCCGCGCCCGCCCGGCACTCGCCGACGCCGGCTGGATCGTCGACCGCCGCGCCGAGGACCTCACGCGCTGGGTCGCGCGTGGCACCGAGCTCGTCGAACGCTGCATCGAGAAGCAGGCGGCCCGCGTCGGCGAGCTCCGCGGCCACCTACGGGCGCTGTCGCCGCAGGCGACGCTCGACCGCGGCTACGCCATCGTGCAGGGACCCGACGGACACGTGCTGCGGGCGCCGGCCGGCGCCCCCGAGGGCGCGACCCTCACGCTCACGCTCGCCGAGGGCGTGCTCGGCGCCGTCTCGACGGGCGCGGCGCCCCACGACCTCCGCGAGCCCGCGCCGTCCAGCAGCGGTGCGAGGCGCTCCACTGGTGCGGACGACGGCGACGGCGGGGTCGGCGACGCCGAATAGAATGGGTGGCATGCCCCCCACCACCGATGTCGCCGAGCTGAGCTATGAGCAGGCGCGCGACGAACTCGTGCAGGTCGTCGCCGAGCTCGAGCAGGGCTCCGCGACCCTCGAGCAGTCGCTCGCGCTGTGGGAGCGCGGCGAGGCGCTCGCGGCGCGGTGCGAGGAGTGGCTCATCGGCGCGCGGGCGCGCCTCGACGCGGCGCGCGCCGGGGCCGGGCGCGGCACGCCCGCGGCATCCGACGACCCCGGCGCCCGCTGATGGCGCAGCGACCGCCGCGCGAGGTGGCCGAGCTCGGCCGCCCCGAGACCCCAGAAGAGACGGCCGCCCGCAAGGCCGAGAACTCGCGACTGCACCGACAGCGGCAGACGGTGCTCAACCTCGTCCTCGCGCTCGGCGCGAGCCTGCTGGTCGTGCTCGTCATCGTGCTGATCGTGCCGCGCTCCGACACCGCCCTCGAGCGCGACGTCGACGTCGCCCCCATCGCCGAGCAGGCGCAGGTCGCGATCGACGACCAGCTCGCGGTGCCCGAGCTGCCCGAGGGCTGGCGCACGAACGCCGCCGAGCTGCGCACGTCGCAGGTCGACGAGGTCATCGCCTGGTACGTGGGCTACCTCACGCCGAGCGACGAGTACATCGGCATGTACCAGGGCTTCGAGGCCAACCCCACGTGGGTGGCGGGCCTGCTCGCCCGCACGCTCGCCACCGGCACCACCACGATCGACGGCGTCGAGTGGACGGTGTACGACAACCGCGACACGGGCGACGACGTGGGCAACGCCGAGTACGGCCTCACCACCGAGGCGGGCGACAGCACGTTCGTCCTGCTCGGCACCGGCACGCCCGAAGAATTCGAGACACTGGCGACCGCCCTCACCCCCACCATCGACGCACTCCGCTGAGCAGCAGACCCGCCCCGAGAGGAGCCGCCGTGAGCGAGCAGCCGACCGAACGCCGCACCGAGTCCCCCGCCGAGGCCTGGCGCGAGCTGCGCGCCGGCAACCAGCGGTTCATCGCCGGCGAGCCGCGGCATCCGCGCCAAGACGTCGATCGCCGACGCGAGCTCGCCCAGGTGCAGCGCCCGCTGGTTGCGATCTTCGGATGCTCCGACTCGCGACTGTCGGCCGAGATCATCTTCGACATCGGGCTCGGCGACGCCTTCGTGGTGCGCAACGCGGGGCAGGTCGTCTCGGACTCGGCGCTCGGCTCGCTCGAGTACGCCGTCGGGGTGCTGGGCGTGCCCCTCATCCTGGTGCTCGGCCACGACCACTGCGGTGCGGTGCGTGCGGCGATCGAGTCGCAGGGCGCCGACGCCGCGCCGCTGCCGCCGCACATCGCGTCGCTCGTCGGCAAGATCGTCCCGGCGGTGCGACGCGTCGCGGGGGTCGAGCCGGGCGCGTCGATCGAGGTCGACCACATCGACGCGGCGTTCGTCGGTCGCGAGCACCTGCGCGACACCGTCGCCGAGATGCTCGAGCGTTCCGAGGTGATCGGCGAAGCGGTGGCAGCGGGTACGCTGGCTGTCGTGGGCGCGAACTACCGGCTCGTCGAGGGCCGCGCCGAGACCGACGTCGTCCTCGGCCGCATCTAGCGCCGCCCAGCCGCGCGAAGCGGCTTCCGGCCGGGGCATCCGGCACGCAACCGAAGGGGAACACACCGTGGTGGACAACGCCGCCGAGTACCGCATCGAGCACGACACCATGGGCGAGGTGAGGGTGCCGGCCTCGGCGCTCTACCGGGCGCAGACGCAGCGCGCCGTCGAGAACTTCCCCATCTCCGGCTCGGGCCTCGAGGTCCAGCAGGTCCAGGCCCTCGCGCGCATCAAGAAGGCCGCCGCGCAGGCGAACGCCCGCCTGGGCGTGCTCGACCCGGCGATCGCCCGCGCGATCGAGGACGCCGCCGACGAGGTCATCTCGGGCCGCCACGACGTCGTCGCGCACTTCCCGGTCGACGTCTACCAGACCGGCTCCGGCACGTCCTCGAACATGAACATGAACGAGGTGCTCGCCACGATCGCGACCGAGAAGCTCGGCTCGCCCGTGCACCCGAACGACCACGTGAACGCGTCGCAGTCGTCGAACGACGTCTTCCCGACGTCGGTGCACATCGCCGTGACCGCGGCCCTCATCGACGACCTCGTCCCCGCGCTCGACCACCTCGCGGTCGCGCTCGAGGCGAAGGCCGAGCTGTGGGCCGACGTCGTGAAGGCCGGCCGCACGCACCTCATGGACGCGACGCCCGTCACCCTCGGCCAGGAGTTCGGCGGCTACGCCCGCCAGGTGCGCCTCGGCATCGAGCGCGTGCGCACGGCGCTCCCCCGCGTCGCGGAGGTCCCGCTCGGCGGCACCGCCGTGGGCACCGGCATCAACACGCCCGCGGGCTTCCCGCAGCTCGTCATCGAGCTGCTCCAGCAGGAGACCGAGCTGCCGATCACCGAGGCGGTCGACCACTTCGAGGCGCAGGCCAACCGCGACGGCCTCGTCGACGCATCCGGCGCCCTGCGCACCATCGCCGTCAGCCTCACGAAGATCTGCAACGACCTGCGCTGGATGGGCTCCGGCCCGAACACCGGCCTCGGCGAGCTGAGCATCCCCGACCTGCAGCCCGGCTCGTCGATCATGCCCGGCAAGGTGAACCCGGTCATCCCCGAGGCCGTGCTCATGGTGGCCTCGCGAGTGATCGGCAACGACGCGACGATCGCCTGGGCCGGGGCATCCGGCTCGTTCGAGCTCAACGTGCAGATCCCGGTCATGGGCACTGCGCTGCTCGAGTCGATCCGCCTCCTCGCGAACTCGACGCGCGCGCTCGCCGACAAGACCGTCGACGGCCTCGAGGCGAACCTCGAGCGCACGAACGCCCTCGCCGGCATGTCGCCCTCGATCGTGACGCCGCTCAACAAGCACATCGGCTACGAGAACGCCGCGAAGATCGCGAAGCACTCGGTGAAGAACGGCATCACCGTGCGCGACGCCGTCGTCGACCTCGGCTTCGTCGAGCGCGGCGAGCTCACCGAGGAGCAGCTCGACGCCGCCCTCGACCTGCTGTCGATGACGCGGCCGCCGAAGGCCTGACCCGCATCGCGAACGCGCCTCGACGCCCAGGCGTCGGGGCGCTTCGTCGTCCGGGCGTAGCGTGGGAGCCATGGATCACGGAGGAACCCCGGTCACCTCGGTCGCCGAGCTCGAGGAACTCGTCGGGCAGCCGCTGCGCGCCGCGCGGAACAAGGTGCGCGACCGGCTGCACGAGCTCGACCGCGCCTGGCTCGCCGCCTCCCCGTTGTGCTTCATCGCGACCGCCGACGCGGAGGGCAACGCCGACGTGTCGCCGAAGGGCGACCCTCCCGGGTTCGCGCTCGTGCTCGACGACGCGACGATCGCGCTGCCCGAGCGGCCCGGCAACCGCCGCGCCGACGGCTTCCACAACGTGCTCGCCAATCCGCACGTGGGGCTCGACTTCGTGATCCCCGGCCGCGGCGACACGCTCCGCGTCAACGGTCGCGCCCGGCTCCTGCGCGACGTGCCGTACGCCGAGCGGATGCGGGTGCGCACCCACGTGCCGACCCTCGTGCTCGAGGTCGCGATCGACGAGGTGTTCTTCCACTGCTCGAAGGCGTTCCTGCGCTCGAAGACGTGGGACCCGACCACCTGGACTCCCGATGCCGCACCCCGTCGCCCCGTCATCGCGCGCACGCTCGAACGCCCCGACGACTCGCTCGAGGTGCTCGAGGAGTACTACGGCCCGTCGTACGCGGAGCGGATCTACGGCTGACCAACCGGGGGCGATGGCTGCCCGCTCGCGCGCGCCCGGACCGGACCCCCACCCGCGGGGCGGCCCCCACCGCCCCGCGGGTGCTCAGGAAGGGTCAGGTGAGCTCGGCCCCGTCGAGCATCTCCGAGACGAGCGCGGCGATGGCCGAGCGCTCCGAGCGGGTGAGCGTGACGTGGGCGAACAGCGGATGCCCCTTCAGCGTCTCGATCACGCTCGCGACGCCGTCGTGGCGGCCGACGCGCAGGTTGTCGCGCTGGGCGACGTCGTGGGTGAGGACGACCCGCGAGTTCTGGCCGATGCGGCTCAGGACCGTGAGCAGCACGTTGCGCTCGAGCGACTGCGCCTCGTCGACGATCACGAACGCGTCGTGCAGCGAGCGCCCGCGGATGTGCGTGAGCGGCAGCACCTCGAGGATGCCCCGGTCGACGACCTCGTCGAGCACGTTGTCGGAGACCACCGAGCCGAGCGTGTCGAACACCGCCTGGCCCCAGGGGTTCATCTTCTCGCCCTGGTCGCCAGGCAGGTAGCCGAGCTCCTGCCCGCCGACCGCGTAGAGCGGGCGGAACACCATGATCTTCTTGTGCTGCTGCCGCTCGAGCACCATCTCGAGGCCCGCGCACAGCGCGAGCGCCGACTTGCCGGTGCCGGCGCGCCCGCCGAGCGAGAGGATGCCGATCTCGGGGTCGAGCAGCAGGTCGATCGCGAGCCGCTGCTCGGCCGAGCGCCCGTGCACGCCGAAGATGTCGCGGTCGCCGCGGACGAGGCGCACCTCGTGCTCTCCGACGACGCGGCCGAGGGCCGACCCGCGCTCGGAGTGGATCACGAGGCCCGTGTTGACCGGCAGCGCCTCGACCTCGCGCGTCTCGAGCCGCTCGTGCTCGTAGAGCCTCGCCATGTCGTTCGAGCCGAGCGAGAGCTCGGCCATGCCGGTCCACCCGGAGTCGGGCGCGAGCTCGGCGCGGTACTCCTGGGCGTCGAGGCCGATCGACGCGGCCTTCACGCGCAGCGGCAGGTCCTTCGAGACCACCGTGACGGCGACGCCGTCGTTCGCGAGGTTGGCGGCGCACGCGAGGATGCGCGAGTCGTTGTCGCCGAGCTGCAGTCCGCTGGGGAGCACCGATGGGCTCGAGTGGTTGAGCTCGACTCGCAGCGAACCGCCCTCGCCGACCGGGATCGGGAAGTCGAGCCGCTCGTGCTCGACGCGCAGCTCGTCGAGGATGCGCAGCGACTGGCGCGCGAAGTACCCGATCTCGGGATCGTTGCGCTTCGCCTCGAGCTCCGTGATGACGACGACGGGAAGGACCACCGCGTGCTCGGCGAAGCGGAACAGCGCCCGGGGATCCGACAGGAGCACCGAGGTGTCGAGCACGTACGTCCGCACGGATTGCGCGGCACCCACGGGTGCCGCGCCTTCGGGCCGCGATGCGCGACCGATGTTCCGACCGACGGACTTGGAGGTATCGAGTGAGGCCACAACCGCTCCCGCCCCGAGCTTCCGCTCGGCTCTCGCGCCGGCCGGCGAATCCCTCCACGAGCGCTTCACGAAGCCGACTCGATCAGGCACGTTGCCCGATGGGTTGAGCGTACGTCGGTGCACCGACACCGATGGTTCCGACACGCGAAACGTTCACACCGTGTTCACAAACGCGTGGGGCGCCGTCAGCGATGCCGCACGCCGCCGCCGCGGGCGTCGCCGGCACGGGCGCGGCGGCGACGGGCGACGGATGCCGCGGCATCCGCTCGGCCGAGTGCGACGCTCAGTACGACGCGGCCGTGCCGTACGACACGAATGCCGCACGCAGCATGTCGAGGGTCTCCTCGGTCATCGCCGCGTGCATGCTGAGGCGCACCTGCCCGTTGCGGGTCGTGGCGGTCACGCCGTGGTTGTGCAGCGACGCCGTGAGGTACGTGACCTGGCCGGCGGGCGGCTCGAGCACCACGATGCCCGCGCGCTCCTGCTCGTCGCGCGAGCTCACGACGGCGATCGCGAACTCGTCGGCGAGCTCGATGACGCGGCTCACCCAGCCGGTGATCGCCGCGTTGATCGCGGGCACGCCCGCGGCGGCGATGTCCTCAAGTGCGGCAGCGAACCGTGCCTCGGCGATGGGGTCGGGGTTCGACACGCGGTAGGCGCGCGCGTCGGGCGCGGGCGGCGGCACGTGCCCCCAGGGCTCCTCCTCCTCGGTGCCCGTGAAGCCCGAGAACACGGGCGTGAGGCGCTCGAGCGCGCGCTCCGACAGCGCCATGATGCCCGTGCCCCAGCCGGCGCGGCACCACTTCTGACCGCCCGTGAGCACGATGTCGGCCGCGGCCCAGGGCGCGTCGACGACGCCGAAGCCCTGGATCGCGTCGACGATGAGCAGCCTGTCGCCGATGACCTGGCGGATCCCCTCGATGTCGCAGAGGTAGCCCGTGCGCGAGTCGACGAGGCTGACCGCGACGGCGGCGACGTTGGTCTCGAGCTGCTCGCGGATCTGCCCGGGCGTGACCTTGCCGTGGTCGGTCTCGAGCCACACGGGTTGCACGGAGTGCAGCGCCTCCTGCGCGCGCACGGCGGCGATCGGCAGGCTCGGGAACTCCCCCGGCGACAGGAGCACGCTGCCGGTGAGCCCGAACATCGCGTGCATGATGCCCTGCGTGGTGTTGGGCTGGAACACGACCCGGTCGGCCGGGAAGCCGGTGAGGGCGGATGCCGCGGCGCGCAGCCGCGCGCCCTGCTCGGCGAACACGTCGACGCTGCCGTGGCGCGCGCGCTCGAGCACCTGCGTGAGCGCGAACGCCTCCTCCGCAGCGGGGGTCGACAGCGGACCGAACCGTCCGTAGTCGAGGTAACCGGGCTCCTCGGTGAACCCGGCGATGTAAGCGTCGATCGTCACGTACGCCCCCTTCTCCGAGCCATATCATGGCAGACCGGCGGGCTCGGGAAGAACGGGCTCAGCCGCCGAACCTGCGGTGGCGCTTCTCGTAGTCGCGCAGCGCACGCAGGAAGTCGACCTGGCGCAGGTCGGGCCCGAGTGCCTCGACGAAGTAGAACTCGCTGTGCGCGGCCTGCCACAGCATGAAGTCGCTGAGCCGCTGCTCGCCCGACGTGCGGATGACGAGGTCGGGATCGGGCTGTCCGCCGGTATACAGGTGCTCCCCGATGAGGTCGGGCGTGAGGCGCTCGGCCAGGTCTTCGAGGCTCCGGCCCTCGGCGTGATGGGAGGCCACGATCGACCGCATCGCGTCGGTGATCTCCTTGCGTCCGCCGTACCCGACGGCGAGGTTCACGTGCAGGCCGCGCTTGTCGGCGGTGCGGCGCTCGGCCGCGTCGAGGGCGGCGACGAGCGGTTCGGGCAGGCCGGCATCCGATCCGACGTGCTGCACGCGCCAGTCGCGGTAGTGCGAGAGCTCCTCGGCGAGCTCGGCGATGATCTCGAACAGGTCGGAGAGCTCGGTGCTCGGCCGATTGCCGAGGTTGTCGCTCGAGAGCAGGTAGAGCGTCACGACCGTGATGCCGAGGTCGTCGCACCACTCGAGGAACTCGCGCATCTTCGCGGCGCCCGCCCGATGCCCGTGCGCCGCGGAGTCGTAGCCGAGCTGCTTCGCCCAGCGCCGATTGCCGTCGATGATCATCGCGACGTGCTGGGGAAGGGCCGTGGGGTCGAGGCCGCGGCGGAGCCGGTTCTGGTAGAGGCGGTAGAGGATGCCGCGACCGAGGGGCTGATCGCTCGTCTGCACGGCACTACGCTACCCCGGGACGCGGCTTCACGGCTCACAGCGGATCGTGATCGCGGACGCCCTACGCTGTGTCCATGACCCCCAAGCGCCACCGCGACGCCGGCACCCTCGCGGACGACCTCACCGGCCCGGTCGCGCCCGACGACACTGCGGATGTCGCGATCAGTCGCGAGGCGCACGGGCCCGACCTGCCCAACATCCCGCTCCTCGACGACTCCATCACGTACACCGCGGAGGTCAAGCCGAAATGGCGCGGCTGGATCCACGCCGGCACGTTCCCGGTCACGATCGCGGCGGGCATCGTGCTCATCGTGCTCGCCGAGGGGCCGTGGGCGAAGTGGGCGAGCGCGGTGTTCATGCTCACGTCGATGCTGCTGTTCGGCAACTCGGCGCTCTACCACCGCTTCAACTGGAAGCCGCGCACCAAGGTCGTGCTGAAGCGCATCGACCACGCCAACATCTTCCTGCTCATCGCGGGCACGTACACGCCGCTCGCGCTCCTCGCGCTGCCGCCCGACAAGGGCTTCGTGCTGCTCGCAATCGTGTGGGGCGGAGCGTTGCTCGGCATCGGCTTCCGGGTGTTCTGGATCACCGCGCCGCGCTGGCTCTACGTGCCGATCTACCTGCTGCTCGGGTGGGCCGCGGTCATGTACCTCGGCGACCTGCTCGCCGCGAGCGTCGCGATGATGGTGCTCGTCATCGTCGGCGGCGTGCTCTACACGATCGGCGCCGTCGTCTACGGCCTGAAGAAGCCGAACCCCTGGCCCGGCACGTTCGGCTTCCACGAGATCTTCCACACCTGCACGGTGCTGGCGTTCATGTGCCACTGGACGGCGACGCTGCTCATCGCCATCGCACCCGCCTACCACGGGGCCTGACCCGGCCGGTCCGCCCGATCGGGCACGGCGTTCCGCCGGTGCCTCAGCGGGCGGGCGGCTCGTCGTCGTCGGATGCCGCGGGGCGCCCGTCGCGCTGACGGCGGCCCGTGGCATCCGTGCCGTCGACGTCGTCGAGCGGGTCGCGCTCGAGCCCGCCGTCGATGAGCTCCTGCTCGAGGCGCTCGGCTTCGAGCTGCTCGCGCACCTCGGCCCGGTAGTTCACGCGGCGGATGCGACGCACCATGTCGAGCACGAGCAGCACGACGACCACCATGATGAGGAACGTGAGCACGAAGCCCCAGACGCCGGGCGTCACGGTGTTCGGGTCGAACTCCTCGTCGGGCTGCTCCGTCGCAGCGCGGGCGAGGGCGGGCAGGGCGGCAGCGATCACGAGCGTGCTCCGACGATGGAACAGGCGGGCACGGCGAGCATCGGACTCACTTTCACCGAGGATCTCGGCTTCGCGGGGCGGGGTTAGGCTTGATCCAAGCCTAGACGATCGAGGTTGGAAGGAGCCGGGCGGTGGCCGAGCAGCAGACCGATGTGCTCGCCGCGCGTTACGGCCGCAACCCGCGCAACCGCACCCGCGATCGGTGGCTCATCATCGGCGCGGCGATCGCGTTCGCGGTGGTCCTCGTCGCATGGGTGGTCTGGGCGGGGCTCGACGGCCAGAAGCCGACCGTGCAGGCCACCGACACGGGCCACCGGCTGCTCAACGACGAGCGCGCCGTCGAGGTCAGCTGGACCCTCTCGGTGCCCCCGGGCAACGCGACGGCGTGCGTCGTGCAGGCGCTCGACGAGGACTTCACCGTCGTCGGCTGGCGGGTCGTCGAGATCCCGGCATCCGACCGCCACCTGCGCACGTTCACCGAGCGCGTGCGGGTCGCCCGGGAGGCGAACACGGGTTTGATTTCGAGCTGCTGGCTCACCTAATATGGGGCATTCGCCCCGGCAGACGTCGGGGCGTCACGTCTATACAGTGTGTATCCGATACACGGGAGAGTGCACCATGGCGCAGGACGCCACCGTCACCTGGCTCACGCAGGAGGCCTTCGACCGACTCGCCGGCGAGCTCGAGCAGCTCTCGACGCACGGCCGCGAGGAGATCGCCAAGCGCATCGAGGCCGCGCGTGAGGAGGGTGACCTCAAGGAGAACGGCGGGTACCACGCCGCGAAGGACGAGCAGGGCAAGCAGGAGGCCCGCATCCGCCAGCTGACGCAGCTGCTCCGCACCGCCCAGGTCGGCGAGGCGCCCCAGTCGTCGGGCGTCGTCGAGCCCGGCACCGTCATCACCGCCGTCATCGCGGGCGACGAGGAGCGGTTCCTCATCGGCAGCCGCGAGATCGCCGGCGACTCCGAGCTCGACGTCTTCAGCGAGTCGTCGCCGCTCGGCGCGGCGATCCTCGGCCTGAAGGTCGGCGACTCGACGAGCTACACGGCTCCCAACGGTCGCGAGATCTCGGTGCAGGTCACCGGCGTCGAGACCTGGGGCGGCCAGTAGGCTCCCCGCACACGGAACGTCCGACGGCCCCTGCGCAGCGCGCGGGGGCCGTCGTCGTCGGCCGGGCGCGATCGGATGCCGCGGCGGGGCGCGGCGGCATCCGTGCGCCGTCGTTCGGCTGTCGCGCCGTGCTCAGTCGACCTCGACGCGCGGCTCGTAGCCGGCCCGGCGCAGCACGTCGACGACCGCGGCTCGGTGCTCGGGACCACGGGTCTCGACCGACAGGCGCAGCTCGACCTCGGTGATCTGCATGCCCGAGCCGTGTCGCGTGTGCAGCACCTCGACGACGTTGGCGTTCGCCTCGGCGAGGAGCGCGGCGACGCGGGCGAGTTGGCCGGGGCGGTCGGGCAGCCCGACGCTGATGGTGAGGTACCGGTCGGATGCCGCGAGCCCGTGCGCGACCACGCGCTGCATGAGCAGCGGGTCGATGTTGCCGCCCGAGAGCACCGCGACCACGGGTCCGTCGGGCTGCACCGCGCCCGTCATCATCGCCGCCACGGCGACCGCGCCCGCCGGCTCGACCACGAGCTTCGCGCGCTCGAGCAGCACGAGCAGGGCGCGGGCGATGTCGTCTTCCGTGACGGTCACGACCTCGTCGATCGTGTCGCGGATGATCGCGAAGTTCAGCTCGCCCGGGCGGTAGACGGCGATGCCGTCGGCGATGGTCGGCACGACCGGCACCTGGCGCGGCTCCCCCGCCGCGAGCGAGGCGATGTAGGGCGCCGCATTCTCGGCCTGCACGCCGACGATGCGCAGTGGACGGCCCTCCTTCGCGGCCTGCTGCTTCGCCGCGCTCGCGATGCCGGCCGCGAGGCCGCCGCCGCCGATGGGCACGACGATGGTCGTGGCGGCGGGCGCCTGCTCGAGGATCTCGAGGCCGAGCGTGCCCTGGCCCGCGATGACGTCGGGGTGGTCGAACGGCGGGATCATGACGGCGCCCGACTCCGCGGCGAACGCCTCGGCGGCCTCGATGGTCTCGCCGATGGAGTCGCCGACGAGCATGACGTCGGCGCCGTAGGCACGGGTCGCGTCGAGCTTCGGCAGCGCGACGCCGACGGGCATGAAGATCGTCGCGCGGATGCCGAGCTCGCGGGCGGCGTACGCGACGCCCTGGGCGTGGTTGCCGGCCGACGCCGCCACGACGCCACGCTCGCGCTCGGCGTCGCTCAGCGCCGCGATGCGATTGGAGGCGCCGCGGAGCTTGTAGGAGCCCGTGCGCTGCAGATTCTCGCACTTGAGGTGCACGGGCACGCCGAGCCGCTCGGCGAGGAACTGCGATGACTCCATGGGCGTGCGCCGGGCGACGCGCGACACGACCTCGCGCGCACGTTCGAACTCGGCGAGACCCGGACCCGGGATGGTCGTGATCACTCGTTCATTCTCCTCGCTGGTAGCCGGGTCGCTGCGGCACGGTGCGCCAGAGCGGCGAACGCGCCTCGGTCGCCGGCGGGCCGGGTTCGCCCTTCCAGGTGCCGGCGGCGATGTAGATGATCATGACGTTGACCACGGCCGCGACGGGCACGGCGAACAGGGCGCCGGGGATGCCGGCGAGCAGCGATCCGGTGGCCACCGCGATGACGACGCCGAGCGGATGCACCTTCACCGCCGTGCCCATGATGAGCGGCTGCAGGATGTGCCCCTCGACCTGCTGCACGAGCAGCACGACGCCGAGCATGATGAGCGCGATGACCCAGCCGTTGTAGATGAGCGCGACGAACACCGCGAGCGCTCCGGTGACCACCGCACCGACGATCGGGATGAACGAGCCGAGGAAGACGAGGATCGCGATCGGCACGGCGAGCGGCACGCCGAGCAGGAAGGCGCCGAGGCCGATGCCGATGGCGTCGATCGTGGCGACGAGGATCTGCACCTTCACGAAGTTCTGCAGCGTCGCCCACCCGGCCTGGCCGGCGCCGTCGACGGCGGCCCGCGCGCGCTTCGGGAAGACGCCGACGATCCAGCGCCAGATGTGGTGGCCGTCGATCAGGATGAAGAGGGTCGCGAACAGCGCGAGCAGCATGCCCGCGAGGAAGTGCCCGAGCGTCGAGCCGAGCGAGAGCGCGCCGCTCACGAGGACGCTGCTGTCCTCCTGGATCGACGCGAAGATCTGACCCGCCCAGTCGTTGAGCTGTTGCTCGGTGATGTGGAACGGGCCCTCGAGGAGCCACGCTCGGAACTCGTCCCACGCGACGATGCTCTGGGCGACGAGCTCGTCGCGGTCGCGGGCGATGAACGAGATGCCGACGGCGAGCAGGCCGCCCACGACGATCAGCGTGGAGAGCATCGCGACGGTGACCGCGAGCCACTTCGGCCAGCGGTGGCGCTGGAGGAACTGGGAGAACGGCACCAGCAGGGCACCGAGCAGGACCGCGACGAGCAGCGGGATGACGATCAGGCGCAGCTGGATGATGAGGAAGATGACGACCGCGAGGACGCCGCCGACGAGCAGCAGCCGCCACGACCAGGCGGCGGCGATGCGCATCCCGAACGGGATCGACTCGGTGGCGTCGCGACGCGGCGTGATCGGCGACGACTCGCGCTCGGCGGCCCGCCGCCGCTTGACGAACCTGCCCCGCCCCTGGTCGCTCGACCCCGTCATCGCTCCAGTCTAGGCGGGCCGCATTCCGGGCAGGGCATGCGCCGGTCGCTGTCGGTGGCCCCCGATAGGGTCGGAGGATCATGGTCGACACCGTCAGTCCCGCCCTCGCGCGGCGCATCGCCCTGGCCGCCCAGGGCTTCGGGCGCCCGGCCGCGGCCGAGCCGGGCCTGCGCCAGGTCGCCGGGCTCGTCGACCGGCTCGGCGTGCTGCAGATCGACTCGGTCAACGTGTTCGAGCGCAGCCACTACCTGCCGGCGTTCAGCCGCCTCGGCGCCTATGACCGCGGCCTGCTCGACCGGCTCACCACGGGCCGACGCGGGCGCATGGTCGAGGCCTGGGCCCACCAGGCCGCCTTCATCCCGCGCGAGCTGTGGCCGCTGTTCGAGTTCCGCCGCGAGGAGTACCGGCAGAAGGGCAGCGAGTGGAACGGATGGCTCGTCGAGAATCGCACGCTCGCCGACTGGCTCCGCGGCGAGCTCGCGGCCAACGGCCCGATGCGGGCGAGCGAGATCGAGCACGACGCCAACGAGCGGCGCGGCCCGTGGTGGGGCTGGTCCGACGTCAAGCGCACGCTCGAGTGGATGTTCCGCGTCGGCGAGGTGGTGTGCGTCGAGCGCGTGCGGTTCGAGCGCGTGTACGCGCTCCCCGAGCAGGCGCTCGCCCCTGAGCTGCTCGAGTCGGCGCCGTCCGAGGTCGACGCCGTGCGCGAGCTCGTGCGCCGCGCGTCGATCGCACTCGGCATCGCGACCGAGGCCGACCTCGCCGACTACTGGCGAATGCTGCGCGCACCCGTGCGCGTCGCCGTGGGCGAGCTCGTGGAGGCCGGCGAACTGCTGCCCGTCGAGGTCCCCGGGTGGACCACGGGCAGCCGCGCCACGCCCGCGTGGGTGCATCGCGACGCCCGCCGGCCGCGCCGGCTCGAGACGGCCGCCGTGCTCTCGCCGTTCGACCCGGTCGTGTGGTTCCGGCCGCGCACCGAGCGGCTCTTCGACTTCCACTACCGCATCGAGATCTACACGCCCGAGCCCGAGCGCAAGTTCGGCTACTACTCGCTGCCGGTGCTCATCGACGACGACGTGGTCGGCCGGGTCGACCTCAAGAGCGACCGCAAGGCCAAGGTGCTGCGCGTGCAGTCCGCCTGGATCGAGCACGGCGCCCCCGACGAGACGGCGGCGCGGCTGCTGCCCGTGCTGTGGCAGGCGGCGGCTTGGCAGGGCCTCGACGAGGTGCAGGTCGTGGGCCGCGGCGACCTCGCGCCGGCGCTCATGGCCGAGCTCGCGGCGGCGTAGCCGGCTCGCCGCCCGCGCCCGCTAGAACGCGCCGCCCATCTGCTCGAGGCGCTTGACGCGCTCGGCGATCGGCGGGTGCGTGGCGAACAGGCGGTCGATGACGCCGGGCTTCAGCGGGTCCGCGATCCACAGGTGGGCCATCGACGAGTTCTGGCGCTGCATCGGCCGGCCGTAGGCCTCGAGCTTCTCGAGGGCGCGCGCCAGGGCATCGGGGTGGCGCGTGGTCATCGCGCCCGTGGCATCCGCCAGGTACTCGCGCTGCCGCGAGACGGCCAGCTGCACGAGGCTCGCGACGAGCGGGGCGATGAGCAGCGCGATGAGCCCGAAGACGAGCAGGATCGGGTTCTGGTTGTTGCCGCGCCCGAAGAACGTCAGGCGCACGAGCATGTCGGAGATGAAGCCGACCGCCACGACGAGGCCGAACACGATCATCGAGAGGCGGATGTCGTAGTTGCGCACGTGCCCGAGCTCGTGCGCCATGACGCCCTCGAGCTCGGCGTCGTCCATGAGCTCGAGCAGCCCGGTGGTCGCCGCGACGACGGCGTGCTCGGGGTCGCGGCCGGTGGCGAACGCGTTGGGCGCCGGGTCGGAGATGACGAACACGCGCGGCATGGGCGTGCCGGTCGTGATGGAGAGGTTCTCGACCGTGCGCCAGAGCCGCGGGTGGTCGGCCTTGCTGCGCAGCTCCACGGCGCCCGACATGGCGAGCGCCTGCCGGTCGGCCGTGAAGTACTGGAACAGCGCGTACGCCGTGGCGATAACCAGCGTGACGATCACGATCGTGAGGTCGTTGTAGACCCACGCGGCCAGCCAGCCCAGCCCGCCGATGATGGCGAGGAAGAACAGGATGATGAAGACGGTGTTGCGCTTGTTCTTGGCGATCGCCCGGTACAACGACGGCCCTTAGAACTGCACGCGCGGGGGCTCGGCGATGGCCGCCGGCTCCGTGACCTCGAAGAACTCGCGCTCGTGGAAGCCGAGGCCGCGCACGAAGAGCGTGTTCGGGAAGACCTTGATCTTGGTGTTGAGCTCGCGCACGCCGCCGTTGTAGAAGCGCCGCGAGGCCTGGATCTTGTCTTCCGTGTCGACCAGCTCGGCCTGCAGCTGCAGGAAGTTCTGGCTCGCCTGCAGCTGCGGGTAGGCCTCGGCGACCGCGAAGATCGACTTCAGCGCCTGCTGCATGTGGTTCTCGGCGGCACCCGCCTCGGCCGGCCCCTGCGCCTGCAGCGTCTCGGCGCGCGCCCTGGTGACGTTCTCGAACACCGCCTTCTCGTGCGCCGCGTAGCCCTTGACCGCCTCGATGAGGTTGGGGATCAGGTCGGCTCGCCGCTTGAGCTGCACCGTGATGTCGCTCCACGCCTCGTCGACGCGCACGTTCAGCGTCACGAGGGAGTTGTATGTGGCCCACAGGTAGATGCCGATGATGAGGAGGAGTACGACGACGATGATGACGGGAATGAGCCATTCCATGGCACGGACTCCTAGCGCTGCGGCGACTTTCGGGGTGTGGAAATCATCCTACCGATCGGTCAGGCGGCGGCAGTGAGCTTCCCATGAGACTCGAAGGGAAGCGGCGGCCGGCTCCGGGCGTAGGCTCAGCCTGTGGAGCAGCGTGAAGCGCCACGCCGACGCGGGCGGCCGCGCGGCGCCAACCCCGACGACACGAAGGCGCGCATCCTCGCGGCCGCGGCGGCCGAGTTCGGCGAGCGCGGCTACGAGGCGGCGTCGATCCGCTCCATCGCCCGCCGCGCGCACGTCGACCCGCGGCTCGTGCACCACTACTTCGACGACAAGTCGGCGCTCGTGGCCGAGGTCGTCGCGGTGCCGCTGCGTCCCGATCGCATCGTGCAGAGCGCGCTCGACGGACCCATCGACGAGCTCGGGGCACGCCTCCTGCGCGCGGTGCTCGCGGCCTGGGGCAACCCGAGCGTGCGTCCGGCGGCGACCGCCGCGATGCGCTCGGTCATCGGCCAGGGCCCGGTCGCGCGGATGCTGCGCGAGTTCCTCCGCCGCGAGATCATGCTGCGGCTGGCCGCCCGGCTCGGCGACGCCGCGGATGCCGAGCTGCGCGCGGAGCTCGCCGCGTCGCAGGTCGTCGGCATCATCATGGTGCGCCACATCCTGGCCTTCGAGCCCGTCGCCTCGATGAGCGACGAGGAGATCGTCGCGCGGGTCGCGCCGGCCATCCAGTTCCACCTGACGGGCGACCATCGCATGCTTGACAGCGCCCCGACACCGGCGAAGAATTCGGCACATGATGAATAATGCGGATGCCGCGATCGGCGGGGCCGCGATCGTCGTGCACGACCTGCACGTCAAGCGGGCGAAGACGCCCGTACTCCAGGGCCTCTCGCTCGCCGTGCCGCGCGGGCTCATCGTGGGCCTCCTCGGGCCGAGCGGCAGCGGCAAGACCACGCTGATGCGCTCGATCGTGGGCGTCCAGGTCGTGCAGTCGGGCACCATCGAGGTGCTCGGCCTCGCCGCCGGGTCACGGGGGCTCCGGCGGCGGGTCGCGTACTACACGCAGCAGGCGAGCGTGTACGACGACCTCACGGTGCGCCAGAACCTCTCGTACTTCCGCAAGGTCCTCGGCGCCCCGGCATCCGACATCGACCGCGTCATCGAGCGCACCGACCTCGGCTCGGTCGCCGGCCGGCTGGCCGGCTCGCTCTCGGGCGGGCAGCGCGGCCGGGTCTCGCTGGCCGCCGCCCTGCTCGGCGATCCCGAGGTGCTCGTGCTCGACGAGCCGACGGTGGGGCTCGACCCGGTGCTGCGCGTCGAGCTGTGGCAGCTCTTCCACGAGCTCGCCACCGAGGGCGCGACCCTCCTGGTCTCGAGCCACGTCATGGACGAGGCCAAGCGCTGCGACCGGCTCCTGCTCATGCGCGACGGCGAACTGCTCGCCGACGACACCGTGCAGGGCGTGCTCGCGTTCACCGGCACCGACGACGTCGAGGAGGCGTTCCTGCGCCTCATCGGTCGCGGCGAGCCCGACCTGCAGCCGCACAACGGGGCACCCGCGGATGCGCCCGTCCATGTCGCGAAGCATGCGAAGGCGGACTCCGACGCCGACTCCGGAAGCGAGGCGACGCGATGACCCTCGTCCGCACCTTCTCGACCGCGGGTCGCGTGCTCGGCCAGATCCGCCACGACCCGCGCACCGTCGGCCTGCTACTCGTGGTTCCGAGCCTGCTGATCGGGCTCGTCGCGTGGATCTTCACCGACACCGACGTGTTCCAGACCATCGGTCCTGCGATGATCGCCCTGTTCCCGTTCATCGTCATGTTCCTGGTCACGAGCATCTCGACCCTTCGCGAGCGGCGCAGCGGCACGCTCGAGCGGCTCTTCTCGATGCCGCTCGGCAAGGGCGACTTCATCCTCGGCTACGCGCTCGCGTTCGGGTTCCTCGCGGTCTTCCAGACGGCGATCGCGGTGTCGTTCGCGGTGTTCGTGTGCGGCCTCGAGATCGAGGGCTCGATCTGGCTGCTGTTCGCCGTGACCGTCGCCGACGCGCTGCTCGGCACCGCGTTCGGCCTGCTCGCGAGCGCGTTCGCCCGCACCGAGTTCCAGGTCGTGCAGTTCATGCCGCTGCTCGTGTTCCCGCAGATCCTGCTCGGCGGCATCTTCATCCCGCGCGACCAGTTGCCCGAGGTGCTCGAGGCGATCAGCGACTGGCTGCCGTTGAGCTACGCGATCGACGCGCTGACGGCCGTGGCCGACGGCTCGGAGGACGCCGAGTGGATCTGGGCGCGCATCCTCGCGATCGCCGCCTGGATCGTGGGGTCGATCGTGGTGGGCTCGATCACGCTGCGTCGGCGGACGCCGTAGCATCGGCGCCGGGCCCGGCCGCGGCATCCGCTCGGCCCGTTCCCAGCACGCGGTCGAGGTACGGGTTCGCGAAGCGGCGCTCGGGGTCGAGCTCGTCGCGCACGCGCAGGAAGTCGTCGAACCGCGGGTACACCTCGCGAAGGGTCTCGGCCGACTGCGTGTGCATCTTGCCCCAGTGCGGCCGCCCGCCGAAGCCGCGCATGAGCTGCTCGACCGCGGCGAAGTACTCGGTGGGGTCCTCGCGGTAGTACCGGTGCACGGCGATGTAGCCCGTCTCGCGGCCGTACGCCGTCGAGAGCCAGTTCTCGTCGGATGCCGCGGCGCGCACCTCGATCGGGAAGCTGACGCGCCATCCGTTGCGCTCGACGAGGTCGCGCACCCCGCGTACCGCCTCGGGGATCGCCTCCAGCGGGATCGCGTACTCCATCTCGCGGAATCGCACCGTGCGGTTCGTGGTGAAGACCTTCGGCGCGAAGTCGGTGAAGTCGCGGTCGCCGGTGAACGTGTCGACGAGGCGGGCCAGCTTCGGAGTCACGCTCGGCTGCAGGTGCCCGTGCAGGCACATCGCCCGGTAGGCGCCGTTGGCGAGGAGCTCGTCGTCGATCCACCGCGACACGCGGCCGAGCGGCTTTCGCGGCGCGTCGCCGGGCAGGCGCGTGTTGGTCTTCGTGAGCGCCGTATCGGTGTGCGGGAACCAGTAGAACTCGAAGTGGTCGTTGCCGCGCACGCGGTCGAGCCACTCGTCGAGCACGAGGCCGAACGGCTCCTGCCGCTCGACGGCGTGCAGCACGAACCTCGGCACGAGCTGCAGCGTCACCTCGACGAGCACGCCCAGCGCGCCGAGGCCGACGCGCACGGCCGGCAGCAGCTCGGGCCGTTCGGTCTCGCTGACGCTGATGAGCTCGCCCGTGCCGGTCACGAGCTTCGCGGCCACGATCTGCGTCGCGAGTCCGCCGAACCCGAGGCCCGTGCCGTGCGTGCCGGTCGAGGTCGCGCCCGAGATGGTCTGCCGGTCGACGTCGCCCATGTTCTGCAGGGCGAGGCCGTAGGGTGCGAGCAGCTCGGGCAGCTGGTGCAGTCGGGTGCCGGCGGCGAGCGTCACCCGGCCGGTCGCGACATCCGCGTCGACGACGCCCGAGAGGTCGGTGAGGTCGAGCTGCACGTCGGGGGCGACGGCGATGCCGGTGAAGCTGTGGCCGGACCCGACGGGCTTGACGCGCAGGCCGGATGCCGCGGCGGCGGTCACCGCCCGCTGCACGGCGCCGGCCGTGGCCGGCCGTTCGACCCGCAGCGGCCGCACCGACTCGGTGCGCGCCCAGTTGCGCCACGTCGCTCCGCTCGCCGTCACAGGAACGCCTTCCCCTCGCCTCGATAGGTGGGCACGGTGTCGACCACCTCGTCGCCGTCGACGACGGCGAACTCGTTCAGGTGCTCCGACAGCTCGCCCGACTTCGTGTGCCGGAACCAGACCCGGTCGCCCGCGCGGAGCGTGCGCGCCGCAGCCCCCGTGACGGGCGTCTGCACCTCGCCCGCCGACTCGCGTGCGAGCAGGGCGAGTCCCTCGGGCCACACGATCCTCGGCACGCGATCGACTGCGGGCGGGCCCGACGCGATCCAGCCGCCGCCGAGGATGGTGGCGTGCTCGGGGCTGGGCGACCGCACCACGTCGAGTGCGAACGCCGCGGCCGGTGCGGGCGTGAAGTGCGCGTACCCGTCGAACAGGTGGCCGCCGAACAGGCCGGAGCCGGCGGCGATCTCGGTGACGGAGGGGTCGGCCGCGGTGCCCTCGAGCGAGCCGGTGCCGCCGCCGTTCACGAACTCGAGGTCGGCGTGCTCGCGCACGGCCGCCACCGCGCGGGCGCGGCGCTCGACGAGCTCGGGCATCGAACGGGACTGCATCCAGCGGTTGATCGCGCCGTCGACCGGCCTGCCCTTCGGCCGATTGGTGACGCCCGCGATCTGCGCCTCGTACGACATGACGCCGACGAGGCGGAAGCCGGGCCGCTCGGCGATGTACGCGGCGAGCGCGCCCGCGTCGGACGGGTCGTGCACGGGCGACCGGCGCACGCCGAGGTGGCCGAGCACGGGCGCGTTCCACGAGGCGTCGAGCTCGAGGCACACGCGCAGCTCCTCGCGGCGGCCGGGCGGCAGCACGGCGTCGACGAGGTCGAGCTGCTGCGGCGAGTCGACCATGAGCGTGATGCGGCCCGCGAGGTCGGCGTCGGTCGCGAGATGTCGGATGCCGCCCCGCTCCGCCGTGGGGTAGCCCACGACGAGATCGTCGACGGTATCGGCGAGCCAGATCGCCTCGGCGAGCGTGTAGGCGAGCACCCCGTGGTAGCCGGGCTGGGCGAGGAGGGATTCGATCACGCTCCGAACCCGCACCGACTTCGACGCGATGCGGATGGGCGTGCCCGCGGCACGGCGCGTCATGTCCTGCGCGTTGTGCCGGAGGGCGCCGAGGTGGATCGCGCCGACGGGGGCGTCGAGGTGCCGGGTGGCCGCGGTGAGGGCGGGCCAGTACCGGGCGGGATCGGCCCAGGGCGCGGCATCCGTCGTCTCGTGGTCGAGGTGCAGGTCGAGCGAGGTCGTCATCGCACGCTCCTGACCCGCGCCACGGCGAGCGCGCCGCCGAACGCGAACACCGCCGAGAGCACGAAGACGAGCACGAACGAGCCCGTCATCACGACGGCCGCGGCGCCGATGAGCGGTGCGATCGCCTGCGGCACCGCCGAGGCGATGTTCATGATGCCGAGGTCCTTGCCGCGGGTCGCGGCATCCGGCAGCACCTGCGTGGCGAGCGCCTGGTCGACCGAGAGGAAGCAGCCGTAGCCGAGCCCGAGCAGCCCGGCGGCGACCATGGCCACCGACAGGTCGGGCACGATGGCGAGCAGGAGCGCGGCCACGCCCTGCAGGCCCGAGGCGAGGAAGACGAAGGCCTTGCGCCGCCCGAGCCGGTCGGAGAGCTTGCCGAGGCCGAGCGAGGCGAGGATCACGAACACCATGTAGATGAGCGTGAGGAGGATGAGGTCCGCTTCGGCATGCTCGTCGTCGAGCTGGAACATGAGGAAGTAGAGCAGCAGGCTCGTGCCGAGCGCGTTGCCGATCGAGACCATGACCCGGCTCAGCAGGGTCCAGCCGAAGTCGGGGTGCTTGCGGGGGCTGATCCAGAAGCCCGAGATGATGTGCTTCGCCGTGACGCGGGTGCGCTCGGTCGCCGTCAGCGGCTCGTCGTGGCGGAACAGGAACGGCACGGCGAGCACGACGAGGATCGCCGCGAGCAGCGCGTAGCCCGTGACCCGGTCGGTGACGAGCTCGGTCACGAGCAGCAGGCCGACGATGATGCCGACGGCCTGCGGCGCCGACATCCAGCCCGACACGAACCCGCGCTGGTTCACGGGCACCTGGTCGGAGATCGTCGCCGTGAGCGCGGCGGTCATGATGCAGAAGCCGACGGATGCCGCGACCCACGCGGCGCCGATCGCCCACATCTCGGACTGGAACCCGAGCAGCACGAGCGAGACCGCGAAGACGAGCGCGCCGATGAGGATCCACGGCCGGCGCCGGCCGAAGCGCGAGGTGGTGCGGTCGGAGAGGGCGCCGGTGAGCGGGTACGCGATGATCGTCGCCAGCGCGGCGACGCCCGAGATCGCGCCGAACGCGACGACGCTGTCGACCCAGTCCTCGGGATGCAGGCGCTCGTCGACCTGCGCGGGGAGCAGCAGCTGCACGGGCGTGAGCTGCGCCATCCAGATGCCGAACCAGGCCGTCGCGAACGCGGCGATCCAGCCGGCGCCGACCCGTCGGGTGGGCTCGCCGAGGGCGGCGGGGGCGGCGGGCACGGTGCCGGATGCCGCGTCGAGATGGGTCATCGGGGGTCGGCCATCCTCGAGAGGGCGTCGGCGGCCGCTGCGGCGACCGCCCGGGCGGCGTCGTCGTCGCGCTCGACGAGCCAGGTGAGCGTGAGCCCGTCGGTGAACGCCACGAGCACGCGGGCCGCCTGGGACACGGGCACGCGCCACGCGGCATCCGCCACGTTCGCGGCGAGCTCGAGCGAGCGCTCGGCGAGTTCGACGTAGCGCGCGTACTGCGCGAGGGCGAGCGGATGCCGCTCGGGGGACCGCAGCGCGTACTGGGTGAGCTCGAGCATC
Source organism: Agromyces mariniharenae (assembly GCF_008122505.1). Taxonomy (NCBI): domain Bacteria; kingdom Bacillati; phylum Actinomycetota; class Actinomycetes; order Micrococcales; family Microbacteriaceae; genus Agromyces; species Agromyces mariniharenae. The sequence goes on along the minus strand of NZ_VSSB01000002.1, from coordinate 108,582 downwards.
GCCTGCTCGTGCTCGGGGTCGGCCTTCAGGTGCTCGAAGTAGCGGAGGATGCCCGCCTCGAGGATGTCGCGCAGGCCCTGGCCGGGCACCACCTCGGGCATCACGGCCGCCTGCTCGCGGGCGACGACCGTGGCGATCAGCTCGTCGATGAGCTCGTCGCGCGAGTCGAACGCGTAGTGGAAGCTCGCGAGCGACATGTCGGCCTCGGCGACGATCGCGCGCGTCGTGGCCTGCGAGATGCCGTGCCGGGAGACGACGCGCAGGGCCGCCTCGATGAGCGCCGCGCGGCGCTCGGGTGCGGGGATGCGGGCCACGCGGCTCCTCTCGACTCCATCGCCGACCGAAGTGGGACGATCGTCCCAGTCGCACCAGTATGCACGAAACGGACGCGTGGTGCACGCCGGCACGGCTACGCTCGGGGCATGCGCCTCGGTGTCCTCGACGTCGGATCCAACACCGTGCACCTGCTGGTCGTCGACGCCCATCCCGGTGCCCGCCCCATCCCCACGGCCTCGCACAAGGCGGTCCTGCGCCTCATGCGGTACCTCGAGCCCGACGGCGCGATCAGCGACGAGGGCGTCGCCGCCATCCTCGACGCGGTCGGCGGTGCAGCGGATGCCGCGCGCGAGGCCGGCATCGAGGAGCTGCTGCCGTTCGCGACCTCGGCCATCCGCGAGGCGGCGAACGGCGAGGAGGTGCTCGCCCGCGTCGCGCGCGAGACCGGCGTCGAGCTGCAGGTGCTGTCGGGCGACGACGAGGCGCGGCTCACGTTCCTCGCGGTGCGCCGCTGGTACGGCTGGTCGGCCGAGCGCATCCTGCTCTTCGACATCGGCGGCGGCTCGCTCGAGATCGCGAACGGCGCCGACGAGGTGCCCGACGTCGCCGAGTCGCTTCCCCTCGGCGCCGGGCGATCGACCGTCGCGTTCCTGCCCGACGACCCGCCGAGCCCCGAGCAGGTGCAGGCGCTGCGCGAGCACGCGGCGAGCGTGCTGCAGTCCGCCCTGCCCGACTTCGCTCACCTCCCCTCGCCCGATCACGTCGTCGGCTCGTCGAAGACCATCCGGTCGCTCGCGCGGCTCGCCGGATGGACGGAGGAGGGCGTCGGCTCGGAGGAGCGGAGCATCCTGCGCCGGAAGGGCCTCGACGACTGGATCCCGCGCCTCGCGCGGATCCCCGCCGACGCTCGGCCGGCGCTGCCCGGCATCACGGCCGACCGCACGTTCCAGATCGTCGCGGGCGCGGTCGTGCTCTCCGAGGCGATGAAGGCGTTCGACGTGCCCGAGCTCGACGTGTCGCCGTGGGCGCTGCGCGAGGGGCTCATCCTGCGCCGGCTCGACCGGATGAACTGAGTCCCGCGCGTCGAGAGCGGGTTCGCGCCGGCCGGGCGCTACGCGTCGAGCCGGGGTGGCCGCGCGAGCACCGGCGGGTGGTCGCCGTGGCGGTGCACGATGCGCCACTCGTCGCCCAGGCGACGGTAGACGTGGGTCACGCGGATCGTGATCTCGTCCGGGTCTCCGCCGTCGACGCGCACGACCCCGCGCTCGAACCCGACGGTGTGCGCCGTGTCGGCCCCGACGTGCACCAGGTCGTACTCGGGCACCAGCGCGCCGTCGCTGAACCGGCTCGCGACCCAGTCGAGCGTCGCCATGACGTCGTCGTAGCCGCGCTCGATCGTGCCGAAGGCGCCGAACAGCGTGACGTCGTCGATGGTCGCCCAGCACGCGCGGTACGGCGCGGCGTCGCCGCGACCCATGGCCCGAAGACCCTCCGCCGTGCGCTCGAGCGCGTCCTCGAAGCCGCTCTCCCCCACGTCGCCTCCCCCCGCCGCCGCGTGACGCCACCCGGGTGCCACCTGGTCCGAACCGATTATCGGGCGCTCGCCCCGTAGCGCCGCCAGCACCGTATCGTGTCGCCCGAACGGGTGCGTGTCCGCGGCTCTCGCACGGCGGTAGCCTGAGCCGACACGCTGGACCCGCTCGCGCAGAGGAGCGCCGATGGACCACGAGCTCGACCGCCGGCGGGTCCGCCGCGGCATCCGGAACCTCGTCGGCACGACGGCGATCGCGGCGCTCGTCGCCCTCGGCACGTCCTCCTGCATCGCGTCGCCGCAGCCCGATGCCGCGAGCACGTCGCCGACCGCCCCGGAAGCGGCGTCCGCTGCTCCGGCCGACCCCGAGCAGGCCGCGGAGCTCGCCGAGCTCGTGCAGGACGCGATGGACGACATGCACCTGAAGGCCGTGATCGTGAAGGTGCAGGTCGGCGACGAGCTCGTCATCGAGCAGGCGTTCGGCGAGTCCATGACGGGCGTGCCCGCGACGACCGACATGCACTTCCGCAACGGCGCGGTCGCGTTCGCCTACGTGAGCAACCTGCTCCTCCAATACGTCGACGACGGCACCGTGGCCCTCGACGACACCGTCGACGAGTGGATGCCCGACCTCCCCGAGTCCGACGTCGTCACGCTGCGGATGCTCACGAACCAGACCACGGGCTACCCCGACTTCGAGACCGACGAGGGATGGACCGCCGCCTACAACGCGGATCCCTTCCACCTCTTCACGTTCGACGAGCGGCTCGACGCCGCGTTCTCGCGCCCGATGCAGTTCGAGCCCGGCACGAACTGGAGCTACTCGCACACGAACTTCATGATCCTCGGCGAGATCCTGTCGCAGATCGGCGGGGCGCCGCTCGACGAGCTCATCCAGGAGCGTGTGCTCGACCCGATGGGGCTCGAGCAGACCGCCGCATACGACTCGTCGTTCATCCCCGAGCCCGTGCTGCACTCGTTCAGCTCCGAGCGCCGCGTCGCCCTGCAGGTGCCGCCCGGGCAGGCGTTCTACGAGGAGTCGTCGTTCTGGAATCCGGTCTGGGGCACGCCGATGGGCGCCGCCCAGACCACCACGGTCGACGACCTCGTGACGACCGCGATCGCGATCGGCACCGGCGAACTGCTGTCGGAGGAGAGCTTCCACGAGATGACGGACTCGAAGCTCATCGGATTCGGCGAGCACCTCCCGTCGTGCGGCGGCTCGTGCTTCACCCAGGTCGACGCCTACAACTACGGGCTCGGGGTGGTGCGATCGGGCGATTGGATCCTGCAGAATCCGCTGCTCAGCGGATACAGCGCCGTCGAGGCGTACCTGCCCTCCGACCGTGTCGCGATCGGGGTCGCGGCCACGTTCGCACCCGAGGCGTTCGACGACGACGGGATCTACGACAACGCCGCCGACAGCCTGTTCCGGCTGATCGGCGCGTACGTCGCCCCCGACAGCCCGCCGCCGACCAAGGGCTGAGGCGTACGGATGCCGCGCACCGCCGCCGCACCGGCCGCGAGCGGCCGGCCGCCGACCGACGCCGAGCCTCGGTCGGGTAGCGTCGCTGCATGAGCAGCCCCTCGAACGCGACCGACCGATTCGGCGAGCGGATCGCCGACGCCGCCCGGGCCCTCGGCGTCTCCGTCGGCGCGGCCGAGTCGCTCACGAGCGGTGCCGTCGCGGTCGCGCTCGGGAAGGCGCCCGACGCCAGCGAGTGGTTCGTCGGCTCGGTCGTCGCGTACGACGCATCCGTCAAGTCCGACGTGCTCGGCGTCGATGCCGGGCCGGTCATCACCGCCCGCGCCGCGGAGCAGATGGCACGTGGCGCGCTGCGGGTGCTCGGAGCGGACTACGCCGTGGCGGTCACGGGCGCGGGCGGACCGGGACCCGAGGAGGGCCGGCCCGCCGGGACCGTGTTCGTCGCCGTCGCGACGGACGACGACGTCGGGGTCGGCGAGCATCGGTTCGACGGCGATCCGGCCCAGGTCGTCGCCGCCACCGTGCACGAGGCGCTCGCGGCACTGCTGCGCCGGCTCGAGCGCATCTGACGCACGGGTCGTCGCGAGCACCCGGTCGTCGGATGACGGCGGACGGAAGGCGGATGATGGCCGATCCGGTCGGCGACATCATCGGCGACGACCGCGCGTTCACCGCACGGCAGCGCGATCGCCTGCTCGCCCGCTGGATCCCGCAGCGGATCGTCACGGCGACCGGCCCGAATCCGCGGCCGCGCTGAGCGCTCGCTGCGCGACGGGCGGCACGACCCACGCCGCGAGGAGGGCCAGCGCGACGCCCAGGAGGGTCAGCGCGACCCGCTCGAGGAACCAGTGCGCGGCGGATTCGGACTCGTCGAGGAGCAGCATCGAGAGCACGAGCACCGTCGAGAAGAAGGGGAACACGTACCACCGGCTCCCCGACGTGCCCGATCCGGCGGCGAGCGTCAGGAGCACGAGCACGGCGATCGCGGAGTGCGACGGCGACAGCGCGGCGATGGTGCACGCGACCACGGAGCCGAGCACGACGGATGCCGCGCGCCCCCAGCCGCGCGCATCGAGCAGGCGTGTGTCCGGGCGGCTCACGAGGAGCGCGGCCGTGCAGGCCCAGCCGGGGTGGTCGACGCCGAAGGCGTATCCGAGCGCGGCGCCGGCGGCGCCCGCCAGCCCGATCTGCACCCCGTAGGCGAGCATCGTCGTCCGCGATGCGGGGACCCGCGCGGGACGGCGCGCGCGCTCCCCCTCCGGCCAGGCCAGCGAGACGAGCCAGCCGTACACGGATCCGCCCACCATGAGGAGCCCGGCTGCGAGTCCGGCCGCCCACGAGGACTCGGACAGCCCGGCGCCGTACAGCGGCAGCCCGAGCATCAGCATCAACGGCGCGAGCCGCCGCGACGGATCGGCGGTCATCACGGCCACGACGACGCACAGCACGAACACCAGCGCGACGGCGAGCACTGCACGCGCTGCGACCAGCGACCCGAGGAAGATGGACGCGCCCGCGACCACACCGACGAGGATGACGAGGGCGCGCTCCCGTCGCGTGCTGCGCAGGCCCAGGGCCGCCGCGGGCAGCACGCCGACCGCCAGCGGCAATCCGAGCGACGGATCGAACACGGACGCCGCGACCGCGGGGAGGGCGAGCATGACGCCGTGGGCGACGTTCCGCCACGACCACGCGATCGCACGCCGGGACTCCATGCGACCAACCCTGCCGCATCCGTCGCGGATCGGTGCGGCGACATCCCCGCACGCGTCGCCCCGTCTCGGACCGCCACCGTGGCCCGGACCTCGCTAGGAGCGGAGCGTGTGCGAGGGCGGCCGTCCATGGACCGCGCCGTACTGCCGGGCGAACGCAGCGGGGTCGCGGTAGCCCCACGTGCGGGCCACGGCGGCGACGGTCGTCGTCGCGGCATCCGAGCGCGTGAGCTCGGCGTGCGCACCGGCGAGCCGTGCGCGACGGAGCAGGTCTGCGGCGGTCGAGCCCGTGGTCGCACGCAGGAGTTCGTCGAGCGCGGTCGTCGGGACGCCCACGGCACGGGCGACGTCGTCGGGCGTGATCGGCTCGTGGGCGTGGTCCTCGACGTAGGCCAGGGCTCTCCGGCTGAGCCGCTGCCGGGCGCGGAACGACGCGAGACGCACGTCGGGGTCGCCGACGAGCCGGAACGCCTCGAGGGTGACCATGGCGAGGTGACGGCGCGTCGTGGCGTGCACGATCGGCATCGTGTCGAGGGCCGGGTCGCGGAACACCGCGGCGGCCATCGCGGCCGTCGCCACCCAGAATCGCTCGAGCTCGGGCGACACCGGGTCGGGTCCGTCGAAGCGGACGTCGGCGTCGGGCATGCCGTACGCGTCGGCAGCGTACCCGGCCATGGCCGCAGCGTCGAAGCTCATGAGCCGGAGTTCGGCATCGGACTGGCGACTCCGGATGCGGTCGCCCGGCTGGCCGAGGAAGGGCTGGTTGCCGCTGCCGCACTCCTCGCCGACGGTCCACGCGAACTCCCCGGCGGTCGGCAGCACCACGAGCACCTCGCCCTCCATGTCGGACGCCCCTTCGAAGCTGCCGTCGAGGCGCATCCTGACCTCGTTCACGCCCGCGTCGCCGTCGAGCTCCTGCGTGAACCTGCCGAAGGAGCTCAACTGCTTCAGCTCGCTTCCCGGGTAGGTGTCGCGCACGACCTGGTCGGCCACCCCGGGATCCCTGGTCTCCCAGTGCCAGTGCACCACCTCGGCGGTCATGCCCGGCCCCGATGCAGCGTGGCCCGCGGCGTTTCGCCGAAGAGAGCGCGGTAGTCGCCCGCGAAGCGGCCGAGGTGCGCGAACCCCCAGGTTCGGGCCGCGGATGCCACGGTGGTGTCCGCATCGGGATGTCGCAGCTGCTCGCGCGCGCCGTTCAGCCGCACCATCCGGAGGTACTCGTAGGGCGTCGTGTCGAGGTGGCGACGGAACGCGGCCTGGAGGCCGCGCAGCGAGAGGCGCGCGGCATCCGCGATGTCGGCGATCGTGATCGGCTCATGGGCGTGCTCGTCGACGTACGCCACCGCCCGCTGCGCACTTGCCGGCATGGCTCCGCGGCCGTCGACCGGACGATGCGACGACGGTGGGAAGAACACGGTGAGGAGCATCCGCACGCACAGCTCCTCGGTGGTCGCGCGGATGAGCTCGTTCTCGAAGGCTCCCTCGGCGCGGAAGAAGTCCCGCACGAGGTAGTCCTGGAACCGGTTCCACTGGTCGGCGAGCGCCTGCGACGGCGCCTGCACCAGGTGCTCGCCGTTGGGCCGCTCGTCGGAGTGGACCCGCAGCGCGACGTACTCCTCGAGCGTGTCAGCGGGCACGAGCATGGCCTGCGCGTCGACGCGCTCCCAGGTGCCGGCGAGCGGAACCCCGGGCAGGATCAGGACGGGTCGTTCGGTCGTGCTGACCGCGCGTCCGTCGGAGAGCGACATCGGTCGACCGATCGTCCTCGAGATCACCGCGCCCGGCGTGCTGTCCTGGCCGGCCGAGGACCCCATCGAGAACACGAACTCGACGAGGTTGAACCGCGGGTCGCCGTCGAATCGCTCCTCGAGGATCAACGACGTGTCGCCGCGTGGACGGTGGACGCGGATCGATGGGTAGATCGCCCGCAGCCGCGCCTCGGCCTCGTCGAGGTCCACCGTCGTGGCGTGCAGGTGCGTGACGGCCACGGCGTCCCCTCTCCGGACGCGCATCCCCGTCCCATTCATCCGCATTGCGCATGCTTTTCACACCGGATCGCACCAACTGTCCCGCATTCGGGGGGATTCCCGACGCGGGGCGTACTGTGAGCCACAGGGACGGACTATCCGAGATCCGCAGCAGGTCGCTGTGTCACGCGGGTTCGCGTTTCTGGAAAGCCGGACGTCCACCATGGGAGCACTGCACCTTGACGGCGTGGGCCCGATCGTCATCGATGATGAACTCCTCGATCACGTCTTCACCGTCATCACCACGAAACTGCGCCGACATGAGCCCGTCCTGCTCAGCTGGGCCGACGAGGTCGGCCAGGAGCAGCGGGTGTTCATCACCCACATCACGTTCCTCCGGGCCGAGTTCGACTCGGTCGCACGCTCGCCGCGCGACAAGCACTGGCTCGACCGGTTGATGATCGCGGTCAACAGCAATGCCGGCCTGTCGCTCAGCGCCGCCATCGCCGACCGCGACACCAACCGGATCCCGACGGAGCATCTGCCGTCGCGTCCGCGGACGGCGGGCGTCGCGACCTCACCGGCCGCCTGAACCCGCGCCGCGCAGCCTCGAGACCGTCCCGGTCGGATCGGCGACCGGGGTTCCGGAGTGCCTGGATCCCCCGCCCGACCGGCCACGGAGGCTAGCGAGCGCCTCCGGCGCGGTCAATCCCCTGACATCCCGCGCGCCGGATTCGTAGCGTGGAACACGGTCGGCCCCGCGGCTCGATGACCTGTGGGCCCACATGGGATCCGGCCGCGAAGGGCGGTGATGATGACCGGTTGGAACATGGACACGCTCGCGAACACGGCGGGGCCGGGTGCGGTGACGATCGTGGAGGGGACCTCCTTCTGCGTCTCCGGCCCCAACGGCGACATGGCGCCCGAGCTCCCGCACGGGGCCTTCTACCGCGACACGCGCGTGGTCTCGAAGCTGACGCTGCTCGTCGACGACACGCCGGTGGAGCCGCTCTCCTCGATCACGCCGCATCCGTATCGCGTCGTCATGGTCGGACGGGCCGGCCACGTGCCGGGACGCGCCGACACCCCGCTGATCGTCGAGCGCGACCGCCGGGTCGGCGCGGGGCTCCTCGAGACCATCACCCTGCGCAGCTTCTCCCGCGACCCGATGGCCTTCCGCGTCGAGGTCGTCATCGAGGCGGACTTCGCCGACATCTTCGAGGTGAAGGAGGGTCGCGGCGCTCGGCGGCCGAAGCGCATCGAGTCCGAGGGACCGGGTCGCTACCGCATCCGCTCAGCGAACGCCGAGAACCACGGCCTCCTGGTGATGGCGGAGGGCGCCGAGCTCGTCGGCGACCGTCTCTCCTTCGACGTCGTGCTCGACGCGCGCGGCGAGTGGTCGCGCACCCTGCGGGTCGTCCCCGCCGACGAGGTGCCCGACCTCGCCGCAGCACCCGACGCCGAGGAGGACGTGCTGACCGAACCGGCGCGACGATTCCTGGCGTGGCAGTCGGGGTCCCCGGTCTCGTCGCTCGAGGACGACGCGATGGAACGCGTCATCCGCCGGAGCCAGGAGGACCTCGGGGCGCTCCGGATCTTCGATCCCGACCACCCCGACCGACCGGTGGTCGCCGCGGGCGTGCCGTGGTTCATGGCGCTGTTCGGACGGGACTCGCTGCTCACCTCGCTCATGGCCCTCCCCCTCGATCCGGCGCTCGCGCTCGGCACGTTGCAGACGCTCGCCGGCCTGCAGGGCGAACGGGAGGATGCCTCGTCGGAGGAGCAGCCCGGCCGCATCCTGCACGAGGTGCGACTCGGCACCACGACGAACCTCGCGCTCGGCGGGCGGTCGGTCTACTACGGCACGATCGACGCCACCCCGCTGTTCGTCGTGGTGCTCGGCGAGCTCGCCCGCTGGGGCGGACTCCCCCATGACGCCGACGACCTGCTCGCGGCCGCGGATCGCGCGCTCGACTGGGTGGACCGGTTCGGCGACCGCGACGGCGACGGCTTCGTCGAGTACGCGCGCCTCAACGACCACGGCCTGGTGAACCAGGGCTGGAAGGACTCGTGGGACGGCATCAACTTCGCCGACGGCTCGCTCGCCGAGGCGCCCATCGCCCTGTGCGAGGTGCAGGGGTACGTCTACGACGCGTTCCTCGCGCGCGGGATGCTGGCGAAGCTCCGCGGCGACGACGAGGCCGCCGAGCGGTGGACGGAGCGCGCGGCCGAGCTGAAGCGCGCGTTCAACGACGCGTTCTGGCTCCCCGACCGCGGCTGGTTCGCCGTCGCGCTCGATCGCGACAAGCGACCCGTCGACGCCGCCACGTCGAACATGGGGCACTGCCTGTGGAGCGGCATCGTCGACGACGACAAGGCCGGGGCCGTCGCCGAGCGCCTGCTCTCGCCCGAGATGTTCAGCGGGTGGGGCGTGCGGACGCTCGCCACCGACATGGGCGCCTACAACCCGGCGAGCTACCACAACGGCTCGGTCTGGCCGCACGACAACGCGATCGTCGCCGCCGGCCTCATGCGCTACGGGTTCGTCGAGGAGGCCAACCGCATCGTCTCGGGCCTGTTCGAGGCGGCGTCGTACTTCGGCGGACGGCTGCCCGAGCTGTTCTGCGGATTCGACCGGGAGCGCTATCCCGAGCCCGTCGCCTACCCCGCCTCGTGCTCACCGCAGGCGTGGGCGGCGGCGACCCCGCTCTCCCTCCTGCGCACGACGCTCCGGTTCGACCCGTCGCTCCCGACGGGCGAGGTCTGGGTCGCCCCGACCTCGGCGGAGACGTTCGGCGACATCCACCTGCGCAACGTCCCGTTCGCCGGGCGTCGCATCTCGCTGGACACCTCGCGGTCCGGCACGTCCGTCGCCGGTCTGCCCGCCGGCGTCACCCTGCACCGCGAGCCGATCCCATCGGCCCCGGTGGCCACCCGAAGGGAGCACACATGAGAATCGGCATCATCGCGCCGCCCTGGATCCCGATCCCGCCCCCGGCCTACGGCGGGATCGAGTCCTTCATCGACACGCTGGCGCGCGCACTCGACGAGGCCGGCCACGAGGTGGTGCTCGCGGCATCCGCCGACAGCACCTCGCCCGTGCCCAAGCTCGACGGCTTCGAGCCCTCGGACCCCGAGACGATGGGCGTGACCGCGCACGAGCTGCGGCACCTGCTGCGCTCGTTCGCCGGCCTCGCCGACGTCGACGTGATCCTCGACAACACGCTCGCCGGGCCGATCATCGCGAAGTCCGCGACCGACGTCCCGGTCGCGACCGTGGCGCACGGACCGCTCATCCCGCTCGAGCAGGAGCTGTACCTGGCCGCGGCATCCGAGGTCGCGTTCGTGGCCATCTCGCACAACCAGGCATCGCTCGCCGCGCCGGTGCCGATCGCGCGCGTCATCCACCACGGCATCCGCGTCGAGGACGTGCCGGTCGGGCCCGGTGGCGACACGGCCTGCTTCGTGGGCCGCATGCACGCGTCGAAGGGCATCCCCGAGGCGATCGAGGCGGCGGCCATCGCCGGGATCCCCCTGCGAATCGCCGCGAAGATGCAGGAGCCGGCCGAGGAGGAGTACTTCGAGGAGGTCGTGCGGCCCGCGCTCGGGTCGAACGCGGAGTACCTCGGCGAGCTGTCGGCCGACGAGAAGTACGCGCTCATGGGCGAGTCCTGCGCGCTCCTCAACCCCATCCAGTGGGACGAGCCCTTCGGCCTCGTCATGATCGAGTCGCTCGCCACGGGCAGTCCGGTGGTCGCGACGCCCCGCGGCTCGGTGCAGGAGATCGTCGAGGAGGGCCGCACGGGGTTCGTGCGCGGAACCCCGCAGGATCTCGCGGATGCGCTCCGGCGCGCGGGCGAACTCGATCGCGCGGCATGCCGCGAATCCGCCGAGACCCGCTTCTCAGCGGCCCGGATGGCGGCCGACTACGTCGCCCTGTTCGAGGATCTCGTGCACCGCCCTCATCCCGTCGACCGCGCCGGAGCCGCCCGACCGGCCGCGGTGACCCTCGACGGGCTGAGGTCCGCGGAATAGGGCAGGAAGGGGCACGGTCAGACCGAGCCGCCGCCGAGGTCGCCGAACAGGAAGCCCGCCCGCTGCTCCCGAGCCTTCCGCTCGACCTCGAGCGGGTCGAGGTCCGACCCGTCGTCCGCCAGGACCGGGCCGCCCGCATCCTCGGCGGCGAGGTCGACCGGATCGGCCTCCTGCCGGAGCTGCTCGTCGGCGGCATGCTCGACGAGGGCGGGGATGTACTCCCGCACCTTGCCGTCGGCGAGCCGCGCCGACGCTTCATCCACGACGGCCTCGACCCGCTCCCGGCCGAGTGTCGGGAACCGCTCGACGAGGCGGTCGACGACGTTCCGAATGGCTGCCTGCTCGACGGGATCCTCCATTCGTGCATTCTCGGCTCCGCGGCATCCGTGGCCAACCCCGCCGAGGTGAACGGCTCGTGAACGACCGGACGCACCGCCGCGGCCTCGCCGGCACGACGCGGGCGGAATCCTTGAGGCCCGAAAGTGCCCACCGTAGGATGCGAACGTGGTCGAGGACAACCGGGGGGCGGTCTCCGCTTCGCCTGCGCTCGACCGCGAACTGCTGGATGCCAAGTTCAACCCGCCGCCGCCGCGACCCGGACTCGCGAGTCGCCGGACCCTCGTCGATCGCGCGGTCGGCAGCGGCGCGCGCGTCGTCGCGGTCACGGCCCCGGCCGGCTACGGCAAGACGACGCTGCTCGCTGAGTGGGCGTCGACCGATGCCCGCCCGGTCGCCTGGGTGTCGCTCGACCGCTTCGACGACGACCCGGCCGCGCTGCTCACCCTGCTGGCGATGGCGTTCGCGCGGATCTTCCCCGACGCCGCCGAGGTGGTCGCCGAGATGCGCGGCCAGGGCGCCTCGGCGCTGGGTCGCTCGGCGCCCCTGCTCGCCGCCGCGATGTCGGATGCCGCCGTCCCGTTCCTCCTCATCGTGGACGACCTGCACGAGGCCGATTCGCCCGCCTGCCAAGACGTGCTCGAGGTCGCGCTCGCCGGTGTCCCCGACGGCTCCCAGGTCGTGCTCGCCGGCCGGCACGAGCAGGCCCACCTCGCCCGGCGCCGCGTTGAGGGCTCGGCCTTCGAGATCGGCGCAGAGGGGCTCCGAGCGGATGCCGCGGCAGCGCGCGTGATCTTCGCCGGCGCGGGCGTCGACATCGCCGATCCCGAGCTCGACGCGCTCGTGGCACGCAGCGAGGGATGGCCGACCGGCCTCTTCCTCGCGGCCCTGCTGGCGCGCGACGGCGGCGAACCGGCATCGGTGACCGGGGACGACCGCTTCGTGGCCGATTACCTCTACCGGGAGTGCGTGCGGAGCCTGCCCGAGGATGCGCAGCGGTTCCTCCGTCGCACGGCGATCCTCGAACAGCTGTCGGGACCGGTCTGCGACGCGGTGCTCGACCGGTCCGACTCGGGCGCCCTGCTGCGCGAGCTCGAGGCGCACGGGCTGTTCCTCGTGCCGCTCGACCATCGACGCGGCTGGTACCGGTACCACGCGCTGTTCCGCGAGTTCCTGCTCGGCGAGCTCGCGGCGTCCGAGAACGGCTCCGCGATTCGACTGCACCTCGCCGCCGCCGCGTGGTACGAGGAGCACGGGCTCCCCGCCCAGGCGATCGAGCACCTCCTGGCCGCCGGGGATCGGACCCGCGCGGCCCGCCTGGTGGCCGCGCTGGCGCGGCCGACCTACCTGGTCGGCCAGGTGAGCGTCGTCACCAGGTGGCTCGCCGAGCTCGGCGACGCGGCCATCCAGGCGTACCCGCCGCTCGCGATCCTGGCGGGCTGGGCGGCGGTGCTCACCGGCGCCCCAGCCGAGGCCGAACGGTGGGCCGCCATGATCGAGCGCATCCGCTTCGACGGCGGCGACGACGAGGACCTGCCGATGTTCGAGTCCGCGCGCGCCATGCTGCGGACCGCCATGTACACGCACGGGCGCGAGCGCGCGATCGCCGACGCGACGCTGGCGGTGGCGAGCGAGCCGCCGTGGAGTCCGTGGCGCGACCTCGCGCTCTACCTCTCGGGCGAGGTGTCGCTGCTGAGCGGCGACGTCGACGCCGCCCGATCCTCGTTCGAGGAGGCCGCGGCGCTCGCGCCGCAGGTCGGGGTCACCGACGCCGTGCTGCTGAGCGAGGCGGAGCTCGCGATCCTCGCGGCGCAGGACCACCGCTGGACGGACGCGGAACGTCACGCCGCCGTCGCGCTCGACGCCATCGACGCCGTGCACATGGAGGGCTATCCGACGACCGCACTGGCGCTCGCCGTCGGCGCCTCGGTCGCGATCCGCCGCGGCGACCGGTCGGCGGCCGAACGCCTGCTCGCCCGCGGCATGCGCGCTCGGGTGGGCTGCACCTACGCCATGCCCTTCGTGTCCGTGCGGGTCCGGCTGCAGCTCGCCGTCGCGTTCACGGCGTCGGGCGATGGCGTCACCACGAACCACCTGCTTCGGGAGATCGACGACCTGCTCGACCGCTGCCCCGACGTCGGCGCGCTCGCCGACGAGATCGCCGCGTTCAAGCACGAGGTCCTCGATCAGCCCGCGGCCGGCAGCACCCCTTTGACCCCGGCCGAACTGCGCCTCCTGCCTTACCTGCAGACCCACCTCACGCTGAGCGAGATCGGCCGTCGCCTGTTCATCTCGCGCAACACGGTCAGCTCGGAGGTCGGATCGATCTACCGCAAGCTCCAGGTCACCACGCGAGGAGAGGCGGTCACTCGTGCCGTTGCGATCGGGCTGCTCGGCGCGTGAGCTTCCCGATCGGCGAATCACCGGCGGGCGCGACGGAGATCAGAACGTGTCGTCGGGCGCGAGTCCCACGTCGCAGCCGAGGGCCAGGGCGAGCTTCGGGGCGGCCGCGACGACGAGCGGGAGCCCGATGACCGGGACGACCCCGGCGAGCACGTCGACGATCTCGCTCGGCGACGCCCCGGCGCTCACCGCGGCATCCGCCTCGGCGCCGAACGACGGCTCGGGACCGCCCACGGCCACGAGCGCGGCGATCCGGACGAGTGCGAGCGTCCTGCGGTCGAGCTCGACCGCCTCCCCGACCTCCGCGCCGAGGCGCTGGTCGTTGATCGTCAGCCGGCGCAACCGTTCGGTGTAGTCCACCAGGGCCCCTCCCGTCGACATCCGGCATCCGTGAGTACGCCGACATTCCATCCGACGGATGCCCCGCCCGCATCACGCGAATCGCGTGATCCACGGCATCGAACGGCTTCACGCGATTCGCATGATGTGCCCCCGGCGAACGCCGCAGTAGCGTTCGGGCGACGGCGTGTCCGACGTGGACGACGACCGCACGACGAAAGGCAGGACGATGAACTTCTGGGAATTCCTGGTCTGGCTCTTCTGGGTGTACATCCTCTTCGCGTGCATCTGGATCTTCATCTCGATCGTGATCGACATCTTCCGCGACCACACCCTGAACGGGTGGGGCAAGGCGCTGTGGCTGATCTTCCTCGTGTTCCTGCCGTTCCTGGCGGCGCTGGTCTACCTGATCGCGCGCGGGCGCGGGATGGCCGAGCGCAACATGGCACGCGTCCGAGACGCCCAGCAGGCGAACGCCGACTACATCCGCAGCGTCAGCGGTTCGGCCGCCTCGCCGACGGCCGAGATCGAGAAGGCGCAGCAGATGCTCGCCGCGGGAACCATCACGCAGGCGGAGTTCGACGCCCTCAAGGCGAAGGCGCTGGCCGCCTGACCGCGGCGGACGGCTGCGGGGGTTCGGGTTCGTGGGGAAGGACGGACGTGAGATGACGGACGAGACACGCGATTCGGTGATCGGTTCGCCCCTGCCGCCGGTGAGGACCTTGCCGTTCCCGCCGGCGGCATCGGGCAGCATCGCCGGACGCACCATGCAGGAGTCCACCTACAGCCCGAAGCCGCCCGACCATCACCTGCCGGCCGACGCCCCGAACGTGCTCATCATCCTGATCGACGATGCGGGGCCGGCGCTGCCGACCACGCTCGGCGGTGCCGTGCGCACGCCGACGCTCGATCGGGTGCGCGCGCGGGGCGTCGGCTACAACCGGTTCCACACGACGGCCATGTGCTCGCCGACTCGGGCGTCGCTGCTCACCGGCCGCAACCACCACCGCGTCGGCAACGGCCAGATCGCCGAGCTCGCCAACGACTGGGACGGCTACTCCGGCCACATCCCGAAGAGCAGCGCGACCATGGCGGAGGTGCTGCGGCAGTACGGCTACGCCACGGGCGCCTGGGGCAAGTGGCACAACACGCCGGCCGAGGAGACCACGGTCGCCGGGCCGTTCGATCGCTGGCCGACCGGCTACGGGTTCGAGTACTTCTACGGGTTCCTCGCCGGCGAGGCATCCCAGTACGAGCCCAACCTCGTGCGCAACACCACGTCGGTGCTGCCGCCGAAGACGCCCGAGGAGGGCTACCACCTGAGCGAGGACATCGCCGACGACGCGATGGCCTGGCTGCGGAATCACAAGGCCCTGAAGCCCGACCAGCCGTTCTTCATGTACTGGGCGACGGGCGCGCTGCACGGCCCGCACCACATCATGAAGGAATGGGCCGACCGGTACGCGGGGGCCTTCGACGACGGCTGGGACGCCTACCGCGAGCGCGCCCACGAGGGCGCGAAGGCGGCCGGCTGGATCCCCGCCGACGCGGAGCTCACCCCGCGGCCCGAGAGCCTCGCGGCGTGGGACGACATCCCCGAGCACCAGAAGCCGTTCCAGCGCCGCCTCATGGAGGTCGCCGCCGGTTTCGGCGAGCACGCCGACGTGCAGGCGGGCCGGCTCATCGACGAGCTCGAGCGACTCGGCTACGGCGACGACACGATCGTCGTCTACATCTGGGGCGACAACGGGTCGTCGGGCGAGGGCCAGAACGGCACCATCAGCGAACTGCTCGCGCAGAACATGATCCCGTCGACCGTCGACCAGCACATCGCGGCGTTGGAGGAGCTCGGCGGGCTCGACGCGCTCGGCACGCCGGCGACCGACAACCAGTACCACGCCGCCTGGGCATGGGCGGGCTCGTCGCCGTACCAGGGGATGAAGCTGCTCGCGTCGCACCTCGGGGGCACGCGCAACCCGATGTTCGTGCAGTGGAACGGCCGCATCGAGCCCGACCCGGTGCCGAGGACGCAGTTCCACCACGTGGTCGACGTCGTGCCGACGATCTACGAGATCATCGGCATCTCCCACCCCGACTCCGTCAACGGCATCCCGCAGGACCCGATCGACGGCATCAGCCTCGCGTACTCCATCGACGACGCGGATGCCGCGGGCCGCCGTCGCACGCAGTACTTCGAGATCATGGGCAGCCGTGCCGTCTACTCCGACGGGTGGATGGCGTCCGCGCTCGGGCCGCGCCTGCCGTGGGTGCCCGGCGCACCCCCCGGCATCGCGACGTGGACCCCCGATCAGGACCCGTGGGAGCTCTACGACCTCGACCACGACTGGAGCCAGGCGCGCGACCTCGCCGCCGACCATCCCGAGAAGCTCGCCGAGCTGAAGGAGCTGTTCGCGATCGAGGCGGCGCGCAACGACGCGCTGCCCATCGGCGGCGGGCTCTGGGTGCCCGCGCTGCACCCCGAGGACCGGATCAGCCCGCCGTACACCGAGTGGGAGCTGAGCGGCGACACCGTGCGCGTTCCCGAGTTCTGCGCCCCCGCGCTCGGCAACCGCCCGAACACGGTCACCATGCGGGTGCGGCTCGGCGATCGGGCGAACGGCGTGCTCTACAAGCTCGGCGGCGCGGGCGGCGGTCTCACCTGCTTCTTCGCCGACGGCGTGCTCACGTACGAGTACAACCTCTTCCTGGTCGAGCGCACGGTCATCGCGTCGGCGTCGCCGATCCCGGCGGGCGACGACGTCATGATCGAGGTCGAGACGACGTACCTCGAACCCCGGCCGGGCGGCCCGTTGCGGGTCGTGCTCCGCGTGGACGGCACCGAGGTCGGCTCGGGCACCGTGCCCGTCAGCGCGCCGCTGCTGTTCTCGGCGAACGACTGCCTCGACATCGGGCGGGCGTACGGCGGGGCCGTTTCGCGGCACTATGCCGACCGCATGCCGTTCGCGTTCGACGGCCGCATCGACCGGGTGCACATCGCGTACGCGGTGCCGCAGGCGGCCGGCTGAGGGGCTCCGCGCACGCCGAACCTGGGGACCGAGGCGTGCGCGGGGCCGGGCGCGGGACACTCCCCCCGGATCCCCGAGCCGATGCCCGACCCGTGTGGAGAACCAGGCGGATCCGCGAACGGTTCACCGCGTGATGCTGCCGGCGCATCGAGCCGAACGGTCGGGGCGGCCAGCGGCGGCGGCCGTGCATTCCGCATCGACCGCCGCCGCCTCCCCGGTTCAGTTCAGCTGCTCAGCGCCTTGGCCTTGAGCTGGTCGTACTCGGCCTGCGAGATCGCGCCCGAGTCGAGCAGCTGCTTGGCGCTCGCGATCTCGGATGCCGCGGAGGTTCCGCCGCTGCCGGCGACGCTCCGGATGTACTCGTCGTTCGCCGCCTGCATCTGACGCATCTCCCCCGCTCGCCGCTCGGCCATCGAGCCGCCGCGCGCGATGAGGTACACCAGCGCGGCCAGGAACGGCAGGAACACGAGGAAGATCACCCAGCCGGCCTTGGCCCAGCCGTTCAGCGACTTGTCGCGGAAGATGTCGATGAAGATCGTGATGAAGATCCAGATGCACGCGATCGCGATGTAGATCCAGAAGAGCCAGACGAGGAAATCCCAGAGACTGTTCATCGTCGTACCTTTCGTCCCTCGGCGTCATCCGTCGCGCCGAACCTGCCCTGACGCTAGACCTCGCCGGAATCGGATCGCAACACCCCCGAACGGATGACCTGATCACCCGCCCGGACCGTCCCACCGCGGCACGCGCGGGAGCTCGTGGCGCACCGCGGGACCTTCGCCCCAGCCGCGTCCGCCGGGGCCCCGAAGGCTGGTCGTGGAAGGGAGAACACCATGAGTGCGCTCGTGATCTACGAGTCGATGTTCGGGAACACCCGTCGGATCGCCGAGGCGATCGGCGAGGGCCTGTCGGAGTTCACCGAGGTCCGGGTCGAGCCCGCGGCATCCGCCTCGCACCAGACCGTCGACCTGGTCGTCGTCGGCGCCCCCACGCACGCCCATTCACTGCCTCGGGCAGCCTCGAGGGCGGATGCCGCGAAGTGGGCCGCCGACCCCGAGAAGCACCTCGCGCTCGAGCCGGGCGCGGCCGAGGCGGGCGTGCGCGAGTGGGTCGATGCGGTCGAGGACGCCCCGGGCGCGTGGGCCGCGTACGGGACGCGCGTCGACATCCCCCGGATCTTCTCCGGCGATGCCGCCGCGGGGATCGAGCGCCGGCTGCGGCGCCAGTGGCCGCGCCCTGCGGTCGAGGCCGAGTGCTTCCTCGTCACGACCGACAACACCCTCGTCGAGGGCGAACTCGAGCGCGCCCGCGAATGGGGCGGGAACCTGGGCAGGACCGTCTTCGCCATGCAGGCCTCCGCGTCGGGCTGAACTGCACGCAGGCGGCGCTGGTTTCCGGGCCGCGCCGGACGTGGCCGACGACGTCGGCCCGTCACCCCGGCGGTTCGCGGCGCTCGAGCTCGTACACGGCCGCCTGAGTGCGCCGCTCGAGGCCCAGCTTCCTGAGCAGCCCCGAGACGTAGTTCTTCACCGTCTTCTCCGCGAGTCCGAGGCGCTCGCCGATCTGCCGGTTGGTGAGCCCCTCGGCGATGAGCGCCAGCACCTGCCGCTCCCTGAGCTGCAGGGAGCCGAACCTCGGATCGTCGCGATCGCCCGACTCCGCCCCCTCCGCGAGGTGCCGGGTGGCCGCGGGGTGCAGCAGTGAGCGACCGGATGCCACGGCTCGGATGTCCTCGAGCAGGCGCGAGCCCGAGACGTTCTTCAGCACGTAGCCCGACGCTCCTGCAAGCACGGCGGACATGGTCGCCTCGTCGTCGTCGTAGGCGGTGAGCATGAGGCAGCGCACTTCGGGATGCCGCGAGCGGACCTCGCGGCAGAGCTCGACGCCGTCGCCGTCAGGCAGTCGCACGTCGAGCACGGCCACGTCGGGGCGCGTCGCCGCGATGCGGGTCAGCGCGTGGGTGACGTCGCCGGCCTCTCCGACGACCTCGAGGTCGGGCTCGCGATCGAGGAGCTCGGCGATGCCGCGACGGACGATCTCGTGGTCGTCGACGAGGAAGATGCGCGTCACAGGGGTCCTCCGATGGCATCGGGGTCGGCTTCGGAGCGAGCCCCGGGCGAGGGGACGCGCCATTCGACCTCCGTCATGCCGGGGGCGGAGTCGATGCGCAGGGTGCCCCCACGACGCTCCGCTCGGATCCGGAGGTTGTCCAGCCCGCTCCGCCGGCCCTGCTCGGGGATGCCGACGCCGTCGTCATCGACCACGACTCGAACCCAGGTGGGGTCGACCGTCACGGAGATGCGGATCTGGTCGGCGTCGGAGTGACGGGCCGCGTTCGTCAGGAGCTCCCGGACGACCGCTGCGACGTCGTCGCCGAGGGAACCGTCGATGACGAGGTCGACCGGGCCCGAGAAGCTCACCGGCACGGGATGCGGGAATCCCGACGACCCCTCCGCCACCAGGTCGAGGATCCGGTGCCGCACCGATCGCTTCGGCCCGCGCGGTCGCAGGGCGAAGATGATCGTGCGGATCTGGGCGATCGCGTCGTCGAGCGTGGAGATGGCACCCTGCAGGCGAGCCGCGGCATCCGGCTGCGCATCGCCGGCGAGCGACTGCAGTTCGAGCCCCACGCCGAACAGCTGCTGGATGACGTGGTCGTGGAGGTCGCGGGCGATCCGGGACCGGTCCTCGCTGAGCTCTTCGCGCTGCCGCTGCTCACGGGCCTCGGCGAGCTCGATGGCGAGGCCGACGCGGATCGCGAGGTCCCCGGCGATGTCGAGCTCGGCCGGGGTGAACGACGCTCGGCCCGGTTCGCGGGCGAGCGCGACGACGGCCCAGACCGCGTTCGCGTGGGTGAGCGGCACCGTCATGACCGGGCCCGCGGCCCCGTCGCGGACGATCGCGAGCGCGTCGACGGCGGAGGCGTCGCGGCTGCCGGGGACGACGCGCGCATCGCCCGACTCGAAGCTGAGCCCGGCGGCGGTGTCCATCGAGGACAGGGCACGACCGGCCAGATCGTCGGCGCCGGAGCCCCGCGCCTCCGCGATCCGCAGCGTCAGGGGCTCGGCGCCCGCGAGGAGGATGCACACGCGGTCGGTCGTCGACCTGGCGGCGAGCTCATCGGCGAGCAGCGGCAGCGCGGCCGTGCTGGCGGTGTCGAGCAGCGCGGACGCGATCTGCGCCGACGCCGCCGTCCACTGCTGGCGCAGCAGCGTCTCGTCGTAGAGCCGCGCGTTCGCGATCGCGAACCCCGCGGTCGCGGCGAGCGCGGACACGAGCTCCTCGTCGGCATGGCTGAACTCGCCCGACCGCGGTTCGGTGAGGTAGAGATTCCCGTAGACCTCGTCGCGCACGCGTACCGGGACGCCGAGGAACCCCTCCATGCGCGGATGTCCCACCGGGAAGCCGACCGAACGCGGATCGTCGCTGAGGTGCCGCAGGCGGATGGGCCTCGGATCGTCGATCAGGGCTCCGAGGATGCCGCGTCCCTCGGGCAGGTGGCCGATCTCCGCCACCTGCTCCTCGGGGATCCCGACGTGGATGAACGCCTCGAGCCCGCCGTGCTCGGCGATGACACCCAGCGCGCCGTACCTCGCGTCCACCAGCTCGACAGCCGCCTGCACGATGCGCTCGAGGACGACGGGAAGGTCGAGCGGCTCGACGACGGCCTGGGTGGCCCGCAGGAGGGACCGCAGCCGATCCTGCGAGTGCACGATCTCGCCGGCGCGGTCGACGAGCTCGTGCAGGGCACGATCGAGCTCGGACCCCGGGTCTCCGGGGAGGGAGCCGGGGGTCCGCTGACCGGGCATGGCACCTCCGGGACGACTTGAGCGCAGGCTACCACCGGGCCGGTCGGGTCGGCAGTCGAGCGGGGGACCAAAGGCCCGCCGCCGCGACCGGGCGGGCGCGAACATGGGCGCATGCCGTCCTCGTGGTCCGCCGCGACGACGGCAGCAGCGACTGGAGCCGGGAGGCGGGCCGATGGATCCGACGATTCTCGTGGGCATCGACGGGTCGGTCGCGAGCCGCGCCGCCATCGCGTGGGCGATCGCCCGCGCCGGCGACCTGGGTGCCGAGGTGTTCCTGATGAACGTGGTCGACGACGAGTGGGGCACGATCAGCGACCGTGACGTGCGGGAGCTGCGCAGCGACGCCGAACGCCTCGCCGCCCGTGAACTGGCGTTCGCCCGCCAGGCGACCGACGGGGTGCCGGTGTCCGCGGGTATCGACGTCGGCGCTCCGATGCTCGAGCTCGCGACGTCGGCCTCGGCCTACGAGTCGGTCGTCATCGGCTCGCACAAGACCGGCTCGTTCCACGGGCACGCGCTCGGCGCGCGCGGCCTCCAGCTCGCGGCGATGTCGCCGGTCCCGGTCGCGGTCGTCACCGCGTCGGCCGGCAACGGGCGGAGCGGCGTGGTCGTCGGCGCCGGCAATGCGCCGGGCTGGATCGGAGCGGTGCGCTTCGCGATCCAGGAAGCGGCCCGCCTCGGCCAGCCGCTCACCGTGATCCGGTCCGACCGCGACCTCCCGTTCGACGACCGGTCGCTGTCGAGGCTCACGGATGCCGCCGGCGAGGCGTCGACCGTCGACGTCGTGCTCCGGCGCTCGACCGCTCCCGCCGGGCAGGCGCTCGCGGATGCCTCGGGGCGGGCGGTCCTCACCGTCAGCGGTCGTCCGACCGAGCCGGGGGCTCGCGGGTTCCGCCCGCTCGGGCGGACGAACAGCGAGCTGCTCCTGAATGCCGGCGGCCCGGTCGTCATCGTGCCGCACTCCACGGCGCAGTGAGCACGACGGCGGGCAACGCCGTGGGACGTTCGACCCATCGGATGCCGCGAACGTCGGCGATCCTGTGGGCATGCCTGCCGAGCCGATCACGATCCACCGCCGCATCCCTCGTTCATCTGATGCGGTCGCGCGGACGGCGTCGCCGCTGACGCTGACGATCTCACCGCTCGATGGAACGGTGACCATCTCGCGGGCACCGGGTCGGGTCCGCGATGGCATCCGGGCCAGCGGACCGGTCTGCGTCCGCGTGACCATCCGCAACGTCACCGCGCACGCGTAGCGGGATCCCGGGTCACTTCGGGAATACCCCATAGGGGTATTGCGTAGATGTCTTTCAAGACATCTCGAAAGGAGTGACCCATGTCACCATCCCCGACCGGCGCGCCGCGCCGGTGGCTCGGCCTCGCACTCATCGCCGCGGCGCAGTTCGTCGTCATCATGGACACGTCGATCATCGGCGTGGCCCTTCCCGACATGCAGGCGGAACTGGGCTTCACGCCCGAGTCGCTGTCCTGGGTGTTCAACGCCTACGTCATCGCGTTCGGCGGACTGCTCCTCCTGGGCGGTCGACTCTCCGACCTCCTCGGAGCACGCAAGGTGTTCCTGGGCGGATGGCTGGTCCTCGCCGCAGGATCGATCCTCGCCGGGGCGGCCGGTGACGCCGCGGTCGAGATCGCCGGGCGTGCAGTCCAGGGCGCCGGTGCCGCGCTCATCGCTCCGGCGGCGCTGAGCCTGCTGATGGCGCTGTTCGGCGGCACCTCCGACCTGCCGAAGGCCCTCGCGGTCTATGGTGCGGCGGCACCGATCGGCGGCACAGCGGGCGTGTTCCTCGGCGGCGTGCTCACGGAGTACGCCAGCTGGCCGTGGGTGTTCTACATCACCGTGCCGATCGCCGCCCTCGTGATCGTGCTCGCCCTCGTTGCGCTTCCGGCCATCGCCGGTCGGCGTGGGTCCGTGGACGTGATCGGCGCAGTGACCGGCACCGGCGGCCTGGCCGCCCTCGTCTACGGCATCGTGCGGGCACCCGAGGTCGGCTGGGCGTCGCCCGAGACGCTCGTCGCCCTCGGCGTCGGCGCCGTCCTGCTCGTGCTGTTCTTCCTCGTGCAGGCGCGGTCGCGCCAGCCCCTGCTGCGCCTCGGCATCTTCCGGGCGCCGCAGCTCGGTGCGGCGAACCTCGCCCAGCTCCTGCTCGGCGCCGCGTGGGTGCCGATGTGGTTCTTCCTGAACCTGTACCTGCAGCAGGTGCTGGGGGCCGGCGCATTCGCCGCCGGAGCCGCGCTCCTGCCGATGACGCTCCTGATCGTCCTCGGGATGACGCTCGTCGGGCCGCGCCTGCTCGCGAGGTTCGGCGCGAAGGCGCTCATCGTCGCGGGGTTCGCGTTCCTCGCGGCCGGACTCGTGTGGCTCGGGTTCGCCCGGCCCGACGGCACCTACGTCCTGGACGTCCTTCCGGCGTCGCTGGTCGCCGCATTCGGCATGGCCCTCACGTTCGTGCCGTCGCTCGGAACCGCCATCGCGGCTGCACGACCGGAGGAGACCGGTGTCGCCTCGGGGCTGGTGAACACCAGCTACCAGATCGGCTCGGCCGTCGGGCTCGCCGCCCTCACCGTGCTGAGCTCGACGATCGCCGCGGGCGGCACCACCGCCGAGGCCCTCACGACCGGGTACGCGGCAGGATTCCTCGGCGCGGCGGTCATCGCCACCGTCGGCGGGACGCTCGCCGCCGTCACACTCAGGGGTCGACGCACCACCGAGGTGGCGGACGCCGAGCTGGTGGGTGCCGACGCCTGATGCACGCACTCGCGAGGGGCGCGGATGCGTCCGCGCCCCTCGCGGCCCAGGACTTCCAGGTCGACGGGCAGGTCCACACGGCCCAGTTCGCACTGGACGCGCGGCGCAGCGTCGAGGCATCCGGCGGTCATTCAGGCGGACATCACCACTGAGGTGCACGAGCGCAACCCTGGCTCTAGCCCGGATGACGTGAGCCGCCTACTCCTCGCTGGGGGAATGCGAGTGCTTCAGTCGCTTCTTCGCCTGCTTCTCGACGAGCACGGGCACGAAATCGCGAACGGGATTGCCCTGGAGCGCGAGGTACTCGACATTCACGGCTCCCTCGACCTCGGCCGTGCTCGCCGTCGGGAAGCGCTTGGTCAGGCGGTCGATCACCTCGGCGAGCTCGCGCTCTTCGTCGGGAGTCTGCATGGGCAGAGTCTCGCCGTGCGAGCCGGTGTCGGTCAACCGCACCCGAGATCGGGCACGTCGACCGCGACATCCGGCCCGACGCCGACCGAACCCTCAGCGCTCACCAGTCGGACCCGTCGCCGAGGCGCACCTGGCTGAGGAAGACGTCGGTGATCAGGTCGTCGAGATCCTCGTGGGAGCCGAGCAGCCGCGGCGCGCCGTCCGCACCCGGCGGAGCGAACGCCTCCCACCGACCCTCCTCGTGGAACACGGATCCCAGGAACACGCCGTCGAGATCGCCGTCGCCCACCCGGACGACGTAGCCGACATCGTCGGAGAGTGGAAACGCCGTGACGGTGAGCGCGTCCTCGGCGGAGTAGATCCGTGGTGAAGCCATGAGTTCACCCGCCAAACGGGTCGGTGCCCGCACGCTCGGCCATGCGTGCATTCTCGACGCGGTCGACGCCGGCGGCAATCGCTCCTCGGTGAACGACCCGTGAACTCTTCCGGCTCACACCTCGACGCGCGAGCCCATGAGGATGGTGCGCCCGCGAGGCAGGTCGAAGCACTGTGCGGCATCTGCGGCGCCGCCGTCGAAGGAGAGCTGCTCTCTTCCGGGGTGGGCTTCGAAGGGGTAGACAGGAGCGGACGAGCGAAGGAGGGCGTCATGTCCGATCCCACCTCAGACACAGCCCCGAACACGATCGTGCTGATCCACGGATTCTGGGTCACACCTCGGAGTTGGGAGCACTGGAAGAGCCACTACGAAGGCAAGGGATACACCGTCCTCACGCCGGCCTATCCCGGGTTCGAGATTGAAGTCGAGGCGCTGCGTGCGGACCCGACACCCATCGAGAACCTCGAAGTCTCCGAGATCATCACGATACTCGAGGAGTTGATCGGCAAGCTCGACCGTCCACCGATCATCATCGGCCATTCGGCCGGTGGGGCGTTCACGCAGATCCTGCTCGACCACGGTTACGGGGCGGCCGGTGTGGCGATCAACTCCGCCCCCACCGAGGGCGTGAAGATCATCCCGTTCTCCGAGATCAAGTCCTCGTTCCCGGTCTTGAAGAACCCGGCGAACCGGCACCGGGCGGTCGGTCTGACCCCCGAGCAGTGGTACGAGATCTTCGCGAACACGTTCAGCGAAGCAGATTCGCAAGCTCTTTACGATCGGTACCACATCCCGGCCTCCGGGAAGGTCTTCTGGGGTAGCGCACTCGCCAACATCCACCCGGGGAAAGACGACACCTACGTCGACTACGACAACGACGCGCGGGCGCCGCTGCTGTTCATCTCAGGGAGGCAGGATCCGCTCTTCCCACCGAAGGTCGGTCACTCGAACGTCAAGCACTACACGTCGAACACCACGACCGAGATCGTCGAGTACGACGGCCCGCACCTGCTTCCCGCGGTACCTGAATGGGAGCAGATCGCCGACTTCGCGCTCGATTGGGCCGTGAGGCATGCGAAGCCCGCACCAGCCTGAATCGGTGGCAATTCCGTCTCCGGGGCGTTGGATGCGTCAGTCCCAGGTGACCGAGTCGGCAGGAGTGGCGGAGCGCCACGGCGCCCTCCACTCGGGAGCAGCCCAGCCTTCCATGATGTAGATGCGCTCGTGGACGACGAGGTCGTCTGAATCGAGTTCCATGAGGTTGACCGTGTACATGGGTGGACCGCCGTCGTAGCTGATGAAGAGTTCGGCGACGACGAGATCTCCGTGACGGTTGAGGCGGCGGATCTTGAAGGCGACGTCTGCTGGATATCTACGTCGCCACTCGCGGAAGTTCTCAATGCCCTCGTAGCGCTCGCCGCCCTGAGGGAACTCGAGGACCGCGTCCTCGGCATAGATTTCGTGGGCGATGTCCTCGTCCTTGCCGGAGTATTGCCAGTGACGCTCCAGTTGTGCTCTCAATCGCGAGTCGAGCATTCGGCCTCCTCATGCGCCGAGGTTTCGGAGAATTCCTGTCTCGTGGTTCAACCGGTCGTGGTTGGGCCTTCACTCGGTATCTTCCCGATTCCGGCGGGGCGCGACAACTCTTGCTCCATGAAGGTCGCCCGTCTCTTCGAGCACGGGCGCGGCTCCTCGTCATGGTGCGGGTCCCGGGACGGGGGCCGCGGGATGCGCGACCCCCGCCGATGGGTCTCAGGGCTCGGTGAGCAGCTGCTCCATCGTGGCGATCTCGGCGGTCTGCCCGTCGATGATCTGCTCTGCCAGCTCGATCACGTCGGGGTGCTGACCGTTCTCTACTTCGGACTCGGCCATGTCGATGGCGCCCTGGTGGTGGACGATCATCTGCTCGAGGAAGAGGCGTGCGGCGTCGTTCCCGGTGGCCGCCTCGAGTTCGGCCATGTCCTGGACGGACATCATGCCGTCGCCGTGGCCCATGCCGTCCGTGCCGTCGCCGGACATCGCCGGGATGCCCCAGTCCTCGAGCCAGCTGTTCATCTGCTCGATCTCGGGGCCTTGGGCGTCCTTGATCTGCTGCGCAAGGTCGAGCACGCGCGGGTCGACGCCGTCCTTTCCCAGGATCAGGTCGGACATCTCGATCGCCTGCTCGTGGTGGGGGATCATCATCTCCACGAACATCTGGTCGCTCATGTTCGCCTCGGTCGAGTCGCCGCCGGGTGACATCGGGGATGCACTGTGATCCATCCCGGGCATCGGGTTGGTGCCCGAGCCGCTCGTGGGAGCACAGCCGGCGAGCAGCACGGTGGCGACGAACGCCGCGGAGGCGAGGGTGATTGTGCGGGTCTTCATCAGGGGTCCTTCGTTTCAGTCGTGAGTGGGAGATTCGACGCCCGGGCAGGGCGAAGTGACCGTGCGGGTTGAACCGCCGATCGCCGAATCAGGTGCGACTGATCGAGAGGACGTGCAATGACGGCGGACGCAACGGCGCAGCCGCTCGGAGTATCCGGGCGCCCACGACCCGGGTCGCCTCGAGGGCGGCCGGCAACGCTCGCGATGCGGGAGGCAGCAGCAGCAGGATCGCGCCAACGAGTCCGAGCACGCAGGACGCCATCAGCATCGAGTGGGTGGGCATCCCGGCCGGCATGTCGCATTCGCCGTCACAGGGTTCCCCACTGACCGAGTGCCCCAGCGAGAGGACCGAGTGCCCTGGCGAGAGGTTGGTTGCCTGCTCCCCCGGTTCCGCATGGCCGGGAGCGACTGGGTGATGCGCGTGTTCCGAGATGGTCACGGGTCCGGCGAGCGCGTGGTCGCTTCCGAAGGTGCTGAGGACGTGCATGGCCAACAGGCCTGCGATCAGGGCGATGGCAGCGGCGAGCGACACGAGCAGGCGTGCGGCGTTGAGCTCGGTGCGCACGAATGCGCGGATTCCCGCCATCGCCTCAACTCCTCCGTCCCCCACAGCCTAGTACCCCCACTGGGTACCCGACACGCACCTGACGCCTCGTCCTTCAGGACCGCACGAGGCGTGCGATGGCCGCGGACGCCTCCTTCAGCTTCTGCTCGGCCTCCTCACCGCCCTCTTCAGCTGCGACGAGCACGCAGTGCGTGAGGTGGTCGTTCAGCAGCCCGAGCGCGACCGCCTCGAGTGCGCTGGTCATCGCGGAGACCTGGGTCAGGATGTCGATGCAGTACTTCTCGTCGGAGACCATGTTCTGCAAGCCGCGTGCCTGGCCTTCGATGCGCTTGAGTCGGCGCACGTACTCACCCTTGTCGCTGATGTATCCGTGCGTCGCGTGATCCGTGCGCATCCGGCTCGCCTCATCCATGCTGGATCCCATTCGATCGACAGTTTGACACTGTACCCCTGAGGGGTATATTGAATGGTACCCGTCCGGGGTATTCGAGACAAGGGGAACCCTGCATGTGCGACAGCAATGGCAACCACGAGATCTGCACCTGCGACACCGCGTCGAGCGGTACGCACGAGCACTCGCATGACCACCCCGGGCACACGCACTCCGGCAGCGACCACGGTCATTCCGCCGCCCTGACGACCGAATACGGCGTCGAGGGCATGACCTGCTCGCACTGCGTCGCCAGCGTCACCGAGGAGATCGGCCGACTCGAGGGTGTGAGCAACGTGGACATCGACCTGGTCGCCGGAGGGATCTCTCGCGTCAGGGTCGGCAGTTCTCGTGCGCTCGCCGACGCCGAGGTCGCCGCCGCGGTCGACGAGGCCGGTTACGAGCTCGCCACCCTGCCCCGATGAGCACGCAGCAGGTCGAGCTCGACGTGGGCGGGATGACCTGCGCCTCGTGTGCGGCCCGCATCGAGAAGAAGCTCAATCGGATGCCCGGCGTGGAGGCCACGGTCAACTACGCCACCGAGCGCGCGAGCATCGCCCTCCCCGAAGGCACGAGCGTCGACGATGCGATCGCGACCATCGAGGCGACCGGGTACACCGCCGAGCTGCCCGCTCCGCCCCCGACATCCGATGACACGGAGGCCGGGGAACGAGATGGAATGAGCGCGGAGGTCGCGTCCCTGCGTCGCCGGCTGATCGTCTCGACGGCGCTCACCGTGCCGGTCGTGGCGATGTCGATGATCCCCGTGCTGCAGTTCACGAACTGGCAGTGGCTCGCACTCACCCTCGCCGCGCCTGTGGCGGTGTGGGGCGCGTGGCCGTTCCACCGGGCAGCGTGGGTGAACCTCCGCCACGGCGCCGCCACGATGGACACCCTGATCAGCGTCGGCGTCCTCGCCGCGTTCGGCTGGTCGCTCTACGCATTGTTCTTCGGCATGGCGGGCATGCCGGGCATGACGATGAGCTTCGCCCTGTTCACCGCACCGGGACAGGGGGCCGACGAGATCTACCTCGAGGTCGCCGCGGCCGTCACCGTCTTCATCCTCGCGGGCAGGTACTTCGAGGCCCGGGCGAAGACGCGCTCGAGCGCAGCGATCACCGCCCTGCTCGAGATGGGCGCGAAGGAGGCATCCGTCATCCGCGACGGCGCCGAAGCACGCGTCCCGGCGTCGACGCTCGCCGTCGGCGACCTGTTCGTCGTCCGCCCCGGGGAGAAGGTCGCCACCGACGGCATCGTCGTCGAGGGCAGCTCTGCGGTCGACGCCAGCATGCTGACGGGCGAGTCCGTTCCCGTCGAGGTCGGGCCCGGCGACGACGTCATCGGCGCGACCATGAATGCCGGCGGACGGCTGGTGGTGTGTGCGACTCGCGTCGGCGCGGACACCGAGCTCGCCGTCATGGCCCGCCTCGTCGAGCAGGCGCAGACCGGCAAGGCAGAAGTGCAGCGCTTGGCCGACCGCGTATCCGCCGTGTTCGTCCCCATCGTCATCGCACTCGCCCTCGGCACGCTCGTCGTGTGGCTCCTCATCGGAGCTGGGCCCGAGGTGGCGTTCACGGCGGCAGTTGCAACGCTCATCATCGCCTGCCCGTGTGCCCTCGGGTTGGCCACGCCGACCGCGCTGCTCGTGGGCACCGGCCGCGGCGCGCAACTGGGCATCCTCATCAAGGGCCCGCAGATCCTCGAGTCGACCCGGCGTGTGGACACCATCCTGCTCGACAAGACGGGCACGGTGACCACGGGCAGGATGTCGCTCACGGACGTGGTCGCCGCGGACACGGAGGATGAGGCGGAGGTCCTGCGCCTCGCGGGCGCGGCCGAGGCCGGGTCGGAGCATCCGATCGCAGCGGCCATCGTCGCCGAGGCACGCACTCGTCTCGGCGAGCTGCCCCGACTCGAGTCGTTCGCGTCGGCGCAGGGAGTCGGCGTTCAGGCTGTGGTCGATCGGCATCTCGTGGTCGTCGGACGACCCGGTTGGCTGACGAGCAATTGGGGCATCACCGTGCCGGAGGACCTCGCCGCAGCGAGTGATGAACTCGAAGGGCTCGGCCGGACGGCCGTCACCGTCGCCTGGGACGGCCGGGCTCGAGGAGTCGTCGCCGTGTCCGACACCGTGAAGTCGACCTCCGCCGAGGCGGTCGCGCAGATGAAGCGACTCGGACTCACCCCCGTGCTCGTGACGGGCGACAACCCGCGGGCCGCGCGTGCGGTGGCCGCAGAGGTGGGGATCGACGAGATCCACGCCGAGGTGCTTCCTGCCGAGAAGGCGAACGTCGTTTCGGAGTTGCGGGCCGGCGGCCGCGTGGTCGCGATGGTCGGCGACGGGGTGAACGACGCGGTCGCGCTCGCGACCGCAGACCTCGGAATCGCGATGGGCACCGGCACGGATGTCGCCATCGAGGCGAGCGACCTGACCCTGGTCCGCAGCGACCTGATCGCCGTCGTGGACGCCATCCGGCTTTCCCGGCGCACGCTCGCGACGATCAAGGGGAACCTCTTCTGGGCATTCGCGTACAACGTGGCGGCGATCCCGGTGGCGATGCTCGGCATGCTGAACCCGCTCGTCGCGGGCGCGGCGATGGCGTTGTCGTCGGTGTTCGTCGTGAGCAACAGCCTGCGGCTGCGTTCCTTCCGGGGCGCCTCCGACGGTGTTCCTGCGGCGAAGGCAACCGCTGTGGAGCGGGAGACGGTGCGACTCAGCCCCTGAGTCGCCCTTGCGGCTTCACCCATCCCAAGACGGCGATGAGCAGGAGCCGTCGCGCCCACCGTGAGCACCGACGGCCGTGTCGATCAGTCACCACTGATCGGTGCGGAGCGCGTGGGGTCGACCCGGGACGACCGTGCCCTATGTCGCGGAACCCCTTCCTGCTCGAGCGCTGGTCCGAGCATGAGGGCCCAGAACTCTCGCTCACGTGGTGACGCGATCCGTGCCTCTCCCGGGTCGACGGCTCGGAACAGGGGTGACTCTGGCGCCATCACTGCCACCTCCGGGGAATCAGCGCGATGGCTGCGACCACCGTCACCATGACCACGATCGAAATCGCCACCGCCATGACCACCCCGGAAAGCCATTCGGGAAGGGAGAGCGCCTGAATCACGTCTTCGTCGGCCGCGAGGATCGCCGTGCCGATGCACAAAGCCACGGCGGCGACAGCGGCGACGACTCCGACGATGTAGGAACCGACTGACCCTGCTCTCATGATCTTCCTCCACTCGAGTCGACCTCAAGGTGAGGTGAACGATGAGCCCGGGATGTGTTTCGCCGACGTCGCGGAACGCTGGTGCGAAGCGCGAGACCTGATCTGGTGGAAGGGCCGGTGCGCTTCTCCGGGCAGCCAGCATGCTCAGTTGTAGTCGACACTTCCTCATCCACCTGCATCCCGCCCGGGCCCTTGACAGTTGCGGCAGAAAGTGCAGTGGCGATCGCTCGCCAACGCATGGACAGCTCGTCAACCTCACGGGAGACCCCGTTCATGCAGCGCACGCCTTTCGCGCATCCGCCCGCACGTCGACGGGCGCAGGATCCGATCGGATCCCGCGCCCGTCAGTTCGCGGTGGACTAGACCCCGAAGGGCTCCGACGACGAAGGCACCGCGCCCGAAGGCGACGGTCGTTGCGTCGACGGGTCACCCGACGTCGACGGAGGTGCGGAAGCCGGGTCCGCGACCGACCGGTCAGACGTCGGCGCGTGCCGCTCGGCCGTGTGCTTGGCCTCGCTGCCGACCTCGGACGCGGCCGCCTCGCCTTCCTGGCGGACCGTCTCAACGGCCTCGGTGGCACGCTCCTTGACGGCCTCGGCCGCCTCTTTCGCGGGCTCACGGAGGTTATCGGCCGCCTCGGCGGCGACCTCCTTCACCTCATCGACCAGGGGTGCCGCGGCGTCCTTCGCCTGGTCGGCGACCTGACGCTCGACCTTCGACGCCGGGACCAGCGATGCGGCCAGCCAGCCGACGCCGAAGGCGATCAGGCCGACGGCGATCGGGTTGCCACGCGTGGTGGACGCGACCTTTCGCGGCGCGTCGCTGACCGCGTCGCCGACATGCTCCGCGGCGTCGTGGGCGGTATCGCCGACGTCGGACGCAACGCCCATGACTCGGTCCTTGACCGAGGTCAGCGCACGACGCATCCTGCGGGTCTGACGTTCGGCGATCTTCGACGGCGTCACCTTGTCGGCAAGGGCGTCGACATCCTGTCCGAGCTCTGCACGAGTGCGTTCGATGTCGGCGCGGATCTCATCCGGGTTGCTCATCGGTTCTCCTCATTCCTCTTCAACGTCTCCGGGATCTCCTTCACGGTCTCGACCGTCTGCGGGACCCCGCTGATCTCCTCGATCTGCTTCTTGCCGGTGAGGGCGAGCACCAGGGCGACGACGCCCCAGAGGACGGCCACGATCACGGCCGACCACGCGTTGCCCATCACGTAGCCGAGCCCCCACCAGAGTGCGACGGACAGGAACACCAGGGCGAGCAGTCCGGCCACGCCGGCGCCGCCCAGGAGTCCGGCACCGCGCCCGGCCCGCTTCGCGGACTCGCGGATCTCGGCCTTCGCGAGCTCGACCTCCTGCCGCATGAGCGTGGACACGTCGCGCGAGACCTCGGCGAGGAGATCGCCGAGCGAGGTCGCCTCAGCCTGCCGCTCGGACGGCGTCAGCGACGGGTCGTACGACGCGTCGTACGAGTGACGTGGGTCGCCCATCAGGCACCGCCCGTCCCCGGCGAGCCGTACGTGCCGCCCCCGGCCCCGCCGACGCCCGTGCCGGGTATCGTGCCGGTGCCGATCGTCGCGGCCCCGGTGGTTCCGGTGCCGGTGCTACCGGTGTATCCGGTGCCGACCGTGGTTGTCGCGGGAGGCTGCACCTCGCGGACCGGAGGCACCGGCGGCGCCGTGAAGTCGGCGCGACCGGTGGTCATCGCGCGACGTCCGGCGGAGCCCTCCTCATCGGGCGGCGACATGATCGCCCGCGTGACGCGGCCGGCGAGGACGCCGGCGCCGATCGCGATGGCGATGAAGACGCCGGGGCGACGACGCGCGAAGCCCTTGACCTCTTCGAGCACCGAACGCGGGTCGCGCTGCTCGAGCCAACGTGCCACGGAGTCGGCGCGCTCGCCGGCTCCGCGCACCAGCTCGGAGGCGTAGCCAGAACTGGTCGAGGCGTTCGCCATCTCCGAGAACTCGGAGCCCGCCGACCGCAGCCCGCCGGCCAACCGCGTCTGCTGCGTTGCTGCCTGGGTGCTGAGCTCGTCGCCCACCTGGCCGAGGAACCGGCGAGCCTGGTGCTTCGTCTCCGAGGCGACGGAGCGGGTCTCGTCCTTGGCCACGTCGACGACGTGCCGGCCGGCGTCGCCGGCATCCGAAGCGAGCGTCGAGACGTCGTCGCGGAGATCGCCGGACTGCTCCGGGGTCGTGTCGGCGGCGGGGACGCCGCCTGGCGTGTTCGACGGGTAACTGTTGGTCATCGTCAGCCCTCATTCCTGCATCTGGGCCGACGGGCTCGACGCCCCGATGGTGCATCGGCAGCCCGTCGGTTCGGGTGCGAACACGGTACGTACGGAGCGAGAAGCGGAAGAAGTCCCTTGCGAAGCCAGAACCGGGCGCGTATAACGCACGCGCGCGGTTCCTGCGCGACGGGCGGAAATCGCGCGCCGAGCACGACGTCGCGCTCGGACTGCACAGTCCGATGACGCTGGAGGATGCGGCGCACCACCACGGCAAGGCCGCGTCCCTGCGCCTGCTCGGCGATGCGGAGGCCGCGCGGCCTGCCGATGCCGCGGCGACGGCCTGGGCGGGGCGCAGATCGGCACGGATGGGGCGGTGGTCGTCAAGCCCGTGCCCGCCACCACGGCCTGGGGTTACGTTCGCCGCATGAAGGTCGTGTTCACGTCATGGCTGACGGCGATCGCCGTCGGTCTCCTGTACATGTACGCCATCGCACTCTCGGGACGGTGACCGGCATGCGCCTCAGACAGCACTCGCTCAGCATCTTCTTCGCGGTGATCTTCGTGCTCGCCCTCGTTGGCCAGTCGATCGCCGGACTCTTCGCCTTCAACGAGGAGCAGCTCGCGCACGGCGCGGAGGTCGTGACGTGGGTGCAGTTCGTCACGTCGTCGGACTTCGTCGTCGACGTGGCCGAGAACTGGCAGTCCGAGTACCTGCAGTTCTTCCTCTTCATCTTCGCCACGATCTGGCTCGTGCAGGATGGATCGCCCGAGTCGAAGAAGCCCGGCCACGAGGGGACCGGCTCGGACGAGCAGCAGAAGGTCGGCAGGTACGCGGAGCCCGATTCGCCGAAGTGGGCGAAGGCGACGGGCTGGCGCCAGGTCGTCTACAGCAACTCGCTGCTGCTCACGATGGGCGCGATCTTCCTGCTGTCGTGGCTCGCGCAGGGCATCGCCGGGCACACAGTATACAACCAGGAGCAGGCCCAGCACGGACAGGAGCTGCTGACCTTCGGCGAGTACCTGCTGTCGGCCGACTTCTGGAACCGCACGCTGCAGAACTGGCAGTCGGAATTCCTCGCGGTCGGCAGCATGGTCGCGCTGTCGATCGTGCTCCGCCAGCGCGGCAGTTCCGAGTCCAAACCCGTCGGGACGCCGCACCGCGAGGGCGCGATCAGCCCCGAGTAGCACCGGCGTCGTCCTCCGGCACCGCCGCCACGGTCTCATCGCAGCCTCACAGGCAGGCTGATCCCGTCCGCGAGGGCAGCCACTTTGCCATTTCTGGATTCGGGTTTCGACGCAGTTCGCTCGCGCCACCCCGCCCGTGCATTTCACCCCGCAAGCACCCCGAGCCGCACCCCAGCTCTCGCGCCGCGGCGCGCGTGTTGCGTGTCAAGGGGTGCGCGCAGAGGCGGGTGAGGGGGTACAACCGTATTGCCGGCCAACGGGATCGCGTCCGACGCGGGCTGACCCGAGCCACTCAGGTCGCCGGCTCCATGAGTCTCGTAACTGAGAATCGACGGATGTGTGGTCCCTGGCGAATCGAGTCGGGCGGCAGCGAACCGGGACCACACGTAGACGCAGACGGGAAGCACGCATGCTGCAGGCGAGTATCAGGATCGAGGGGCGAGATCACTTTCTCCCTCCGGGCGACAGCGCTGATGCGGTCATGGGCAGGATCACCGAACAGCTGCGAGCCGGCGGCGGATTCGTGGAGATCATTCGGACACCCGATCGTTCGGTGCGCGTTCTCGTCTCACCCGGCATGAGCCTCTCCATCGAGGTCGCCGACGTGGACGACGATCCATCGGAGCCCGCCGCAGAGGTGGAGGTGGATTGGCGTCCACAGGCGTGGTTCAGCTCGATTGACCTGCTCTAGGTCGGCTAGCGGAAGCGTCAGACGTGATCAAGCCCCGGACGGTTCTCACGTGCGCAGCGCACCTCGCGCTACCGTTCTTCGCGGGAGGACCAAGATGGGGAAACTGCACTACGGGAACCACGCATTCGAGATGGACGATCGACAGCTCGCCCATCTACAGCTGATCATCGGAGTGAAGCTCCGTCGCGGTGAGAACTTCTTCATGGCCTGGAAGGCTCCTGCATCATCCGGCGAGGGGCGGCGTGCGGTCTGGATCGACAACGGCGTCCCGATCTATTTCGAGTACGCCGGTGGGCGCGAACCGAAGTTGAACTTCGCGTGGGCTGAGAAGCTCGCGGATTCCGCGTCCAAGGGCGGCGGTCTCATCATCATGGCCGAGGACGTTCCGATCATGCCCGACGCGACCACCTGACATCGCGCGAGAACCTCTTCGGCTCGTCCTCCGAACTCCGGGTGGGAGGGGCGCTCGCCTTTCATCCGCCAAGCTGGGAAGTCAAGGGTCGACCAACCGATTTCGCGGATCGACGCCGCCGAGGTGAGATGGAGCCAGCCGATCCTAGGGGCATCGGCTAGATGTCGGCCCGTCCGCCGCAGTCGCCGGGGGCGAACGCGTTGAAGGACGGGCCGGCACACCAAACGACTCTGCGTCTCGCCTTCGCGTGCCAAGGCGGCACTTCGTCAGAGTCATGGGTGCATTGCACCTCGATGGTGCGGGTCCAATCGTCTTGGAGGATGAACTCCTCGATCACGTGTTCACCATCATCACCACCAAGCTGCGCCGCTACGAACCAGTCCTCATGAGCTGGACCGATGAGTGTGGCCTGGAACAGCGCGTGTTCCTCACACATCGCGTTCGTCCGTGCCGAGTTCGATACCGCGGTGCGGGTACCGCGCGACAAGCACTGGCTCGACCGGCAGATGATCGCCGTCAACACCAACGCAGGGCTCGTTGCTCTCCCTCGATGCGCACAGCGCGATTTCTCCGGCCTGTACTCGTGATCGGCCAAGCCGCCTGCTGACGTCGAAGAACCTGTACGGGAGGCGTTAGCGCGCCGTGAGGGATCGGCGTCTGGGCGTTAGGGATCCGTAAGGATCGGCTCCGCGGCATCCGCGCGGGTGTTGCATCGCTGGTGCCATGCGAGGCGTCCGCCGAGATCTTGTAGGAGGAGCTGGCAGATGCGCGATTGGACCGAGTTCGAGTTCCCGGCCAGCGTGCCGGGCCCTGCAGCCGGTCGCCCGCGGACCCCGCTCTCGCGATGGCTCTTCCAGCACAAGGTGCCACCCGCCGGTCCCGAGATCGAGGAGTCGACGGTCCCGCAGCACTCCTGGTGGAAGGTGATGTCCCTGACGGGCGTCGACTACTTCTCCACCCTGTCCTACCTGCCGTCGATCGCCGTCCTCGCGGCTGGCGCCGTGTCGCCGATCGCCACGCTGCTGATCGTCGCCTTGACCCTGCTCGGGGTGCTGCCCATGTACCGGAGGGTCGCCGAGGAGAGCCCGCACGGGCAGGGTTCGATCGCGATGCTCGAGCGATTGCTCCCCTTCTGGCGGGGGAAGATATTCGTCCTCGCGCTGCTCGGCTTCGTCGCCACCTCGTGGATCATCACCATCACGCTGTCATCTGCGGACGCCACGGTGCACCTCATCGAGAACCCGCTCGCTCCTGATGCGTTGCAGGGGCAGGCCGTCGCGATCACCATCGTGCTGCTGCTCATCCTCGGCGGGGTGTTCCTGCTCGGGTTCACGGAGGCGGTGAATGTCGCCATCCCCCTCGTGGCGGTGTTCCTCGGGCTCAACGCGACTGTCATCGTCACCGGCCTGATCGAGCTGGCCGCCGATCCGGTGGTCGTCGACGATTGGTGGGCGGCGCTGACCGCGAGCGGTGGCGGGTTCTCCAGCGTTCTGCTTCCGGCCCTGCTCGCGTTCCCCCTGCTCGTGCTCGGGCTCTCGGGGTTCGAGACCGGGGTCAGCATGATGCCCCTCGTCAGCGCGAACGGTCAGGCCCGGCAGGACCGGCTCGCCTCGCGCATCCGGAACACGCGGAAGCTGCTCACGACGGCAGCGGTCATCATGAGCCTTTTCCTGATCACGAGCAGCCTCGTGACAACGCTGTTGATCCCACCGGCGGCGTTCGAGCCGGGTGGTGAGGCGAACGGCCGAGCGCTCGCGTACCTTGCGCACGGGTTCTTCGGCGATGCGTTCGGAACCGTCTACGACCTCAGCAGCATCCTGATCCTCTGGTTCGCCGGAGCGTCGGCGATGGCCGGACTGATCAACATCGTGCCGCGGTACCTCCCGGCATATGGGATGGCGCCCGAATGGAGCCGCGCGATCCGCCCCGTCGTGCTGGTGTACACGGCGATCAGCATCATCATCACGATCGCGTTCGAGGCGGATGTCGATGCGCAGGCGGGTGCCTACGCGACCGGCATCCTGGCGATGATGGTGTCGGCCGCGGTCGCCGTCCTGATCTCCGCGGTCCGCCGCCGCACACCGCGCTCGATCGTCCGATTCGCCGTCCTGACGGCGATCCTCGGCTACGCGCTCGTCGCCAACGTGATCGAGCGGCCCGACGGGCTCGCGATCTCGGCGCTGTTCATCCTCGGCATCGTCGTCATCTCGGTGGTCTCACGCCTCACGCGGACGACCGAGATCCGGGCCGAGCGGATCGAGTTCGACGACACAGCCCGTCGGTTCATCGCCGACTCACTCCTCTACGACGGCCGGCTCAACCTGATCGCGAACCGACGCACAACAGGTGACGCGGCCGAGTACGCCGAGAAGGAGATGACGCAGCGTCGACTCAACCCCGTGCCGGGTCGAGCAGACGTGATGTTCCTCGAGATCGAGGTGGTCGACCCGTCCGAGTTCCGGGAGGTGCTGCAGGTGCGTGGCGTCGCGGTCGACGGCCACCGGGTGCTTCGTGCCGACAGTCCCGCGGCGCCGAACGCGATCGCCGCGATCCTGCTGGCGATGCGCGACGTGACCGGGGTGCAGCCGCACGCGTACTTCGAGTGGTCCGAGGGCAATCCGCTCCTGCACATGGTCCGCTACATCCTGCTCGGACGCGGCGACACGCCCCCGGTCGTGCGCGAGATCATCCGTGAGGTCGAGAAGGACCCCGCCGAGCGACCGGTGATCCACGTGGGCGGCTGAACGGTTCGTGCCAGTAGCGACGACCGGGGCAGGCGCTGGTCAGTCTTTCGTGTCGCCGTCAGCCTTCTCGAGCCGCTTCTTGGCCTGTTTCTCGACGAGAACGGGAACGAAGTCGCGCACGCGGTTGCCGTCAAGGGCGAGGTACTCCACCGTCACCGCGCCTTCGACCTCCGCCCGACGCGCCGCGGGGAATCTCGTGATCAGACGATCGATCACCTCGGCGAGTTCGCGCTCTTCGTCCGGTGTCTGGATGGTGGGAGTTTCACCTTGCATGCGGGTGGTCGTCAATCGAACACGAGATGAATGGCATCTCGGATGCGTCGGTAGCTTGTCCATGCAGGTGCACGGATCAAGCTGCGTCCAGTCGTGAGCGCTCGGCCGCAGTTGTTGCCAAAGTATCGCCGGTTGCCCCATCGGCGGAGGCCTGACCAACCCGACTCCCGCATGATTCCCCGGATCCGAGGGGACCGATCACGGTGCTCCCGCTGGGATTCGAACCCAGACTTCGGCGAGTTTAAGTCGCCTGCCTCTGCCAGTTGGGCTACGGGAGCGCGGCGCCGCCCCGAAGGGCGACGCCGCGTCAACACTACTTCGCGGAGACCGGGGTCACTTGGCGGCGACCGGCTCGGCCTTCGCATCGGCCTTCGCGGGCTTGGCCTCGGCCGGGGCCTTCACGGCCTTCGGTGCGGCCTTGCCGGATGCCACGGCGGGAGCCGGTGCGGGCGCGGCGGCGGCCGGCGGCTTCGGGCGCGCGGCGAACAGCTCGAACTGGGCACGCGGCTGCTGCAGCGCCGAGAGCGACACGATGTCGCGGCCGAGCCAGAAGTTGTTCCACCAGCCCCAGAACACGCGGAACTTGCGCTCCCAGCTGGGCATGGCGAGGCCGTGGTAGCCGCGGTGCGCGAACCAGGCGATGAGGCCCTTGAGCGCGAGCTTGCCCGACTGGAACACGCCCGAGCCGATGCCGAGACCGGCGACCGCACCGAGGTTCTTGTGGAAGTACTCCTTCGGCTCCTCACCGCGAAGGACCGCGACGATGTTCTTCGCGAGGAGCTTGCCCTGGCGCACGGCGTGCTGCGCGTTCGGCACGCAGTAGCCGCCCACGCCACCGCCCGACAGGTCGGGCACGGCGGCGATGTCGCCGGCCGCCCATGCGTCGGGCACGAAGTCGTCTTCGTCGCCGACGCGGAGGTCGGCGCGCGTCATGACGCGGCCGCGCTCCTCGACGGGAAGGTCGCTCGAGCGCACGATCGCGGGGTTGGCCATGACACCCGCGGTCCAGACGATGAGGTCGGACTCGAAGGTCTCGCCCGTCGAGAGCTCGATCTTGCCGTCGACCGCGCTCGTGAGCTGCGTGTCGAGGTGGATCTCGGCACCGCGCTGCGCGAGGTGCTTGATCACCCAGTGGCTGGTCTCGAGCGACACCTCGGGCATGATGCGGCCCATGGCCTCGATGAGGTGGAAGTGCGTCTCGTCGAACGTGAGCTGCGGGTAGTACTCGAGCAGCGCGCTGGCGAACGAGCGGAGCTCGGCGAACACCTCGATGCCCGCGAAGCCGCCGCCGACGACGACG
Source organism: Agromyces mariniharenae (assembly GCF_008122505.1). Taxonomy (NCBI): domain Bacteria; kingdom Bacillati; phylum Actinomycetota; class Actinomycetes; order Micrococcales; family Microbacteriaceae; genus Agromyces; species Agromyces mariniharenae. Next base: position 68,685 of record NZ_VSSB01000002.1, on the reverse strand, counting down.
AACGTGAGCAGGCGCTCGCGCTCGGGGCCGGGCGGGAGGTTCGCCGCCTTGTCGAAGTTGCTGAGCACGCGGTCGCGGATCGCGACGGCCTCCTCGATGGCCTTCAGCCCGATCGCGTTCTCGGCGATGCCGGGGATCGGGAAGGTGCGCGACACGGCGCCGCCCGTGACGACGACGACGTCGTACTCGAACTCCCACGGCTCACCCAGCTCGGGCGTGATCGTGGCCGTCTTCGACGCGTGGTCGATGCGGGTGACCTTGGCCGTGACGACGTTGGTCTTCTTCAGGTGCCGGCGCTGCGAGACGACCGCGTGACGGGGCTCGATCGAGCCCGCGGCGACCTCGGGGAGGAACGGCTGGTACGTCATGTACGGGAGCGGGTCGACGATCGTGACCTCGGCCTCGCCCGCGCGCAGCCACTTCTCGAGCTTCCACGCTGTGTAGAACCCCGCATAGCCGCCACCGACGATGAGAATCTTGGGCACGGTGAATGGACTCCTCAGTATCTGTTGCTTGCGATCACTGCTCGCGAGTGCGGACAGTCCGCCTGGTATGCCGAGTGGCGCCGATGCCCAACAGCGCTGCTAGCGTACCAAATCCGGCGACCAACGAGAGCGGCACCGTGATATAGGCGAGCGTCCATGCCGTCGGCAGGAGGGTCTTCGCCTCGTCGGATCGCGGCAGCGGTGGGTCGGCGATCGGCACGACCTCCTGGGATTCGTCGCCGCCCTCGGAGGTCGGGGCATCCGCCCGCCGGTGCAGGGTGATCCACGCTGCGAGGCTGCCGAGCGGGTTGTCCTCGATCTCGGGCACGTCGGCCGTGAGCGCCGGGACGGGGTCGATGATGCCCCATCCGTAGAGCGGACTCGGCACCGACTGTCCGTGCGGATCGGCCGTCCGAATGAGTCGTTCGATGACGTTGGCCGCGCTCAGCTCGGGATACTCGCTGCGCACGAGCGCCGCGAGGCCCGACACGATCGGGGCCGCCGCGCTGGTGCCGCTCCACTGCACATAGCTGCCGTCGGGCAGCACGCCGACGAGGTCCTCGCTCGGTGCGGCGACCGCGATGGTGATGCCCTGCGAGCTCGCGTCGAAGCTCGCGTTCTTCTCCTTGTCAACGCCCGCCACCGTGAGCACGCCCGGGATCGTCGCCGGCGCGCCCACCTCGCTCGTGCCGCTCCCCCGGTTGCCGGCCGCGGCGACGATCACGACGTCGTGCTCGAACGCGTAGAGGAACGCCTCGTCCCAGCTCTCGGGCCAGTCGCGGGTGTTGCGCGTGAGCGACATGTTGATGACGTCCGCGCCGCTGTCGACGGCCCATTTCACGGCCTCGGCGATCTGGTCGTCGTTCGACTTCTCGGCGCCGGTGTCCTGCCCGAACGCCACCGAGACGGTGAGCAGGTCGGCCTGCGGGGCGATGCCGATCACGCCGTTGCCCTCGCCCGTGCCGCGACCGGCGAGGAGCGACGCGACCATCGTGCCGTGGTTCGGGTCGTCGCCGACGGGGGTCTGCCCGTCGGGGCTGCCGATGCCCGAGACATCCGTGCCGCCGACGACCGCGCCCCTGAGCTCGGCGACGTTGCCGTTCACGCCCGTGTCGATGATCGCGACCGTGACGCCCTCGCCGCGGGTGGTGTTCCAGGCGGTGGTGAAGCCGTAGTCGGTGAGCCAGTACTCGAGGTCGCGCACGGTGTCCGCGTGCGCTGGTGCCGCGCCCACGAGCGCGATCGTCGTCGCCACGGTGGCGACGGCGGCCGCCCGCGCCACGACGGCGAGGGGACGACGGACGCGACGCGTCACGCGCGCCCTCCGGTGTCGTCGTCCGCGGGGTCCTCGGGGTCGGGCACGTCGACGCCGTAGTCGGGGCACTGGCACACGTCGGGCGTCCACGTCGAGCGCTCGAGCGCGAGGTCGCCGATCGGGTTCGCGCCCGGGCCGGCCGAGAGCGCGTGGGCGGCGAGGGCGTGGAGGCACTTCACGCGCGTCGGCATCCCGCCCGCCGAGATGCCGGCGAGCTCGGCCACGACCTCGATCGACTCGCGGTCGGCGAGGTAGTCGACGTGCGCCTGCTCGTAGCCGGCGCGCACGTCGGCGTCGGCCGCGAGCAGCTCGTTGCACTCGACCATGACCTGCGCGGCCTCGAGGAACGACATCGCCGCCGTCGCGACGGGGTGCGTCAGGTAGTAGAAGGTGGGGAACGGCGTTCCGTCGGAGAGGCGCGGCCGCGTCGCGACCACGGTGGGCGCGCCGCACACGCAGCGAGCGGGGATGCCGACGACGTCGCGGGCCCGGCGGCCCAGCTGCGCCGAGACGATCCGGATGTCGCGCTCGCTCACGGGCGGGAACGGCGGCCTCATCGTCCGCTCCCCTCGGCCGGCGCGCCCACCGGCGCGTCAGCGGGCGTCTCGACGGGTGCATCCGTCGGATCCGTCGGCGCAGGAGCGAGCCCCGCGGTCATCACGGAGTCCAGCAGGGTGCGCATCCAGTCGCCCTTCGATTCGGTCACCTCGGCCGAGACGGCGGCGGTTGCATCCGCCTTCGCCGCCTCTGAGCGGTCGTCGATGACGAGGTAGCTCACCTCGCCCGGCATCACGTAGTACAGCCGCTCGCGGGCCTGGGTCATGATGAACGTCTCGTCGTTCCAGCGTTCGCGTCCGTCGCGCAGGCGCTGCACCTCCGCCTCCTGCGCGGAGACGGCGGCGCGCAGCTCCGCGATCTGTTGGCGCTGCTGCGCGAACGCCGCGATCGTCGGCGCGAGCACCACCACCGCGAGCACGAGCACACCCATCATGATGAGCGAGAACCCTGAGAATCGGATGCCGCTGAGCCACCCCGCGCGGTCGGTCGACGCTGCTCCGCCCGACCTCGCCTTCGAGCGGGCCCTTGGCGGGCGGGTCGAGCCGTTGCCGCCGCGAGCCGGGCGTGAGGTCTTCGACGCGGATGCCGACGTCGAGCCCTTCGCGGACGTGGTTGCCTTCGCGGAGGCCGCCCCGCCCTTGGCCGGCTTCGACGCCGAAGCCTTCGATCCGGTCGTCGCGGTGCCCTTCGCCGCGTTGCCCCTCGGGACGGCGCCCTTGGGGACGGCGCCCTTGGGGGCGGCGCCCTTCGCCGCGGTACTCTTCGCGGCATCCGCCTTCGAGATCTTCGGTGCCGTCGTCGGCTTCGGCTTCGCTGCGGCATCCGACTTCGATGCACCGGGAACCGCGCCCGGACGACCGGGGACGGCGGGCCGGCGCGGCACGCCCGACGAGCGCGTAGGGCGCGGAGCATCGGGTTGCATCGCCCCTCCTCACCGACCCGGAAAGGAGAACGGGGGCGGCCCCACGGCCGCCCCCGTCATGACCTCTGTCTGCTCAGGCCGTGAATCGCGGGAACGCCGTGCGGCCCGCGTACACCGCGGCCTCACCGAGTTCTTCTTCGATCCTCAGGAGCTGATTGTACTTGGCGACGCGCTCCGACCGGGCGGGCGCGCCCGTCTTGATCTGACCGCAGTCGGTCGCGACGGCGAGGTCGGCGATGGTCGTGTCCTCGGTCTCGCCCGAGCGGTGCGAGAGCACCGCGGTGTAGCCGGCGCGCTGCGCGAGCTTCACGGCGTCGAGCGTCTCGGTGAGCGTGCCGATCTGGTTGACCTTCACGAGGATCGAGTTGCCCGCGTGACGGGCGATGCCGTCGGCGAGGCGCGCGGGGTTGGTGACGAACAGGTCGTCGCCGACGAGCTGGAGCTTCGTGCCGAGCTCGGACGTGAGCGCTGCCCAGCCCTCCCAGTCGTCCTCGTTCAGCGGGTCCTCGATCGAGATGAGCGGGTACGCGTCGGCGAGCTCGGCGTAGTACGCGTTCATCTCGGCCGACGTGCGGTCCTTGCCCTCGAAGCGGTAGACGCCGTTCTCGTAGAACTCGCTGGCGGCGACGTCGAGGCCGAGCGCGATGTCGGTGCCGAGCGTGAAGCCGGCCTTGCCGATCGCCTCGGCGATGAAGTCGAGCGCTGCGCGGTTGTGCTCGAAGTCGGGGGCGAAGCCGCCCTCGTCGCCGAGGCCGGTCGAGAGGCCCTTCGACTTCAGCAGGCTCTTCAGCGCGTGGTACGTCTCGACGCCCCAGCGGAGGCCCTCGGAGTACGTCGGCGCGCCGATCGGCAGGACCATGAACTCCTGGATGTCGACGCCGGTGTCGGCGTGCGCGCCGCCGTTGATGATGTTCATCATCGGCACGGGCAGCACGTGCGCGTTGGGGCCGCCGAGGTAGCGGAACAGCGGAAGGTCGGCCGAGTCGGCGGCGGCCTTCGCGACGGCGAGGCTCACGCCGAGGATGGCGTTCGCGCCGAGGCGGCTCTTGTTGTCGGTGCCGTCGGCCTCGATGAGCGCGGCATCGACGAGGCGCTGGTCGGCGGCGTCGAGGTCTTCGATCGCCGGGCCGAGCTCGTCGAGCACGGCGTCGACGGCCTTCTGCACGCCCTTGCCGAGGTAGCGGTCGCTGTCGCCGTCGCGCAGCTCGTACGCCTCGAAGGCACCGGTCGACGCGCCCGAGGGAACGGCCGCGCGCGCCAGCGAGCCGTCGTCGAGCAGCACCTCCACCTCGACGGTCGGGTTGCCGCGAGAGTCGAGAATCTCGCGGGCGCCTACAGCTTCGATGAATGCCACAGTGAACTCCTCTGTGATGGGGGTGTGCGTCGGACGACTCCGTCGTGATCCGCCAGCCAGTCTAGTGAGGCGCGCTCACGCGTGACGTGCCGCGGATGCCGCGGGCGCGCGGCATCCGCTCGCTCGCGCCGCACATCGCACCGCGGCATCCGCTCACCGAGCCGTCGCAGATGCAGGGTTCGTTCGACCGGGACCGTGCATCTACGACGGATCGGCGCCTTTCGACGTCACGACCGCCCGATCGTCGCCAGGAGCCCACGCACTGACGCGAGGAACTCGAGACGGGCCGGGCCGAGATCGTCCGCAGTCACGTCGATCACCCGCCAGCCGCTGCGCTCGAACTCCCGTCGCCGACGGATGTCCCCCTGCCACCGCGACCGATCGTCACGGTGCCGGTCGCCGAGGTACTCGAACGCGATGCGCCACTGGACGTAGGCGAGATCCGGATGCCGCACTTCGCCGTTCGCGAGCCGGATCGGCGGGTTGGGGATCGGCTCCGGCAGACCCGCGTCGACCAGGACCAGCCGCGTGTGCGTCTCACGTCTCGACTCCGCGCCGACGCGTACGCGCGGCAGAGCGGACGCAAGCGCTCGCGCTCCGCGACGGGATCCCCATGCATCGACCGCGCTTCGGAGATCGCGCAGCGATGCGAGTGCAGGAGCACGCACCACACCCCTCCGTCGCCCAGTGACGATCGCATCGCCAACGGCGATCAGGTCGTCGAGAGCGAGCGCGCTCGCAAGCTGGCACCACACGTGGGCCGGTGCGACCACCGGCAGATCGCGATGCAACACGATCGGCGCCCCGACGGATGCCTCGTGGCCGACGACTCCTCGCCCACGAGCCCTCGTCGCCCCGGGCGGCGCCAAGAGATGCAGGGCGTGGGACCTACTCGGCGTCGGCACGCCGAACAGCTCCGCCGCAGTCAGGTGGCTGAACGCCTCGCCCGGCCGGAGCAAGGGCTCGTAGGCACGGCAGCGCTCCGCCACGTCCGCGAGATCGAGTCCTACCGAACGGACCGCGGTGAACGGCCGCTGCATGTCGGCGGCGACGAGGCGGTTGCGAGAGGCACCGTGGAAGGCGTGGTCCGCGACGCTGAAGCTGGCTCCGGAGAGGTACGGCGGGAGCGGCGATCGACGGGCCACGCGCCCAGCGTGCCGGTCGACGTACGGCGGGAAAACGGACTCTCCACAGGGTGAGGCGCGAATTGGATCGAACCGGCGCTGATGCAGGGTTCGGCGCCTCGGGACCCTGCATCCGCGCCGGTTCGGCGGAGTGGTGCGCGGAGAGCGACTCCGGGGATGCGGCGAGCGCGGGCGCGGCGACGCGGTGGCGGCTACGAGGACAGGTCGCGGAACGCGAGGGAGGCGGCATCCGTCGTGTCGGCGCCGACCTGAGCGAACGCGTCGAAGCCGTCGGCCGACACGCGGTCGAGCAGGGCGCGCAGGTTCTTGACGCGGCGCTCGAGGCGCACGCGGGTGCCGCCCGACACGAGCTCGTCCTTCAGGCGCAGCAGCTCCGACGGGGACACGTCGGGGTCGTACACCAGCACGACCGCGCGCGGGCGCGAGTGGTCGCGGATCGCGAGGAGGTCGACGATGCGCTCGAACCCGATCGAGAAGCCGCACGCCGGCACCTCCTGGCCGAGGAAGCGCCCGATCATGTGGTCGTAGCGTCCGCCGCCGCCCAGGGAGTAGCCGAAGTCGGGGTGGGCGATCTCGAAGATCGTGCCGGTGTAGTAGCCCATGCCGCGCACGAGCGTGGGGTCGAACTCGATCGCCGCGTCGGGCAGCGCCTCGCGCAGCGCGAGCAGGTCGCGGTAGGCGTCGAGGTCGAGCCACGCGGGCGGGGCTACGACGCCGTCGTGCAGGTGCCAGTCGGCGGCCGTGAGCGCCTCGAGCTGCGCCGCGACCTCCGTCGACGCGTCGACCGCCCCGAGCTCGACGAGCTCGGCCGCGACGCCGGCGGTGCCGATCTTGTCGAGCTTGTCGATCGTGATGAGCGCGCGCTCGCGCAGTTGGTCGGGCACGTTCCACGACGACAGGATGCCGCCGAGGATGCGCCGGTCGTTGAGGCGGATCGTGCAGCCGCCGAGCCCGAGCGCGTCGAGCGTGGCGAGCGTGGCGGTGAGCAGCTCGAGCTCGGCGAGCGCTCCGGCCTCGCCGATGATGTCGATGTCGCACTGCACGAACTGGCGGTAACGACCCTTCTGCGGACGCTCGGCTCGCCAGACCGGCGCGATCTGGATCGCCCGGAAGACCGGCGGCAGCGCGGCGCGGTGCGTCGCGTAGAACCGTGCGAGCGGCACGGTCAGGTCGTAGCGCAGGCCGAGGTCGGCGAGCGAGAGCGTCTCACCGGATGCCGCGGCGGCCGCCAGGTCGTCGGCGGTGAGGCCGCGCTTCATCACGGCGAACGCGAGCTTCTCGTTGTCGCCGCCGAGGCCGGCGTGCAGCCGCGAGGAGTCCTCCATCACGGGCGTCTCGATCTCATCGAAGCCGTGCGCCGCGTAGACGTCGCGGATCACGCCGAGGGCGTGCTCGCGCCGGGCCTTCTCGGCGGGGAGGAAGTCGCGCATGCCGCGCGGAGGGGTGACGGATGCGGCCATGCCGACCATTCTTCCAGCACGGGTGAAGCGATCCCGCGACGGATGCCGGGCCTCACCCGAACAGGTCGAGGTCGACGCCGCGCGTGCGCGCGGCGCGCTGCAGCGCGTCCGCCTCGTCGATGCCCACGGCGAGGTAGACGTGCAGCGCGTCGGCGTCGTCGCGCACGAGGTACTCGTAGTCGGTCGTGACGATGACCTCGTCGACCGCGTCGAGGTAGCTCCAGCGCACCCGGACGAGCGAGATCCGGTCGGTGAGCGCGCTGACGGCGAGGATCTCGGGCAGCGCGGACTCGAGCCCGAGGCGTCGGTAGAGCGGGTACGACGACGCGAGCCCGGCGGCCATGTCGGCGCGGCTCTCGAGCGCGCCCGCGAAGTCGTCGGTGACGATCATGCCGGGCAGGCCCCATAGCCGGGCGGTCGCCTCGGCGTCGAACTCCCGCAGCGCCGCGGCGTACTCGTCGAAGAACTCGGCGAGCCGCTCCTCCTCGATGCCCATGTCGCCCTCGATCCCCTCGTCGCCGTGCGGTGATGCGTGCGGTGATGCGTGATGCGCCTGCCCCGACCGTACGCCGACGTCGGTGCGCACGCGACCCCGACGCGCCTCCGCGCGCGACCTCGACGCGTGTCCACAGACTCCTCGCGTTCTCGACGCCACGTCGGATGCCGCCGCTAGACTCGACCGATTGCGACGTGGCGAACGGGGCGGAGGCGGCGCGGTGGCGGGAATCACGGTCGAGGGGGTCGCACGCTCGTTCGGCGAGGTGGAGGCGGTGCGGCACGCGAGCTTCTCGGTCGCCCCGCGTCAGGTGGCCGGCCTCATCGGGCCGAACGGCGCCGGCAAGACCACGCTGCTCCTCATGCTCGCGACGCTCCTCGCGCCCGACGCGGGCTCCATCCGCATCGCCGGGCACGACCCGGTCACCGAACCCCGTCAGGTGCGTGCGCGCATCGGCTGGATGCCCGACACCCTCGGCTCCTGGCCCGCCCTCACCGTGCGCGACGCGCTCGCGACGAGCGCCCGCATGTACGGCATGTCGAGGGAAGCGGCATCCGCTCGCGCCGCGCAGCTCATCGACCTCGTCGACCTCGCGCCGCTCGCCGACCGGCCCACGCGCGTGCTCTCGCGCGGGCAGAAGCAGCGCCTGAGCCTCGGCCGCGCGCTCGTGCACGATCCCGAGGTGCTGTTGCTCGACGAGCCGGCGTCGGGACTCGACCCGGGCGCGCGCGTCGCGCTGCGCGACCTCGTGCGTCGCCTGGCGGGCCAGGGCAGGACGGTGCTCGTGTCGAGCCACGTGCTCGCCGAGCTCGAGGAGATGGCCGACACCGCCGTGTACGTCGCCGACGGCGTGACCGCCGCGGCCGACGCCGTCGCCGCCGCCGGACGCACGGCGCGGCAGTGGCGGCTCCGGGCGCTGCATCCCGAGCGGCTCCGCGAGGCGCTCATCGCGGCGGGCTTCGGCACCGTCGCGCACGTGGACCACCTCGGCGCCATCGTGCCGCTCGCGAGCGAGGCGGATGCCGCGCAGCTGCTCGCGCACCTCGTGAGCGTGGGCGTGCCGGTCTCGTCCTTCGCACCCGCCGTCGGCGACCTCGAGCACGTGTTCCTCGACCTCAACCGCGCCGGGGCGCCGCCGGCGGCATCCGCCCCCGACCCGGCGGCGCGCATCGACGGCGAGGCCCGCCCATGAGCGCCGCACCCGGGACGACGCCGGTGCAGGCTCGTCCGGCCGACCCGAGCCCCGACGACGGCTTCTTCGCCGGCATGTGGCTCGTCGTGACGCTCGACCTCAAGCAGCGCGTTCGCGGCGTGGCCTGGTACGTGCTGCTCGGCGTGTTCGTGCTGCTCGTGACGATCGTCACCGGGCTGCTCGTGCTCGCGACCAACGCGTGGGACGACGGCGGCGGCGGCGTGTTCTCGACGATCGTCTTCTTCGTGCTGCTGCTCGGCACGCTCGTCTCCCCCGCGCTCAGCGGCAACGCGATCAACGGCGAGCGCGACGCCGGCACCCTCGCGACCACGCAGGTCACGCTCATCACCACGGCGCAGCTCGTGGTCGGCAAGTGGATCGCGGCGTGGCTCACGGCGCTGGCGTTCCTCGCGGCATCCGTGCCGTTCCTCGTCTTCGCGGTCGCGCTCGGGCAGGTCTCGGCCGCCACGATCATGGTCTCGGTCCTGGTGCTCGCGATCGAGCTCGGCGTCATCGCCGCGATCGGCGTGGGGCTCTCGGGCGTGCTCACGAAGCCGCTCTTCTCCGTCGCGGTGACCTATCTCGTCGTCGCGGCGCTCAGCATCGGCACGCTCATCGCGTTCGGCCTCGGCGGCACCGCCATCCAGACGACCGTGCGGCAGACCTACATCGGCGTCGATTGGCAGGCGCTCGAGCAGGACGGACCGCCGCCGGCCGGCAGCCTGGCGCCGTGCCTCCCGCCCGTCATCCGCGAGTACCCGACGCCGCGGTTCGACCTCGTCTGGGGCTTCCTCGCCGCCAATCCCTACGTCGTGCTGGCGGATGCCGCGCCGGGCACGTTCGACGAGTACGGCAGTCCGCGCGACCTCTTCGGATGGATCGCGGTCGGCGTGCGCTCGGCGCAGCATGCGCCCGAGACCGACGTGCTCATCGACGACTGCGCGACCTGGCGCCCGTCGGGCGAGTACGTCCAGCGCGACACCGAGACGCCGCAGGAGATCCACGACCGTTCAGTGCCCTCGTGGTTCGTGGGCCTCACGATCCAGGCGCTGCTCGGCGGCGGGGCGCTGTTCTGGGCGTGGCGGCGCACCGAGGTGCCGGCGCGGCGCCTGCCTGCCGGGAGCCGGGTGGCGTAGACGGCCTCGGGAGCCGGCTCAGGCGGGCCTCGATGCGTCGTGCCCCGCCGCGTCGCCCGCGATCGCGGCGAGCACCTCTGCCAGGTCGGAGCCGGCGCGCAGGAGCGCGACCGAGCGCGCGGCGATGCCGTCCAAGCGCACCTGCAGGATGCGGTCGGCCTCGCCGAGCCCGTCGGCATGCCCGAGCGCACCCATGAGCTCCCGCACTGCGGGGATGCCGTACCCGGCGCGCCGCAGGGCGGCGACGATCCTCGCCTCTCGCACGGCGTGAGGCGCGTAGTGCCGGGCCCGGAGCGACGTGATCCGGTCGGGGTGCACGAGCCCCTCCTGCTCCCAGAAGCGCAGCGTCGACGTGCGCACGTCGAGCGCCCCGGCGAGCTCGGTGATCGACAGGGCGTCGCGATCCTCCGCCGCCGGTGGCGGAGGCGAGTGCGTCGACCCGGCCTCGGCCCTGATCGCGGCGAGCGCCCGCCGCGCCTGCAGCACCTCGTCGCGCTGGCGCGCAAGCCGCACGTGGACGTCGCCGATCGCAGCCGCGGCATCCGGCATCGACTGCCGCCACACGCCGGCGAGCACCTGCCGCGCGACCACCGGGCCGGCCGCGAACGCGAGCGCACGATAGGCGCGGAGTGCGACCACGTGCATCGGACCGTAGGCGCGATAGCCGTTGCCCGCCCGCGCTGCAGGCGGGATGACGCCGAGTCGCTCGAGGTCGCGCACCTGCTGCAGCGAATAGCCCGACGCCCGAGCGACGTCGGCGGTGCGCAGCGGATGCCGCTCCACGTCCCCTCCCGTCGAACCCCACAGATGCACTTCAAGCACATGCTTGAACCATGAGCATGCAGCAGATCATCGACCAGATGCAAGGCCTCGACGGGGCCCTCGTCGTGGTGCCCGGGCCCGGCGACGGCACGCCCGAGCTCGCGTGGGGCGACGCGTTCTTCTACTACGCCCCCGACGGGCGGATGCCGCAGCACACCCAGCCCTACGGCACGATCGTCACGAAGGACTACCCCGACGACACCGCGTCCGACCTCGGCCCCGTCGGCCGGTGGCGCGTGAACGTGCACGTCGACCGCGCGACGTTCATCGAGCTCACGGGCGAGGAGCCGAGGCGTCTCGAGCGGTCGCGGGACTTCGCCGCGGCCGACGTCGTCAACCCGCATCCCGTGTACGGCGCGCTCGGCTGGGTCTGCGTCGTCGTCCCCGGCGAGCGCACGATGGAGACCGTGCTCGGGTTCCTCCGCCGCGCGCACGACGCGGCGCGCGCCCGAGTCGAGCGACGGGCAGGCGCCTAACCCGCCGACGCGGTGTCGACCGCGGTGTCGGCGGTTGCGGCCTCGGCCGCGCGCACCTCGTCCTCGAGTCCGCGCACGGCGTGGCGCAGCGCGCGCTCGGCGTCGAGCCCCTGCGCCCGGGCGGAGGCCACGAGCGCGAGCAGCGTCGCCCCGAGCTCCGCCTCCGTGGCGGGCTCCGGCCGCGTGGCGGCATCCGGCGCTGCGGCACCGGTCGAGCCCGTGGCATCCGTCGACCCCGCGGCATCCGTCGAGCCCGCGGCATCCGGAACCGACGCGACCGCGACCCCGACGCCCACCTTCGCGGCCTTGCCGAGCACCTTCTGCGCGAGGGCGAGCGCGGGCATGCCGCGCGGGATGCCGTCGAGCACGCTCGTGCGGTGCGGCTTCTCGCCGGCCTTCAGCTCGTCCCAGAAGCCCACGACGTCGTCGGCCGTCTCGGCCGTGCGGTCGCCGCCGAACACGTGCGGATGCCGCGACACCATCTTCGCGGTCATGTGCGCCGCGACGTCCTCGATGTCGAAGTCCTCGCCGGGCGTGTGCGCGGCGATGTCGGCGTGGAAGAGCACCTGGTAGAGCACGTCGCCGAGCTCCTCGATCATCTCGGCGCGATCGCCCGACTCGATCGCGTCGATGAGCTCCCAGCTCTCCTCGACGAGGTACTGCACGAGGCTCTCGTGCGTCTGGTCGGCGTCCCACGGGCACCCGCCCGGCGCGCGCAGCTGCGCGACGATCGCGACGAGTTCCTCGAGGCGCGGGTGTTCGGCGCTCATCCGGCCAGCATAGGCGTCAGTGCAGGAAGACGAGCAGCACGCCCACGGCGATGAAGAGCAGGCCGAAGACCACGTCGACGATGCGCTGCCCGCGGGCCGACCGGGTGAACCGGCGCATGCCGTGCGCGGCGAGGGCGAAGAACCCCCACATCACGATGACGTCGACGACGACGACGGTCGCCGCCACGACGACGTACTGCGGGAGCAGGGGCAGGCTCGGGCGGATGAACTGCGGCAGGAACGCGAGGAAGAACACGATCGCCTTTGGGTTCAGCAGGTTCACCCACAGGCCGCGACGGAACATCGACCAGCGCGACTCGGCCGGCGGGCGCACCGCCGCGGCATCCGGCGCGACCTCGACCGTGGCGAACGCCTCGGATCCTTCCGAGGCGCGAGACGTACCCGACGGTCCTGAGGAGCCGGATGCCTCGGACGACTCGGATGCCTCGGGCGCATCGGCCGCCTCGGATGCCGCGGCCCGCTCGGCGGGCTCGACCGCGACCGGCCGCCGGAGCAGCTGCCGCACGCCGAGGTAGACGAGGTAGGCGGCGCCCGCGTACCGGATGACGTCGAACGCGACGGGCGAGCTCGCCACGAGCACGCCCACGCCGAGGGCGACGATCGCGATGTGCACGACGAGCGCGGCCTGCTGGCCGAGGATGCCCCAGATGGAGCGGCGGAACCCGTGGCTCAGCGAGTTGCCCATGGTGTTGATCGCGCCCGCCCCGGGCGTGAAGCTGATGACGAAGCACGCGGCGAGCAGCGTGATCCAGAGCGAGAACGACACCGCCACAGCGTAGCCCGGCCGGCGTCGCTAGACTCGCCCACGGAGAGCCGGGAAGCCTGGTCGGCCGACGCGACGGCGTCGAAACCGTTCACCGACCGGCGAATCACCTCGCCAGACAGGGGCTCCCATGTCGTTCCTCCGCTCCGAGCGCGTGGCCGCGGCGCTGCTGCTCGCCGCCGCCGTGCTCGGCCTCCTCATCGCGAACCTGCCGTTCGGGGCATCCATCATCGCGATGAAGGACGCGCACCTCGAGATCCCGTTCCTGCGCGTCGACCTCTCGACCGGGCACTGGATCACCGACGGCCTGCTCGCGATCTTCTTCTTCATCGTCGCGGTCGAGCTGAAGCGCGAGCTCGTGATCGGCGAGCTCAACTCGCTGTCGAAGGCCATGCTGCCCGCCATCGCCGCGATCGGCGGCGTCGTCGTGCCGGCGGCGATCTACGTCGCGTTCACGGCGGGTGGCCAGACGGTCGACGGCTGGCCCATCCCCACCGCCACCGACATCGCCTTCGCGCTGGGCGTGCTCGCGGTGTTCGGCCGGTTCATCCCGACGCGCGTGCGGGTCTTCCTGCTCGCACTCGCCGTGCTCGACGACCTCATCGCGATCCTCATCATCGCGTTCTTCTTCACGACCGACGCCGACCTGTCGTACCTCGGGTTCGCGGGCATCTCGATCGCGCTCTTCGGTGCGGTGAGCCGGCTCATGAAGCCGCGCTCGGCGTGGATCCTCTCGCGGCGACCGCAGTGGCCGATCAACGTGCTGCTCGTCGTGCTGGCGGTGCTCGCCTGGTACTTCACCTACCGGTCGGGCGTGCACGCGACGATCGCGGGCGTCGCGCTCGGCCTGGTGATGTCGCGGCGACCGGCCGGCCGGGCCGCGCACGCGCTCGAGCCCTGGTCGAACGGCGTGATCCTGCCGCTCTTCGCCTTCTCGGCGGCCCTGGTCGCCGTGCCGCAGGTCTCCCCGAGCCAGCTCGACCCGGCGTTCTGGGGCATCCTCGTGGGCCTGCCCGTCGGCAAGCTCGTCGGCATCGTCGCGGCCGGGCTGCTCGGCGCCTCGGCCGTGCGGCGACGCACCGGCGCGCCGCTCACGTTCGCCGACCTCGGCGTCGTCGGCGCGCTCGGGGGCATCGGGTTCACGGTCTCGCTGCTCATGAACGAGCTCGCGTTCGCGCAGCTGCCCGGCGTGCGCGACGAGGGCACGCTCGCCGTGCTGCTCGGCTCGGGCATCGCGATCGTCCTGTCGGCGATCGTCGTGACGCTGCGTTCCCGCCACTACCGACGACTCGGCGGGCCCGCGGGCATGGGCGGTCCGTTCGCGCACTGACGGCACGCCGACGCGGCCGCCTCGCGGGTCAGGACCGTGGCGTGAATCGGAGCGGAAGCCGCACGGGACCGGTGTTGCCCGAGACCGGGAGCCATTCGCCGGGACCATCGGCGGAGACATCCGTCAGCCGTCGTGCCAGCAACGGGAGCGCCACGCTCATGTCCGTGCGCGCCACGAAGTGCCCGAGGCAGTGGTGCGCGCCGCCGCCGAAGCCGCTGTGCAGCGGGCGATCGTCGTACGTGATGTCGAACGGCACGTGGTCGCCCATCGCCCTGGGATCGGTGCCGATCGCGTGCGAGAGCACCTGCACGATCCCGCCCTTCGGCACGTGCAGGCCGTTGAAGTCGACGTCGTCGATCGCCTCACGCGTGACCCAGGTGACCGTGGGGTTGACCCGCATGACCTCTTCGACGGCCCGTGCGCCGAGGTCGGGTCGTTCGGCGAGCAGCGCCCATTGCTCGGGGTGCGCGAGGAAGGTCTGCATCGCGAGGCCGAGCTGGTTTCGGGTCGTCTCCATGCCCGCGAACGCGAGGAACACCAGTGCCGAACTGAGCTCCCGACGGCTCAACGCGTCGCCCTCCTCGTGGGCGGCGACGAGCGTCGTCACGAGGTCGTCGCGTGGATGGGCCCGACGGTCGGCGATCACCTCCTCGACGTAGCCGGTGAGGCCCTCGAGCGCCGACTCGATCCGAGGAAGGTCGTGACGCACGTTGATGCCGAACGACTTGCCGAGGTCGTCGGCCCAGTGGGCGACCTGCGGCCATTCCTCGTCGGGCAGTCCGAGCAGCAGGCAGAGGATGCGGGACGAGTAGGGCTCGGCGAACTCGCTCACGAACTCGACCGTGCCCTGTGGAGCGAAGGCGTCGATGAGGTCGTTCGCGAGCGCCTGGAACTGCGGTCGCATCGCCTCGATGGCCTTGCTGCGGAAGGCCGGCCCCAGCAGCCGGCGCAGCCTGAGGTGGTCGTCGCCCTCGATGCTCAGCAGCGTCTCCTGCCACCATTCACGCCAGGGTCCGTCGTGGATGCCGTTCTGGTCGGGCCAGCGACCGTTGCCCTGCTGGAACCGCCGGTCCTTCAGGAGCGCGGTGCCCTCCTCGTAGCGCAGGACGGCCCATCCGTACGGGGTCCGGGCGTACCAGCTGTCGTCCTGCGCGCGATGCACGGCATCGGAGGTGACGTCGAAGGTCGTGTCGGCGAGGTCGAGGAAGGGCGCATCGGTCACAGGCGGAGTCTATGCCGCGAGAAGTGACGACGACGCTCGAGCCCTGCACGGGCACAGGCGTCGACCCCGGTCGAAGCGTCTTCGCCGCGACTCGTGACGACGACGCTCGCGCCGTGCGCCGGCACGGCGTCGGGCCCGCGGGCCGACGCGAGCGGATGCCGCGACTCAGCCCGCGGCCGCGGCCGTCGCGCCCGCGGCATCCACCTGGCCCGCTGCCGGCTCGGGTGCCGGGAAGATCGCCGTCACGAGCTTCGACACCCACTCGATGAGCTCGGCGTCTTCAGGGAGCTCGCCCCCGGGCATCGGGAACGGCACGAGGATCACGTCGTTCTGCGCGAAGTGCTTGGCGCCCGGGTACAGGCGCTCGAGGCGCACGCGCCGGGAGTCGGGGATCTTCGCCGGCGCGATGCGCAGCTTCGAGCCCGTGGCGATGACGTCGGAGAGCCCCGCGAGCTGTGCCGTGCGCCGCAGCCGCGAGATCGCGACGAGGTGCTTGACCGCCTCGGGCGGCGCGCCGTAGCGGTCGACGAGCTCGTCGAGCACCGCGTCGATCTGCGCCTCCTTCGCCGCCGGGCCGCTCGCGGCCGACAGCTTCTGGTAGGCCTCGAGCCGCAGCCGCTCGGAGTCGACGTACTCCTCGGGGATGTGCGCGTCGACCGGCAGCTCGAGCCGGAGCTCGGTCTGGCCCTCGGCGACGTCGCCGCGGAACGCCGACACCGCCTCGCCGATCATGCGCAGGTAGAGGTCGAAGCCGACGCCCGCGATGTGGCCCGCCTGCTCGGCGCCGAGCAGGTTGCCCGCGCCGCGGATCTCGAGGTCCTTCAGGGCGATCTGCATGCCGCCGCCGAGCTCGTTGTTCGCGGCGATGGTGGAGAGCCGGTCGTGCGCCGTCTCGGACAGCGGCTTGGCCGGGTCGTAGAGGAAGTACGCGTAGGCGCGCTCGCGGCCACGGCCGACGCGGCCGCGCAGCTGGTGCAGCTGGGAGAGGCCGTACTTGTCGGCGCGGTCGATGATGATCGTGTTCGCGTTCGAGATGTCGAGGCCCGTCTCGATGATCGTCGTCGACACGAGCACGTCGAACTTGCGCTCCCAGAAGTCGACGACGATCTGCTCGAGCACGTGCTCGTTGAGCTGGCCGTGCGCGACCGCGATGCGCGCCTCGGGCACGAGCTCGGCGAGCTGCGCGGCGACCCGGTTGATCGACGAGACCCGGTTGTGCACGAAGAACACCTGCCCCTCGCGGAGCATCTCGCGGCGGATCGCGGCGGCGACCTGCTGCTCGGAGTAGGGGCCCACGAACGTGAGGATCGGGTGGCGGTCTTCGGGCGGGGTGGCGAGCGTCGACATCTCGCGGATGCCGGTGACCGCCATCTCGAGCGTGCGCGGGATCGGCGTCGCGCTCATCGCGAGGATGTCGACGTTGGTCTTGAGCTTCTTCAGCTGGTCCTTGTGCTCGACGCCGAACCGCTGCTCCTCGTCGATGATGAGCAGCCCCAGGTCTTTGAACGACACCTTCTCGGTGAGGATGCGGTGCGTGCCGATGACCATGTCGACCGTGCCGTCGGCGAGCCCGGCGACGGTCTCGCGCACCTCCTTGTCGGTCTGGAACCGGCTGAGGGCGCGCACGTGCACCGGGAATCCGGCGAACCGCTCGGAGAACGTCTCGAGGTGCTGCCGCACCAGCAAAGTCGTCGGCACGAGCATCGCGACCTGCTTGCCGTCCTGGATGGCCTTGAACGCGGCGCGCACGGCGACCTCGGTCTTGCCGAAGCCGACGTCGCCGGCGAGCAGACGGTCCATGGGGATGGGCCGCTGCATGTCGGCCTTGACCTCGTCGATGGTCTGCAGCTGGTCGGGCGTCTCGGCGAACGGGAACGCCTCCTCGAGCTCGTGCTGCCACGGGGTGTCGGGCCCGAACGCGTGGCCCTTCGCGGCCATGCGCGCGGAGTAGAGCTTCACGAGCTCGACCGCGATCTCGCGCACCGCCTTGCGCGCGCGGCCCTTCGCCTGCGCCCAGTCGCTGCCGCCCATCTTCGACAGCGACGGCGCCTCGCCGCCGACGTAGCGGCTCAGCAGGTCGAGCTGGTCGGTCGGCACGAACAGGCGGTCGCCCGGCTGGCCGCGCTTCGAGGGCGCGTACTCCAGCACCAGGTACTCGCGCACGGCCGTGGGCGCCTGCTGGATGCCGGCGGTGCGACTCGGCCCGGTGGGCCGGCTGCCGGTCGCGACCTCGCGCTGCACCATCTCGACGAACCGGCCGATGCCGTGCGTCTGGTGCACGACGTGGTCGCCGGCCTTGAGCTGCAGCGGATCGACGACGTTGCGCCGCCGCGTGGCGAGCTTCTTGTTCTGCCGCGTGTCGTACCCGGCCGAGCGGCCGTAGAACTCCGCCTCGGCGATGAGCGCGAGCTTGGCCTCTGGCACCTCGAAGCCGCGCGCGGCGTCGGCCTGCACGAGGTAGGCGACGCCGGGCTCGAGGTCGGCGGGCACCGACTCGACGATGCGTGCGGCGAGCCCCGCCTCGGCGAGCACGTCGCGTGCGCGCTCGACGAGTCCATGGCCGGCGGATGCCACGACGAGGCTCCACCCGTCGCGCAGCCGCTCGGCGGCGTGGTCGATGGCGCCCGCGACGTTGCCGGCGAAGCTCGGCATCGCGTTGGCGGCCACGCGCACGTAGTCGGATGCGGCCGCAGCCGCTGCCGCCGCGGCCTCGTCGTCGCCGGATGCCGCGACGACCGCCGCGGCGTCGCCGAGGTCGAAGCCCGAGAACGTCCACCACGCGCGGCGCGGGTCGGGCTCGCCGGGCGCGCTGAACAGCGTCGCCTGGCGGAACTCGCGGACCGTGAGGAAGTCGCCCGCCGCGAGGTCGATCGGCGCCTCGGCGCCCGCCGTGGCGGCGCTCCACGCGGCGCCCAGGAACTCCCGGTTCGTCTCGGCGAGGCTCACCGCGCGACCGGTGACGCGCTCGGGCTGCAGCACGGCGACCGCGGCGCCCTCTGGCAGGTAGTGGGCGAGCGGGACGAGTCGTTCGAGCAACGCCGGGGCGAGCGACTCCATGCCCTCGACGGGGATGCCCTCCGCGATCTTCTCGAGCATGCCGGCGAGGCTCGGGAACTCGTGCACCATCTCGCGGGCGCGCTGGCGCACCGACGGCGTCAGCAGCAGCTCCCGGCTCGGCGCGAGCGCCACGCGCTCGACCGGCTCGGGCAGCGATCGCTGGTCGGCGACGGAGAACGCTCGCAGCTCCTCGACCTCGTCGCCGAAGAACTCCACGCGCACGGGGTGGTCGGCGGTCGGCGGGAACACGTCGAGGATGCCGCCGCGCACCGCGAACTCGCCGCGCCGGGCGACCATGTCGACGCGCGCGTAGGCGAGGTCGACGAGCCGCGCCGCGAGTTCGGCGAGGTCGTAGCCGCGACCGCCGGCGACGAGCTCGATCGGCGCGAGTCCGGCGAGGTTGTCGGCGAGCGGCTGCAGCGCGGCGCGCACCGACGCGACCACGACGAGCGGATGCCGCGCGCCCTCGTCGGCCCATTCGTGCATGCGGCGCAGGGCGTGCAGCCGGCGCCCGACCGTCTCGGCCGACGGGCTCAGCCGCTCGTGCGGCAGCGTCTCCCAGGCGGGGAACTCGAGGATCTCGGCGTCGTCGAGGTACGGCGCGATCGACGAGCGCACCGACTCGCCCTCGCGGCTCGTCGCCGTGACGACGAGGAGCGCGGGCGGCAGCCCCGCCTCGGCGCGCCGGGCGAGGAGCCCCGCGAGCAGGGGCGCATCGAGCCCGGCCGGTGACGAGAAGTCCGCGTTCCGCAGGGCTTCGGCGAGTGCGCCGTCGATCGTGGAGGCGCGCGAAAGCGCCGTGTTCAAGCCCTGCAGGATCACCGTACGAGTCTACGCGGGCCCTCCGACGCGGCATCCGGAGTGCGCTCCGGGCGAAACGCGTGACGCCCGCTCCCGCTAGCATGAGCGCCGGACGGAAGGACACCCTGCATGATCATCGCCGCAGCTGACGGATCCGCCCTCGGCAACCCGGGCCCCGCCGGTTGGGCCTGGTACGTCGACGACACGTGCTGGGCGGCCGGCGGCTGGCCACGTGGCACGAACAACCAGGGCGAGCTCACCGCCGTGCTCGAGCTGTTCCGCGCGACGGCGCACCTCGACGACGAGCTGCTCGTGCAGTGCGACAGCCAGTACGTGATCAACGCCGTCACGAAGTGGATGGCCGGCTGGAAGCGCAAGGGCTGGCGCAAGGCCGACGGCAAGCCGGTGCTCAACCTCGAGCTGCTGCAGGCGCTCGACGCGGCGACCCAGGGTCGCCGCTACCGGTTCGAGTGGGTGCGCGGGCACGCAGGGCATCCGGCCAACGAGGCGGCCGACGAGCGCGCCCGCGCGGTCGCGCTCGCCTACCAGCAGGGTTCCGACGTGCCGAGCGGCCCCGGGTGGACGGGCGAGTGCGAGCCGGCGACGGATGCCGCGGCACCGCGCGTCGCGGAGGCGCGCGCGCCCGCGCCCGCGGCATCCGTGACCCCTGCAGCGCCGACCGCCCCCGCCGCGACCGCGCTCGAGGACCGCGCCGCGGAGGACGCGACGCTCTTCGACTTCGACGACCCGGCCGCCGACTGGACCACGCTCTCGCTCGAGCTCACGACCGAGGAGCACATGCGGCTCGTCGAACGGGCGCGTGCCGCAGGCGTCTCACCCGAGGAGTTCCTGCGCGGACTGATCTGACCGACCGAGGGCGTCGATCACGGGGTGCTGACGGGCACGCCCGCCGCAGCGGCGAGGTCGGACGTGAACATCACGCCGGCGCCGGCGCCGGCGCCGTCGCCGTCCGCGAGGACGACATCCGCCGACCCCGCCACTGCGCCACGAGGCCCGCGGCCTGCAGCACCGCCCAGGCCAGCTCCAGTACGAGGAACACCGCGAGCAGGGCGCTCGCTCCCGAGGCCAGTGCGACGACCATCCATGCCGAGAACGCTACGCGGCCGACCGTGTCGATCGCGATGAGGTCCGTGATCGGATGACGCAGCCTGGCGATCGCCCACATCGTGACGACCGTCCCCATCATGCTGAGGAACATGAGCTCGACCGGTCCGAACTCCGGCAGCGGCGCGCCGCCGAGCCCGAGCACCGTGTGGATCCTGCGCTGGAGGTCGAGCATCGCGGTCGCGGTCCACGGCGTCGCGAACGCGACCGTCACGACGAGGTCGTAGAGCGCTCCTGCGCGCCCGAATCGGACGGGGGCGGGCCGGTTCGCGAAGAGGGCGGGGCTGACGGAGACGTGAGTCAGTGACTGGGTCATGCCGTCATCATCGACCCTGCACCGCGGTGCAGGGTCAAGTCCCCGACTTCGCTGAACCCTACGCCGGCGAGTGGAACCGCTGCTGCGCGGCCACGAGGCCGTGCTCGACGATCGCCTCGACGGCGTCCGCGGCATCCGATACGAGGTTCGGCACCGCCTGGCGCTCTGCGCTCGAGAACTCCTTGAGCACGAAGTCGGCCGAGTCCTGCCGGCCCGGCGGGCGGCCGATGCCGACCCGCACGCGCGTGAAGCCGCCGCCGTCGAGCGCCTTCGACACGTCGCGCACGCCGTTGTGGCCGCCGTGGCCGCCGCCCTGCTTGAGCCGCACGGTGTCGAACGGGATGTCGAGCTCGTCGTGCACGATGACGACGCGGTCGACCGGCAGGGAGTAGTACTTGACGAGCGCCGACACGGGGCCGCCCGACGTGTTCATGTAGCTGTTCGGCTTCGCGATGACGAGCTTGGGGCCGCCGGGACCGAGGAAGCCCTCGGCCACGCGCGACGGCGTCTTGTGCGACTTGAACGTCGCGCCGATGCGCGACGCGAGCTCGTCGGCGACGAACTGGCCGACGTTGTGCCGCGTCGCGGCGTACTGCGCGCCGGGGTTGCCGAGCCCGACCACGAGCCAGGTGTTGTCGGCCACGGAGTCGTCCTTCCGGCGGGAGCGCAGGCGGTCGAGGAGGCCCATGGGCGGCTCCTCTCGACGGCGCGGGATTCGGGGAAACGGGGCGGGGCCTGCGGCCCGCAGTCCGAGCGTACCCGGATGCGGTGCCGCAGGCCCCGTGCGCGTGCGGGCGCCGAGCGACTACTCGGCGGACTCGGCGGCAGCCTCCTCGGCGGTCTCCTCGCCCTCGACGGCCTCCTCGCCCTCGGCCTCCGCGGCCTCTGCCTCTTCGCCCAGGTCGACCTTCTGCGGGACGTGGACGTTGACGACGAGCGTCTCGGCGTCGCTCACGAGGGTCGCGCCCTTCGGGAGCTCGACGGCGCCGGCCAGGATCTGGGTGCCCTCCTCGAGGCCCTCGATCTCGACGACGATCCGCTCGGGGATGTGGGTCGCCTCGACCTCGAGCAGCAGCGTCTTCGCGTCGAGGTCGGCGATGGTGCCGGTGAACGGCTCGCCCTCGAGGTGCACGGGCACCTCGACCTGGACCTTCTCGCCGCGCTTCACGACGATGAGGTCGAGGTGCTCGATGACCTGGTGCACCGGGTCCTTCTGCACGTCCTTCACGAGGGCGAGCTGGCTCTTGCCGTCGATCTGCAGGTCGAGCACGGCGTTCGCCTTGCGGATCAGGAGGCCGACCTGGTGGCCCGGGAGGGTGAGGTGCTGCGGCGCGGTGCCGTGGCCGTAGAGCACGGCCGGGATCTGGCCGGTGGCGCGGAGCTTGCGCGCCGCACCCTTGCCGAACGTGTCGCGGGTGCCGGCTTCGACCTTGTTGTCTTCATCCATGGTGGTTCTCCTTGCGGGCTCGCGGCCCAGATGGGGGTGTCTGTCGTCTCGACTCGAACGCGCGGCATGTGACATGCGCTGATGCGTGAGGAAACAGCCGTGAAGCCTGGTTCCACCGCGTCGATCACGGATGCCCCGCCCGCCGCTCTCGCGGATGGCCGGGCCTCCCTCGCCGAAGTATGTCGATCGCCCGCGCCGCTGACGCGGGAGACCAAGGGGTGAGTCTACCAGCCCCGCTCGATGGCCGCGATCGCCCGCGCGACGACCTCGTCGACCGAGCCGACGTTGTCGACGCGGGCGCCGGCCTCGTCGGCCCCGAGCGGCTCGAGGGCCTCGAGCTGCGAGGCGAGGAGCGACACCGGCATGAAGTGGCCGGGGCGCGATCCCAGCCGGTCGGCGAGCTCGTCCGTCGGCACGACGAGCTCGATGAACGCCCCGTCGGGGCACGCCCCGCGGATGACGTCGCGGTAGCGCCGGCGCAGCGCCGAGCACGCGATGACCCGTCCGGTCTCGCCTGCGGCGAGCTCCTCTCCCACGACCCGCAGCCACGGGAGCCGGTCGACGTCGTCGAGCGGCACGCCGGCGCGCATCTTCTCGACGTTGGCGGCGGGATGCAGGTCGTCGGCGTCGACGAACGAGAGGCCTGGGAACCGGGCCGCCAGGCGCTCCGCGAGCGCGGAGCCCACCACGGACTTGCCGGCGCCGCTCGGTCCCATGACGACGAGGCGGGGCGGCGATGGCGGGGCGGTCATGCGTGGCAGGGTAGCCGAACGGCCGCGCCGGGGCATCCGCCGCCCCGCCCTCACCGCAACAGCGCGCAACGGTGAGCCGCGCTCACAGTACGCTGGTTGGCGACCCCCCGAACTCACGAGGAGAGCTTTCGTGCCTGCAAACGGATCAGCAAATATCGGCGTCGTCGGACTCGCGGTGATGGGGTCGAACCTCGCCCGCAACCTGGCCAGCCGCGAGGGCAACACCGTTGCGGTGTTCAACCGCTCCCCCGAGCGCACGCGCACGCTCACCTCCGAGCACCCCGAGGCCGGGTTCGCCGCCTCGGAGGGCTACGACGAGTTCGTCGCCTCGCTCGCCACGCCGCGCACCGCGGTCATCATGGTGCAGGCCGGCGCGGGAACCGACGCGGTCATCTCCGAGCTCGTCAAGCGCTTCGAGCCGGGCGACATCATCGTCGACGGCGGCAACGCGAACTTCCACGACACCATCCGCCGCGAGGCCGAGATCGCGCCGACCGGCATCCACTTCGTCGGCATGGGCGTCTCGGGCGGCGAGGAGGGCGCGCTGCACGGCCCGTCGCTCATGCCCGGCGGCACCGTGCAGTCCTACGAGACGCTCGGTCCGATCCTGCAGACCATCGCCGCCGTCGCACCCGACGGCGAGCCCTGCGTCACGCACGTGGGCACCGACGGCGCGGGCCACTTCGTGAAGATGGTGCACAACGGCATCGAGTACGCCGACATGCAGCTCATCGCCGAGGCCTACGACCTCATCCGCACGGGCACCGGCAAGACCCCGGCCGAGATCGCCGACGTCTTCGCCGAGTGGAACACGGGCGAGCTCGAGAGCTACCTCATCGAGATCACCGCCGAGGTGCTGCGCCAGGTCGACGCCGAGACGGGCAAGCCGCTCGTCGACGTCATCCTCGACTCGGCCGGCGCCAAGGGCACCGGCGCGTGGACCGTGCAGAACGCGCTCGAGCTCGGCGTTCCCGAGTCGGGCATCGCCGAGGCCGTGTTCGCGCGCAGCCTCTCGTCGAAGCGCGCCCAGCGCGACGCGGCCGCCGACCTGCCGGGCCCGTCGACCGAGTGGACCGTCGACGACCCCGAGGCCTTCATCGAGGACGTGCGCCAGGCGCTCTACGCGTCGAAGATCATCGCCTACTCGCAGGGATTCGACGAGATCGTCTCGGGCGCCGAGCAGTTCGGCTGGGACATCCACAAGGGCGACATCGCGAAGATCTGGCGCGCCGGGTGCATCATCCGCGCCCGCTTCCTCAACCGCATCGCCGAGGCCTACGCCGACGACCCGTCGCTCGTCGCGCTCGTCGTGGCGCCGTACTTCCGCGACGCCGTCACGAGCGCGCAGGAGAGCTGGCGCCGCGTCGTCGCGACCGCGGCGCAGGCCGGCATCCCGACCCCCGCGTTCTCGTCGTCGCTCGCGTACTACGACGCCCTGCGTGCGAAGCGCCTCCCCGCCGCCCTCATCCAGGCCCAGCGCGACTTCTTCGGCGCCCACACCTACCAGCGCATCGACAAGCCGGGCGTCTTCCACACGCTCTGGTCGGGCGACCGCTCGGAGATCGAGACGACGCCCTCGTCGCACTAGCGACCCGCGACGCGCACCTGCGACGCGCGACCGCACCGGTATCCGCCGTTCCGCGCCCAGAGCCGCGACGCCCTCCTCGCATTAGGCTGGATGCCCGAGGCGAGGAGGGCGTCGATGCGCGGACCGGCGTGGCAGCACGAGGGCGACGACCCCGACTACCGCTTCACGCTCGCGAACGAGCGCACGTTCCTCGCGTGGATCCGCACGGCGCTCGCGCTCCTCGCCGGCGGCGTGCTGCTGCACCAGTTCGCCGCGACGCTCGAGCCGCGCGTGGTGCTCGTCTCGGTGTCCGTGGCGCTCGGCCTCATCGCGGCCCTGCTGAGCGTCGTGTCCTACACGCGGTGGCGCGCGAACGAGATCGCGATCCGACGGCGCCGCCCGCTCCCCTACAGCTGGGTCCTGCCGGCGCTCGCCGGGGCGTGCCTGCTCACCGCCGCCGTGCTGACCTTCCTCCTCCTGGTGTCCTGAACGGTGCTCCCGTGACCGCCTACCGCATCCCCGCCACCGGTGACCCCGGCCTGCAGCCCGAGCGCACGTCGCTTGCGTGGGTCCGCACCTCGCTCGCGATCGCCGTGAACGCGCTCCTGGCGCTCCGTGCGGGCTTCGTTGCGGGCGAGCCCGCGCTGCTCGCGGTGGGCGCGCTGCTGTTCGCGGCCGCGGGCGCTGCGGTCGCCGTCGGCGCCGTGCGCCGTCGCCAGCTCATGGGCGAGACGCTCACGATCACGCCGCCGCGCGGCGTCCTCGTCGGCGTCGCAGTCACGACGCTCGTCGCGAGCGCGGTCGGCGTGGCCTCGATCCTCGTGGAGGGCGGGCGATGAGCGAACGCCACCCCGAGCTCGAGCCCGACCCGTTCGACGAGGCCCCCATGCCGGGCGAGCGGCGACGCAGGGTGCTGCGCATCGCCGTCCTCGTGGCCCTCGCCGCGATGGTGATGCCGCTCGTGCTCTCGTCGGTCGCCGTGGCGCACTCCTCGGCCGAGCGCACGTGCGCCGTCGTCGTCGCCGGCTACGACACGGATGCCGCGGGCGGCCGCGTCGCGTTCGAGTTCTTCGGCCCCGGCGGCCCGGGCTGGCTGTGCTACGAGATCCGGGGCGACGGCGGCAGCCGCCTCGTGGCCAACCTCGGCATCATGCCGTCGGGCCCGCAGCCCGCGCCGACGGGCGTCCGCACGTAGGCGTCCGCGCTCGTCAGTCGCTCGCGCCGTCCTCCGCCACGTCGGGAAGGAACACGCGCTTGTACGTCCTCCCGTCGGGCAGCTCGACGGTGGTCGCCTCGAGCAGCCCGCGGTTCACGCGCTGGTAGATCGCCTGCGGCGTCACGCCGAGCCGCTTCGCGGCATCCGACACCGAGAGCCCGGGCAGGTCGGTCGGCACGCTCGACGGCCGGTCCCGCTTGCGACGGCGGCTCGCCTCCTGCCGCTCCGCGATGGCGTCGTCCCCACCCGCCCAGCGGTACTTCGCGGCCGACGCGCTGAGGCCCGCGGCATCCGCGACCTCGTCCCACGTGGCGCCGCCGTCGAGCGCCCCCCGCACGGCCGCAAGCGCCGCCGGGTCGGCCTCGAGGGCGGCCGCGAGCGCACGGATGCCGCGGAGCCGCTCGAGCGGCGCGGCATCCGCGTCGCCCGACGCACTCGACTCGAGCGCGACGAGCCGCGCGAGCGCGCCCGCGGACTCGCCCGAGAGGAACCCCACCGGCTCAGCCCTCGAGCAGCCCGTTGCGCACCTGTCGGCGCAGCACCTTGCCGATGAGCGACCGCGGCAGGTCGTCGGCCTGCATGACGCGCTTCGGCACCTTGTAGGGCGTGAGCCCGGCGCGCGCGAACTCGCGGATCGCGGCGGCGTCGAACGCCGCGCCCTCCTTCAGCACCACGACGGCGACGACCTGCTCGCCCGAGTGCTCGTCGGGCAGCCCGACCACCGCGCAGTCCTCGACGTCGGGGTGGGCGCGGACGGCCTCCTCGACCTCGCTCGGCGCGACGTTGAAGCCGCCCGTGATGATGAGCTCCTTGATTCGGTCGACCACGCGCACGAAGCCCTCGTCGTCGATCGCCACGATGTCGCCGGTGCGGAACCAGTCGGCGCCGCCGTCGTCGGCGGGCACGAACACGGCCTCGGTCTCCTCGGGCTTGCGCCAGTACCCCGAGAACACCTGCGGCCCGCGCACGATGAGCTCGCCCTCGGCGCCCGGCTCGCGGTCGCGCGTGGGCTCGTCGGGGTCGACGACGCGCACCTCGGTCGAGGGCAGTGGCAGCCCGACCGTGCCCGCCTTGCGGCTCGGCGCGACGGGATTGGCCATGAGCACGGGCGAGCACTCGGAGAGGCCGTAGCCCTCGACGAGGTAGCCGCCCGTCGCGGCCTCCCACGGCTCGACGACCTCGGCCGACAGCGGCATCGCACCCGAGATGGCGATCTCGATGCCCTGCAGCGACACGCCCTCGGCCGCCGCCGCCTTCGTGAGCCGGTCGTAGATCGGCGGCACGGCGGGGAAGAACGTCGGCGGATGCCTCTTCACGACCTTCAGCACGAGGTCGGCCTCGAACCGCGGGAACAGCACGAGGCGCGACCCCATGCTCATCGCGAACGTCAGGCACAGCGTGAGGCCGTAGGCGTGGAACATCGGCAGCACGGCGTAGACGACCGACGTGCCGCGCTCGACCTGCGGCACCCACGCGCGGGCCTGCGCCGCGTTCGCGCCGAGGTTGGCGTGCGTCAGGGTCGCGCCCTTGGGGCTGCCGGTCGTGCCGCTCGTGTACTGGATGAGCGCGACGTCCGACGCCTCGGGCCCGATGATGTGCGCGTCGACGGGGGCGGATGCCACGAGCTCCTGCCACGGCGTCGTGCCGCGCACCTTCGTGGTGAGCGCGGCCCGCGACTCTCGCGCCCTCGCGATCGGCAGCCGCAGCATCGCCCGCGTGACGAACGGCATCGCCCGGGTGACGTCGACCGACACGATCGATCGGACCGCGACATCCGCCGGGAAGTCCTGGATGGTGCCGACCACCTTGTCCCAGGCGATCACGACGCGGGCGCCGTGGTCCTCGAACTGGTGGCGCAGCTCGCGCGGCGTGTAGAGCGGGTTGTGCTCCACGACGATGGCACCGAGGCGCAGCACCGCGTAGAAGGCGACGACGTGCTGCGGGCAGTTCGGCAGCACCAGCGCGACCGGGTCGCCCTTCTGCACGCCGAGGATGCGCAGGCCCTCGGCCGCACGTTCGATCTGGTCGCCGAGCTGCGCGTAGGTGGTCGTGGCGCCGAAGAACTCCAGCGCGACGTGGTCGCCGTACTGCTCCACCGAGCCGCGCACGAGATCGTAGAGCGACCCGTCGAACGCCTCGATGTCGTCGGGCACGCCCTCGGCGTAGGAGGCCAGCCAGGGTCGCGGGGTCGAGATGGCCATCGGTCGGCCTAGGCGGCGCCGTCGAACATGCTCGTCACCGAGCCGTCCTCGAACACCTCGTGGATGGCCCGGGCCAGGAGCGGCGCGATGGGCAGCACCGTGAGGCGATCCCAGCGCTTCTCGGGCGGGATGGGCAGCGTGTCGGTGACGACGACGGCGTCGATCGACTCGTTCTGCAGGATCTGGACCGCCGGGTGCGAGAACACCGCGTGCGTCGCCGCGACGACGACGCCGATCGCGCCGTTGGCCTTCAGTGCCTCGGCGGCCTTCACGATGGTGCGGCCCGTGTCGATGAGGTCGTCGACGAGGAGGCACACGCGGCCCTCGACGGTGCCGACGATCTCGTGCACCGACACCTGGTTGGGCACGAGGGGGTCGCGGCGCTTGTGGATGATCGCGAGGGGCACGCCGAGCTTGTCGCTCCAGATGTCGGCGACGCGCACGCGGCCCATGTCGGGCGAGACGACCGTGAGGGTCGTGGGGTCGAGCCGCGCCTTGAAGTGCTCGAGCAGCACGGGCATCGCGAAGAGGTGGTCGACCGGGCCGTCGAAGAAGCCCTGGATCTGCGCCGCGTGCAGGTCGATCGACATGATGCGGTCGGCGCCGGCGGCCTTGTAGAGGTCGGCGACGAGCCGCGCCGAGATGGGCTCGCGGCCGCGGCCCTTCTTGTCCTGCCGGGCGTAGGGATAGAACGGCGAGACGACCGTGATGCGCTTGGCCGACGCGCGCTTCAGCGCGTCGATCATGATGAGCTGCTCCATCAGCCACTCGTTGATGGGCGACGTGTGCGACTGGATCACGAAGGCGTCGGTGCCGCGCACGCTCTCGTCGAAGCGGGCGTAGATCTCCCCGTTGGCGAAGGTGCGCGCATCGGTGGGCATGAGCTCGGTGCCGAGCTCCTCCGCGATCTGCTCCGCGAGCTCGGGGTGGGCCCTGCCGGAGACGAGCACGAGGCGCTTCGATCCGGTGGTCTCGATTCCCGACATGTGGTGTGTCCTCTCCACCCGCGTGGGCCGGTGCGTCAGTCGGCGGCTGCGTCGTGCGATTCGGGCCCGGATGCCTCGTCGGCCGCCTCGGCCGCCTGGGCCGCCGCGGTGCCGGGTCGGTGCGTCCTGACCCATCCCTCGATGTTGCGTTGCGGGGCCACGTTCACGGCCAGCGCCCCGGCCGGGATGTCCTTGCGGACGACCGTGCCGGCGCCCGTGTAGGCCCCATCGGCAATCCTAACGGGCGCGACGAACACGCCGTGCGAGCCGGTGCGCACGTGCGATCCCACCTCGGAGTGGTGCTTCCGCACGCCGTCGTAGTTGGCGAAGATCGAGCCCGCGCCGATGTTCGAGTGCACCCCGATCGTGGCGTCGCCGACGTACGAGAGGTGCGGCACCTTGCTGCCCTCGCCGATGGTCGCGTTCTTCGTCTCGACGAAGGCGCCGATCTTGCCGTCGGCGCCGAGCACCGTGCCGGGCCGGAGGAACGAGAAGGGGCCGACGGTCGCCCCGTCGCCGATGACCGACAGCGTGGCATCCGTGCGCTTCACCTCGGCGCCCCGGCCGACCTCGCAGTCGACGAGCGTCGTGTCGGGGCCGATCACCGAGCCGGTCGCGACGACCGTGGCGCCCTTCAGCTGCGTGCCGGGGCGGATCGTCACGTCGGGCTCGAGCTTCACGTCGAGGTCGATCCACGTCGTGGCCGGGTCCTCGATCGTGACGCCGGCGAGTTGCCAGCCGCGCACGATGAGCGCGTTGAGGCGGGCCGCGGTCTCCGACAGCTGCGCGCGGTCGTTGATGCCCGCGACGAGCCACGGCGCCGACACGGGCACGGCCTCGACCTCGGAGCCCGCGGAGCGCAGCAGTTGGATCACGTCGGTGAGGTACTTCTCGCCCTGTGCGTTGTCGGTCGTGAGGTTCGCGAGCTGGTCGCGAAGGGCGCCCGCGCCGAACGCGTAGATGCCGGCGTTGATCTCGTCGATCGCGCGCTCGTCGTCGCTCGCGTCCTTCTGCTCGACGATGCGGTCGAACGCGCCGTGGTCGTCGCGCACGACGCGGCCGTAGCCCGTGGGGTCGTCGTAGAACGCCGAGAGCACGGATGCCTGCGCGGCATGGCCGCGGTGCCGCTCGAGGAAGGCGGCGAGCGTGTCGGCGTCGAGGAGCGGCACGTCGCCGTTCAGCACGAGGACCTCGCCCGCGAAGTCGTCGGGCAGCACGGCGATGGCCTGCTCGACCGCGCGCCCGGTGCCGGGGATCTCGTCCTGGTCGACCACGACCGTGCCGGGCAGCGTCGCCTCGACGGCGGCGGCGACCTGGTCGCGCTCGTGCCGCACCACGGCGATCACGTGGGCGGCGTCGAGCGCCTGCGCCGTGCGCAGCACGTGGGCCACGATCGGCGACCCCGCGAGGGGGTGCAGGAGCTTCGGGGTGGCGGATTTCATGCGCGTGCCCTGGCCCGCGGCGAGCACGATGATGGCGAGTTGCTGGTCCATGCTCCGCCACCAGGATTCGAACCTGGTCCTCACAGCTCCAAAGGCTGTCGTGCTGCCGTTACACCATGGCGGACTGCGCGGGGGTCGGGCCCTGCGCCGCCCACAAGTCTGCCATGGCGCACGCGTGCGGCCCCGCGGCATCCGCTCGCCGTGGCCTGCAGTGGGCTGCAGCTGCGCGGCATCCGTCGCACCCCTGCGGTGGGATGATGGCGGGATGACCGATGCTGACGAGGTCGACCGGATCGTGGGCGACTGGGAGCGCGAGCGTCCCGACCTCGACTTCGCGCCGCTGCAGGTGCTCTCGCGCGTCGCGCGGTTGTCGAAGCACCTCGACCGCGCGCGGCGGCAGGCGTTCGCACGGTCGGAGCTCGAGGCATCCGAGTTCGACGTGCTCTCCGCGCTGCGGCGCGCGGGCACGCCCTACCGGCTCTCGCCGAAGCAGCTGCTGCAGCAGACCCTCGTCTCGAGCGGCACCATGACGAACCGCATCGACCGGCTCGTCGAGCGCGGGCTCGTGTCGCGGCAGACCGACCCGAACGACGGGCGCGGCATCCTCGTGGAGATGAGCCCGGCCGGCCTCACCCGCGTCGACGCCGCCATCACGCGGCTCGTCGACGCCGAGTCGGAGCTGCTCGAGAGCCTGCCCGCGGCCGAGCAGAAGCGGCTCGCGGCGCTGCTGCGCAAGCTCAGCCTCGGGTTCGACTGAGCCGCGGGCTCCTCTGCCCGAGTCGCGGTGCTCTGGCCGCGACGCTCTCCCTCCCCGGCGCACGCTCCGATCGGGAATGCAGGAAGAACCGGCCCCCGTCCGTCGTGTCGCGGATGCTTGGACGGCGTGTCCCGGGATCCTTCCTGCATTCCCGTCAGCAGCTCGCGTCGGCGACTCGTGTCACCGCCGCAACACCCTGCGCGCGAGCCAGTTGCCGAGGAACTGCACCCCCTGCACGAACACGACGATGAGCAGCACGGCGGCCCACGTGATGACCGGCTCGAACTGGCGGTAGCCGTACACCTGCGCGAACGTGCCGAGGCCGCCGCCGCCGATGAGGCCGGCGACCGCGGTCATGTCCACGATCGCGACGAGCACGAACGTGTAGCCGAGGATGAGCGGACCGAGCGCCTCGGGGATGATGACGGTGACGAGGATCCGGATCGGGCCCGCGCCCATCGCGCGCGCCGCCTCGATCACGCCCGGCGACACCGTGAGCAGGTTCTGCTCCACGATGCGCGCGATCGCGAAGGATGCCGCGAGCGACAGCGCGAAGATGAGCGCGTTGTTGCCGATGCCGGTGCCCACGACGACCCGCGCGAGCGGCTGCACGGCCGCGATGAAGATGATGAACGGGATGGGTCGGAAGAAGTTGATGACGACGTTGACCACGTTGTACACGACGCGGTTCGACAGCAGGCTGCCGGGACGCGTCGTGTAGAGCGCGACGCCGAGCAGGAGCCCCGCGATGCCGCCGAAGAGCAGCGTGAGCGCCACCATGTAGAGGGTCTCGACGGCGGCGACCCAGAACTCGCCCTGGAGTTCGAACAGGCGATCCATCAGGCTGCCTCCGTCACGTCGACGCGGGAGCCGATGCTCGCGAGCGCGGCGTCGATCGCGGCATCCGCGCCCCGGATCGCGAGCGTCAGGTGCCCGAACGCGCGTCCCTGGATGTCGTTGATGCCGCCGTACACGAGCTCGAACTCGAGGCCCGCCGCGCCGAGCTCGAGGAACACCGAGGCCTGCGAGGCGTCGCCGTCGCGGAACGAGATCGTGACGATGCGGCCCTCGTGCCGCTCGCGGAGCACCGCGAGCTCCGCCGGCGACGGGATGCCCTTCACGACCGTCGAGACGAATCGCGCCGACGACGGGTTCTGCGGGTCGGAGAACACGTCGAACACGTCGCCGTGCTCGATCACCCGGCCGCCGTCCATCACGGCGACCTTCGTCGCGATCGACTGGATGACGTCCATCTCGTGCGTGATCACGATGATCGTCACGCCGAACTCCCGGTTCACGCGCTTCAGGAGCTCGAGCACCTCGTACGTCGTCTCGGGGTCGAGCGCGCTGGTCGCCTCGTCGGCGAGCAGCAGCCGCGGCGACGTGGCGAGCGCGCGGGCGATGCCGACGCGCTGCTTCTGCCCGCCCGAGAGCTGGTCGGGGTGGTTGCGCGCCTTGTCGGCGAGCCCCACGAAGTCGAGCAGCTCGGCGACTCGGGCCTCGATCTCCGACTTCGACGCGCCCGCGACCTTCAGCGGGTACGCGACGTTCTGCTGCACCGTCTTCGACCCGAACAGGTTGAACTGCTGGAAGATCATGCCGATGCCGAGGCGGATGCCGCGGAGCTCGCGCTCGGGCATCGCCGTCAGGTCGCGCCCGTCGACGGTGATGGAGCCCGAGGTCGCGGGCTCGAGCGCATTGACGAGGCGCACGAGCGTGGACTTGCCCGCGCCCGAGTAGCCGATGATGCCGTAGACGTCGCCGGGCTCGATGTCGAGCGTGACGTCGTCGACGGCGACGACCGGCGCCCCGCCGCGCTCGGCGGCCGGGTAGGTCTTGGTGACGTTGGTGAGGCTCACGAGGGCCATGGATGCTCCTTCCGCACGCCGCGGCGGGCGGCGGAGGCCGATTCGGCGCCCGCCGCCCGCTCGTGGCGATCGATCGTGGATCGTGGTGCGGATCAGCCCTTGGCGGACTTCGTGTCGGCCTCGACCTTCGCGAGCGAGTCCTCGAGGTCCTCCACCGGCGTGACGATCGGCACGCCCGTGCCGCCCGAGGCGTCGACGAGCGCCTCCTGCACCGCCGGGTCGGTCTGGAAGATCTCGACTAGCTTCAGGTAGGTCGCGTCGTCCGTGTCGTCCGCGCGCGCGGCGAAGATGTTCACGTACGGCAGGGCGTTCGGGTCGCTCGGGTCGTCCTTCGCGATCGCGTCCTCGAACGTGAGGCCGGTGTCCTCGACGAAGTCGTTGTTGATGATGGCGGCGGCGACGTCGGGCAGCGACGTCGGCGTGAGCGACGCCTCGAGCGCGGTGACCTTCACCTTCGAGTTCGCCTCGTCGATGTCGGCGAGGTCGGAGAAGATCGTGCCGCCGCTCTTCAGCTCGATGAGCCCGGCGGACTGCAGCACGAGCAGCGCACGAGCCTGGTTCGAGGCGTCGTTCGGCACGGCGACCGTCTCACCGGCGGGGATGTCCTTCACGGAGTCGTACTTCAGCGAGTACAGCCCGAGCGGGTAGATCGCCGTCGAGCCGATCGGCGCGAGGTCCTCGCCCGCCGACACGTTGTAGTCGGCCAGGTACACGATGTGCTGGAACTGGCTCAGGTCGAGCTCGCCCTCGGTGAGGGCGGGGTTCGGCTGCGCGTAGTCGGCGAAGTCGACGATCTCGATCTGGATGTCCTCGGCGGCCGCGGCCTCCTCGAAGGCGGCCCACTGGGGGTCGCCCTTGCCGACGACGCCGATCTTCACGACGTCGTCGGCCGCGGCGCCCGCGTCGCCCGCTGCAGGCGAGGCGCAGGCGGCGAGGCCGGCGATCAGGGGAAGGGCCGCAAGCGCGGCGAGGATCTTGGTGCTGGTGCGTGACATTCCGGTGGACTCCCTTTCGCATGGGCGCGCGCGTCCAGGGTGCTGGTGTGCGTGGAGCAGGCATGGCTCCGCCACGGTCGGTGAACGATGGGGGCTTCGATGCCGCGAACGCGCGCGCACCTCCACGTTAGGCGAAGGATCTTCGGGCCTGCGCCAGAGGGGTCACGATCGGTCACAGTTCCTGCGGATGTGAAGCTGTGTTACGACGGATGCTGCGAGCAACACGAACATCGTTCGTCCCGCCGCGTGCTCCGGGCCGCGCCGGCTCAGCCCTCGAGCGCCTCCGACACCTCGAGCCAGCGCGTCTCCAGCTCCGCCACGGATGCCTCGAGCCCCGCGAGCTCGTCGCCGAGCTTGCCGAGTCCCACGTAGTCGCTCTGGTCGTGGCGGGCGAGCCGCTCGTGCTGTTCGGCGATCTGCGCCTGCAGCTTCTCGAGCCGGCGGTCGATCGACGAGAGCTCCTTCTCGGCGGCGCGGCGCTCGGCGCCGCCGAGCGCGGGTGCCGCAGTGATCGGTGGTCGAGTAGCCCCCGAAGGAGGCGTATCGAGACCCGATGCACCAGCAGGTTCGGGTCTCGATACGCGTGCGCCTTCGGCGCTCGCTACTCGACCACCGGATGTGCGTTCGGCGCTCGCTCCTCGACCACCGGAATCCTGCCGCCGCAGCTCGAGGTATTGCTCCACCCCGCGCGGGAGGTCGCGCAGGTGCCCGTCGAGGATCGCGAACTGCCGGTCGGTGACGCGCTCGATGAGGTAGCGGTCGTGGCTCACGACGAGCAGCGTGCCCGGCCACGAGTCGAGCAGGTCCTCGATCGCGGCGAGCATGTCGGTGTCGAGGTCGTTCGTGGGCTCGTCGAGGATGAGCACGTTCGGCTCGGCGAGCAGGATCAGCAGCAGCTGCAGCCGGCGCTTCTGACCGCCCGACAGGTTCTTCACGGGCGTCGAGAGCTGCGCGTTCGTGAACCCGAGCCGCTCGAGCAGCTGTCCGGGGGTGAGCTCGACGGACTTCGAGCCCGAGCCGATCGTGTAGCTCGTGCGCTGCTCCGCGATGACCGCGCTCACCCGTTGCTCGCTCCACTCGGCGAGCTCCGCGAGCTCCTGGCTCAGCGTCGCGATCTTCACGGTCTTGCCGCGCTTCACGCGACCGGTCGTCGGCTCGACCGCGCCGGTCACGAGTCCGAGCAGCGTCGACTTCCCGGCACCGTTGACGCCGAGGATGCCGGTGCGCTCCCCCGGTGCGATGCGCCACTCGAGGTCGTGCAGCACGGTCTTCTCGTCGGGCGCGTCCGGCGCGGCATCCGTCACGGGGTAGACGACCGAGACGTCGAGCAGGTCGACGACGTCCTTGCCGAGGCGCGACACGGCGAGCCGGTTGAGCTCGATCGGGTTGCGCGCGGGCGGCTCGTCCTCGATGAGCTGGTTCGCCGCCTCGATGCGGAACTTCGGCTTCGAGGTGCGCGCCGGCGCGCCGCGGCGCAGCCAGGCGAGCTCCTTGCGCATGAGGTTCTGCCGCTTGGCCTCGGATGCCGCGGCCATCCGGTCGCGCTCCACGCGCTGCAGCACGTACGCGGCGTAGCCGCCCTCGAACGGCTCGACGATGCCGTCGTGCACCTCCCATGTGGCGGTGCACACCTCGTCGAGGAACCAGCGGTCGTGCGTCACGACGACGAGCGCACCGGCATCCGCGGCCCACCGGGCCTTCAGGTGCTGCGCCAGCCAGGCGATGCCCTCGACGTCGAGGTGGTTCGTGGGCTCGTCGAGGAACACGACGTCCCAGTCGCCGATGAGCAGCGCCGCCAGCGCGACGCGCCGGCGCTGGCCGCCCGAGAGGCTCGCGACCTGCGCCTGCCACGGCACGTCGGCGAGCAGGCCGCCGATGACGTCGCGCACCTTCGCGTCGCCCGCCCAGACGTGCTCCTCGATGCCGCCGACCACGGCCTCGGCGACCGTGTGTCCCGGGTCGACCGCGTCGGCCTGGTCGAGCATCCCGATCCGGATGCCGCGGCGGTGCGTGACCCGCCCGCCGTCGGGCTCGAGCCGACCCGCGAGCAGCTTGAGCAGCGTCGACTTGCCGTCGCCGTTGCGGCCGACGACGCCGATGCGGTCGCCCTCGTCGATGCCGAGGGTGATCTCGTCGAAGACCGTGCGCGTCGGGAACTCGAGGTGCAGGCGCTCAGCGCCGAGGAGGTGTGCCATGTCCCGTCGAGCCTACGCGTGCACGATCCGGGCGCCGTGGACGGGCCCGTGCACGTGCACGGCGTTGAGGCGCGCGGCGGAGAGCGCGACCTGCAGCTCGAGCGCCGTGTCGGCGTCCTCGGCGAGGAACGCGACCGTGGGTCCCGAGCCCGAGACGACGCCGGCGATCGCGCCGTGCGACTCGCCGAGCTCGAGGATGCCGCCGAGGCCCGGGGCCAACCCGAGCGCGGCGGCCTGCAGGTCGTTGTGCAGCGCGTCGGCGAGCAGGTGCGCGTCGCCCGCGCGCAGCGCCTGGAGCACGGCCGTGTCGACCGTCGGCGACGACGCGGGCACCGTGAGGCGCGGGTCGGTCTCGCGGCGGCGGTCCAGCTCGCGGTAGACGCCGGGCGTCGAGAGGCCGAACTCGGCGACCGCGAGCACCCAGTGGAACGACCCCGTCGCGAGCGCAGGGCTGAGCCGGTCGCCGCGTCCGGTGCCGATCGCCGTGCCGCCCGTGAGGGCGAACGGCACGTCGGCGCCGAGCTTCGCGGCGAGCGCGTGCAGCTCCTCCTTCGAGAGCATGGTGCCCCACATCGCGTCGCAGGCCACCAGGGTCGCCGCGGCATCCGCGGACCCGCCGCCCATGCCGCCCGCGATCGGCACGTGCTTCTCGATCTCGAGGTGCACGCCGCCGGGCACGCCGGCGGTGCGGGCGAGCAGCTTCGCCGCCTTGATCGCGAGGTTCGAGGCATCCGTCGGCAGGCCCGACGTGTCGATGCTGCCGCCGAAGACGACGCTGAACTCGTCGTCGGGCCACGCCTTCACGTCCTCGTAGAGCGAGACGGCCTGGTAGGCGGTGGCGACGTCGTGGTAGCCGTCGGGCTGCACGTCTCCGACGCGCAGGAAGAGGTTGACCTTGCCGGGCGCCCGGACGTGCACTGCCTCGTCGGTCGCCGCGATCGTCATGTTTCCACGCTAGCCGACCGCCCGCAGCCACTCGCGCATGCGCGCCTTGACCTCGGTGAGCCGCGTGCCGTCGGGCATGCGGCCCCAGGTGAGGCCGATCGACGAGCGCCCATCGGCGACGGGACTGACCGTCGCGAGCACGTACTCGCCTCCCTCGAGCGGGAACCGGGCGGTCGGATGCTTCGCGGTGAGGTTGAGCGCGAGCGGATCCACGTCGAGCTGCAGCGTGACCACGGCGGCGAGCGCCCGCAGCGCATCGGTCGGCGCGAGGTCGACCGTGCGGCTGACGCTCGCCTCGAACGTGCCGTCCTGCCGCTGGCCGGGCCGACGGATGCCGCGTGCCTGCTCGAACCCGACCGTGATGCCCTGCGCCCACCAGCCGTCGACCCCGTGCTCCCGCACGAGCCAGCCCGCGACGTCCTTGTGCGTCCACGTGGCGGCGCCCGCCTCGTCGAGGAGCGCGAACCACTCGGCACGATCCCGACCCGTCGCCGCGCGCACGGCGTCGTCGCCGACGCCCTCGGCGTTGCTGCCCACCGGCGTGCTCATGGCTCAACGGTAGTGCGGTCGGCGAAGGCGCGGAAGGCGCGCCGCGCGGCCGGCCGAGCCGTCAGGCCGGAGCCGTCGGGCCGGAGCCGTCAGGCCCGCGCCGTCTCCGACGCCCGCGCGATCGCGAGGAAGTCGTCGACGCGCAGCTGCTCGCCACGCGACTGCGGGTCGACGCCCGCTCGCT
Organism: Agromyces mariniharenae; assembly: GCF_008122505.1. Taxonomy (NCBI): domain Bacteria; kingdom Bacillati; phylum Actinomycetota; class Actinomycetes; order Micrococcales; family Microbacteriaceae; genus Agromyces; species Agromyces mariniharenae. The sequence continues at coordinate 30,815 of NZ_VSSB01000002.1, read as the reverse complement.
CGAGGGCCGCGGCCGCGGACGCGGAGGAGCCGCCGAGCACGCTCGAGAGGGATTGGCGCAGCATCTTGCGGCGCTGCTGGAACGCCGCGTCGACGAGCGCGAACGTCGCTCGCCGCTCGGCCTCGGTGCCGGGCTCCTCGTCGCGCTCGAAGCCCACGAGCACCGAGTCCACGTTCGGCACCGGCCAGAACACCATGCGCGACACCTGCCCGGCGAGCCGCCATCGGCCGTACCACGCGGCCTTCACGCTGGGCGCGCCGTAGACCTTCGAGCCGGGGTCGGCGGCCAGCCGGTGCCCGACCTCGGCCTGCACCATGACGATGCCCGCGCGCAGCGACGGGAAGTGCTCGAGCAGGTGCAGCAGCACGGGCACCGACACGTTGTAGGGCAGGTTGGCCACGAGCCGCACGGGGTCGCCCGGCAGCTCGGTGACCCGCAGCGCGTCGTCGTGCACCACCGTGAGCGAGCGTCCCGGCTGCATGAGGCGCACGGTGTGCGGCAGCTGCTCGGCGAGCCGCCGGTCGATCTCGACGGCGATGACGGATGCCCCGGCCTCGAGCAGCCCGAGCGTGAGCGATCCGAGCCCCGGGCCGATCTCGAGCACCGTCTCGCCGGGCTGCACCCCCGCCGCCTGCACGATGCGGCGGACGGTGTTGCCGTCGTGCACGAAGTTCTGGCCGAGCTTCTTCGTCGGCGTCACGTCGAGGACCTCGGCGAGATCGCGGATCTCGGCGGGGCCGAGCAGGCGCGGCGTCGGCTCGTCGCCGTCGGCCGCATGCCGATGGGCGTTCACGCCCCCGTCTCCCCCATGCGCACATCATCCCACGAGCCGTACACGCGCTCGGTATTCGCAGCGACCTGGGCGCAGAGCTCGTCGAGATCGGCCCCGAGCACCCCGGCCATGAACCGCACGGTGTGCGGCACGAGGTACGGCGCGTTCGGGCGTCCCCGCAGCGGCACGGGCGTGAGGTACGGGGCATCCGTCTCGACGAGGATGCGGTCGAGCGGCGCGACCCGCAGCGCCTCGCGCAGGTTCTCGGCGTTCTTGAACGTCACGTTGCCGGCGAACGAGAGGTACCAGCCGGCATCGGCCGCGGTCGTCGCGAGCTCCTCGCCGCCCGAGAAGCAGTGGAACACCGTGCGCTCGGGCGCGCCCACGCGGCGCAGCGTCTCGAGCACCTCGTCGTGCGCGTCGCGGTCGTGGATCTGCAGTGCGACGCCGTGCCGCTTGGCGATCTCGATGTGCGCCTCGAACGAGCGGAACTGGGCGTCGCGTCCGTCTTCACCCGTGCGGTAGAAGTCGAGCCCGGTCTCGCCGACGGCGCGCACGCGCGGCCGGGCGGCGAGCTCGTCGATCACGGCGAGCGCGTCGTCGAGCGTTCCGGCGGCCTCGAGCTCGGGCGCCTCGTTGGGGTGCAGGGCCACCGCGGCGAGCAGGCGCGGCTCGCGCTCGGCGACGTCCGCCGACCAGCGGCTCGTCGCGACATCCGTGCCCACCTGCACGGCCCCCACGACGCCGACGGATGCCGCGCGCTCGAGGTGCTCGTGCACGTCGAGGGGCAGCGCGCCGTCGGCGATCTCGAGGTGCGTGTGGTTGTCGTACACCCCGACGGCGAGCGGCTCGGGCGGCGGCGGGTACTCGACCGCGCGGCCGCCGTCGGAGCGCGTGCGGAGGTGGTCGGGCCGGGCTTCCGTCACTCGGCGACCTCGACGCGCGGGAAGAGCGCCGCGAGCGGCGACACGCGCTCGCCCACCGTCCACTCGTTCGCGCGGTCGATGCGCTGCTCCTGCACGGTGCCGGGCGCGCCGAGCGCCGTCCACAGCTTCGCCGTCGCCTCGGGCAGCACGGGCGAGAGCAGCACGGCGAGCGTGCCCAGGCCGTGGTACGCGGTGGCGAGCACGGTCTCGAGGCGGGCGCGCTTGTGCGGGTCCTTCGCGAGCGTCCAGGGCTCCTCGACGGTCAGGTAGCCGTTGAGGGCGTCGACGAGCTCCCACGCGGCGGCGATCGCCTCGTGGATGGCGAGCCGGTTCACGGCCGACCACGAGGCATCCGTGGCCCGCTGCTCGATCGCCGCGACCTCGTGGTCGGCGGCCGAGAGCTCGTCGGCGGCCGGCACGACGCCGTCGCAGTAGCGCGTGATCATCGCGACGACGCGCGAGGCGAGGTTGCCGAAGCCGTTGGCGAGCTCCGCCTGGTAACGCGCGGCGAGGTCCTCCCACGAGAACGAGCCGTCCTGGCCGAAGTGGATCGCGGAGAGGAAGTAGAACCGGAACGCATCGGAGCCGAACGTCTCGGTGATCTGCGACGGCGCGATGCCCGTGAGCTTGGACTTCGACATCTTCTCGCCGCCGACGAGGAGCCAGCCGTGGCCGAACACGCCGCGGGGCACGTCGAGGCCGGCCGCCATGAGCATGGCGGGCCAGATCACCGCGTGGAACCGCAGGATGTCCTTGCCGACGATGTGCTGGGCGGGCCAGCGGCGCGAGAACTCCGCCTCGTCCTGCCCGTAGCCGACCGCGGTGATGTAGTTGAGCAGCGCGTCGAACCACACGTAGACGACATGCGAGTCGTCCCACGGGACCTTCACGCCCCAGTCGAACGTCGACCGCGAGATGGAGAGGTCGGCGAGGCCCTGCCGCACGAACGAGACGACCTCGTTGCGCGCGGACTCGGGCTGCACGAAGTCGGGCCGCTCGGCGTAGAGCTCGAGCAGCTTGTCGGCGAAGGCGGACATGCGGAAGAAGTAGTTCTTCTCGTGCAGCAGCTCGACCGGCTTCGAGTGGATGGCGCACACGAGCTGGCCCTCGTACTCGCCCGTGCCGTCGACGAGCTCGGACTGCTGCTTGTACTCCTCGCAGCCGACGCAGTAGTAGCCCTCGTATTCGCCGGTGTAGATGTGGCCGTCGTCGTACAGCCTCTGCAGGAAGCGCTGCACGTTGAGCTCGTGCCGCTCGTCGGTCGTGCGGATGAAGTCGTCGTTGGCGATGTCGATGGTCTGCAGCAGCGGCTTCCACGCCTCGTCGACGAGGCGGTCGGCCCACTCCTGCGGCGTCACGCCGTTGGCCGTCGCGGTGCGCAGGATCTTCTGGCCGTGCTCGTCGGTGCCCGTGAGCGACCACGTGTCCTCGCCCGCCTGCCGGTGCCAGCGCGCGAGCACGTCGGCCGCCACCTCCGTGTACGCGTGCCCGATGTGGGGCACGTCGTTCACGTAGAAGATGGGCGTGGTGATGTAGAACGAGGAGGCGTCGGCCATGCGCTCAATCCTATGGGCGCGCGGATGCCACTGCCGCCGGGTTACGCCCCGGGCGGACTCGCCTGCGGTGCCGGCCCCGACACCGCCCGTGCCGCCGTTCGCGCGGCCCGTTCACGCGTTCCTGGCGCGCTCCTCCCGGTGCCGCCGGCGCACGCTGCCGTCGCCGATGGCGGGCGGCACGGCCTCCTCGACGTCGAGGTGCCGGTGCGGCGTGAGCACGCCGAGGGTCACGTCCTGCTCCTTGATCTCGGGCTCGCGCACCCGCTGCCCGGGGTAGTCCACGATGCGCAGGCCGAGCACGATCTTGCCGGGCGCCTCGCGCTTGTCGAGCGCGCGGTACGCGTCGGCGACGGCGTCGAGCGGGAACACGTCGGCGATGGGCAGGCGGATGCGTCGTGCCGCCGCGAGCGCGGCGACGCGTCCCAGTGCGACCACGTCGCCCGGCGAGACGTGCAGCACGCCGTGCTCGTCGACGGCGTCCCAGTCGAGCACGGTGAGCACGCGCGACGCGTGGACCCCGAGCTCGCGGGCCGCGGCCGTCTGCCCGCCGAGGAAGTCGAGGAACGCGGTCACCGGTCCGGGCGTCAGCGCGCGCACCCGCTCGGCGAGCCCCTCGCCGTAGCCGGTCGGGATGATCCCGAACTGGCGCAGGAAGTCGAACCGGGTCTCGACGCTCGTGCCCACCACGGTCGCGCCGCGCATGCGGGCGAACTGGGCCGCGAGGCATCCGACCCCGCCGGCCGCCGCGGTCACGACCACCGTGTCGCTCGGGCCGAGCTGCAGGCCCTCGACGGCGCTCCAGGCCATGGTGCCCGCCGTGTACAGCGACCCCGCGACCTCCCACGAGAGGGCGGGCGGACGCGGCATGAGGTTGCCCTCGGGGACGACGACGTGCGTCGCCTGCGCACCGTGCGAGACGAAGCCCATGACCTCGTCGCCGCGCGAGAACCGCTCGACGCCGGGCCCGGTCGCGATCACGACGCCGGCGAGGTCGCGCCCCTCGGTCGCCGGCAGCTCCACGGGCCAGCGTTCGGGGTGATCTCCCCGCCGGATCGCGCTCTCGACCGGGTTCAACCCCGTCGCGAACACCTCGACGAGCACCTCGCCCTCGCCCGGTTCGGGCGTGGGCATCTCCACGACCTCCAGCACCTCGGGCCCCCCGAATGATGCGAACCTCACTGCGTGCGCCACGGGCACCTCCACCGTTGTGCGGTACTGCCATTGTCCCCCTGTTCGAGGGACAGCGGTGGAACACTCAGGGAGCGTCCAGATGCGGTTCAGCCGGCGGTTGAAGGTCGCAGCCCGCGCATCGGCGCGCCCGCTCGCTCAGGTGAGCGCGGCGCCGTCACCTGCGGGCCGCGAGCGCCGCCTCGTACAGGTCGCGCTTGCCGAGTCCGCTCTCCGCGGCCACGAGCGCCGCGGCGTCCTTCAGCCGGGTGCCGGATGCCGCGAGCTCGAGCACGCGGTCGAGCGCCCCCGCGGCATCCGCCGGCCCCTCGGGCGCCCCACCGACGACGATGCAGATCTCGCCGCGCACGCCGTCTGCCGCCCACGCGGCGAGCTCGCCGAGGCCGCCGCGGCGGACCTCCTCGTGCAGCTTGGTGAGCTCCCGGCACACGGCGGCGGGACGGTGGGCGCCGAACGCCTCGGCGAGCGCCTCGAGGCTCACGGCCAGGCGCGACGGCCCCTCGAAGAACACGAGCGTGCGCCGATCGCCCGCGAGCTCGGCGAGGCGGCGGGCCCGGTCGCCCGCCTTGCGCGGCAGGAAGCCCTCGAACGCGAACCGGTCGGTCGGCAGCCCCGACACGGCGAGCGCGGTGATCACGGCCGACGGACCGGGGATCGCGGTCACCGCGACGCCCGCGGCGACGGCGGCCTGCACGAGCGGGAAGCCCGGGTCCGAGACCGTCGGCATGCCCGCGTCGGAGAGCACGAGCAGGTCCTGATCGCGCGCGAGCTCGACGAGGTCGGCGGCCTTCTGCCGCTCGTTGTGCTCGTGCAGCGCGATGAGTCGCGGCCGGTTCGGGATGCCCAGCCCGGCGAGCAGCCGCTGGGTCACGCGCGTGTCCTCGGATGCCACGACCGCGGCCTGCTCGAGCGCCTCGCGCAGGCGCGCCGAGGCGTCGCCGAGATTGCCGATGGGCGTGGCCGCGAGGATGATCATGCCCCCAGTGTCCCCCATGCCCGGCCGGGAAGGTGGTGGGGGTGGCCGGCGCGATTACTCTGGGGCGCATGGGTGTTGAGACCGGCGCCGCCGACGCGCGTGCATCGCGTGCCGACGACGACCCGGCGGAGCATCCCGCGCCCGAGGGCGCCGACGAGGCATCCGGCGGCACCGCGCCTGCCGCGCACGCCCCCGCCGCGCACGGGCCCGCGCCCGTTGCCGCCGACGTCGACCGCGGCACGCCGCTCGACCGCTGGTGGGGTCGCGTGCTCTCCACGCCGCGTCGCCGCACGCTCTGGTACTGGGGCGGCCCGATCGTCGTCACGGTGCTCGCCGCCGTGCTGCGGTTCTGGAACCTCGGGCACCCGCAGGCCATCGTCTTCGACGAGACCTACTACGTGAAGGACGCGTGGACGCTCCTCCACAACGGCTACGAATCGGCCTGGCCCGAGAACGCCGACGCGGACTTCGCCCGCGGCGACACCGACATCTTCACCGACGACCCGGCCTACGTGGTGCATCCGCCGCTCGGCAAGTGGATGATCGCGCTCGGCATGGCGGTCTTCGGCGCGGACAGCGCGTTCTGGTGGCGGGCGAGCACGGCGCTCGGGGGCACCGCGGCGGTGTTCGTCCTGGCGCTGGTCGCGCGTCGCCTGTGGCCGTCGACGATCGTCGCGGTGATCGCGGCGTTCCTGCTCGCGATCGACGGCAACGCCATCGTGATGTCCCGCGTGGCGCTGCTCGACAACTGGATCATGCTGTTCGCGCTGCTCGGCTTCTGGTTCGTGCTCCTCGATCGCGAGCACGCCGCCCGCGAGCTCGCCCGACGACTGGCCGAGGCCCGCGCGCACGGGCGCGATCCGCACTACGGGCCAGCGCTCTGGGCCCGGCCATGGGTGGTCGCAGCGGGCGTTGCGTTCGGCGCCGCCTGCTCCGTGAAGTGGTCGGGGGCCTGGTTCCTCGCCGCGTTCGGGCTCTACCTCGTGGTGGTCGACGCGCTCGCGCGCCGGCGTGCGGGCGTGCCCTTCTGGATCACCGGCGCGGTGCTGAAGCAGGGGCCGGTGACGTTCCTCCTGATGGTGCCGGTGGCCCTCGTCGTGTACCTCGCGTCGTGGACCGGCTGGCTCACGACCGACGGCGGCTACTACCGGCACTGGGCCGACGCCCCCGAGAACCAGGCCACGGGCTGGCTCGCGTGGGTGCCGCACGCGCTGCAGAGCCTCTGGCACTACCACCAGTCCGCGTACACGTACCACATCGGCGTGCACGCCGAGCATCCGTCGCAGGCGAACCCGCTCACCTGGCTCATCATGTTCAAGCCAACGAACATGTACTTCTCCTCCACCGACGACGGGTCGGGCGGATGCGGCGCCGCGACCTGCTGGGAGTCGATCATCGGCATCGGCAACCCGCTCATCTGGTGGGCGGCCGCGCTCGCGTGCCTCTACCTCCTGTACCGGCTCGTGCGCTACCGGGAGTGGCAGGTCGGCATCATCCTGCTCGGCCTCGCCGCCGGGTACCTGCCGTGGCTCGGGTACCTCGATCGCACGGTGTTCCAGTTCTACTCGATCGCGTTCCAGCCCTACACGATGCTCGCGCTCACGATGGTGCTCATGCTGGTGCTCGGCCGCCGCGACGACGTGCGCTGGCGACGGGAACGCGGCATCGCCGTCGTGGCGATCTTCCTCGGCTTCGCCCTGCTCGTCTCGGCGTTCTACTACCCGATCTGGACGGGCATGCCCGTCACGCCCGAGTTCCGGCAGCTCCACTTCTGGACGCCCGCCTGGGCGACGTGAGCCCGATGCGCGAACTGATGCCGGGACTCGCCATCGCGGCCTCCGCGGCGCTCGTGGCCTGGCTCGCGCATCTCGCCATGCCGGCCGTGCCGATCCTCACGGCCGCCGTCGCACTCGGGATCCTGGTCGGCCAGGTGCCCGCCCTGCAGCCCGCCCTCGCCGGTCGCCTCGCGCCGGGCCTGCAGCTCGCCGCGCGGCGACTGCTGCGCCTCGGCATCGTGCTGCTCGGCCTGAAGCTCAGCCTCGTCGACATCGCGGGCCTCGGCTGGATCACGATCCTCACGACGATCGCCGTCGTCGTGCTGACGTTCGCCGGCACGATCGGACTCGGGCGGGCGCTCGGGCTGCCCGGGCACCAGCCGGTGCTCGTGGCCAGCGGCTTCGCGATCTGCGGTGCGTCCGCGATCGGCGCGATGGGCGCGACCGTGCGCGCCCGCGACGAGGAGCAGGCCGTGCCCGTGGCGCTCGTGACGCTGTGCGGCACGCTCGCCATCGCCGTGCTGCCCGCGCTGTGGCATCCGCTCGGGCTCTCGGCGACGGGCTTCGGGCACTGGGTCGGCGCCGGCGTGCACGACGTCGGGCAGGTCGTGGCGACGGCGCAGCTCGCGGGACCGGCGGCGCTTGCGGTCGCCGTGGTCGTGAAGCTCACGCGCGTGCTCATGCTCGCGCCGATGGTCGCGATCACCGCCGCGGTCGAGCGACGCCGCGCGATCGAGCCCGCCGGCCCGCACCCGCCGATCGTGCCCCTGTTCATCGCCGGCTTCCTCGCGGCGGTGCTGCTGAACTCGTTCGTGCCGCTGCCCGAGTGGCTGCTCACCGGCGCCGACGTCGTGCAGACCGCGTTCCTCGCGACGGCGCTCTTCGCCCTCGGCGCGTCGATCCGCGTGGTCGAGCTCGTGCACACCGGATGGCGCGCGCTCGTGGTCGGCCTCACGTCGTGGGTGCTCGTCGCCGCGCTCGCGTACGGCGCGGTGCTGCTCGGCTGAGGCCGACCCGTGCGATCGGCGCCCGCGCCGCTCAGCGCACCGCGAGCACGAGCTTGCCGCGCACGTCGCCGGCTTCGAACCTGGCGACCGCGTCGGCGGCCCGCTCGAGCGGGAACACCGTGTCGACGACGGGCCGCACCTCGCCCGCGTCGATGCGCCGGGTCAGCTCGGCGAGGTCGTCGCCGTCGCGCTTCGCCGCGAGCGTGCGCAGGTGCTGCGGCACGAATGGCGACATGACGGATGCCGCCGCGATGCGCCAGAGCGGACCGACCACGCGTCCCCCGCGGCCCGACGAGAGCACGAGCGTGCCGCCGCGCGTCAGGGAGCGGCTGATGCGCCGGAGCGAGCGATCGGCGACCATGTCGAACACGACGTCGTACCGGCCCGCATGCGCGGTGAAGTCCTCGGTCGTGTGATCGATGACGTGGTCGGCGCCGATGGCGCGCACGTGGTCGGCCTTCTCGGCACGGCAGACCCCGGTGACCTCGGCGCCCATCGCCTTGGCGAGCTGCACCGCGAAACCGCCGACGCCGCCCGACGCGCCCGTCATGAGCACGTGCTGACCCGGCCCGACGCGGGCGAGCCGCAGGCCCTGCAGCGCTGTCGTGCCCGACACCGGCACGGCCGCCGCGTGCGCCGCGTCGACCGACGCCGGTCGCCGCGCCGCGAAGCGCTCGGGCACTACGACGAGCTCGGCCCAGCCGCCCTGGTCGGACTCGGCGTACACGGGATCTCCGACGCGGAACCGCGTCACGGCCGGCCCGACCGCGGCGACCTCGCCGGCGACGTCGCGGCCGAGCACCGGCCGCTTCGGTCGCGAGAGCCCGAACGCGAGCCGCACCATGCTCGGTTCGCCGCGCATGAGGAACACGTCGCCGGCGCTCACCGCGACCGCGTCGACGCGGATGAGCACCTCGTCGGCTGCGGGCTCGGGCGCATCGACCTCACCGAGCTCGAGCACCTCGTGCCCGCCGTAGCGGCGGTGCACGATCGCCCTCACGCGCCGGCCCCGTTCGCCTCGCTGACGGAGTCGGCCCGCTCCGCGGCATCCGACACCGCGATCACGACGCTGCCGACCTTGTGGCCGGTCTCGACGCGGTGGTGCGCGGCGACGAGCTCGTCGAGGGGCAGGATCCGGTCGACGACCGGAACGAACGCGCCCGACTCGACCAGGCTCGTGAGCTGTTCGAGCTCGCGTCCCTTCACGCTCGAGTCGCGCAGGCCGGTGAATGCGATGGCCGCGCGCCGCCCGCGCCGGAACACCCGGGTCAGCGGCGTCTGCAGCATGATCGCGCCGGTCGGCACCGTCGTGAGGTAGATGCCGTGCGCCGTGAGCGCCCGCCGGCACTCGCCGAACGAGCGCTTGCCGACCGCGTCGAAGATCACGTCGTAGGCGCCGCGCTCGGCCGTGAAGTCCTCGCGCGTGTAGTCGATGACCCGGTCGGCGCCGAGCGAGCGCACGAGCTCCGCGTTCGGGCCGCTCGTGACCGCGGTGACGGATGCCCCGAGGTGCTTCGCCAGTTGCACGGCCGCCGAGCCGACGGTGCCCGAGGCGCCGTTCACGAGCAAGGACTGCCCCGGCCGCACCTCCCCCGCATCGCGCAGGAACGGCAGCGCGGTGAGGAAGCCGTCGACGGTCGCCACGGCGTGCGCTGCATCCAGCCCACGGGGCGCCTGCGCGATCGCCCCGTGCTCGCCGACCACGACGAACTCCGCGGTCGCGCCGGCACCCACCTCGGCGGCGCCGAAGACCCGGTCGCCCGGCGCGAAGCGGGTCACGCCCGCGCCGACCCGCTCGATCGCGCCCGCGAACTCCGTGCCCAGCATCGGGTACTTCGGGCGTCGCAGCCCGAAGAACAGGCGGGCGAACCACGGGGATCCCGACCGGCTCACGGCATCGGTGACCCCGACCGCCGAGGCATCCACCCGCACCAGCACCTCACCGTCGCCCACCTCGGGAACGGGCCGCTCCTCGATGCGCACCACCTCGGCCGGACCGTACCGGTCGAACATCGCTGCCCTCATCGCTTCGTCTCCTCGACCTCGGGGTACTGGAACACGTCGTCGAGCGGGACCCCGAACACCCGCGCGATCTGGAAGGCCATCTCGAGCGACGGCGAGTACCGCCCCTGCTCGATGGCGATGACGGTCTGGCGGGTCACGCCGAGGCGCTGCGCCAGGTCGGCCTGGGTCATCTCGCCCTGCCGGAACCGCAACGAGCGGATGTCGTTGGTGACGCGCGTCGGCTTCACCATGTCGGCACGCCCCTGCGGTAGGCCACGAGGCGGGTGATGCTCTCGAGCAGCGCCGAGAGCACGAAGCACAGGTAGATGACGTTCGCGATCCAGAACCAGTCGGCCTCGAGCATCGCGAGCACGAGCGCGCCGAGCGCGCCGATCACGACGAACGAGCTGCCGACCCGGGTGCCGAGCCGATCGATCTCCTTGTCACGGACGTCGCCCTTGGTGCTCTCGCTCGGGAACACGATCTCGACGAGGATGCGCAGCACGATCGTGGCGACGATCGCGCCGCCGATGGTCCAGAGCATGACCGGCACGTAGTCGACGTCTTCGACGGGAACGCCGCCGGCGACCTGCGGCAGCACCAGCGAGAGGTACACGGTGTAGCCGACGACGGCGACCACCAGGTAGAGCCAGGTCCCCTTCTCCTCGTACGACATGCCAACTCCTCAGGTAAACAATGTTTGACATGGCCAGTGTCAATCAAACGCGACATGATGTCAAGCATTCTTTACACGCTTGGGCGAACGCGAGCGGATGCCGCGGCGTCGGCCTGCGGCATCCGCTTCGTGCCTGTTCTGGCTAGTGGCTGCCGTCGACGAGCTTGAGGCCGACGACGCAGCCCACGAGGCCCGCGATGAGGGCGAGCTTCATCCAGGAGACGTCCGAGTCGCCCGTGACCATCGCCCAGACGACCGTGAGGGCCGCACCGATGCCGACCCACACCGCGTACGCGGTGCCTGTGGAGATGTCGCGCATCGCCCACGCGAGCCCGCCCATCGAGAGCACGAGCGCGCCGAAGAAGATCACCGACGGCCACAGCTTCGTGAAGCCCTCTGACCTGCCGAGCGCCGTCGCCCAGACGGCTTCGAGCACACCGGATGCGATGAGGATGACCCACGCCATGACGTCCACTCTCCTGAGTGCCAGTCTTGTCGCGTTCCGGGTACTGGGTTCCCTCGTCCGGGGCCGCGCAGTGCGACCTGCCTCGAGGCTAGCAACCGGGCCTGATCAAGCCCTGTGCAGGCTGGGCAGCGGATGCCGCGCGGCATCCGCTTGCGTCAGGCCGCACCGCACGCGGCATCCGCTGCCCGGCCCTGCGCCACTTCGACGCCCGTTGCGCCACCCGAACTGGCGCAGACGGCGCCGAAGTGGCGCAGTCGCGCGGACGGAGGGCTCGCGCGGACGGAGGGCTCGCGCGGACGGTGAGCTCGCGCGAGGTCGGGCGCGATCGTGGCGGCCGTCAGGCCCGCGCGACCTCGGCGAAATGCTCGACCACGGGGAACGGCTCGTAGAACCCGTGCAGCAGCGCCCGCCAGCGCTCGTACTCGGGCGAGCCGCGGAACCCCTGCTCGTGCGCCTCGACGCTCTCCCAGTGCACGAGCAGGAGGTAGGCGTTCGGCGTCTCGATCGAGTGCGACAGCGTGAGGTCGACGAAGCCGGGCGTCGACGCGATGATCGGCTTCGCCTCGGCGAACGCCGCCTCGAAGTCCGCCTCGCGGCCGGGGACGACGGGCAGGATCGCGTGCTCGAGGATCATCCCCCGAGCCTAGGGCGGCAGGATCCCGACGACGATCGGCAGGCATTCGCGGCCCGTGTGCGGGCGCGCCGACGCAGGATGGACGCATGGACATCGCCGACGACGCCGCCCTCCTCGTGATCGACGTGCAGCGGGGGTTCGACGACCCCGGCTGGGGGCCCCGCGACAACCCCGATGCCGAGGCGAACATCGGCCGGCTCGTCGCCGCGTGGACCGACGCCGGGCGTCCCGTCGTCCTGGTGCGGCACGACTCGGAGGAGGAGGGGTCGCCCCTCGCACCCGGCACCCCGGGCAACGCGCTGAAGGACGTGGTGGCGGATGCCGCGCACGAGCTCCTCGTCTCGAAGGAGGTGAACTCGGCATTCCACGGGCGGCCCGACCTCGACGCGTGGCTGCGCGAGCGCGGCATCCGTCAACTCGTGGTCTGCGGCATCCAGACGAACATGTGCGTCGAGACCACGGCCCGCGTGGGCGGCAACCTCGGGTACGACGTGATCGTCCCGCTCGACGCGACGCACACGTTCGACCTCGAGGGGCCGGGCGGCATCCGCCTCACGGCCGCCGAGCTCGCGCGCGCGACCGCGGTGAACCTCGACGGCGGCGAGTTCGCGCGCGTCGTGTCGACCGACGACGTGGTCGGTTGAGGCGCCCGTTGCCCCCGGTTACGGCGGCGCGCGAGCCGCACCCGGCGCACGGCTAGCGTGGACCGCATGGCAGACCGCGAATACGGCTTCAAGACGCGTGCGATCCACGCGGGCAACATCCCCGACCAGGTGACGGGGGCCCGCGCCCTGCCGATATACCAGACCAGCGCGTTCGTCTTCGACGACACGGCGGATGCCGCGGCCCGCTTCGCGCTGCAGAAGTACGGCAACATCTACTCGCGGCTCGCCAACCCGACCGTCGCGAGCTTCGAGGAGCGCGTCGCGAGCCTCGAGGGCGGACTCGGCGCCGTCGCGACCGCGTCGGGCCTGTCGGCGCAGTACATCACCTTCGCGAGCCTGGTCGGGGCCGGCGACCACATCGTGGCGAGCGCGAACCTCTACGGCGGCTCGATCACGCAGCTCGACGTGACGCTGCGCCGCTTCGGCGTCGAGACGACGTTCGTCGCGAGCGCCGACGCCGAGGACTACGCGGCGGCGATCCGGGAGAACACGAAGGCGCTCTTCGTCGAGACCATCGCGAACCCCTCGGGCGAAATCGCGGACCTCGAGGCGCTCGCCGACGTCGCGCACGCACACGGGATCCCGTTCATCGTCGACTCGACGATCCCGACGCCCTACCTCAACCGCCCCATCGAGTGGGGCGCCGACATCGTCACGCACTCGGCGACGAAGTTCCTCGGCGGGCACGGCACCACGCTCGGCGGCGTCGTCGTGGAGTCGGGGCGGTTCCACTGGCACTCCGACAAGTTCCCCCTCTTCGGCGAGCCGGTCCCGCACTACGGCGGTCTGCAGTGGTCGGGCAACTTCGGCGAGTACGCGTTCCTCACCCGCCTGCGTGCCGAACAGCTGCGCGACCTCGGCCCGACGCTCGCGCCGCACTCGGCGTTCCTGCTCGCGCAGGGGGTCGAGACACTGCCGTACCGCATCCAGGCGCACGTCGACAACGCCCGCACCGTCGCCGAGTGGCTCGAGCAGGACCCGCGCATCGAGCGCGTGTTCTGGGCCGGCCTGCCGAACCATCCGCACCACGACCGCGCGCAGAAGTACCTGCCGCAGGGGCCCGGTTCCGTGTTCAGCTTCGAGGTGAAGGGCGGTCGCGAGGTCGGCCAGCAGGTCATCGAGTCCGTGAACCTCGCCAGCCACCTCGCGAACATCGGCGACGCGAAGACCCTCATCATCCACCCGGCGTCGACCACGCACGCCCAGCTCACCGAGCAGCAGCTCGTCGACGCGGGCGTCCTGCCGGGCGTGATCCGCCTCTCAGTGGGCATCGAGGACGCCGACGACATCATCTACGATCTGGACCAGGCACTCGCGCAGGCCACGGGAGGCAAGTGATGACCGACACGCTCACGACCGAAGCGACGGATGCCGCGGCTGCGTCGACGGAGCTCGGCGCCGACGTCGAGACCGTCCGCCTCGTCAACGGCCTCTCCTGCGAGCTGCCGGCGAACTCGCCGCTCGCGAAGCTGCTGCACTCGCAGCGCACGTGGACGGGCCCCGACGCGCGGCAGCGGCTGCGCATCCTGAACGCGGCGAAGTCGGTCGCGATCGTCGGCGCCTCGCCGAAGCCGTCGCGCTCGAGCTACTTCGTCGGCACGTACCTGCAGCAGTCGAGCGACTACCGCCTCTACTTCGTGAACCCGAACGAGACCGAGATCCTCGGCGAGCCGGCGTACGCGAGCCTGCAGGACCTGCCCGAGGTGCCCGACATCGTCGTGGTGTTCCGCCGCGGCAGCGACATCCCGCAGGTCGTCGACGACGTCGTCGCCGCCGGTGCGAAGACCATCTGGGTGCAGCTCGGCATCTGGAACCAGGATGCCGCGTACTACGGCGAGGAGCAGGGGCTCACGGTCGTCATGGACCGCTGCATCAAGGTCGAGCACGCCCGGTTCCACGGCGGGCTCCACCTGCTCGGCTTCGACACGGGGCAGATCACGGCGCGCAAGACCGTGCGCTGACTCGCGCGGCAGCGGAGCGTCAGGCCGCCGACGACTCGGGTGCCGCCTCGACGTCGCGCCCGTACGCCATGAGCAGGAAGCTCCGGCCGCTCGGCAGGTCGACGACGTGCTCGCGCTCGTGCAGCCGGGAGAACCCGAGCCGGGCGTAGAGCCGCTGTGCCGACTGCATCTCGGGGCCGGTGTTGAGCACGACGCGACGGATGCCGCGACGAGCCGCGAGCTCCATGACGTGCCGGACGAGCACCTCGCCGACCCCGCGACCGCGTGCCGCCGCCGAGACGCCGAGGAACCGGAAGTCGAGCTCGTCGTCGTCGCGCGCGACGGCCGACATGCGCCGGCCGGCCCTCGGCGTCGAGACCGTGCCGAGCAGCGCGCCCGTCGCGGCATCCGCGGCCACCCACACCTCGTGGGCGCGCTCGGCGACCGACTCGATCTCGACCAGGTACGTGGCGCTCAGCACGAAGTCGCCGGCGTACGCCTCTCGTGCCAGTGCGCCGACGGCTTCGTGCTCGCCGTCGCGCACGAGTCGCACCTCGACGCCGCCGGGCGCGGAGGCGGGCGTAGGGTTCGGGCTGGTCGGGTCGGTCGAGGACATCCGACCCAGCCTACGGGGCGCCGGCCGGACGATCGTCGCGGCGCCGGGATGCCTGTCGACCTCGCGCGACACCACCGCTGACACCACTCGAACCACCCGTTGACACCAATCTGACGCACATGGTGTTGACATGACACCACTGTGGTGTCACACTGGTGTCATGGAACTCACCGGATACGTCGACGAACTCCAGCGCCAACTGGCCATCGCAGCCGAGGCCGGCGGCGAGGAGGCACTCGGTCTCGCACAGCGACTGACCGCGCCCCTCGACGCCTCCGTGCGGCTGGTGCTGCTCGAGGCGCTCTCCGCCGCCGCGGCGGAGATCACCGCCGAGCTCGCCCCCGGCGCGGTCGACGTTCGGCTCCGCGGACGCGACCCCGAGTTCGTCGTCACGGTCCCCCCGACTGCGACGTTCGAGCCCGCGTCCGACCGTACCGCGCCTGCGATGCAGGTCCCCGCGGCATCCGCTGCCGTGCCCGTCGCCGAGGACGCCGCGACGAGCCGCACCACGCTCCGCATCCCCGACCAGCTGAAGGCCCAGGTCGAGCTGGCGGCCGCCCGCGACGGCGTCTCCGTCAACACCTGGCTCGTGCGCGCGATCGCCGCCGCTGTCGAGCCCGCCCCAGCACGGCCCACCGAGACCCGCCCGGCCGACGGCGACGCGAACCGCGTCACCGGCTGGGTCCGCTGAACACCGATCATCACGAAGGAGTCATCATGACCACCTACCAGACCCCGCATCCCGTCGTCGTCGACCTCGACCTCGGCTGGGGCGACGTCGACGTCGTCGCCTCCGACCGCGCCGACACCGTCGTCGAGGTCCGGCCCGCCAACCCCGAGAAGTCGAGCGACGTCAAGTCCGCCGCCGACGCGAAGGTCGAGCTCGTGGGCGACGTGCTCACGGTCCGCACGACGAAGGGGTGGCTCCACTACACCCCGTTCGGCGGCAACGGCCAGGTCGACGTCACGATCCAGGTGCCCGAGGGCTCCGAGGTGCGCGGCGCCACCGGCGCCGGCCGCCTCCTGGCCGAGGGCTCCTTCGGCGCCGTCGCCTACCGCAGCGGCGCCGGCGACGTGCGGGTCGACGAGGCCGAGCGCGTCACGGCCCGCACCGCATCGGGCGCGATCATCGTCGGCCGCGCGACCGGCGCCGTGGAGCTCACCTCGTCGGCCGGCAGCATCCGCATCCGCGAACTGTCGGGCGAGGCGATCATCAAGAACCCCAACGGCTCCACGACGATCGGCGAGGTCACCGGCACGCTCGTCGTGCAGGGCGCCCACGGCGACGTCACCGTCGCCAACGCACGCGGTGCCGTCACGGCGAAGAGCAGCTACGGCAACCTCCTCGTCGAGCGCATCGACGGCGGCCGCGTGCAGCTCGAGGCCGGCTACGGCGGCATCGAGGTGGGCGTGGCCGAGGGCACGGCCGCCTGGCTCGACGTCTCGAGCCAGCACGGCGCCGTCCGCAACAAGCTCACGCCCTCCGACGCGCCCGGCGCCGACGAGAACACCGTCGAGCTGCACGCCCGCACGAGCTGGGGCGACATCCTGATCCGCCGGCCGAGCTCGACGCCGGCTCACTAGCCGACCCGGTCACCGACCGCTCACACCGACCCCCACCGCCACGCACGACCCGCCGGACGAACCACGTCCGACGTCGGGATGGTCGAGTGCGCCCTGAAACACCCGAGCACACCGCACCAGCGCGCGACGCACGTCCGTGCATCGCGCTCCAGTTGAGAAACGGAGATCCAGATGACCACCGATCAGTCCCAGGCGCCTGCCATCCGCGTGCAGGGCCTGGAGAAGGCCTACAAGAAGGACCTGCAGGTCCTCCGCGGCGTCGACTTCGACGTCGCCCGCGGCAGCATCTTCGCCCTCCTCGGCTCCAACGGGGCCGGCAAGACCACCGTCGTGAAGATCCTGTCCACCCTGCTCCGTGCCGACGCCGGCTCGGCCGGCGTCAACGGCTTCGACGTCGCCGAGCAGGGCGCAGAGGTCCGCGCGTCCATCAGCCTGACCGGGCAGTTCGCCGCGGTCGACGAGGTCCTCACCGGCCGCGAGAACCTGGTGCTCGTCGCCCAGCTGCGGCACCTCCCCGGCCCGGGCCGGATCGCCGACGACCTGCTGGCGCGGTTCTCCCTCACCGAAGCGGGCACCCGCAAGGTGGCCGAGTACTCGGGCGGCATGCGCCGACGCCTCGACATCGCGATGAGCCTGATCGGCGACCCGCCGATCATCTTCCTCGACGAGCCGACGACCGGGCTCGACCCGCAGGCGCGCATCGAGGTGTGGCAGTCCGTCACGGAGCTCGCCGCGAACGGCACGACGGTGCTGCTCACGACGCAGTACCTCGACGAGGCCGAGCACCTCGCCGACCGGATCGCGATCCTCCACCAGGGCCGGATCCTCGTCAACGGCACCCTCGACGAGCTGAAGCGGCTGCTGCCCCCGGCGACGGTCGAGTACGTCGAGAAGCAGCCCACCCTCGAGGAGATCTTCCTCACCCTCGTCGGCGACGACGGCAGCACCGCCACCGCCGACACCGCCACCGCCGATGCGGCCACGACCGCCACGTCTCGAAAGGACCGATGATGACCACCGCAACCGCACCGATGACCGCGACCACGCACTTCCTCGGCGACACCGCCGTGCTCACGGGCCGATCCCTGCGCCACATCACCCGCAGCCTCGACACGATCATCACGACAGCGATCATGCCGATCGCCTTCATGCTGCTCTTCGTGTTCGTGTTCGGCGGCGCGATCGACACCGGCTCCGACACGCAGTACGTGGACTACCTGCTGCCCGGCATCCTGCTCATCACGGTCGCCTCTGGCGTGTCCTACACGGCCTACCGGCTGTTCCTGGACATGCAGGGCGGCATCTTCGAGCGGTTCCAGTCCATGCCGATCGCCCGCTCGAGCGTGCTGTGGGCGCACGTGCTGACCTCGCTCGTCGCGAACCTCGTGTCGCTCGCGATCGTCGTGGGCGTCGCGTTCATCATGGGCTTCCGCACGGGCGCCGACCTGCTGGCCTGGCTCGCCGTGGCGGGAATCATGGTGCTGTTCACCCTGGCCCTGACCTGGCTCGCCGTGATCCCGGGCCTCACCGCGAAGTCGGTCGACGGCGCGAGCGCGTTCTCGTACCCGCTCATCTTCCTGCCGTTCATCAGCTCCGCGTTCGTGCCCACCGAGAGCATGCCGGGCCCGGTCCGCGTCTTCGCGGAGTACCAGCCCGTCACCGCCATCGTCGACGCGATCCGAGCCCTGTTCACCGGCCAGCCGGTGGGCTCCGACATCTGGATCGCCCTCGCCTGGCTCGTCGGCATCCTCGTGGTGGCCTACGGCTTCGCGATGCTGGCCTACCGCCGCAAGATCTCGTGATCGGATGACGCGTCGGATGACGCGACCCGATGAGCCTGCCCGCCCTCCGGCGGGTGGGCTCATCGGCGTGCTGAGGATCGTCGAGGACTGCTCACATGAGCAGGCGATAGGCGATCCCGCGCGGTTCCGCGACGAAGCGGCCATCGGCGCACGATTCCTTCGATCCGACGGCGGATCCGTGCGCGTGCTGCGACGTAGCCTTGAGGGGTGACAGCGTTCGTCTCAGCCCTCGATCTCTTCTCGATCGGGATCGGACCCTCGAGTTCGCACACCGTCGGCCCGATGCGCGCGGCGCGTGCGTTCGCCGAGCGGCTCGCCGACGACGGCATCCTCTCTCGCGTGACCCGCATCACGTGCTCCCTGTACGGCTCGCTCGGCGCGACCGGGCTCGGACACGGAACGCCTGACGCGGTCGTCGCCGGGCTCGCGGGCCTGAAGCCCGACGACTGCGACCCCGACGACGTGCGCGGCGCCTGGGCGCGGCTCGGCGACGAGGGCGCCGAGGTGCGCGTGGCCGGACGCCACCCGATCACGATGACGCGCAACGACCTCAGCCTCGAGCCGCGCACCCGCCTCCCCGGACATCCGAACGCGATGACGCTCCAGGCCTGGGGCGAGGACGACGCGCTGCCCCTCGCCGAGGAGACCTACTACTCGGTCGGCGGCGGCTTCATCCGCCGCGAGGGCGACGCGCCCGAGCAGTCGGAGGCGTTGCGGCATCCGCTGCCCTACTCGAATGCGGCCGAGCTGCTCGACCTCTGCGACGAGCACGGCGTCTCGTTCTGCGACGTCGCGCGGTACAACGAGGTCGCCGTGCACGGCGAGGAGGGCATCGACGCGGGACTCGACGCGATCTGGGCGGCCATGGCCGAGTGCGTCGACCACGGGCTCTCGACCGAGGGCACGCTGCCCGGCGGGCTCGGCGTGAAGCGCCGCGCGCCCGAGGTGCGCCGCCGGCTCGAGGAGTACGACCGCGACACGGCGCACACCACCGGCCTTCGCGACACCTCGACGGAGTGGCTGCACGCGTTCGCCCTCGCGGTGAACGAGGAGAACGCGTCGGGCGGCCGCGTCGTCACCGCGCCGACCAACGGCGCCGCGGGCATCATCCCCGCGGTCGGCCACTACTACCTGCGCTTCGTGCCCGGTGCGGATGCCGCCGGCATCCGCCGCTACCTGCTCACCGCCGCGGCGATCGCGAGCCTCGTGAAGAAGAACGCGTCGATCTCGGGCGCCGAGGGCGGATGCCAGGCCGAGGTCGGCTCCGCGTGCGCCATGGCGGCCGGAGCGCTGTGCGCCGTGCTCGGCGGCACGCCGCGCCAGATCGAGAACGCCGCGGAGATCGCGATGGAGCACCACCTCGGCCTCACCTGCGACCCCGTCGCCGGCCTCGTGCAGGTGCCCTGCATCGAGCGCAACGCGATCGCGTCGTCGACCGCGGTCTCGGCCGCGCGGCTCGCGCTGCACGGCGACGGCACGCACCTCGTGTCGCTCGACACGGTCATCGAGACCATGCGCCAGACCGGCCTCGACATGATGACGAAGTACAAGGAGACGAGCGAGGGCGGCCTCGCGGTCAACGTCATCGAGTGCTGAGCGCCCCCCGACGCTGACGCTCGCGTCGGGCCGGCGATCGAGTCGGTGCCCGGACCCGATCGCGTCCAGGCTGTCCCCCGATCGGGACCCTCGCGCAGCGAGGCACGCGTCTGGCAACCTGTGCTGATGGACTCCCCTGACGTCTCCGACCTCGTCACCAGCGCCGGCCTCATCGGCCTCGTCATCGGCCTGGTGGTCTACCTCGCGATCCTCGCCCTCATGCTCTGGATCGGCTACCTCATCATCAAGTCGGCCGTGCGCAACGGCCTGCGCGAGCACACGCTCTGGCTGGAGAGCCGGCGGGGGATGCTGCGCTGACCCGCCGCCCGAGCGGGTTACGGCCTGTTGCGGCATCCGGCGCGACGGGCCGACGCTCGGACTAGCGTGTCGGCATGCCGGCACTCGACCTCCCGACCGACCTCGTCTCCACCGAGTGGCTCGCCGCCCACCTCGGCGACTCGGGGCTCGTCGTCGTCGACGCGAGCGTGCTCGGCACCGAGACGCCGGCCGGCTTCCGCTGGCTGAGCGGTCTCGACGAGTACCTCATCGAGGGGCACATCCCGGGCGCGGTCTTCGGCGACCTGCTCGAGGAGCTGTCCGACCCCGAGGGGCCCTTCTCCTTCACGCGCCCCGAGCCGGCGCGGCTCGAGCGCGCGGCCCGCGACCTCGGCATCGACGACGGAGTCGCCGTCGTCGTCTACGACTCGTCGATCGGCCAGTGGGCGGCCCGGCTGTGGTGGATCCTCGCGTCGGCGGGCGTCGAGCGCGTCGCGGTGCTCGACGGGGGCCTCGCCCGCTGGCGGGCCGAGGGTCGCACCCTCGAGACCGGCTTCGAGGCGCCGCGCGAGGCCGGCTCGCTCACGCTCTCGCCGCGCGAGGGATTCTGGGCCGACGGGCCCGAGGTGCAGCGCATCGTCGCCGGCGAATCGGATGCCGCGCTCGTCTGCGCGCTGCCGCCGAGCGACTTCCGCGGCGAGACCGGGCGGCGCGCCCGGCGCGGCCACATCCCCGGCAGCGTGAACGTGCCGGTGGGCAGCGTCGTCGACCGCGAGACCCGCACCCTGCTGCGGGGCGCGGAGCTCGACGCGCGGCTCGCGGCCGCGACCGAGGGCGACCCGTCCCGTGTGGTCGTGTACTGCGGCGCGGGCATCGCGGCGGCGGGCACCGGGTTCGCCCTCCGGCGCGCCGGGCACGCGGACGTCGCGATCTACGACGGGTCGCTCGACGAGTGGACCGCCGACCCCGCCGCGCCGCTCGTCACGATCGCCTGAGCGCGGCGCGTCGGCGGCGTGGCGGCGTGCTCAGCAGGCTCGCGCCCTCAGCAGGCGCAGGTGATGCCCGAGGCGATCGCATCGCCCGTGAGGAGCTCCCCGCGCGTCCCGGGCGTCGACGCCGCGCCGAATCCGTCGGGCGCGACGTTCGTCAGCGCGTCGGCCGGAAGCTGTGCGAGCCCGTCGGCGCTGTCGAACGCGAAGCCCTCGCGAACCCAGTACTCGAAGCCGCCGATCATCTCCTTCACCGGGTAGCCGAGCAGCGCGAACTCGAGCGCGGCACGCGTGGCGCCGTTGCAGCCGGGTCCCCAGCAGTAGACCACCACAGGCGTGCCCGTCGGGATCAGCTCGGGCGCGAGGTCCTCGATCCGGCGCCGCGGCAGGTGCAGCGCGCCCGGCACGTGCCCCTGCGCCCACGACTCGTCGCTGCGGGTGTCGACGAGCACGAACCCGGGCCCGGGCTCGCCGAGGGCGGCTGCGACGTCCGACACGTCGACCTCGACCGCGAGGCGGCCGCGGAAGTGCGCGATCGCCTCGTCGCGCGTCGCGACGTGCTCGAAGAGGGCGGATGCGGCGGGGGCGGTCGTCTCGGTCATGCGACCACCCTCGCACCGCCGCGCGCCGCCCCGCCCGTGAAATCGCGCCGTCGTGCCGCGAGATCCGGCCAGCGTGCCGGTCGCCGGATCGGAACGGCCGATCAGTCCTCGGGCGCAAAGAACGCCGTCACGGCCGCGGCGAGCGCGACGAGGTCGTCGACGTGCGCGAGCTCGCGGGCCGAGTGCATCGAGAGCAGCGGCGCGCCCACGTCGACCGTGCGGATGCCGAGCCGGGTGGCCGACAGCGGGCCGATCGTCGTGCCGCACGGGACCTGGTTGTTCGACACGAACGGCTGCGTCGAGACGCCGGCCTGCCGGCACGCACGCGCCCACAGCGCCGAGCCCACGCCGTCGGTCGCGTACCGCTGGTTGGCGTTGAGCTTCAGCAGCGGTCCGCCGCCGAGCACCGGGCGGTTGCCCGGGTCGTGGCGTTCGGGGTAGTTCGGGTGCACCGCGTGACCGGTGTCCGACGAGAGCAGCCAGGAGTCCGCGAAGCCGCGGCGGCGGTCGGTCGCGTCAGCGCCGAGCCCCGCGGCGATGCGCCTGAGCACGTCCTCGAGGAACGGCCCGCTCGCGCCCGAGCGCGACTCCGAACCGATCTCCTCGTGGTCGAACGCGGCGAGCACGCTCACGTGCCCGGTGCTCGCCGGCGCGGCGAGCAGGGCCACCAGGCCCGCGTGCACCGACGTGAGGTCGTCCATGCGACCCGAGGCGAAGAGCGCGTCGTCGAGCCCGAATCGGGCGGGCGCCGCCGCGTCGGCGACGAGGACGTCGTGCCCGGCGACGTCGTCGGGGTCGACGCCGGCGACACCGGCCAGGTGGGCGACGACGTCCTGCCCGGCGCCGGCGCCCCAGATGGGCTGCATGTGGCGCTGCTTGTCGAGCGTGAGGCCCTTGTTCACCTCGCGGTCGAGGTGGATCGCGAGCTGCGGGATGCGCAGCAACGGGCCCGTGCGCACGAGGTGCTCGACGCCGTCGGTGGTGACGAGGCGACCGGCGAGCTCGAGCTCCCGGTCGAGCCACGAGTTGAGCAGCGGCCCGCCGTAGACCTCGACGCCGGCCTGCAGCAGCCCCTCCGCGGTCGTGGACATGCCCGGCTTGAGCTTGAACCCGGGCGAATCGGTGTGCGCGCCCAGGATCCGGAACGGCGTCGTCGGTCCCGCCGCATCGGGCTGCACCCAGGCGATGACCGCGCCGTCGCGCACCACGACGCGCCTGCCCGGACCGGCCGGCCACTCGGCGCGCTCGTCGAGCCGCTCGAACCCGGCGGCCTCGAGTCGCGCGGCCACCGCGGCGGCGGCGTGGTACGACGAGGGCGAGTCGCGGACGAAGTCGGCGAAGTCGGCGATGTGGGCATCACGGTCGAGATCGGGCATCCTCCCATGATGCCGGATGCCGCGGGCCGACCTGTCCGCTCAGCGCCTCACGCGAACCGCACGACCGCCTGCAGCCGCGAGCGCACCTCCATGACCTCGGTGCCGCCGAGATGCGCGGAGCCCGGGATCCCCTCGCGCACGGCGCTCGCGAGTCGTGAGCTGCGCACGAGTGCGACCGCGGCGCCGCGAATGCTGCCGCCGAGCGCGAGCGGCTCGGCGGCGTACTCGTCGGGCACCACGATCACGAGCGCCGTGGGCTTCACGCGGGCCGCTCGGCCGATCGCCTTCGCGCGGGCCGCGAGCGCCCGGAACGGCCGTTCCCCGGCGAGCGCCTCACCGACGAGTTCGCCGCGCTTCAGCGCGACGGGTCCGCCCCAGTCCTCGGACTGGACGGCGAACAGGCCCGTCGGCCCGAGCACGAGGTGGTCGAGCTTCGGCGGGAATCCCGGGCCTGCGGCATGCGTCGCGATGTCGTGCCAGATCGTGTAGGCGATGCCGAGCGTCGAGAGGGAGCGGGCGGTCGACTCCTCGACGAGCGCGTCGGCGAGGATGTGCCGGATCTCGCGCGGCGCCCGGCTCACGAGGGCGGGATCGTACGGGTCGGGCACGTCGACGCCGCGACCCGACCACTCCCGGATGCGGTCGAGGTAGAGCTCGCGCGTGAGCCCGCCCGGATGTCCGTAGGAGCGAGCCAGCGGACGCGAGTCGCGTGGGCGCTTCGGCGGCGCCGGCGCCCAGGCCTCGCGGCTCGGCGCGCTCCCGCCGCCCGACCCGTTCCGGATGCCGCGGTCGAAGGCCGCGCGCGCCTCGGGCGTGCCGATGAGCACCCACGCCCGCTGCACCGCGTGGAATCGCGCCGGGTCGCCGCCCGTGTCGGGGTGGGCGGTGCGGAGGGCCCGGCGGTACGCGAGGCGCAGCGCGGCGGCATCCGCATCGGCGGACACGCCGAGCACCTCGTACGGGGACTCGGAGAGGGGGCTGTCGGCCATGGACTCGCTTTCGGACGTGCCAACCGAGGATACCGCCGACGGCTCGGGGAACGCCGTGACCCGGCGGTCCCGGCCGCCCTCACTCGGCGGGCAGCAGCAGCATCCCGTCGTCGATGAGCGCCCGCACGGCGGGCAGCAGGTCGGCGGCGAGCGCGTCGGCGTCCACCTCGAGCAGGTCGGCGATCGCGGCGACGATCGCGGCGACCGGGAGCTCGCCGTCGCAGGCGCCGACGAGCGCCGCGAGCCCGGTGTCGAGGCTCACGACGCGTCCGAACCCGCCGCCCTGTCGCAGCAGCATGGCGGTGGGGTGCTCGTCGCCGGGCCAGTGGTGGCGCTCCTCGGTCACGTCGCCCGCGACCGCGAGGCGCTGTGCCGCGAGCGCGGCGTCGTCGAGTCGCGCCTGCCGGTCGTGCGCCTCGAGGCACGCGGCGAGGTGCACGCCGAGGCCGCCGGCCCCGGCGCCCGAGCCGAGCGGACCGTGCAGCCGCTCCACCCGGGCCAACCGCGGCGCCGTCTCCTCAGCCGGGCGGCGCAGCAGCACGTAGCCGAAGCCGACCTCGCGCACGCCTCGCCGCTCGAAGTCGTCGAGCCAGGCCTCGTAGAGCCGGTCGAACGCGGGCGTCCCGGGGCGCGTGCCCCCGTCGCGGATCCAGGTCTCGGCGTATTCCGTGGCGCGCTGCACCTCGCGTTCGACGATCCAGTGCTCGAGGTGCCCGGCCCAGCCGCGCGCCCGATCGAGGCCGTCCTCGACGTCGCGCACCTCCCAGTTGCCGAGCAGCTGCGCGATGCCGCCGTGCTCGAGGTGCTCCGCCGCGCCACGCATCACGGCCTCGACGATGCCGTCGCCGACCATGCCGCCGTCGCGGTACTCGTACTCGGGCACTCCCGGCGCGCGCGGCGTGATCACGAACGGCGGGTTCGAGACGATGCGGTCGAACCGCTCCCCCGCGACGGGCTCGAACAGGCTCCCGAGCCGGAACTCGACGCCCTCGATGCCGTTCATCGCGACGTTGAGCTGCGCGAGCCGCAGCGCGCGCAGCGAGATGTCGGTGGCCACGACGCGGTCGGCGAACCGGGTCGCGTGCATGGCCTGGATGCCGCAGCCGGTGCCGAGGTCGAGCACCGTGCGCACCGGCGTCGGCAGCATGAGCCCCGACAGCGTCATCGAGGCACCGCCGACGCCGAGCACGTGGCCTTCGCCGAGCTCGTGGCCCAGGGCCACCTCGCCGAGGTCCGAGAGGATCCACCACTGTCCGTCGCCGTGCGCGTCGACGAACGCGTACGGCCGCAGGTCGAGCAGCGGGCGAACGGATGCCGCGTCGCCCGCCGCGCCCGCGCGGGTCGTCGTCGCGGCATCCCGCATGAGGAGCTCCAGCTCCACGGCCCCGTCGACGCCGAGGCTCGGGAGTGCGTGCGCCGCCTCGCGTTCGGGGACCGGCAGGCCGAGCACGAACAGCTCCGCGAGCGTCGCCAGATCGGCCGCGGGATCGTGCGCGGCGCGACGGGCGTCGAGGATGCGTCGTGCGGGGACGCGTTCGCCGCGATGCAGGGCGGCCGCGGCATCCGCGCCCCACAGGCGGTCGAGCGCTTCGACGGTGAAGCCGCCCGCGCGCAGGTCGTCGCCGAGCCGGCGCACCAGGTCGGTCGTGCGCTCGTCGAGGGGAGCGATGCCGGAGGTCACCGCACCATTCAACCGCACCCGGCCGGACCGCTCCCGGTCAGCCGTTGACGAGGTCGCGCACGAGCGGGAAGGGCCCGAAGCCGTCGTCGATCGTGAGGTGCCCGCCGCCCGGCACCTCGACGAATGCGGCGTCGAGCGGGATCGCGAACGTGCGCTCGGCGCCGTCGGGACAGTACGGATCCTCAGCGCCGGCCACGATGGTCGTGCGCTCCGTGGCGCTCGACGCGAGGGCCGCCCTGAGCCCTTCGTCGTCGGATGCCGGCGCGAACCCCATGATCTCGGGGATGCCGCGGATGACGTCGGGCGCGGGCGGCGCGACGAGCACGACCCGCCGAGCGAGCGGCGCGACCTCGCCGGCCGCGGCCCGCCGGCTCGCGTGCGCCAGCCAGAGCAGGCAGCCGAGGCTGTGGGCGACCACCGTGAGCGTGGCCGGGTCGGTGCCCGCGAGTTCCGCGTCGAGCGTGCGGAGCCAGTCGTCGAGCACGGGCTCGTCGGGCTCGGGGAGCTGCGGGTAGCGCACATGCGCGCCGCGCGCCTCGAGCTCGCCCGCGAGCCATCGCTGCCAGTGCCCGTCCGGGCGGCGGTTCTGCCATCCGTGCAGGATCAGCACCTCTGCGGCCACGCGCGCTCCTCCCGTCCGTGCTCCAGCCGGTTCATTCAAGCAGGCACGGGCCGAACCCGGCCCGTCCGCGTCATCTGGACGTCATCTCGCGTACACGTGCCTTCATGCCGTGTAACCCCGACGTCACACGGGGCACGTAGCGTTGCAGGGGTCGACGTGGCGTTGGCTACGATCGAGGAAGCGAGGGGAGGTCGCGCATGGGTGACGCATCGACGCTGGAGCGCTTGAGGCAGGATGCCCGCGACGAGCTGGCGGCGCTCATCGAGCTGCGATGCCGGCTCGGCGAGGACCCGTGGGTGTTCCTGCCCGACCTCCCGTCGGTCGACGAGCAGGTCGTGGCCACGCTCCGCGAGGAGCGGCTGCACTCCGAGCGCTAGAGTCCGGCACGCGCCCGTGCCTACCACCCCACCGCGCGCGACGGCGATGCGGCCCGGTTCGAGTTCGAGCTGCTGCGCGACATCGCGCTCGACCACCCCGAGCTGAGCTCGGCGGTGTGGTCGGTGCTCGACCGCGTGCCGTCGGCCTGGTGACGCGCGACCCGGCACGCGACGCCTCAGGCCGGTGATACGCCCTCTGCGAGCTTGGCCCGCCGCTGCACGCGCATCCAGGTGATGAACCCGAACAGCGTGAACGCGCCGTAGAACACGTAGAGGAACGCCGAGGCGTAGTAGCCCGCGCTCACGAGCAACGGCACGCCGACGATGTCGACCGCGATCCAGATGAGCCAGAACTCGGTCCATCCCTTGGCCATGCCCCAGGTCGCCAGCAGCGAGCCCATGAAGATCCACGCGTCGGCCCAGACGGGCTCGAACGAACCGAGCGCCCGGAAGATCGGCGTGAGGATGAGCGTGCCGCCCACCAGCGCGATGGCCAGGATGATGCGGTTCCGGGTGCCCGCCCACTTCGGATCCACCGCCGACTCGCTGACCTGCCGGTGCCGCGCCCACCGCACCCAGCCGTAGATCGACACGACGATGAACATGACCTGCCGGGCGGCCTGGCCGAGCAGGTTCACGGGGTTCGGGGTGTCGAACACCGCCCCGAGGAACACCGTGAAGAGCAGCACGTTGCCGATGATGCCGACCGGCCATGCCCACACCTTGCGGCGCAGGCCGCCGAGCGCGCTGGCCAGGCCGAACAGGTTGCCGATGATCTCGCGCCACAGGATCACCTGTCCGCCGATGACGAGCTGGGCGTCGAAGAGCCACTCGATGACGTTCATGCCGCGCCGACCCGGCCGCGCGCGCGAAGTCGGATGACGGCCCAGGCGATCGCCCGCCACCCGAGGAGCAGCACCGCGAGCGTGAGCGTGGCGACCACGATGAACGCGGCGGCCGTGCCCTGGCCGGTGACGAGCCGCAGCAGCATGCCGACGACGAGCGTCGACGCCCACACGATCACCCCGGTCGGCCAGACGGCGATCGGATGCCGCCACGCCCGCGCCGCGAGCCAGCCCACGCCGAGGCCCGCGAGGAACGGCCAGGCCGTGCCCCAGACGCCGGCGACGTCGAGGCCCTCGGCGTGGCTCGAACGGCCCACGACGGCGAAGACGACCACGAGCACGGCGTCGACGACGAGGGCGACGACCACGGAGGCCGTGCCGACGGATGCGCGATCGCTCATGCGACCATCGTACGGATGCGGCAGGCCCTGCCGAACGCCGTGTCGCCCGCGCCGCCGACGCCGATCGACTACTCGAGCTCGACGAGCTCCTCGAGCGCGCCGGCGTCGTGCACGGGAAGCGCGCACACGAACGACCGGCACCGATACGCGGTCGCCACGTCGTCCTGCGCGGTGCGTCCCTCGAACAGGTCGAACCCGGCTGTCGCGAACTCCCGCGCCTGCCGGTCGGTGACGATCGCCGCGACGGATGCCGCGTGCCGCCGGGTCGCGGCGCGGAGCAGCGCGCTCGCCCCGTCGTCCTCCTCGTCGTCGTCGGGCACGACCGTGACGAGCTGCACGAGCGGCGCCGCGAGCCGGGCCATGACCTCGAGTGCCCCGCCGAACGCGATCGGGCGTCGCACGGCCATGCCGGCGACGGAACGCATCGCCTGTTCGGCCAGGTCGAGGTAGCGATCACCGGCGCCGAGCGCGTAGAGCCGCCATGCGGCGTCGGCGCAGGCCGTGACGCCCGACGGCGTGGCGCCCTCGGCCGGGTCGCTCGGCAGCGCGAGACCGTACGACGCGAGCACGGGATCCGCGCCCGACGGGGCGGCGAACGGGACGCTCGAGCTCTCCATGCCGTCAGCGGCATGCGTGGCGACGGCGGTCTCCGCCGCCCGGTCGATGAGGCGGCGAGCGGCCTCGGCGTACCGCACCGAGCCGGTCGCTGCGGCGAGCTCGAGCAGGCCGCCGGCCAGCATGCCGGTGTCCTCGAGCGTCGCCACGGCGTCGGATGCCACGTCGTCGAGCGACGAGCGCACCAGCGTGCCGTCCTCGCGCACGTGCCGCTCGAGCAGGAAGTCCGCGGCCCGACGAGCGGCGTCGATCGCCGCGGCGTCGTCGAAGACGAACCCGGCCCGCGCGAGTCCGCCGATCGCGAGGCCGTTCCACCCGGTGAGCACCTTCTCGTCGAGCGCCGGCGGCTCGAGCCCGACCCGGCCGGCCGCATCGCGCCGGTAGTAGCCGCCCTCGTCTCGTCGACCGTCGATCCAGCTCTCGGAGTCCTGCGCGCTCGCGAAGCCGCCGCCGGCCAGCTGCATCCGTTCGGCGAGGAAGCCGACGACCCCATCGGCGAGCAGGTGGGCGAACGCGGCCGCGCCGTCACCGCGACCGAGGTCGGCGGCGACGCCGAGCAGCAGCGCGTTGTCGGTGAGCATGCGCTCGTAGTGCGGATCGCTCCAGTCGGCGCGCGTCGCGTAGCGGAAGAAGCCGCCCTCGACCGGATCGCGCAGCGGCGATGCGCCCATGAGCTTCAGGGATCGCTCCGCGAGCCGGCGACCCTCGGGACCCGCCTGGCTGAGGAACCCGAGCACCGGGGCGACGGGGAACTTCGGCGCCGTGCCGAAGCCGCCGTGCAGCCGGTCCTCGTCCTCCGCGAGCATCGCGACCGCGCCCTCGAGCTCGGCCGGCCCGGGCAGCTCACCGGCGGTCGACGCGACGGATGCCGCGGCCAGCGCCTCGGCGACGGCCGCAGCCGTCTCGTGCAACTCGCTCCGTCGCTCGCGCCACGCCTCCTCGACCGCAGCGAGGACCTCGGCGAACGACGGGACGCCACGCATCGATCGCGGCGGGAAGTAGGTGCCGGCATAGAACGTCCGTCCCTCGGGCGTCGCGAACACGGTGAGCGGCCAGCCGAGTTCACGCGTGAAGGCGGATGCCGCAGCCAGGTAGCTCGCGTCGACGTCGGGGTGCTCCTCGCGGTCGACCTTGATCGCGACGAACCCCGCGTTGAGGAGCTCGGCGATGGCGGGATCGCTGAAGCTCTCGCGGGCCATCACGTGGCACCAGTGGCACGTGGCGTATCCGATCGACACGAGCACGGGCACATCGCGCTCGCGTGCGGCGGCGAAGGCCTCGTCGCCCCACGGATACCAGTCGACGGGGTTGTCGGCGTGGGCCCGGAGGTAGGGACTCAGCGACGCCCCCAAGCGATTCCCCATCCCCACAGCCTAGGCCGGATGGCGTCGCGTTAAACCAAGAAGAGCCACCCAGCACTGGGTGGCTCTTCTCGAATGAATGTCCGGCGGTGTCCTACTCTCCCACAGGGTCGCCCCTGCAGTACCATCGGCGCTGCGAGTCTTAGCTTCCGGGTTCGGAATGTGTCCGGGCGTTTCCCTCGCGCTATGGCCGCCGAAACTCTGGTACCAGCACCACCCGACATGTGTGTGGGGGTGTGGTGGTCTCGGTTGCACGTACCCCCTTGGCCAACCGTGGTTGGTGCGGGGTGTGCGGGTCTGTGTTGAGTTTGTGTGTGTTGTGTTGTGTTTCCGTCTGTTGGGAACCACAGAGTGGACGCGAGCAATCCTGTTCCACGCACCACCGCCTTACAACGTGGTGTGTGTAGTGATTGTCAAGTTATCGGCTTATTAGTACCGGTCAGCTGCACAAGTCGTTAGTCCTTGCTTCCACATCCGGCCTATCAACCCAGTCGTCTG